>NZ_OCMQ01000001.1:85781-650123 GCF_900230165.1 Pseudomonas sp. URMO17WK12:I9 | reverse complement strand
GGCCCCATCCTGGGGCCCAGCGCTTGACAGGCATCCATGCCTGTCACCTCCCTCCGCAAGCCCTGCGCTCGGCCTCCTGAAGTCGCGATCTGCGGCGCCTGAACTACCGCGCGCTTAGAAGCAAGAGCAAGAGCAAGAGCAACTGCAACTGCAACTGCAACTGCAACTGCAACTGCAACTGCAATGATTATAGATCGAGAAGTCTACCAGAATAGGTAGCAGTAGACATCTTCACCGACTATAAAAGAACTAGCTTGCTCAACCACCTCTTACACTGCGTGCTTTGGGCCCCAGAATGTTCAGACAACGCCCAGGATCACCCCGCAGGCCGCGCCGGCACCTGCAATACCACCCTCAACCCATCACTTCGGCTATCGAATTTCAGGCTACCCGCACAGCGCTGCACAATTGCCTGAACGATGGCCAAGCCAAGTCCGCATCCGCTGCTCTGGCCATGACGCCAGAAACGCTCGGTCAGGTGCCCGAGGTCTGCCTCGGCAATGCCTGGCCCGTGATCGCGCACCATGAACCCCACCTGCCCCTCCACGGCCTGTACCTCCAGCTCCACCGCATCGTCACCGCCATGGCGCAAGGCGTTGTCCAGCAGGTTGCGCAGCGCCGCCACCGCGAGCGGTGCGGGCATGCTCAGGTAGACCTGGGCCGCCTCGGGCGGCAAGTTCAGGACGATCCTGCGGTTGTCACCACCCCCGGCGTCCTGCACCGCCTGACGCGCGACTTGCTCGGCACTGCACTGCACACCGTCGTCGAACGACAAGCTACCCTCCACCCGTGCCAGCATGAGCAATTGCTCCAGGGTCCGGTGCATGCGATCGGCGCCCTGTTCGGCATGCTCGAGCGCTTGTTCGCGCACCGTGCCCTCGGTCATGCGAGCAACCTGCAGGTGGGTCTTGATGGCTGTCAGCGGGCTGCGCAGCTCATGGGCGGCATCGTCGGTCAGGCGCCGCTCGCGCTCGATGGTCTGGGCGATGCGCACGAACAGCTGGTTCTGGGTCTCCAGCAACGGCTGGAGCTCACTGGGCATGCCGGCCACCTGCAACGGCTCGACACTGTCTGGGCGCCTGCGCCGCAGGGCATCGCGCATGCGATTGAGCGGCTCCAGGCCTTTGCCCAGCCCGACCCAGAGCAAGCCCAGGCTGCCCAGCAAGGCCATCAGCACCGGCGCCGAGGCAGCGAGCAGGATGGACTGGTTCAGGGCTTCGCGCTCCATGTGCCGGTCGGCTGTGGTGATGCGTACATCGCCATGGTTGTAGGTGAAGGTGCGCCATGAGGCATCGTCGATGGTCTGGTCGCGAAAACCACTGCGCCCGTCATCCATGACGCCATCGTGCTTGTGGTTGCTGGCCAGGATTTCCCCACGCAGCGAGCTGACCTGGCAGGCCATGCCGTCCGGTACGCTCAACTGGTCAGCCGCATAGTGAGTACCTTCGCCCTTGACGCTGAGCGGCTGGGGCAGCTGGTCGATCAGGCCGGCAACCATGCGTGCAGATGCCACCAGGCGCTGGTCGAGGGAGAACATCATCTGCTGGCGCAGGTCGCGCAACATCCAGGCGGCGGCCAGCGCCCAGATGATCACGAAGGCACTGCCCAGGATAAGGCTCAGGCGCACACGCAGGCTCATGATGGCGTCTCGGTGGGTGCATTGGCTGGGCCCAGGCGATAGCCTAGCCCGCGCACGGTCTCGACGATGCCATTGCCCAGCTTGCGGCGCAGGTGATGGATATGCACGTTCAGCGCATTGCTTTCCACTTCGTCGTTGAACCCGTACACGCAGTCCTTTAATTGCTCGCTGGACAGCACGCGCCCGGCGTTCTGCAACAGGGCCTGGAGCAAGGCTTGCTCACGACGAGACAGGTCCACGGGTTTGCCGGCAAGCGTAGCCTCGCAGCTGCTGGGGTCGTAACGCAGCGGGCCATGCTCGATCACGTTCACCGCACGGCCGGCGACTCGGCGCAGCAGGGTGTGCAGGCGCGCGGCCAGCTCGCGCAGGTCGAACGGCTTGAGCAGATAGTCGTCGGCCCCGGCCTGCAGGCCGTCGACCCGATCAGTGACCGCATCACGGGCGGTGAGCACCAGCACTGGCAACGTCTCACCTTGCTGACGCAGGCGGCGCAGCAGCTTCAGGCCGTCCTCGTCGGGCAGGCCAAGGTCGAGGATCATCACGTCGAACTGCGCAGCCTGGAGCATGGCCCGGGCGGCGGCGGCATTGCCCACCCGGTCGACGGTCAAGCCCTGTGCGGCAAGGCCTGCACAGATGCCAGCAGCGATGAGGTCGTCGTCCTCGCAAAGCAGAACGTGCATGGGTGGGGCTCCCGCAATGGTGTGGCCGACATTGCAGCGTGAATGGATTAAGGGGGAATTATGGACGCAGGCACAGGGTTTGGGGAGAAGGATTGGGCGGCGAAACGTGCGGATTGTCTGACAGTCAACGAGCGGTCTTGCCGGAGCGCCGGACCATGCGGTGCTTAACTTTGGGGGTCAACTGTCATGCACCACATCTGGAGTCTATCGGCTTCCCGTGTGGGAGCGGCCCTTGTGCCGCGATGGGCCGCGCAGCGGCCCCGGCACTATCAGCTGCGAAGCTGAAACCTCAAAACAGCGCCCCCCCCTGACTGATCCAGCCAGGCCCTTTTATAGAGATCGCTATCTTCCAGATACAGCGCAGCACCACGTGCCCCGCCCTGCTCAACGCCCTAAAACGCCCAGCGCCTCGGGCGTATCCACATCCATCAACACCCCCGCATCCGACACTTCGATCACCGTGCACGAGGCGCGGTTGGCATGCACCACCGCTCTGGCGCCTTCGTCACCGGTCAGCCCCAACAGCGCCGGCCAGAACGCGCGCCCGAAGATCACCGGATGCCCCTGCTGCCCAGCATGACGCGGCAGCACGATGGTCGAAGCCTGGGCGATCTCGGCCAGGTGCCTGAGGGTCGCGGCCTCTATCCAGGGCATGTCCCCCAGCAAGATAGCCACCGCTTGCGCATCGCTGTCAGCCAGGGCGGCAACGCCTGCTGCCAGGCTGTGCCCCATGCCCGAAGCTGCCTGGGCACTGACGACCCAGCCACAGGCGGTGCCCAGGTCGAAGTCCTCGCGGCCCTCGTCCTCGCGTAACACGACGCGCACATCCTCGAACACCGCCTCGGCCCGTTGTACACATTGGGCCAACAGGCTGCGCCCGTCGGGCAGCAGGGCCCGGCGCTTGTCGGCACCGAAGCGCCTGCTGCGCCCAGCGGCCAGGACCAGCGCCGCCACCTTCACAAGGCGGCCCGGTCAAGCCCGTTGCGCACCCGCAGTACATCTGCCAACACCGCCAATGCGATCTCGGCCGGCGTCTTGCTGCCCAGGTTGAGGCCGATGGGCGCATGGATGCGATCCAGCGCATCGGTATCCAGGCCGCCGATGCGGTGCAGCCGCTCGCGGCGTTTATCGGAGGTGGCGCGCGAACCCATCACGCCGATATAGAACGCCTCGGTACGCACGGCCTCGAGCATGGCCAGATCGTCGATCTTGGGATCGTGGGTGAGCGCCACCACGGCGGTGTCGGCATGACAACCGCCATTGAAGATGAATTCCGAGGGCAGCTCGCGGCGTACCTCGATACCGTCGATCTGCACCCCTTCGAGCACCTCCTCACGTGGCTCGCACAGGACCACTTCGAACCCCATGGCCTTGGCGAATTCGGCGCAGTACTGGGCAACACTGGAATACCCCGCCAGCAGCAGCCGCTGGGCGGCACCCACGCGCAGATGCACGCAGTCACCGTCGCGGTGCACGCGCGGCCCTTGACCGGCTGCGTCTGTCAGACCCTGGATGCCGCTGGGCACCTTGACCTGGCGCAGTACCCGCCGCTGACCCTGCAACGCGCTTTCCAGCTGGCGCAGGTGGTCTTGCACCTCGCACGTGGACGGCAGGCGTTCCACCAGCACGTCCAGCACGCCGCCACAGGGCAAGCTGACCCGCGAGCGCGGGTCGCTGCCATCGCCGTAGCGCACGATGGCCGCCGGTTGCACGAACTCGCCCAGGGCCACGCGTTCAAGAAAATCGTCTTCGACGCAACCGCCGGACAACGACCCCAGCCACTGGCCCTTGTCGTTGACTGCCAGCAACGAGCCCGGCGCGCGGGGCGCCGAGCCGTAAGTGGCGAGCACGGTGCACAACCACACCGCTTGACCTGTGCTAGACCACTGCAACGCCTGGCGAATCACCTGTAGATCGAGATGCTGCACGCTTTACTCCGCTTTCAGCTCGGCCAGCTGTTGTTCACTGAAATCACCGGGCAGCCCGCCCCATGCCTGACGCAGGTAGTTGACCATGTCGGTCACCTGGCGTTCATCGAGCTTATCAGCGAACCCTGGCATCGGCTGCATGCGCTCAAAGCCGGTGAACTGCTGCTCGCGGATCCCGTCGAGTATCACCTTGGCCAGGTTGCGCGAATCGGCCTGGCGCAGCACCGTATTGCCTTGCATCGCCACGGCGATGTGCGGCTTGCCCTGGCCCTCCACGCCGTGGCAACCGGCGCATACGTTCAGGTATTGCTGGCGACCGCGCTGGGCACTTTCGCTCATCTGCGTCAGCGGCACGGGCGCGATCGCCTTGGCCACCGGCGGGTTGTCGCCGAGCAGGTAAGTGGCCATGGCGGCAAGGTCGGCGTCTTCCAGGTGCTGAGTGCTCAGGTGCACCACCGGAAACATTTCGTTGAACATACTGCCCTGGGCGCTGATCCCGTGCTTGAGGAACGCGGTCAGATCCGGTTGCGACCAGCCGCGCTCGGCCAGGTCGGTGGCCAGCAGGCTCGGGGCCAGGTATCCGTTGAGCAGCCCACCGCTCAGACGCAGGTCCTGCTGCAAGGCGCCGACCGCGTTGCGCGGGGTGTGGCACTCGCCGCAGTGCCCCATGACCTCGACCAGGTACTGGCCACGCTGCCAGGCAGGGCTGCTGCCTTCGACAGGCTGGGCCTGCACGCTCTTGCCGTACAGCATGTTCCAGCCGCTCAGGCCAAGGCGCACGTTGAACGGAAAACGCAGGGCCGTCTGGGGTGCCGGGCGATGGACCGGGGCGATGGTCTTGAGGTAGGCGAAGATCGCATCCGAGTCTTCACGCCGCATCAGGTGATACGAGGTATAGGGCATGGCCGGATACAGGTTGGCGCCGTCCTTGCGCTTGCCTTGGGTGACGGCCGCGAAGAACTCGTCGGCGTTGTAGTTGCCGATGCCGTACTGCTTGTCGGGTGTGATGTTGGTGCCGTAGATGGTGCCAAACGGCGAATGGATCGGCAGGCCACCGGCGAACGGCGCTCCGCCCTCGGCCGTGTGGCACGCCATGCAGTCGGCAGCACGGGCCAGGTACTGGCCGCGCTTGATCTGGCCGTCATCACTGGCCAGCGCCGAGCACGTTGCGGCAAGGCCAAACGCTAGCGCCAGGGCGCTACGGAAAAAGCCCATGCTCAACCCTCCTTTACCAGGCCGAGGTCATCGAGCACCGTGCGCGTGGCCTGGTAGTAGCGCACATAGCCGGTGCAACGGCAGATGTGGTGACCAAGGCTGGCTTCGATACGTGCTTGCACCTCGCTCTTTTTCAGCGGCTGGCGCTGTGCGGTTTCCACCAGGACTGTGGCGGCGTTGACGAAGCCTGGTGCGCAGTAGCTGCACTGGAACGCGAACAGGTCGACGAACTTCTGTTGGATCGGGTTCAACGTAAGGTTGCCAGCCTCGTCCTGCTGGGCGTGGCCTTCGATGGTACGGACCTTCTTGCCTTCGAAGTAATGGGCGCCGGTGATGCAGGTGCGCACTTCTTCGCTGGTGCCGTCGGGGTTGTCGACGATCACCACGCAGGCGTGGCAGATGCCCTGCCCGCAGCCAAGGCGCGAGCCGGTGAGGTTCTGGTGCTCGTGCAGGTAGTCGATCATCGCCAGGTCGTCAGGGACCTGGACCGGGCCGACCGGTTGACCGTTGAGGGTCAGTTGCAGTGGACGGTTAGCCATTGAGGGCCTCCTGGATACGGGCTGGGGTAATGGGAAGATCGCGTACGCGCTTGCCGATGGCATGGGCCACGGCATTGCCGATGGCACCGACGATCGGGATCATCACCACCTCGGCGATGCCTTTGGACGGGTCGGTGGGTGAAAGCGGCGGAAGAATCTCGCTGCTTTGCGTCCATACCGCCACATCACGCGCGTGCGGCAGGCGGTACCGGTTGAAGTTCCAGTCGCCCTCCCCCGGCCCGCCTTCGTACAACGGCATTTCCTCGGTCAGTGCATGGCCAATGCCCATGGCGATGCCGCCTTCGAGCTGGCCCTTGACCAGTTCAGGCACCAGCACGCGGCCGCATTCGACCCAGCTGTGGTGATCGAGGACCTGCACCTGGTGCGTGCCCTTGTTCACCTTCACCTCCACCAGGGTGGCGACCGGGCTGTAATAGGTGACCATGGCGTTGTTCAACTGTGTATCGGGGTAGGCAGGGTTCTGACGGTCGAGCAGGTGGTAGCCGCTGCTGGTCATCTGCGCCTTCTTGGCATTGGCGGCGCCGTCGCCGTACTTCACGGCCAACGCGTCGAGCGGGAAACGCTCGCGCACGCCGTCGATGACGAAGTCGGACTCAGCCCAGCTCCAGCGGTTGAAACCGTGGACGCTCACGCCTGTCACCAGGCCCATGGCATGGGCCTTCTCGGCCAGTTGCGCAAAGGGAATGGGCGCCAGGCCGTTGCCGGTCAGCTCACCGTTGACCCACACTGCGTTTTCCCGACGCACCACCAGCGGGTTGGCCTGGCCGCCGTGCGGGCCCTGGGTCCAGATGGCCATGGCAGCAGGCCATAGGCCGTGATTGAACAACGCGCGAGCCGCCTCGCGTGTGGCATGGCTGAAATAGAACGCCGAGTTGGTCGCCGACGAGGGTGAGGCCAGCTTGCCGACCCAGCGCGGGTTGCGCAGGGCGGCGTCCTGTTCGGCCTGGCTGATCAGGTACGGGTTGCCGCTGGTGGACAGTTGCAGCTCGGGCCACTCGGTGACGGCAGTGAGCACTTCGTCGGCCGAACGGCCCAGGAAATCGCTGACCACCAGTGCCTGGGAGGTGGACATGCCGGTGCCAAGCTCGGTGCCGATGTGGCGCAGGCTGATGCGCCCGTCGCGGCTGAACTCGATGCTGGCCATGGGTGCTTCGGCGCCGGTGCCGAAGTCTTTCTGGCAGATGGCAAAGCCAGTGCCGTACCAATGATCCGGGTCGCTGGCCTCGCGCCGTTGCTTGCGTGCATCACGGTTACGCCAGCCTTCGTGCTGAGCCGCCTTGTCGAGGATCTCGTGCAGGCGCAATGCACCGGCTGGCACCGCGCCCTGGGTATTCTTCATGCCCGACTTCAGGGCATTGTTGCGCCGCAGGTCAATGGCATCGACGCCCAGGCGGCCGGCCACTTCGTCCACCATCATCTCGGTGGCGGCCATGCTTTGCAGGGTGCCGTAACCGCGCATGGAGCCGGCTTCCACTGCCCGCGAATGATAGGCAGTGACTGCCAGATCGTTCTGCGGCATGTAGTAGATCGACTGGGCAGCGGTAGCGCCTACGGCTGCAACGGAGGGGCTGTAGTTAATGCGACCACCGCCGTCACAGCTCATGTCGGCACGGAAGATCTTGAAGCTGTTGTCCTTCTTGTCCACCGCCAACTGGTAACGGATGTCGAAGGCGTGGCGCTTGATGCCGCTCTGGAATTGCTCGTAGCGGTCGTTGGCCAGGCGCACCGGCACGCCCTCGCCATACAGCGCTGCCACGGCAGCGTAGAAGACGAAAATGTTGTTGTCCTTGGAGCCGTAGCCAACGGTGTAGCCTGGGTGCATGTTCAAGTGCTTGAGGCCAAAGCGTGACGGCTTGATCATGTGCACGCATTCCTGCGCGGCCTCGAACGGGCACTGGGTCGCCACGACGAAATGCAGGGTGCCGCTGGCCACGTCGAACCAACCGTTGCCGTTGTCTGGCTCCAAGGCCGCCGGCTCGATGGAGGGGGTCTTGAAGCGCTCGTCGAAGACCAGCCAGTGCTCGGGCGGGTTGGCCAGCTGTTCGGCCATGCGGTTGGCGTAGAACAGGCCCTGCTCGGTGAGGTCGCCATGTTGGTTGGGCGACTTGGACCACACCGGCTTGCGGTTGAGGATGGTGGGAAACAGCGGCGAATCCTTCAGGCTGGAGAATTCGTCTTCGTCGAACGGGGTGGCGCCGCCCACCCGCACGAAGCGGAAACTGCCGTAGGGGTCACGCTGGTACAACGGCGCCTGGGCGCCGTAGCGAATCACCTGGTCGTTGAATTGCAGCAGGCGCTTGGCCTGACGAAAGCGCTCGAAGTCGTGCCAGATCAGCAGCGCCACCGGATGGCCGATGAACATCGGGACCTTGCCAGGGGGCAAGAGCGGGTCTGGCGAGTGCGCCTCGGGCCAGGCGATGCCGTCGCGCTCCAGGTCGGCAGCGGTGACGATGCGGTCCGGTTGCAACTCGGCACCCAGCACACTGAGGTCGTGGCCTTCATAGAGGCGGTCGGCCTTGGTGGCCTTGAGCAACAGAGCGTGGCCTTGCTGCGCAGGCCAGCCGGGCATGTCCTTGGCACGAATGTCACGGGCGAAGACCTTGTTGCCACAGACTTTCGACAACGCGTCGTTACGAAAGCGCGCCTTGCCGTCATGGTTCATCCATTTGAGCGGCGAGGCGGTAACCCGGTCCTCCATCAACGCGGCGAACGCCTGGCTGCCAAGCGGCGCCAGGGTCACGCCGACGCCAGCGATCAGGCCGCCTTGCAGAAAGGCGCGCCGGGAAATATCACGGTTGGACATGCTTGATCCTCTGGGCAGCAGGGGGTGCTGCCCATGTGTTCTTAATTCTTGTGCAGGGGTCGAGGGGGTCGAAACCCTGTCGTGCAGGCCAGGAAAAACTGACTTGATTGTCAACTTTACCGCATTGACGCCATCACAAGCAAAGTCAAGCTGACATTGTGTCGCGGTATTTCGTCGAACCCTGAGGTCAGCCGACTTACTTCAACCCTATTCCCGCGTTAACAGTGGGTTAATCGATCCTCG
Source organism: Pseudomonas sp. URMO17WK12:I9 (assembly GCF_900230165.1). Classification (NCBI taxonomy): domain Bacteria; kingdom Pseudomonadati; phylum Pseudomonadota; class Gammaproteobacteria; order Pseudomonadales; family Pseudomonadaceae; genus Pseudomonas; species Pseudomonas sp. URMO17WK12:I9. The sequence goes on along the minus strand of NZ_OCMQ01000001.1, from coordinate 641,055 downwards.
CCAGCATGGCCCCATTCAACGATCTGCCAAGGCAAACTCATGCGCGTTTTTCTGCTGTTATTGATGGTGCTGCTGGCTGGCCCAGCGCAGGCCAACCCATTCGCCACCAAGCCTGACTTTCTACCCGTCGAACAGGCTTTCGTGCTAACCCACGACCGTCAGGCCGACGGCTCTACCCGCCTGTATTTTCAGATTCAGCCGGGCTATTACCTGTACCAGAAACGCCTGAAGTTCGACGGGCTGCCCACGGGCCAGCATCCGCCCTTGCCTGCGGGCATCAATCACCACGATGAGTTTTTCGGCGACAGCACCGTCTACCGCGAACAGCTTGAGTTGACGGTGCCCCCCGGCGCCCAGGGGCAGTTGCGTCTTGGCTGGCAAGGCTGCGCCGATGCGGGCCTGTGCTACCCCCCGCAGACGACGCTGGTCGACCTGGGGGGCGAAGCCTCGGTCGCCACCCTGGAAGCTGAGCAGGCCAGCGATCAGGCGTTGGCCAGCGGCCTGCAGCAGGGCAACCTGGCCTGGGGCCTGCTGGCCTTCTTCGGCCTGGGCCTGCTGCTGGCCTTTACGCCCTGTTCGTTGCCGATGCTGCCGATTCTCGCCGGGCTGGTGCTGGGCAATGGTGCCAGTGCACGGCGTGGCTGGATGCTGGCTGGCACCTACGTGCTGAGCATGGCCCTGGTGTATGCCGCCTTGGGTGTGGTGGCTGCGCTACTGGGCGCCAGCTTGCAGGCCTGGCTGCAACAACCCTGGTTACTGGGCAGCCTGGCCGCTTTGTTCGTGTTGTTGGCCCTGCCCATGTTCGGTGCCTTCGAACTGCAATTGCCCGCTGCCCTGCGCGACCGCCTGGACCGCGCCGGCCAGGGCACGCGCGGTGGCAACCTGTATGGTGCTGCGCTGCTGGGCGTGTTGTCCGGGCTGCTGCTGGGGCCCTGCATGACCGCGCCGCTGGCCGGGGCGCTGTTGTACATCGCCCAGAGCGGCGACGTGCTTCAAGGGGCGCTGGTGCTGTTCAGCCTGGGGCTGGGCATGGGGGTACCGCTGCTGCTGATCGTGACCCTGGGCAACCGCTTCCTGCCACGCCCTGGCGCCTGGATGAACCTGGTCAAAGGCATCTTCGGCTTCGTGTTCCTGGCCATGGCGCTGTACACGGTGCGCAGCCTGCTCCCGGCCAGCTTGCTGTTGGCCTTGAGCGGGGCCTGGCTGATCGCACTGGGCTGGACCGCCTGGCCTGCGCTACAGCGTCTTCCGGCGCTGCGCATTGCACCGTTGCTGGCAGCCATGTGGGGCGGCTTGCTGCTGGTCGGCGCCGCTGCCGGCGGCGATGACCTGTGGCAACCGCTGCGCCCATTCACGGGTGGGACGGTGGCCGCCACCGACTCGCCTGCCCACGACGCCTTCGTCACCGTGAGTACGCCCGAGGCACTGCAACGGGAGCTGGACGCGGCCAAAGGCCGCAACCAGTGGGTACTGCTCGATTACTACGCCGACTGGTGCGTGGCCTGCAAGGTTATGGAAAAGCAGGTGTTCAGCCGCAGCGACGTCCAGGCCGAACTGGCCGGCGTGCACCTGCTGCGCCTGGACGTCACCACCGATACGCCCGCCAGCAAGGCGCTGTTGCAGCATTACCAGGTGCCTGGCCCACCTACCCTGATCTGGCTCGGCCCAGAAGGCCAGGAGCGCCGGGCAAGGCGCATCACCGGAGAAGTGGATGCCGCCACCTTCGTGCAACAGTGGGCCCTCACCCGGAGCCAGGGCTGATGCTGACCGTGACCCTGGGGCCACTGACCATGGCCCTGAACCATCTGGTGCTGCTGTGTGCCCTGGGCATTGCCAGCGTGGTCGGCTGGTGGGTGGCACGGCGTGGCGGCGAGAGCCCCGAGTCCGCGCTGTTCAATCTGTTCCTAATCGGCCTGTTGTGCGCGCGGATCGGATTTGTCGCGGCCTACTGGTCGATGTACCGGGGCGATCTGCTCCAGATCATCGATATCCGCGACGGCGGTTTCCTGCTCTGGCCAGGGCTTGTGGGCATTAGCCTGGCCGCTGTGTGGCAAGGCTGGCGTCGCCCTGGCCTGCGCCGGCCATTGAGCTGGGCGCTGTTCAGCGGCGCCTTGTTCTGGGGGTTGGCCAGCTTGGGTAGCCACCTGTACAGCAAGGGGACCGAATTGCCTGCCATCACCCTGCGCGATGCCGCAGGCGAGTCGGTGGCGTTGCAGCGCTACCGGGGTAAGCCGCTGGTGATCAACATCTGGGCGACCTGGTGCCCGCCCTGCCGCCGGGAAATGCCTGTACTGCAACAAGCGCAAGGCGAGTACCCCCATGTGACGTTCCTGTTCGTCAACCAAGGCGAGACACCTGAAAACGTCAGCACTTTCCTGGCCACCACCGGCTTGAGCCTGACCCACGTGCTGTTCGACGGCACTGGCCTGCTGGCCCAGCGCGTCGGCTCCATGGCCCTGCCTACCACCCTGTTCTACGACGAGGGCGGCCGCCTGCTTGGCAGCCATCTGGGCGAGCTGTCGCGCGCCAGCCTGCGTCACGCCCTGGAATCCTACCAACGGGCCGCCACGCCCGAACCTGCCGCACAAGGACATTGACCATGCGATTGCCTGCACTCTTCCCGCTCACCGCTTGCTTGCTTGCCAGCCCCGCCCTGTATGCCGAAGACCTGCCCAAGGCGGTCCAGCAGTTGCAAAGCAAGGGCGCCGTGATCAAGGGCAGCTTCGATGCGCCCGACGGCCTGCGCGGCTATGCCGCCGAGTACCAGAACAACCCCCTGGCCCTGTACCTGACTCCTGACGGCAAGCACGTGCTGGTGGGCAACCTGTTCGACGAGCAGGGCCAGGACCTGAGCGCCGCCCCGCTGGAGAAGCTGGTCTACGGCCCCATGACCCAGGCGTTCTGGCAAAAGATGGAGAAGTCCGCCTGGATCGCCGACGGCAAGGCCGATGCACCGCGCAAGATCTACCTGTTCAGCGACCCCAACTGCCCGTATTGCAACATGTTCTGGGAACAGGCCCGCCCCTGGGTGGAATCGGGCAAGGTGCAGCTGCGCCACATCATGGTGGGTATCATCCGTGAAGACAGCCCAGGCAAGTCGGCAGCCCTGCTCGCCGCCAAGGACCCTGCCAAGGCCCTGCAGCAGCACGAGAAAGCCGGCAAGGCCAGCACCCTCAAGGCCTTGGACAAGATGCCAGCCGAGGTGCAGCAAAAGCTCGCCGCCAACATGGCCCTGATGCAGGAGATGGGCCTGCAGGCCACCCCTGCGATTTTCTACCAGGACAGTGAAGGCAAGGTGCACAGCCAGCAAGGGGCGCCGCGGCCTGAGATGTTGGGGACGATTTTGGGTAAGCGGTGAATAACGGGAATACGCGCTGAAGTCCCTGGGAATTAGAGTCTCAAGGTGCAGTGCAAACAGCCCGGGTATTTGCCCGTGATGCTTCGCACTGAATCCAAAAGCCACTCATTCCTGGGAGCGGCCTTACCGGGGCGCTGGACCGGCCGCGAGAGGCCGCACCGCAGCATCAGGACTTCAGCCCCGCAGCCCCTGCGACTTCGTTAGCCCTTGAACGGACGAACGATTGCTCGTCGCCCGCAGCCCCTCACAACCCCTCCAACTCCGCCATCAAGTCACTCAACCGATCCACCTTGTCTTCATTCAGCGCACTGCCCTGCAGCCCCTCCACGTACACGGCCAGTTCCGCCACCGTGCTGCACTCGAACATCGCCCGCAGTGGCACGTTCAGTTGCAGTTGCTTCTGCACCCGCGAGGCAATCTGGGTGGCCAGTAGCGAGTGGCCGCCCAGTTCGAAGAAGTTGTCGTGCACACCGACCCGGTCGGCCTTGAGCACCTCGGCCCAGATACCGGCCAGCAGGCCCTCGAGCTCGCTGCGCGGTGCCTGATAGGCCTGGCTGTGCTGGCTGCCGATGTCGATGGCGGGCAGGGCCTTGCGGTCGAGCTTGCCGTTGGCATTGTGAGGCAAGGCCTCAAGCCAGGCCCAATGCAGGGGCACCATGTACTCAGGCAGCTCGGCGCGCAGGCGTGCCTTGAGCTGAGCGAGCACGGTGTCGTCGCCCGTGACCCCGTGGTGAGGCACCAGGTAACCCACCAAGTGCTTGCCGTTGACACCTTCCTGCACAGCGACCGCTGCATCGCGGACCTGCGGCTGCTCATGCAGCCGGGCCTCGATTTCTCCCAGTTCGATACGGTAACCGCGAATCTTCACCTGGTGATCGATCCGGCCTACGTACTCGAGCACACCGTCAGGCCGCTGGCGGGCCAGGTCGCCGGTGCGGTACAGACGCTCGCCTGCTGCACCGTAAGGGTGGGGAATGAACGCCAGCGCCGTGCGTGCCGGGTCGCCCACGTAGCCACGGCCCACACCCGTACCCGCCACGCACAACTCGCCCACGGCCCCCAAGGGCACCACTTGCTGTTCATCGCCCAGCAGGTACAGCCGGTTATTGTCGGTCGGGGTGCCGATGGGCAGGTAGCTGCCTTGGGTAGAGTCGGCATCGACACGGAAGAACGCCACGTCATCCGAACATTCCGCTGGCCCGTAGGCGTTGACCAGGCCGATCCGTGGGTAACGTTGCAGCCATTGCGCCGCCAACTCCGGTGGCATGGCTTCGCCGGTAGGCAGCATCCAGCGCAGGCCGTCCAGCGCCTGGTGTTCGCTGGCAAGCATGCCCTGGATCAGCGATGGCACGCTCTCAAGAACGGTGATGCCGGTGGCCTGGACATGGGTGAGCAGGCCCTGGGGATCGTGGGCAATGGCGTTGGGCACGATTTCAACCTGGGCGCCGAACAGCGGCGCGGCCAGGAACTGCCACACCGAAATGTCGAAGCTCTGCGACGCCGTCTGCGCAATGACATCGTGCTCGGTCAGCGCCAGGTAGGGCACCTTGCTCAGCTGGTTGTTGAGCATGCCGCGCTGCTCCACCATCACGCCCTTGGGCAAGCCGGTGGAGCCTGAGGTGTAGATCACGTAAGCGAGGTTGTCCGGGCCGCTGTGGACCCCAGGGTTGTGGCTGTCCATGGTGCAGGTCTGGACGGTTTCCCACACTAACAACTGGGGCCGTACGCCAGGGTTCAGGGCTTGCAGCAAGGCCTGCCCCTGCTCGGCACAGGCCGCGCTGCACACCAGCACCGGCGCCCGGCTGAGCTCAAGGATGCTTTGCAGGCGCGCAGGTGGCAGGCCTGGGTCCAGCGGCAGGTAACCAGCACCGGCCTTGAAGCTGCCAACGATCATGCCCAGCAGCGGCAGGCCGCGATCGGCCAGCAGGGCCACCGGCTGATCCAGCCGTACACCAGCCCCGATCAATGCATGGCCCAGGCGGTTGGCCGCCAGGTTCAGCCTGGCATAGTCGTACTCGGCGTCCAGGCACCGGGCCACGGTACGCTGGGGATGGGCGGCCACGCGCGCCTCGAACTGCGCGACATAACTCTGCTCCAGGGGGTAAGCCCGCTGAGTGTCGTTGCATGCCTGGAGCAAGAAACGCTGTTCCTCGGCGCCCACCAGCGGCAAGGCTTGCACCTGTTCGTCGAACCCCTGGACCAGCGCCAGGAGCAGGCGCTTGAATTCGGCCAGCAAGCGCTCGACGGTCGGGTAGTCGAAGTAGCGCTGGTCGAACGAGAGGTGCAGGCCCAGGTCATCACCTGGGTAACAGACCGCGGTGAGCGGGAAATTGGTGTGGGTGCGACCTGAGTCGGAGGTAGCATCCAGGTGCTTGGCGTGATCGAGCACGGCGGTTTCCACCGGGGCGTTCTCGAACACGAACAGGCTGTCGAACAACGGCTGGCCCTTGGGCAGTTCGCTGCACGCCTGGATGTCCACCAGCGGCAGGTATTCGTACTCGCGCAATTCCATGTTGCGCTCCAGCAAACCCTGCAACCACTGGCGCACAGTGCACCCTTGGCCAACCGCTGGCAGCTGCACACGCAGCACCACGCTGTTGATGAACAGGCCGACGGTGCGTTGCATCTGCGGCATGCTCACCGGCCGACCCGCCACGGTCACGCCGAAGGCCACGTCGCGCTCGCCGCTGTAGCGCGCCAGCACCAGGGCCCAGGCCGCCTGGGCGAAAGTGTTGACGGTCAACTGGTGAGCCTGGGCCAGCTCGCGCAGGCGAGTGCCCTCACTAACCGCCAGGCGCGTATAGCAATCACCGACGACCATGCCGCTGCCCGCATGCTCATGGCGCAACGGACGATCGCTTGGCAGCGCCGTGGCGCGCTCGAAGCCGGCCAGGTTGGCCTGCCACCAGGCACGCGCGTCGTCCAACCCCTGGCGCTGCAGCCAGCCAATGTAGTCACGGTAGCGCGGCGGCACCGGCAGTTGCGCCTGTCGGTCCTCGCCCAGCGCCTGATAGATTTCGAAGAAGTCGTTCATCAGCAGCGAGCGGCACCAGGCATCGATGAGGATGTGGTGGTTGCTCATCATGAACCAGTAGCGCGCATCGGCCACTCGCACCAAGCGCAGGTGGAACGGCGGCGTGTGCAACACGTCGAAGCCGGCTTCGCGCTCCTGCTTGTGCAGGGCTTGCAGGCGAGCCTCCTGGTCGGCGTCGTCCAGGTCGCGCCAGTCCTGGTAATCCATGGCCAATTGCCCGGGCTTGTGGATGATCTGCAGCATGGCCTCGCCACTGTTCCAGCTGAACGAGGCGCGCAAGGCCTCATGCCGCGCCACCACCTGTTGCCAGGCCTGGGCGAAGCGCTGCGGGTCGACTGCGCTGCTGATGCGGTAGCGGTCCTGCATGTAGTACAGGCCCGTGCCGGGTTCGAGCAGGGTGTGCAGCAGCATGCCTTCCTGCATTGGGGTCAGGGGGTAGACGTCCTCGATCAGGTTGGCCGGCACAGGCAACGCGTCGATCTGCGCCTGGGTAAGGTGCGCCAGGGGGAAGTCCGAGGGGGTGTAGCTGCCCTGCCCGTCTGCCAGGCAATGGTCGATCAGCGCCACCAGTTCCTGGCGATAGGCGTTCGCCAGCGTGGCGATGGTGTGCGGCTCATAGCGTTCGCGGCTGAATGTCCAGCGCAGTTGCAACGCACCGCCGTAGACCTGGCCATCGACACTCAGCCAGTTGGGCAGCGGCGCATCCGGGTCATGGGCCAGGCCCACCGGCGCGTCCACCGGCGTGAACAGCGCGCCGTCGTCGAACTGCTGGTCGAACTGCCCCAGGTAGTTGAAGGTGATGCGCGCTTGGGCCAGGGCCGCCATTTGCTCGCGCGCTGCCGGGTCCGCCAGGTAGCGCAGCACACCGTAGCCAAGGCCCTTGTGCGGCACCTGGCGCAACTGCTCCTTGATGCGCTTGATGGACGCCGCCCGTGCCTGGTCATCATCCCCTGCCAGGGGGGACAGGCTCAACGGATAAGCGTTGGTGAACCAGCCGACACTGCGGGTCAGGTCCATGTCCTCGAACAACCCGTCCCGGCCATGGCCTTCCAACTGCACCAGCGCCTGCGGCTGGCCCGTCCACTGGCACAGGGTGCGGGCCAGTGCCGTCAGCAGCAGGTCATTGACCTGGGTGTGGTAGGCCGCAGGCGCCTGCTGCAGCAACTGGCGGGTCTGCTGGGCATCCAGGCCGATGGTCACGGTCCGGGCATGACGCTGCACGTTGCCGCCCTGGGGATGATCGCAGGGTAGCTCATGGCGTACCTCACCCACCTGGGCCTGCCACTGGCCCAGCTCGTCACGCAGCGAATCGCTGCTGGCATAGGCTGCCAGCCGCGCCGCCCAGTCACCTGGGGCATGGGTCTTGGCCGGCAGGGCCTGGCCTCGGTACAGCGCCTGCAAGTCTTCGAGCAGGATGCGCCAGGAAACGCCGTCGACCACCAAGTGATGGATGGCCAATGCCAGGCGTTGTTCGCCCTCCCCGTCACTCACCAGCAAGGCACGGAGCAAGGGACCGCGCTGCAGGTCGAGGCTGCGTTGCAGGTCGGTGTACAGCGCCTGGCAATCGTCCAGGTCGGCGACCGTGGCCGACCACAGCAGCTGTTGATCATCAGGCTGGGCGTACTCGGCCTGCCAATGGCCAGCAGCATCGCTGAACCGCAGGCGCAAGCTGTCGTGGTGCTCCACCAGGGCGGCCAGCGCGGTGTGCAGCCGGGTCTGATCCAGCGGCACGCGGCATTGCAACAGCACGGCCTGGTTCCAGTGCTGCGGCTGCGCCAACGCGCTGTCGAAGAACCAGTGCTGGATCGGGGTCAACTGTGCGCTGCCCTGGCGTAGGCCTTGCTCGATGCTGTCGGTGACCTGCACCGGCTGCACGATGGCCGCCAGGGCCTGGATGGTCTGGTGCTGGAACAGGTCACGCGGGGAGAATTGCAGGCCTACCTGCCGCGCGCGGCTCACCACTTGGATCGACAGGATCGAGTCACCGCCCAGTTCGAAGAAATTGTCCTGAACACCGACCTGATCGACGTTGAGCACCTCGCCCCAGACCTGCGCCAATTGCGCTTGCACATCATTGGTCGGCGCTTGGTAATGCTGGCGAGCCTGGTCGAGGTCGGGCAGCGGCAAGGCCCGGCGGTCCAGCTTGCCATTGCCCATCAACGGCAGGGAATCGAGCAGCACCAGGTGCGCCGGCACCATGTAGTCCGGCAGATGCTGATGGGCATGGGCTTTGACGGCTTCGCGCAGCTGTTGCTGGGCATGCGGGTCGCCAGCGGCGTGCTGGCTTACGAGGTAGCCGACCAGTTGCCGCACGCCCTGCATGTCAACGGCGATGACCACCGCTTCATCCACATCGGCATGGGCCTGCAAGCGGCTTTCGATTTCACCCAGCTCGATGCGGAAGCCGCGAATCTTCACCTGCTGATCGGCGCGCCCGATGTACTCCACCAGGCCATCCTGGCCCAGGCGCACTAGGTCGCCGGTGCGGTACAGGCGCCCGCCGGTGTGGCTGAAGGGGTCGGCGACGAAGCGTTCGGCGGTCAGCCCAGGACGGTCGTGGTAGCCCTGGGCCAGGCCGGCGCCGCCCACATACAGCTCACCGATGCCCCCCTGGGGCAACAGGGCCAGGTCATCATCGAGGATGTAGGCCGTGCGTTGGCCGATCACCCGCCCGATGGGCACGCTGCCCAGGTCGGCCGCCAGCGATTGCGGGGCCAGGGCGGCCAGCGGCATGACCACGGTTTCGGTGGGGCCGTAGGCGTTGAACAGCTGATCAGGGGTGAAGGCCTGGCGGATGCGCTGCAGGTGCTCGCCGGTCAACGCCTCGCCCCCGGTGATCACCAGGCGCACCGGCAGGCACTCGCCCTGCACGGCCAGATGCTGAGCCAACTGGCTGCCGTAGCTGGGCGTGAAGCCCAGCACGCTGACGTGTTGCTCTCGCACCAGCTGGCAGATCTCGTCGGCGCCCCACTGCCCTTGGGCGCGGATGACCACACGTGCGCCACACAGCAGCGGCACCCACAGCCGTTCGCTGGCCGCGTCGAAGTTGATGGAATAGAAATGCAGCTCGCAATCGTCACTGCGCATGCCAAACGCCTGGATCACTGCCTGGCAGTGCATGGCGAACTCGCCATGGCTGACCACCACACCTTTGGGTTTGCCGGTGGACCCGGAGGTGTAGATCAGATAAGCCGGGTGCTGCGCCAGGCTGACATCGTCCAGCGGCGCCTCGCTATAGGCGCCCAGCGTAGGCTGGTCGTCTTCCAGGCTCCAGCAGGCCAGGTGCTCCGGCAGCGGCCCGAGGTCTTGCAGCAAGCGGCGTTGGCTGAGCAGTACGGCGACCTGGCTGTCCTCGATCATGTAGCGCAAGCGGTCCAGCGGGTACTCCGGGTCAAGCGGTACATAGGCGCCACCGGCCTTCAGTACTGCCAGCAGGCCGACGACCATTTCCAGCGAGCGTTCGAGCGCCACGCCCACCCGCACCTGCGGGCCGACACCGCGCTCGCGCAAGGCGCGGGCCAGGCGGTTGGCCTGCTGATCGAGCTCGGCGTAGCTTAGGTGCTGGCCGGCGAACGTCAGGGCCCGTGCTTGCGGGTCTTGGGCCGCCTGGGCCGCGAACAGCCCATGCAGTGTATGCCGCGCCGTGCTGACCGGCTCGCCGCGCAGTTGCGCGACCAGCCCCTGCTGTTCGGCGCTGCTGAGCATCGGCAGTTCGCACAGGCGTTGCTGCGGCTGGTCCAGCAGCCCGATCAGCAACTGCTGCCAATGCGCGGCCATGCGGGCAATGCGTGGCGCGTCGAACAGGTCCTGGCTGTAGGTCAGGCAGCAGCCCAGACGGCCATCGAGGTCCGTGACCTCCAGGTAGAGGTCGAACTTGGTGGCGGCTGCGTCGTTGACCAGGTAGTCCACCTGCATGCCGGCCAGCGTACGGCTTTGCTGGAAGGCCCAGCGCTGCACGTTGCACATCACCTGGAACAGCGGGTTGTAGGCGCTGCTGCGCGGCGGGTGCAAGGCCTCGACCAGTTGTTCGAACGGCAAGTCCTGGTGGGACTGCCCCTCGATGGCGGCCTGGCGCACCTGCTCGAGCACCTCGGCAGCGGTCATCTGGCCGTCCAGCTCGCAGCGCAGCACCTGGGTGTTGAGGAAGGCACCGATCAGCCCTTCACTCTCGGGGCGGATGCGGTTGGCCACCGGGGCGCCGATACGCAGGTCGCGCTGACCACTGTAGCGGTGCAACAGCACCGCCAGGGTGGCGGTCATGGTCATGAACAAGGTCAGGCCACGCTGGCTGTTGAAGGTGTGCACGCGCTGCACCAGCGCAGGGTTCAGCTCGAACCTGTAGAGCTCGCCCTTGTGGCTTTGCACGGCAGGTCGAGGGCGGTCGGTGGGCAGCGCCAGTACCGGGTGCTCTTGTCCCAGCCGCTGTTTCCAGTAAGCGAGCTGGCGAGCGCCCTCTCCGCTGTCCAGCCATTGCCGTTGCCATACGCTGTAGTCCAGGTACTGGACGGGCAAGGGCGTCAGCGGCGACTCACGGTCGTCAACGAAGGCTTCGTACAGCTCGCCCAGTTCGCGGGCAAAGATATCCATGGCCCAGCCTTCGGTGACGATGTGGTGCAAGGTGAGCACGAAGACGTGTTCGCGCTCCTGCAGCTTGACCAGGCAGGCACGCAGCAAGGGGCCACTCTCTAGGTCGAACGCCTGGTGTGCCTGCTGGTCGGCCAGCTGTTGCAGGCGCTGCTGGCGGGCAGCGTCGGGCAGTGCACTGAAATCTTGCCAGGCCAGCTGCAGGTTGCTGTCGTCGGCCACGCATTGATAAGGCACGCCCTCGATGCTGGGGAAGGTGGTGCGCAGGGTTTCGTGACGCACGACCAGCGCGTGCAACGCCCGCTCGAAGGCATCTACATGCAGGGTGCCGCGCAGGCGCGCCATGCCGCCGACGTTGTAGGCCGGGCTGTTGGGCTCCATTTGCCAAAGGAACCACATGCGCTGTTGCGAATAGGAAAGCGGTACCGCCTGACGGCGATCCACGCGCGGGATGTCGCCTTGCGCATTGCGTTCACCGCTGGCCTGGATGCGTGCGACTTCAGCGCAGAAGGCGCCCAGCTCGCTGGCGTCGAACAGGGCTTTCAACGGTAGCTCGACGTCGCAGGCCTGTCGCGTGCGCGAGACGATTTGCGTCGCCAGCAAGGAGTGCCCGCCCAGGGCGAAGAAATCGTCCTGCAAGCCGACCTGGGGCAGGCCCAACACCTCGCACCAGATGGCCGCGACCTGCCGTTGCAAGGGGCTGTGTGGCTCGATGTGCTCACGCTGCTGCCACACAGGCGCCGGTAATGCCTTGCGATCGACCTTGCCGCTCGGGCCGAGCGGCATCTGCGCCAGCCACATCAGCTGTGCGGGCACCATGTAGGCCGGAAGTTGCTCGGCAAGCGCCGCGAGCAAGGGGCCCGATTCGGCAGTGCCGCTGTAGTAACCCACCAGTTGTGCGCCGACGGTGTCCTGATGAACCCGCACCACCGCCTGCTCGACGCCGGCCTGGGCCAGCAGGCAGGCCTGCACTTCTTCGGGCTCCACGCGGAAGCCACGTACTTTCACCTGGTGGTCGAGGCGGCCCAGGTACTCAAGCGCCGGGTACTGCACCAACCAGCGCACTCGGTCGCCGCTTCGGTACAGGCGCTGGCCATTGCCGCCAGGCTGGGGCACGAAGCGCTCGGCCGTCAGGCCAGGGCGGCCCAGGTAGCCACGGGCCAAGCCCGTGCCACCCAGGTACAGCTCGCCCGGCACCCCAGGTGCACTCAGGTGCAGCTCATCGTCCAGCACCTGACACAGCACATTGCCCAACGGGCGGCCCATGGGCGAATGCCCACCGTCGCTGGCGGTGCAATGCCAGTGGGTGACGTTGATGGCGGTTTCGGTCGGGCCGTAACGGTTGTGCAGCTGCACCTGTGGCAGCACCTGCAAGACCCGGTCGCGCAAGGCAGCCGACAACGCCTCGCCGCCGGAGAACAGGCGGCGCAGGCTGCTGCAGCCCGCAGCCTGGGGCTCCTGGACGAATACCTGCAACAAAGGTGGCACGAAATGCAGGGTGGTCACGCCATGGGCCTGCACCAGCGCTGCGATGCGCTGCGGATCGCGGTGCTCACCGGCACCGGCAAGTACCAGCTTGCAGCCGGTGATCAGCGGCCAGAAGCATTCCCACACCGAAACATCGAAACTGATCGGTGCCTTCTGCATCAACACGTCGTCCGCGCCAAGTGCGTAGGTCGCCTGCATCCACTGCAGCCGCTCGGCGAGCGCCCCGTGGGTGTTGCCTACGCCCTTGGGCTGGCCAGTGGAGCCGGAGGTATAGATCACGTAGGCCAGGTTGTCGGCGTCCAGGTGGAGCCGGGGCGGTTGGCTCGGCCAGTTGTCCAGGTGCAGTTGGTCCAGCGCGATCACGCCAACACCCTGCACGTGCGGCAGCGTGGCCAATTGGCTGCTGTGGCTGAGCAGCAGGCCGGCATTGCAGTCGGCCAGCATGAAGGCCAGACGCTCGGCCGGGTAATCCACGTCCAGCGGCACATAGGCGCCGCCGGCCTTGAGGATGGCCAGCAGGCCTACCAGCAGCTGGGGCGAGCGCTCAATGACGATGGCCACGCAGGTATCGGGGCCCACGCCCTTGTCGCGCAGGTAATGGGCCAGGCGATTGGCCTGCTGATGCAGTTCGGCGTAACCGAGGCTGCCGCCCTCCCAGGCCAGTGCCGTGCGCTGCGGGTGCAGGCGAGCCTGCTCATTGAGCTGCTCGACCAGCAGCTGTGGCGGCTGCGCAGCCGGCGCTTGCCCCCAGTCCAGCAAGCGTGCGCGGCTCGCCTCATCCAGCAGGGGGACTTCGCCGATGGGCAGCTGCGGCGTTTCGCAGACGTGCTCGAACAGGCTCAACAGGTGCTGAGCAAGCCGCGCCACCGTGTCCTGCTCGAACAGTTCGCTGGCGTAGTCGAACGCCAGGCGCATACGGCCCTGGTGATCTTGCTCGCTGTGCAGTTGCAGGTCGAACTTGGCTTCCCGGCTGTGCCAGGGCAGCTCTTCGGCCAGCAGACCCGGCAGGCGCCGCAGCGCCGACAGATCGCGTTGCTGGTGGTTGAACATGACCTGGAACAGGCCTTGTTCACGGGCCTGGGGCAGCGCCTCGACCAACTGCTCGAACGGCAGGTCCTGGTTGGCCTGTGCGTCGAGGGTGGCCTGGCGCACCTGGCCGAGCAATTCGGCGAACGGCAGTCGGCCGTGTACCTGAGCGCGCAGCACCTGGGTGTTGATGAAGAAACCGACCAGCCCTTGGCTTTGAAGGCGCGAGCGGTTGGCATTGGGCACACCGACCCGGATGTCGGCCTGGCCGGTATAACGGTGCAGCAGCGCCTGCCAACCCGCCAGCAGCACCATGAACAGGCTGCATTGGTGTTGATGTGCCAAGGCGTTGAGGGCCTGGGACAAGTGCGCAGGCACCTTCACGTTCAGGCGTGCGGCATGGTTGCCACGCTGGCTGGCGCGGGGGTGGTCGGTGCACAGGTCCAGAACCGGCGCCGCATCGCCCAGCTGATCGCGCCAGTAGGCGAGCTGACGCTCGGCTGCACCCTCTGCCAACCAGGTGCGCTGCCAGTTACCGTAGTCGGCGTAGCCCAGCCCGAGCGGTGCCAGCTTGGGTTCCAGGCCCTGGCAATAAGCCGCATAAAGACGCGCCAGCTCGTCCATGAGCAAGGTGAGCGACCAGCCATCGGCAACAATGTGGTGCAGGGTTACCCAAAGCTGGTGATGCTCCTCGTCCAGATGGACCAGCGTCAGGCGCAGCAGCGGCCCTCTCTGCAGATCGAAAGGCAGGCAGGCCTCGGCCTCTCGCTGGCTGTCGACCTGCTCGGGCGCTTGCCCCTGCAAGTCAAGCCGCTGAAGGTTCACCGGCAGGTGAGCCAGGACGCGTTGCAATGGCTGGCCGTCGACTTCGCTGAACACCGTACGCAAGGCTTCGTGGCGCTCTACCAGCGCCTGCAGGGCGGCTTCCAGAGCAGGTTCATCCAGGGCCCCGCGCAGTTGCAGGCCAGCAGGAATGTTGTAGGCAGCCGATTGCGGCTGCAGTTGCCAAAGCAGCCACAGGCGGTTCTGCGCCAGCGACTGGGGCAGTGGCCTGTCGCGGGGCAACAGGTCGATGGCCCCCGCTTGCTGGCCTTGGGCAAGGCTTGCAGCAACCGCCTGGGTGTAGTCGGCCAGCACTGGGGCCTCGAAAAGGGTGCGCAGGCTCAACTCGATGCCCAAGGCGTCGGCCAGCGCTGCCGTGACCTGGGTGGCGGCAATGGAGTTGCCGCCCAGCAGCATGAAATGATCGTCCGCCGCCACCGCCTCGACCTTGAGAATGTCGCACCAAAGACGCGCGATTTGCGCCTGCAACCCTTCACCGGTCACGGTCTCGGTGGCCGGCAAAGCGGGTTGTGGAAAGCGCGCGTAGCAATCGAGGGTGCCATCGTCCATGCGCAGACGACAGGCCGAGCGCTGGAGTTTGCCGCTGGAGGTCTTGGGCAAGGCACCTGGGTTGAGTAACAGGACCACGGCCGGGGCCTGGCGGCACGCATCGGCGACAACATGACGAAGCGTTTTGATCAGTGCATCGGGCGCGGTCGTCTTCTGCACGTTGCGGCTGATTTCCACGGCCACGCCAATGGCTTGCTCACCCTCGTGCTCGACGGCAAACACGGCCACCCTGCCCTTGCGCAGCGCAGGGACCTCACGCTCAAGGGTCTTTTCCAGGTCCTGCGGGTAGAGGTTCTGCCCGCGCACGATGAGCATGTCTTTCAGGCGACCGGTGACGAACACCTCGCCGCCGCGCATGAAACCCAGGTCGCCTGTGCGCAGCCAGCGCTGACCATCCATCTCGACGAACGTCTGAGCGCTGGCCTGGACATTGCGCCAGTACCCGTGGGCGATGCTTGGCCCGGCAGCCCAGATTTCCCCTACCTGATTGTCCGCCAGCACCTGGCGCTGCCGGGGTTCGACGATGCGTACCGCATGGCCGGGCTGTGGCCAGCCGCAACTCATCACCACACTGCCCTCGCCAGGCTCGGCACGGTTTTCGGCGAAGGCCTGGGCATCGAGCGCCAAGGCGCCGATGCCCTCACCGCGGCGGCTGCCGCTGACGAACAGCGTGGCCTCTGCCAACCCGTAGCTGGCGAAGAAGCTTTGTGGGTTGAAGCCGCAGGCCTGGAAGGTGTCGGCGAAGGTGGCCAGGCTGTCCTGGCGGATCGGCTCGGAACCCGAGTACGCCACCCGCCAGCGGCTCAGGTCGAGCCCTGCCAAGGAAGCCTTGCTAATCCGCTCGCTACACAGCCGGTACGCAAAGTCGGGGCCGCCGCTGATGGTGCCGCCGTACTCACTGATGGCCTGCAACCAACGCAGCGGCCGTGCCAGGAAATAGCCAGGCGACATCAGTACGCAGGGTACGCCGCTGAAGATCGGCTGCAGCAGCCCGCCGATCAGCCCCATGTCGTGGTAGAGCGGGAGCCAGCTGACGATCACGTCGTCTGGGTTCAGATCGATACCGAAGCCGTGGCGGATCAGCTGTTCGTTCGCCACCAGGTTGCCGTGGGTGACCTGCACGCCCTTTGGCAAGGCCGTGGAACCGGATGTGTATTGCAGGAACGCGATGTCATGGGGCTGCAACGCAGGCTCGCGCCAAGCCGCCGCCTGTGTCGGATCGAGCTGGTCAACGGCCAGCAGCTCCGGGGCCTGCGCGGCTTGCAGCGCCTCCAGGCCCTGGAGACTTTTTTGCAATGCCGCGACGGTCAGCAGCAGGCGCGGCTCGGCGTCGTCGATGATCGAAAGCAGGCGCTCCTGGTGGTGCTGGCGTGCGGACTCCGGTGGGTAGGCCGGCACCGCGATGACGCCGGCGTACAGGCAGCCAAAGAAGGCCGCCACGTAGTCCGGGCCGCTGGGGAACAACAGTACGGCACGGTCCCCGAATGCGGCCCGTGCCTGGAGCGCAGCCGCGATGGCGCGCGCGCGCTGGTCGAGCGCCTGGTAGGTGAGCACGGCCTGTTCGCCGGGCGCATCGGCCAGAAAGCGCAAGGCGATCTTGTCCGGGCTCTGTGCGGCGCGTTGCATCAGGGCCTGGACCAGCGAAGTCGGGAGTTCGAAGGCATGCGTCATGGGTGTTCCTGCCGGTGTCGAGGTGGGCGGGCCGGTGTGGCCACCTGCAGGGGCGGACAGCATCAGCGGCCGGGGATGTACAGAGGGGAACGGATGGCGGGGGGCAGAAATTAACGAAGCGCGGGCCTGTGGGAGAAAAGACGGGCGTACGCGTTAACCAGGCGCCGCGTGATGCGTGGCGCCATGCGGCGGGTACGCACGCGAGTCGGGCGCGACTTAGAACTGAAAGATACAGATACTAATTTAGTTTCGTATTTGACAATCATTATCATTCTGAATAGCTTGTCGCTCGTCCCAGGACGCGTCCTACAAATCAACGCGCTCTTTACCCTATGCTTCCAGGTGATTTCCATGGCGGAACAACTGTCCACAAGTAAGTGCGATTCACCACTGCTCCAAGCGTTCGTAGAAAACCGCAGCATCTTGCTCAAGATTGCCGCCCGCATCACCGGCTGCCGCTCGCGGGCCGAAGATGTGGTGCAGGACGCCTTCTTCAGGCTCGGCAGCGCCCCGCAGATCACCTCTTCGTTCAAGGCGCAGCTGAGCTACCTGTTCCAGATCGTGCGCAACCTGGCCATCGACCACTACCGCAAGCAGGCGATGGAGTTGAAATACTCCGGCAGCGAGGAAGAAGGGCTGAACGTCGTCCTGCAGAACGCCTCGCCCGAAGCTACCCACATCAACCTTGCGGCCCTCGACGACATCGCCCGCGCACTGAACGACCTGCCGCCACGCACGCGGTATGCGTTCGAAATGTACCGCCTGCATGGTGTGCCGCAGAAAGACATCGCCAAGGAACTGGGCGTCTCCCCTACCCTGGTCAACTTCATGATTCGCGATGCGATGGTGCATTGCCGGAAGATGACGCGCTAGGCACGGCGCGAAGGGGGACGGATGACCCGTGTAGAGCGGCCTGGCCGGGGCGCCGGACCGGCAAGGCCGCGCCTACCCAGCCGGTGCGCATCCGCAAAATCACTGGTTTGAAGTGCGATACCGGGTAGTTGTCGAACCTCCGTCAATACCCTCCTTAAACCAGCGTGCACCGATCGAAAAAACGCTCCCGCCCCAGAATCATCAGCGCAGCCCGCTTGTGCGGGAAGTCGAACACTTTGTCGCAGTGAAAGCACTGATCCTGCATGTAGCCGATCATCCGCGCATTGTCGGCACGTGGCTCGGCGACAACGCGCTGGGTGCGCGGGTCATCCAGGAACAGGTAGTGCACCAGCGCGCAGAGCCAGCTGGCGACCTTGTGGGGGCCGCGGTGTTGCTGTTCGCCTACCAGCATGTGGATGCCACGGTCATAATCGTCGGCCTGATAGAACGGGGCGATGCGGTCTTCCTTGGCCCAATAGGCTTCGAAGTAGGCAAACGGCTGATCATCGAAGCAACCGATCAGCGTGAGGGTATGAGGGGCCGCTTCTAGCTTGGCCAGGTACTCGCGGTGCTGCGCCAGGCTACCCCCTTCCTGCCAGAACGCCTCTACCCGCGGCTCGTTCTGCCAGCGGTTGAAGCGCTCAAGATCGTGCTCGATTTCCAGGGTGCGCAGCGATACCCAGCTGCCCAGCCGCGCATCGAAGCGCCGGTACACTTCGCCTCGCGGCTTGGGCGCTCGCAACGGGTGGCGTTTGCCCGCGCTGATGCGCATCTGTTGCGGATACACCGCGGCCTGCACTTCACCCAGCCACGGCTGAGGCAACTGCCAGAACAATGCCCGCTGGCACAGGTACTGCCCCGGTTGCTCGCTGCTCACCAGCAAGCCAGAGGCCAGCGCTTGGGCGGGCACTTCATGCAGCTGCCAAGTCAACGTCTGGCAGGTGAGGTCCTGGGACAACAGCCAATAGCACGCCGCCCACAGCGCCTGGTAGGGTCGCTGCGAGCAGACCCATTCCACCTGCACGACTGGAGTGCCTTGGGTGTGCACCCGCAGGGCGATCAAGGGTCGAGCTTCGAGCGACAGGCACAGAAAACCGTCGCGCTGCTCGGCGCTCAGGCTGCGCCAGCGTGGTGTGTAGGGTGTCGGCAAAGCGGCATCTGAGGGCATGGGCGATACTCGGTGACGTGAAAGAAAGGCTCACTCTGCAAGACGATGCCACCTCCCCCGGATTTAGCTGCTGCCCTTGAGGGGGGATTACGGGCGCCCGGCAGTGACCGTGATCCCGTAGGGTTCGAAGATGCGCGCCAGCTCGCCCTTCTCGCGCAGCGCCTGCAGCAACCCGGCAAACGCGGTGGCTGACAACGGCCCACCTGCGCGCAGCACGGCATAGTGATGGTAGACCTGATCGATACGCCCCGATGCCGCCAGCCGGCCCTGGCTGGAGGGGTTACGGGCCAGAAAATCGGTGAGGTACGAGCGGGTCACCAGTGCGATGTCGGCGCGACCGGCCTGCACCATGAGCAGGTTGCTGTCGTGGGAATAGGTCAAGGTGGCGTTGAAGGCCTTGCGCAGGTAGGTGGGGTCGGGGTTGAACCCTGCGAAGGCATAGTGGTAGCCGTTGAACATGGCCAGGCGCTTGCCCTGCAGGTCATCGACATAGTGCGGGTCGGCCAGGCTGCTGGTACGCCCTACGAACACTTCGGCGTCTTCAAGGCCCATGTCCACCGCCTCGTGCGGCACGTGCGCCCAACCCCATTGCGGGTTCTCGAACACTGCCATGTCGGTACGGCCTTGCAGCAGATCGCCAAAGCGTCGTTGCACCGAGGTGGGCACCAGCACGAAGCGATAACGGGGTTGCGACAGGTTCAACGCGTCGATCAACTGCGTCAGCAGACCGGTGCCCGCACCTTGCTCGGGACGCACGGTGTACGGCGGGAAGTGAGCAGCCCCGACCCTGACTTCCACCCGCTCGACCGCCCGTGCCGACGGCGCCAACCAACAGGCGGCAGAAATAAACAGTGCGGACAGGACCTTGAGGCCGGGCGCTAGGGTCAAAACGAACACTCATCACATGCAAGAACGGGATCCGCTTACGCTAGGCGCTTTCCGGACCCGGCACAACCACCGGGTCGCGCCCTTTATGCCAAAGCAGGCGGCAAAATGCCAGGGGGTGTCGGGAGGCGGGACTTTGGCTACGCTCTAGCATGACCTGGAAGGGAGCCTGATATGGGCCATTGGTTGGTGATCGACCTGGAAGCGACGACAGACGACGGCGGATGGCCGGTCGCAGACATGGAAGTGATTGAAATCGGCGCGAGCCTGGTAACTGGCCAAGGCCGCGAGGTCGATCATTTCCAGCGCTTCGTGCGGCCACGCAGGCGGCCTCAGTTGACGCCATTCTGCCGCGAGCTGACCCACATCAGCCAGGCGAACGTGGACTCGGCGGCCCCCTTCACCGAGGTGTGGCCCAGTTTCGAACGGTGGCTGGCGCACCATCAGGCGCAGTTGCAGGCCTGGGTGAGTTGGGGCGACTACGACCGTGTGCAATTGCTCCAGGAATGGCGGCAACATGGCCTGGACAGCGCGCTGCGGGCACTGCCGCACATCAACCTCAAGCAGCGTTTTGCCAAGGCCCGCCACCTGCAGCGTCCGACGGGGCTCAACAGTGCCCTGCACATGGCCGGCATGCACTTTTGCGGCCAACAGCACAGGGCCTTGGAAGACGCGCGCAACACCGCGCGCCTGCTGCCGTTGAGCCTGCCAAGCGGTTGATGGGCGGCGCCTGTCAAAGCGGATGACGGCGCCAGTGGCCTTGGGCATACTGGCCAGCCTTTTTGCCCTCTTCTGTTACTGGAGTCGCCCATGTTCAAGGTCAACGAGTACTTCAACGGCACCGTCAAGTCGATCGCTTTCACTGGCGAAGAAGGCCCGGCCACCGTCGGTGTGATGGCCCCTGGTGAATACGAGTTCGGCACGGCCAAGCGTGAAATCATGCACGTGGTCTCGGGCGAGCTGGCCGTGAAGCTGCCGGGCAGCGATGCTTGGGAAACCTTCGCGACTGGCACCCAGTTCAACGTGCCGGCCGACAGCAAGTTCCAGTTGCAAGTCAAGGTCGATACGGCTTACCTGTGCGAGTACCGCGACTAAGCCTGCCCCAGGCCGAGTGCCTCACTCGGCCGCATGCCCTTGATGAACCCGGGGTTTGCCACCGCGCATCGTCATTGCCCATCCAGAAAGCGCGCCACCTTGTCGGCCGCTGCCTGCAAGTGCTGTTCATGACTGAACCCGGAAGCCCTCAGGGGCTTTAGGTCATGATCGCCCGTCGCCAGCCACTGCACCTCGATTGCAGGTGACAAGGCGTACCGCTCAACCGCCTCCCGATTGCCCAAGGCATCGCGCTCACCCTGAACGATCAGGGTCGGGGTCTGCAACCCGGCCAGGTGTTCGACCCGTGGCTTTTCCGGCTTGCCTGCTGCATAGAACGGATAGCCCAGGCACACTAGCGCATCGGCCCCCAACTCGTCCGCTACCAGGCTGGCCATGCGCCCGCCCATCGACTTGCCCCCAATCGCCAATTTACCCGCGACCAAAGGTCGCACGTGTTGGTACACCTCGCGCCAGCATTGCAGCAAGGCCGGCTGCGGATTGGGTGGCCTTCTGCTGCCGCCTTGCCGACGCTGGGCCATGTACGGGAACTCAAAGCGCACCACGGCTACCCCACGTGCTGCAAGCCTTTGCGCCATCTGCTCCATGAACTCGCTGTCCATCGGCGCCCCGGCGCCATGGGCAAGGATCAGGCAGGTCCGATACGGCTCACCGTACACCCAGTGTTCAGGTGTGCAGCGCAAGCCTGGGACATTTCCGACCTTGGCCCATTGATCCCCGTCAATGCAGGCATTTTGCCCATTACTCATGCTTGCCTCGCTCTATAGCCTGCCAATAACCGTGGATGGGAACCCATACATGAACACAACCAGCAGTACCGCCTATAACTACAAGGTGGTCCGCCAATTCGCCATCATGACGGTGGTGTGGGGAATCGTCGGGATGGGGCTCGGCGTCTTCATCGCCGCCCAGCTTGCCTGGCCTTTCCTGAACCTCGATCTCCCTTGGACCAGCTTCGGCCGCCTGCGCCCACTGCATACCAATGCGGTGATTTTCGCATTTGGCGGCTGTGCGCTGTTCGCCACCTCCTATTATTCGGTGCAACGCACCTGCCAGACCACCCTGTTCGCGCCACGCCTGGCCGCGTTCACCTTCTGGGGCTGGCAACTGGTGATTCTGCTGGCTGCCATCAGCCTGCCGCTGGGTTACACCAGCTCCAAGGAATACGCCGAACTGGAATGGCCGATCGACATCCTGATCACCATCGTGTGGGTGGCGTATGCCGTGGTGTTCTTCGGCACTCTGATCAAACGCAATACCAAGCACATCTATGTGGGCAACTGGTTCTTCGGCGGTTTCATCCTGACCGTGGCGATGCTGCACATCGTCAACAACCTGGAACTGCCTGTCAGCCTGACCAAGTCCTACTCGGTCTACGCCGGGGCCACCGATGCCATGGTGCAGTGGTGGTATGGCCATAACGCCGTGGGCTTCTTCCTGACCGCAGGCTTCCTGGGCATGATGTACTACTACGTGCCCAAACAAGCCGAACGCCCGGTGTATTCCTATCGCTTGTCGATCGTGCACTTCTGGGCACTGATCACTTTGTACATCTGGGCAGGCCCTCACCACCTGCACTACACCGCCCTGCCCGACTGGGCCCAATCGCTGGGCATGGTGATGTCGCTGGTGCTGCTGGCACCGAGCTGGGGCGGCATGATCAACGGCATGATGACCCTGTCCGGCGCCTGGCACAAACTGCGCAGCGATCCCATCCTGCGCTTCTTGGTGGTCTCCCTGGCGTTCTACGGGATGTCCACCTTCGAAGGCCCGATGATGGCCATCAAGACCGTCAACGCCTTGTCCCACTATACCGACTGGACCATTGGCCACGTGCATGCCGGCGCCCTGGGCTGGGTAGCGATGATCTCCATCGGCGCCCTGTACCACACCATCCCCAAGGTCTTCGGCAAGGAGCGCATGTACAGCATCGGGCTGATCAACGCGCATTTCTGGCTGGCCACCATCGGCACCGTGCTCTACATCGCCTCAATGTGGGTCAACGGTATCGCCCAGGGCCTGATGTGGCGCGCAGTCAACAGCGACGGCACGCTCACCTACTCGTTCGTCGAAACCCTGGTGGCCAGCCACCCAGGCTTCGTCGTGCGCTTCGTCGGTGGCGCGATCTTCCTCAGCGGCATGTTCCTGATGGCTTGGAACACCTGGCGCACCGTACGTTCGCCAGCGCTGGATACCGTCCCTGCGAACGCCCAGCTGGCTTGAGGAGACCTGCCTGATGAAACATGAAGTCATCGAGAAAAACGTCGGCCTGCTGGCCTTGCTGATGGTCTTCGCCGTCAGCATCGGCGGCCTTACCCAGATCGTCCCGTTGTTCTTCCAGGACGTGACCAATACGCCGGTCGAGGGCATGAAGCCCTACACCGCGCTGCAACTCGAAGGCCGTGACATCTACATCCGCGAAGGCTGCGTAGGCTGCCACTCGCAGATGATCCGCCCGTTCCGCGCCGAAACCGAGCGCTACGGTCATTATTCGGTTGCCGGCGAAAGCGTGTGGGACCACCCGTTCCTGTGGGGCTCCAAGCGCACCGGGCCAGACCTGGCCCGAGTCGGCGGGCGCTACTCGGACGACTGGCACCGCGCGCACCTGTATAACCCGCGCAACGTGGTGCCGGAGTCGAAGATGCCGTCGTATCCGTGGCTGGTGGCCGACCAGGTCGACAACAGCCACACCGACACCAAGATGCGCGTGCTGCGCACCCTGGGCGTGCCTTACACCGACGAAGACATTGCCGGCGCGCGCGAGGCGGTGAAGAACAAAACCGAAATGGACGCCCTGGTCGCCTACCTGCAGGTGCTGGGCACCTCGATCAAGAACAAGAGGTGAATGCGATGGAAATGGACATCGGCATGATCCGCGGCCTGGGCACCCTGGTGGTGTTGATCGCCTTCATCGGCCTGAGCCTGTGGGTATTCAACCGGCGCCGCGACCAGGACTTCGCCGAAGCGCGCCTGCTGCCCTTCGTCGACGACCGCCTGCCTCCTGTCGAGCAGGCACCTGAAACCCGTGCAGCTGCGAGGAGCAAAGCACAATGACCGCCTTCTGGAGTACCTACATCAGCGTACTGACCATCGGCAGCCTGATCGGCCTGACCTGGCTGTTGCTCGGCACCCGCAAAGGGCAGAGCAACAGCACGACCGACCAGACCATGGGGCACAGCTTCGATGGCATCGAGGAATACGACAACCCGCTGCCCAAGTGGTGGTTCTGGTTGTTCGTCGGCACCTTGGTCTTCAGCGCTGGCTACCTTGTGCTGTATCCGGGCCTCGGTAACTGGAAAGGCATCCTGCCCGGTTATGAAGATGGCTGGACCGGTGTCAATGAATGGCAGAAGGAGATGGACAAGGCCGATGCCAAGTTCGGCCCGATCTTCGCCAAGTACGCCGCCATGCCGGTGGAAGAAGTAGCCAAGGATCCGCAAGCACTGAAGATGGGCAGCCGCCTGTTTGCCTCCAACTGCTCGGTTTGCCATGGTTCCGATGCCAAGGGCGCCTATGGCTTTCCCAACCTGACCGACCACGACTGGCGCTGGGGCGGTGAGCCTGAAACGATCAAGGCGTCGATCATGAACGGCCGTCACGGCGTGATGCCGGCCTGGGCCGAGGTGATCGGTGAACAGGGCGTATCGGATGTGGCGGCGTTCGTGCTGACCAACCTCGATGGGCGCAAGCTGCCCGAAGGCGTCAAGGCCGACCCGGTCAAGGGCAAAGCGCTGTTCGCGAGCAACTGCGTGGCCTGCCACGGGCCTGAGGGCAAGGGCACCCCTGCCATGGGTGCGCCGGACCTGACCCATCCGCAGGCGTTCATCTATGGATCGAGCTTCGCCCAGTTGCAACAGACCATTCGTTATGGTCGCCAGGGCCAGATGCCCGCGCAGGCCGAGATCCAGGGCAATGACAAAGTGCACTTGCTGGCGGCCTACGTCTACAGCCTCTCCCAGGGCGACGCAGCCCAAGGCGTGACGGTCAAGTAACCCGCTCTTCGTCTTCTTCCCCGCCCCACAGCGCCGCTCTAGCGGCGCTTTTCATTTGTGAGCGTCCAGCACCCCAGCCGCTTGCGCATCCCACGCCTCCTCAATGCACGTTCTCGCGATGCCTTGAGGCCCACTTTCTGACCGTCCGAAAAAGCCTGACCGTTCGATCAGAAAAAACCGAGAAACGGTACACATTACAAATATTTATTTGTGTACAATCCATGGCATCCCCCGTTCACTGCGTGCCACTGTCGAACAGGGCTGGACACGGGTCGGCGTACCAAAGTTGCGTTGCGGTAACCCAGGGGGTTTCCGATACTGATGCCGATTTCGACCAACAAGAACATAAAACCGTGGAACCTGAGAATGAGCACTGCAATCAGTTCGACTGCTTATAACTACAAGGTCGTCCGCCAGTTCGCCATCATGACGGTGGTCTGGGGGATCATCGGCATGGGCCTGGGCGTCTTCATCGCCTCGCAGCTCGTGTGGCCTGAGCTCAACCTGGACCTGCCCTGGACCAGCTTCGGCCGCCTGCGCCCACTGCACACCAACCTGGTGATCTTCGCCTTTGGCGGCTGTGCACTGTTCGGCACCAGCTACTACGTGGTGCAGCGCACCTGCCAGGCCAGGCTGATCTCCGATCGCCTGGCGGCCTTCACCTTCTGGGGTTGGCAGGCCGTGATCGTCGGCGCCCTGGTCACGTTGCCCATGGGCTACACCACCACCAAGGAATACGCCGAACTGGAATGGCCGTTGGCAATTCTGCTGACCATTGTCTGGGTCGCCTACGGCGCGGTGTTCTTCGGCACCATCGTCAAGCGCAAGACCAAGCACATCTATGTCGGCAACTGGTTCTATGGGGCTTTCATCGTGGTCACTGCGATGCTGCACATCGTCAACCACATTTCGTTGCCGGTCAGCCTGTTCAAGTCGTACTCGGCCTATTCGGGCGCGACCGATGCCATGATCCAGTGGTGGTACGGCCACAACGCCGTCGGTTTCTTCCTGACCACGGGCTTCCTGGGCATGATGTACTACTTCGTGCCCAAGCAGGCCGAGCGGCCGATCTATTCGTACCGCCTGTCCATCGTGCATTTCTGGGCGCTGATCACCCTGTACATCTGGGCCGGCCCGCACCACCTGCACTACACCGCCCTCCCCGACTGGGCGCAGTCGCTGGGCATGGTGATGTCGATCATCCTGCTGGCCCCAAGCTGGGGTGGCATGATCAACGGCATGATGACCCTCTCCGGTGCCTGGCACAAACTGCGCACCGACCCGATCTTGCGCTTTCTGGTGGTGTCGCTGGCCTTCTACGGCATGTCCACCTTCGAAGGGCCGATGATGGCCATCAAGACGGTGAACTCGCTGTCGCACTACACCGACTGGACCATCGGCCATGTGCATGCCGGGGCCCTGGGCTGGGTCGCGATGATCTCCATCGGCGCCGTGTACCACATGATCCCGCGCCTGTACGGGCGTGAGCAGATGCACAGCATCGGCCTGATCAATGCCCACTTCTGGCTGGCGACCATCGGCACCGTGTTGTACATCGCCTCGATGTGGGTCAACGGCATCACCCAAGGCCTGATGTGGCGCGCCGTCAACGACGACGGCACCCTTACCTACTCGTTCGTCGAAGCCCTGCAGGCCAGCCATCCGGGCTACATCGTTCGCGCGCTGGGCGGCGCGTTCTTCGCCAGCGGCATGTTGCTGATGGCCTATAACGTGTTGCGCACCGTGCGCGCGGCCAACCCGGTGGAGGCTGAAGAAGCCGCCAAGATCGCTGTCGTGGGAGCGCACTGATGAAGCACGAAGCCGTAGAGAAGAACATCGGCCTGCTGGCCTTCTTCATGGTGATCGCCGTCAGCATCGGCGGGCTCACCCAGATCGTCCCGTTGTTCTTCCAGGACGTGACCAATCAGCCGGTCGAAGGCATGAAACCGCGCACCGCACTGGAGTTGGAAGGCCGGGACATCTACATCCGCGAAGGGTGCGTGGGTTGTCATTCGCAGATGATCCGCCCATTCCGGGCAGAGACCGAGCGCTACGGCCATTACTCGGTCGCCGGCGAAAGCGTCTGGGACCACCCGTTCCTGTGGGGTTCGAAGCGCACCGGCCCGGACCTGGCCCGGGTCGGTGGGCGCTATTCCGATGACTGGCACCGCGCCCACCTGTACAACCCGCGCAACGTGGTGCCGGAATCGAAGATGCCGGCCTACCCATGGCTGGTGGAAAACACCCTCGATGGCAAGGACACCGCCCGCAAGCTCCAGGTGCTGCGCACCCTCGGGGTGCCCTACACCGATGCCGACATCGCCGGCGCTCGGGATGCGGTCAAGGGCAAGACCGAAATGGACGCCCTGGTGGCGTACCTGCAAGGCCTTGGCACCCTCATCAAGAGCAAACGGTGACGGCGATGGATATCGGAATGATTCGCGGCCTGGGCACCGTGGTGGTGCTGGTGGCCTTCATCGGCCTGGCGCTGTGGGTGTTCAGCCCGCGGCGCAAGAAAGACTTCGACGAAGCGACCCAACTCCCCTTTGCCGATGACCCCCAGGCCCGCCAACACGTCGAGCACGCACAAGAAAAGGCATCCGGGAGCAAAAAACAATGACAACGTTCTGGAGTGTGTACGTCACCGTTCTGACCCTGGGCACCATCCTCGCCCTGACCTGGCTGCTGCTGTCTACCCGCAAGGGTCAACGCGAGGAGACCACCAGCGAAACCGTCGGCCATGCGTTCGACGGTATCGAGGAGTACGACAACCCGCTGCCCAAGTGGTGGTTCTGGCTGTTCGTCGGCACCATTGTCTTCGCCCTGGGCTACCTGGCCCTGTACCCGGGCCTGGGCAACTGGAAAGGCATCCTGCCCGGCTACGCTTACCTGGATAACGACAAGCAGGCCGAGTTCTCGGACGGCCAGGCCGGCTGGAGCGGTGTACACGAATGGGAGAAGGAAATGGCCAAGGCCGACGCCCGGTTCGGGCCGATCTTCGCCAAGTTCGCGGCCATGCCCATCGAAGAGGTGGCCAAGGACCCACAAGCGCTGAAGATGGGCGGTCGCCTGTTCGCCTCCAACTGCTCGGTATGTCACGGTTCCGATGCCAAGGGTGCCTACGGTTTCCCCAACCTGACCGACAACGACTGGCGCTGGGGCGGCGAGCCGGAAACCATAAAAGCCTCGATCATGAACGGGCGCCACGGGGTCATGCCGGCGTGGGCAGAGGTGCTGGGCGAACAGGGCGTGGCCGATGTGGCCGCCTTCGTGCTCACCAACCTGGACGGTCGCCGTCTGCCGGAGGGCATCAATGCCGATCCGGCCAAGGGCAAGGTGATCTTCGCCAGCAGCTGCGTGGCCTGCCACGGGCCGGAGGGTAAGGGCACCCCGGCCATGGGCGCTCCGAATCTCACGCACCCCCAGGCGTTCATCTATGGGTCGAGCTTTGCACAGTTGCAGCAGACCATCCGCTACGGCCGCCAGGGGCAGATGCCGGCCCAGGCACAGTTGCAGGGCAACGACCGGGTGCATTTGCTGGCTGCTTATGTGTACAGCCTTTCGCACTCGCCGGAGGCAGGCGAGAAAGCCGAGTGAGGAAGTTTGGGGGTGGGCTGCTGGCAGCCAGGCCAGACGTAAGCCCAGCAACCGGGTGCGTAACCCGGTTGCGCTGACCCGCTGCGCAACCGGGTTGTTCCAACAGGCGGGCAACAAATGCGTCACCGGCTGACCTGGATCAATTGACACTTCCCATATCACGTTTCACAAGATCAACCCAATGCGGCCAAAGGTCGCACCTCGGTCTGAACGTCTGCCAGGGGCGTATCATGGCCGCGCAGCGCTAGGCTCTGTGTGAAGAGTCTTGAGACGAAGGTCAGGCAAGGCGAAAACAGCCGAGGAAGCGGAGTTTACATGTTGTAAATGAGCATTCCGACCGGGCTGGCGATCCAGGCTGTTTTCAACGCAGCATCACCGAGTATCAAGGCTTTTCACACAGGGCCTAGCAGATTGCGCGAGACTGCGGCCGGCATGCACTGGCCGCGGCATTTCTCCACTGCCGTGGGACATGATGATGAGCAAGCATATACCGGTACATGATGTAACCCCGCCTGCCAAGACAGGAAAGGATTCCGTCGACCTCTACGCCTCGCGCGAAAAAATCTACACACGTGCCTTCACCGGCCTGTTCAGGCGCTTGCGCATGGTAGGTGGTGCGGTCTTGTTCTTGCTGTACTTCGGTACCGTCTGGCTGAACTGGGGCGGGCACCAGGCCGTGTGGTGGAACCTGCCAGAGCGCAAGTTCTACATCTTCGGCGCGACCATCTGGCCCCAGGACTTCATCCTGCTGTCGGGCATTCTGATCGTGGCGGCCTTCGGCCTGTTCTTCATCACCGTGTTCGCAGGCCGGGTCTGGTGCGGCTATACCTGCCCGCAAAGCGTGTGGACGTGGATCTACATGTGGTGCGAGAAGGTCACCGAAGGTGATCGCAATCAGCGAATGAAGTTGGACAAGGCGCCCATGAGCGCCAACAAGTTCGCCCGCAAGTTCGCCAAGCACAGCCTGTGGCTGCTGATCGGCTTCGTCACCGGCATGACCTTCGTCGGCTATTTCGCCCCCATCCGCGAGCTGGTGGTCGAGTTCTTCACGGGCCAGGCAGACGGCTGGGCCTACTTCTGGGTCGGTTTCTTCACCCTGGCCACCTATGGCAACGCCGGCTGGTTGCGCGAGCAGGTGTGCGTGTACATGTGCCCCTACGCGCGCTTCCAGAGCGTGATGTTCGACAAGGACACACTGATCGTGTCCTACGACCCGCGCCGTGGCGAGACCCGTGGGCCGCGTAAAAAAGACGTGGACTACAAGGCCAAGGGCCTGGGCGATTGCGTCGACTGCACCCTGTGCGTGCAGGTGTGCCCCACGGGCATCGACATCCGCGATGGTCTGCAGATCGAGTGCATCGGCTGCGCCGCGTGCATCGACGCCTGCGACAGCATCATGGACAAGATGCACTACCCCAGAGGGCTGATCAGCTATACCACCGAGCACAACCTGTCCGGGCAGAAGACCCACCTGCTGCGCCCTCGCCTGATCGGCTACGCCGTGGTGCTGCTGGTCATGATCATCGCCCTGGCCAGCGCCTTTGCCACCCGCTCGCTGGTAGGCCTGGACGTGAGCAAGGACCGCGTCCTGTACCGGGAGAATGCGCAGGGGCGCATCGAAAACGTGTATAGCCTCAAGGTCATGAACAAGGACCAGCGCGACCACGTCTACGTGCTCGATGCCACCGGCCTGCCCGACCTGATGCTCGATGGCCAACGGGAAATCCGCGTGGCCGCCGGCGACATCGTCAGCCTGCCCGTGCAACTGTCGGTGGCCCCGGAAAAACTTCCCTCGACCACCAACGAAATCACCTTCATCCTCAAGAGCGCCGATGACAGCGACGCCCAGGTTGAAGCCAAGAGCCGTTTCATCGGCCCGCAGATTCGCTAAGAAGGATGAACACCATGCCTGCCACCGCCGCCAGCCCCTGGTACAAGCACCTCTGGCCCTGGATCATCATCGGCATCCTGACCACCTCGGTGTGCCTGAGCCTGACCATGGTCAGCATCGCCGTGCGCAACCCGGACAATCTGGTGAACGACAACTACTACGAGGCCGGCAAGGGCATCAACCGCTCCCTGGACAGGGAGCTGCTGGCTCAGCAACTGGCGCTCAAGGCCAGCGTCCACCTGGACGACCTGACCGGTGAGGTAGATGTGCGCCTGACCGGTAGCAGTGACCCGCAGACGCTGGAGCTGAACCTTATCTCCCCTACCCAGCCGGCCATGGACCGCCGGGTGCTGCTGAGCCGTGTCGAGCAGGGGCGCTATGTCGGCCAGCTGGAAGACAAGGTCAATGGCCGGCGCTTCGTCGAGCTGCTGGGCAGCGAAGGCGATCAGGTGTGGCGCCTGTTCGAAGAAGAGAAGGTCGAGCATGGCGTGACCCTGGAGTTGGGTGACGAGGCGCTACAAGGCGCTCAACACCTTTGATCGCGCTCGCGATCGACTTGTGCAAGGCAATGATGCGATGACCCAACCCATCCTCTGCTACCACTGCGCACTGCCCGTTCCCGCCAGTCGCGGGTTCACCGCCGTGGTCCTGGGGCAGCCCCGAGCCTTCTGCTGCCCAGGCTGCCAGGCTGTGGCCGAGTCGATCGTGGCCGGGGGCCTCGAGCACTACTACCAGCACCGCAGCGACAACAGCGCCAACCCGCAAGCCCTGCCCCGGCAGTTGCAAGACGAGTTGGCGCTGTACGACCGCAGCGATGTGCAGCAGCGATTCGTGCGGCACGAGGGCGAACTGGCCGAAACCACGCTGCTGGTCGAGGGCGTCAGTTGCGCCGCCTGCGGCTGGCTGATCGACAAGCACCTGCGCAACCTGCCGGGGGTGGCCGAGGCGCGCTTGAACCTGTCCAATCATCGGCTGCTGCTGAGCTGGGATGATCGGCAATTGCCGCTGTCGCAGGTGCTGGCGGCGCTGCGCCGGATTGGCTACGCCGCCCACCCCTATCAGCCGGACCAGGCGGCCGAGCAGTTGAACCGGGAAAACCGCAGTGCGTTGCGCAGGCTGGGGGTCGCAGGATTGCTGTGGTTCCAGGCGATGATGGCAACCATGGCCACCTGGCCGGAATTCAACATGGACCTGTCCGCCGAGCTGCACACTATCCTGCGCTGGGTGGCCCTGTTCCTCACCATTCCCATCGTCTTCTACAGCTGCGCGCCCTTTTTCAAGGGCGCAGCGCGTGACCTGCGCACCCGCCACCTGACCATGGACCTGTCCGTCTCGCTGGCCATCGCCCTGGCGTTCGGTGCCGGGATCTGGACGGCTGTCACCGGTAGCGGCGAGCTGTATTTCGACACTGTCGGCATGTTCGCCCTGTTCCTCCTGACCGGGCGCTACCTGGAACGGCGCGCCCGCGAACGCACGGCCGCCGCGACTGCGCAACTGGTCAACCTGTTGCCGGCATCCTGTCTGCGTGTCGATGCCCAGGGCCGCAGCGAGCGCATCCTGCTCAGTGAACTGCGTTGCGGGGACAGCGTGCAGGTGCTGCCGGGGTCGGTGATCCCGGCTGACGGTCGCATCGTGCAAGGGCGCTCGAGTGTCGATGAGTCGCTGCTGACCGGCGAATACCTGCCCCAACCTCGCCAGGAGGGTGATCGGGTCACAGGTGGCACGCTGAACGTGGAAAGCGCCCTGCAGGTGCAGGTGCAAGCCCTGGGCCAGGATTCGCGGTTGTCTGCCATCGTCCGCTTGCTCGAACGTGCCCAGACCGAAAAGCCACGCCTGGCCCAGATTGCCGACCGCGCCTCCCAGGTGTTCCTGTTGTGCTCACTGCTCGCGGCCGCCGCGATTGGCGTGTGGTGGTGGCAGATGGAGCCGCAACGGGCGTTCTGGATTGTGCTCGCCATGCTGGTTGCGACTTGCCCCTGCGCGCTGTCGCTGGCCACCCCGACCGCGTTGACGGCCGCGACAGGCACGTTGCACAAGCTGGGCCTGCTGGTTACACGCGGTCATGTGCTGGAGGGCCTGAATCAGATCGACACGGTGATTTTCGACAAGACCGGCACGCTGACCGAAGGGCGCCTGACCTTGCGCAGCATCAGGCCGCTGGGCCATGCGACGGCCGACACTTGCCTGGCCTGGGCCGCGGCCCTGGAAAACCGCTCCGAGCATCCCATCGCACGGGCCTTCGGCCAAGTGGCCACGCCGGCCGATGGTGTGCTGGCCGTGCCCGGGCTGGGCCTTGAGGGTGAGGTTGAAGGCCAACGCCTGCGCATCGGCCAGGCAAGCTTCGTCTGCGCCTTGAGCGGCACCCCGCCGCCGGCGATACCCGAGCCACGGGGACAGTGGCTGCTGCTGGGCGACCGCCGCGGGCCGCTGGCCTGGTTCGGGCTGGACGATCGCCTGCGTGAAGACGCCCCTGCCCTGCTCGCGGCCTGCAAGGCGTTTGGCTGGCGTACGCTGCTGTTGTCCGGAGACAGCTCGCCGATGGTCGGCGAGGTGGCCGCGCAACTGGGCATCGACGAGGCCGCCGGCGGCCTTAGGCCCGATGACAAGCTAGCGCGGCTCAAGGCCCTGCAAGAGGCCGGGCACAAGGTGCTGATGCTGGGGGACGGGGTCAATGACGTGCCGGTGCTGGCGGCGGCAGACATCAGCATCGCCATGGGCAGTGCCACTGACCTGGCCAAGACCTGCGCCGACGCGGTGCTGCTTTCCAACCGGCTTCAGGCGCTGGTGCAGACGGCCTCGCTGGCGCGGCGCACGCGGCGCATCATCATCGAGAACCTGCTGTGGGCCAGCCTGTACAATGGCCTCATGTTACCGTTCGCGGCCCTTGGCTGGATCACCCCGGTGTGGGCAGCGGTCGGCATGTCGGTCAGTTCACTGGTGGTAGTGCTCAACGCCCTGCGCCTGACCCGAATGCCTGCTGCGGCGCCTGCCCTGGCCGCGTCAGCACCTACCCCTGCGAGGAACCTGCCATGCCCGCCCTCTATGTGATGATTCCCGCAGCGCTGCTGCTGGTCGGCGTGGCCGTCTACATCTTCTTCTGGGCGGTGGACAGCGGCCAGTACGACGACCTGGAAAGCCCCGCTCACAGCATTCTCTTCGACGATCAGGATCCCCGTCACCAAGCCGCCGTCACGCCCGAACAAACGCCTGATAACCCTTCCGAGCCCCCGGATCGTGGCTGACTTGCTACCCCTACTGGGCTCCGCGCTGGTGCTCGGCCTGCTCGGAGGCGGTCACTGCATGGGCATGTGCGGCGGCCTGATGGGCGCCCTGACTCTGGCCATACCCCCGGCGCAGCGCGGCCGTCGATTGCGGCTGCTGGTGGCTTACAACGTCGGGCGTGTGCTCAGCTACACGGCCGCGGGCCTGATGCTCGGCATGGCGGGCTGGGCGGTGGCCAACAGCCCTGCCGTGCTTGTTTTGCGCATCATGGCCGCCTTGCTGCTGATCGCCATGGGCCTGTACCTGGCCGGTTGGTGGAGCGGACTGACCCGCATCGAAGCCATGGGTCGCGGGCTGTGGCGGCACATCCAGCCGGTGGCGTCACGCCTGCTTCCGGTCTCGAGCCTGCCTCGGGCACTGCTGCTGGGCGCCTTGTGGGGCTGGCTGCCGTGCGGATTGGTGTACAGCACCTTGCTGTGGGCCGCCAGCCAAGGCAATGCATTGCACAGTGCAGCCCTGATGGCGGCATTCGGGCTCGGGACCTGGCCCGTGCTGCTGGCCACCGGGTTGGCGGCCGAGCGGGTAAACAGGTTGTTGAGACAACGCAGCGTGCGGGTGGCCGGCGGCATGCTCGTGGTGCTGTTCGGCGTATGGACACTGCCCGGCCCTCATCAACACTGGCTGATGGGCCACTGAGGCGAGCCAGGCGGCGCAGCGTATGGCTTATGGCCAGTAACCGGCCGTACCCACCGCGCATCGCTTGAGCTAGACCTAGCGCCCTCAGGCCGTTTAGCGCTTGATACAAATCAACACAGATTCCTACAGACATCCCTAGACTCCGGAACATTGCTGCTCTTTCCGGGGACCACCCTCATGCTCGACGACCTACGTTGGGACACCGACCTGATCCGCCGCTACGATCTGGCCGGGCCACGCTACACCTCCTACCCAACCGCCGTGCAACTGCACAGCGAAGTGGGCTCGTTCGACCTGCTGCACGCCCTGCGCGAAAGCCGGCGGGCCGTGCGCCCGCTGTCGCTGTACGTGCATGTGCCGTTCTGCGCCAACATCTGCTACTACTGCGCATGCAACAAGGTCATCACCAAGGACCGGGCACGCGCTGCCCCCTACCTGCAACGCCTGGAACAGGAAATCCAGCTGGTGGCCTGCCACATGGACAGCAGGCAACGTGTGGAGCAGCTGCACTTCGGCGGCGGCACCCCGACCTTCCTGAGCCATGTAGAGCTGCGTCAGCTGATGGCCACGCTGCGCCAGCACTTCAGCCTGCTCGATGACGATTCGGGCGATTACGGCATCGAAATCGACCCGCGCGAGGCGGACTGGTCGACCATGGGCCTGCTGCGTGAGCTGGGCTTCAACCGCGTCAGCCTCGGCGTGCAGGACCTGGACCCGGCCGTGCAGCGTGCCGTCAACCGTCTGCAGAGCCTGGAGCAGACGCGCACCTTGATCGAGGCGGCTCGCACCCTGCAGTTTCGCTCGGTGAACCTGGACCTGATCTACGGGCTGCCGCGCCAGACGCCCGAAGGGTTCGCACGCACCGTTGAAGAAGTGATCCGCCTGCAGCCCGATCGCCTGTCAGTCTTCAACTACGCCCACCTGCCCGAACGGTTCATGCCGCAACGGCGCATCGAAGCCGGGGAGCTGCCCAGTGCAGCGGCCAAACTGGACATGTTGCACGCCACCATCGAGCAATTGACCGCTGCCGGCTACCGCTACATCGGCATGGACCACTTTGCCTTGCCCGATGACGAACTGGCCATTGCCCAGGAGGAAGGCACGCTCCAGCGTAACTTCCAGGGCTACACCACTCATGGGCACTGCGACCTGATCGGCCTGGGCGTGTCGGCGATCAGCCAAATCGGCGATTTGTACTGCCAGAACAGCAGCGACCTCACCACCTACCAGGACAGCCTGTCCAACGCCCAGCTCGCCACCCAGCGCGGCCTGCTGTGCACCCCCGACGACCGTCTGCGCCGGGCGGTCATCCAACAGCTGATCTGCCATTTCGAGCTGGACTTCGAGTCGATCGAACAGGCATTCGCCATCGATTTTCGTGGCTATTTCAATGACCTGTGGCCGGAGCTCTTGACCTTGCAGCGCGATGGCCTGATTCGCCTGGACGACAAGGGCATTCGGATTCTACCGGCCGGGCGACTGCTGGCCCGTTCGGTGTGCATGGTCTTCGATGCCTACCTGGCCCTGCACAATCGCCAACGGTTCTCCCGTGTGATCTGAGCGAGGCATTTGGCCGCACTCCATGCGTCCTGGCCATGCGGCTGCTGGCACACAGGCCATCGGGTGATGCGCAGCCGGGCGTGGCAAGCCAGCCTACTGGTCGCGGCCACTGGCCTACACCCTATGTCGTGGGTTACCCTTACGACTTATGTGTGCTTTCCCACAAGGATCGAGTCAAATGTCCGAGCCAGTCAAACTGCGCCCACACAGCCAGGCCCATTGCAAGGATTGCAGCCTGGCCCCCCTGTGCCTGCCCCTTTCACTCAACCTGGAAGACATGGACGCACTGGACGAAATCGTCAAGCGAGGTCGCCCTCTCAAGAAAGGCGAGTTCCTGTTCCGCCAGGGGGATAATTTTGGCTCGGTCTATGCCGTACGCTCCGGCGCTCTGAAGACGTTCAGCCTGAGCGACAGCGGTGAAGAGCAGATCACCGGTTTCCACCTGCCCAGCGAACTGGTGGGCCTCTCCGGCATGGACACCGAGGCCTACCCGGTGTCGGCCCAGGCCCAGGAAACCACGTCGGTCTGCGAAATTCCGTTCGAGCGCCTGGATGAACTGTCGGTGCAATTGCCGCAGCTGCGTCGCCAGTTGATGCGCGTGATGAGCCGCGAAATTCGCGACGATCAGCAGATGATGCTGCTGCTCTCGAAGAAAACCGCCGATGAGCGCATCGCGACGTTCCTGGTCAACCTGTCGGCGCGCTTCCGCGCCCGTGGCTATTCGGCCAACCAGTTCCGCCTGAGCATGTCGCGCAACGAGATGGGCAACTACCTGGGGCTGGCGGTGGAAACCGTGTCGCGCGTGTTCACCCGCTTCCAGCAGAATGGCCTGCTGCGCGCCGAAGGCAAGGAGGTGCATATCCTCGACCCGATCCAGCTTTGCGCGCTGGCCGGTGGCGCAATGGAGGCCTGAGGGCGGCTTTAGCAGGTATACTGGGCCGTTCGTTTTCCCAGGATACCTGCAACAATGCACAGCGACGCCTTCGACCTCAAAGCCCTGATCCGCCCGGTAGTGGACTTTCCCAAGCCGGGTGTGATCTTCCGCGACATCACCCCACTGTTCCAGTCGCCGCGCGGGCTGCGCTATGTGGCCGATCAGTTCATCGAGCGTTATGTGGAGGCCGAATTCAGCCACATCGGCGCCATGGACGCGCGTGGTTTTCTGATCGGTTCGATCATCGCCCATCAGCTGAACAAGCCCCTGATCCTGTTCCGCAAGCAAGGCAAGCTGCCCGCTGACGTGCTCAGCGAGGGGTACCAGACCGAGTACGGTGAAGCCTTCCTTGAAGTGCACGCCGACAGCCTGTGCGAGGGCGACTCGGTACTGATCTTCGACGACCTGATCGCCACCGGCGGTACGCTTCTGGCCGCCGCCAACCTGGTGCGCCGTACGGGTGCGCAGGTGTTCGAGGCGGCAGCCATCATCGACCTGCCCGAGCTGGACGGCTCGCGCCGTTTGCAAGCGGCGGGCGTACCGACCTTCTGCCTGACCGAGTTTTCCCTCAGCGAGCGTTGAGGGGTGACGCCTGGGCGGCGATGGGGTGCGGCGACACCAGGATCAGCTTCGCGG
The DNA here is from genome assembly GCF_900230165.1 of Pseudomonas sp. URMO17WK12:I9. Lineage (NCBI taxonomy): Bacteria > Pseudomonadati > Pseudomonadota > Gammaproteobacteria > Pseudomonadales > Pseudomonadaceae > Pseudomonas > Pseudomonas sp. URMO17WK12:I9. The sequence continues at coordinate 603,935 of NZ_OCMQ01000001.1, read as the reverse complement.
CGGAAATCCCGAGGTCACTGCACCGCAGGTCGTACCCTATCACTGCCTCAGAGCGAGATAGGGCGACGCCCTGCAAAGGCATGGGCCAGCGTGCCGCCATCTACCAACTCCAGCTCGCCGCCCAGGGGCACGCCATGGGCGATACGCGAGGCGACTAGACCCTTCTCAGCCAGCAACTGCGCAATGTAGTGCGCCGTGGCTTCACCTTCCACCGTGGGGTTGGTGGCAAGAATGACTTCGGTGAAGGTGCCCTGCTCCTGGATGCGTGCCATCAACTGTGGAATGCCGATCGCCTCCGGGCCCAGTCCGTCGAGCGGCGACAGATGCCCCTTGAGCACGAAGTAGCGGCCGCGATACCCGGCCTGCTCGACGGCATAGACATCCGTCGGGCCCTCGACCACGCACAGTTGCGTGTCGTCACGCCGTGGGTCGGCGCACTGCGGGCACAGGTCCTGTTCGGTCAGGGTGCGGCATTGGCGGCAATGTCCTACCCCTTCCATGGCCTGAGTCAGCGCCTGGGCGAGCCGCAGCCCCCCGCTGCGGTCACGCTCCAGCAATTGCAGGGCCATGCGCTGTGCCGTTTTCTGGCCAACGCCGGGCAAGATGCGCAAGCCGTCGATCAGCTGGCGGATGAGAGGACTGAAGCTCATGGGAAACGCCTGACAAGTCATTAAGAGGCGGTTTATACCCACCATGGGGTGTGGCGTCAAATCGGCACGGCGGCCATAAAAAAACCGCCGCTGTTACCAGCGACGGTTCGTGGGCGCGCAGGGGCTCAGAACGGCATCTTGAAGCCTGGCGGCAATTGCATGCCAGCCGTCATGCCGCCCATCTTTTCCTGGCTGCTCTGTTCGATCTTGCGCACGGCATCGTTCAGGGCTGCAGCGATCAGGTCTTCGAGCACTTCCTTGTCGTCTTCTTCGGTCGACATCAGGCTCTGGTCGATGCTCACGCGCTTGACGTCGTGGCGACCGGTCATCACCACGCTGACCAGACCACCGCCGGACTGGCCGGTGACTTCTGCGTTGGCCAGCTCTTCCTGCATTTTCTGCATCTTTTCCTGCATCTGCTGGGCCTGCTTCATCAGGCCGGCCATGCCACCTTTCATCATGGGGAATACCTCGATTGGGTCATGTGATGCGGCCGGGCACGGGGCTGGCCGCATGGTTATTCGTTATTGGCCCTGACTGGCCAGGGCCTCTACAGGCTCAATAGTATCGTGCCGCACCTTGGCGCCAAACAGCTTGATCATCTGCTGGATCAGCGGGTCGTGCTCGATCGACGCCTCGGCTTCATGCTGGCGCTCCAGGCGCTTGCGGGCTGCCGCCTGAGCTGGCGTTTCCTGTTCGGGCCGGATCAGCTCGATGCGCAGGTTCAAGGTACGCCCCAGGTGCTGGTTGAGCGCCTCGTTCAGGCGTCTTTGCTGGGTGGCGTTGAACAACGCGCCTTGCCCCGGGTCCAGGTGCAGGAGCCAGTCATCACCGTCGGCGGCGATCAACGTGCAGTTGGCCGCGATGTTGCCCGTCATACCAGAGACAGGCAACTGCGGGAACAATTCCAGCCATTGCAAGGCCAGCCCGGTCGCCGGCTTGGCAGCGGGCAGCGGCTCGGCGGCGGCCTGGGGCTGCTCCTGGACGTGTTCGGCCAGCTCGTCGAGGTAGCTGAAGCCCACCGGATCGCTTTCGCCAGCGTAGTAGTCTTCGTCGAGCGGCGGCTCGTCGTCGCGGTCCATGCCCACCGATGCATACGCACCCGGATCGAACGGAGGTACATCATCGTGGGTTGCAGCGGCCTGTTGGGCAGGAGCAGGGTTTGCAGCAACGGGGGCTGGAGCCGGCTGGGGCTCCTGCATGGCCGGTGCAGCAGGCGCTTCCCACGGCAGATCGATTACCGGCGCGACTGGCTCAGGCACCGAGATGGCCGTAATCTCCGCCTCGAGTTCGCGGTCACGCTCAGCTTCGGGTTCATGGTCTGCCGTTGCCGGCGCAGGCACCTCGATCACAGGCGCAGGCGTTGACGGCGCCGACGCAGCCGGCTCGCTTACCGGTTGGGCAACCGCTGCCGGGGGCGCCACCGGTTCGACGGAATCAGCTGTGGCCTGGCTGATCCCCACTGGCTTTAGCACCGGCCTCGGGGCTCCATCGGCATCGGCCGGGCGGAACGCCAGCATGCGCAGCAGTACCATCTCGAAACCACCACGCGGGTCGGGCGCCAAAGGCAAGTCACGCCGCCCTATCAGGCCCATCTGGTAATAGAACTGCACGTCCTCGGCCGGCAATGCAGCGGCCAGGGCGAGCACGCGCTCCCGGTCACCCTGGCCGTTGTCCACGGCCTCGGGCAAGGCCTGGGCAATGGCCACACGGTGCAGCACGTTGAGCATTTCGGCCAGCACCCCGGCCCAGTCCGGGCCCTGCTCGGCCAGGTTGCGCACGGCTTCGAGCAGGGCGCGTGCATCCCCTTCGAGCAATGCCTGCAGCACCCCGTACACCTGGCCATGGTCCAGGCTGCCGAGCATGGCGCGCACATCGGCGGCCAGCACCTTGCCTTCACCGAAGGCGATGGCCTGGTCGGTCAAGCTCATGGCATCGCGCATCGAGCCGTCGGCCGCGCGGCCGAGCAACCACAGCGCATCGGCCTCGAACGGCACGTTTTCGGCCTCGAGCACGTGGCTCAGGTGCTCGACCACCCGCTCCGGGCTCATGTTCTTCAACGAGAACTGAAGGCAGCGCGAAAGGATGGTCGCCGGCAGTTTCTGCGGGTCGGTGGTGGCCAGGATGAACTTGACGTAGGGCGGTGGCTCTTCCAGCGTCTTGAGCAACGCGTTGAAGGAGTGGGTCGAGAGCATGTGCACTTCGTCGATCAGGTAGACCTTGAAGCGCCCACGGCTCGGCGCGTACTGGACATTGTCCAGCAGCTCGCGGGTATCCTCGACCTTGGTGCGGCTGGCGGCGTCGATCTCGATCAGGTCGACGAAACGCCCTTCATCGATTTCGCGGCAGACCGAGCAGGTCCCGCAGGGCGTGGAGGTGATACCGGTTTCGCAGTTCAGGCATTTGGCGATGATGCGCGCGATGGTAGTCTTGCCTACACCGCGCGTGCCGGTGAACAGGTAGGCATGGTGCAGGCGCTGGTTGTCCAGCGCGTTGATCAAGGCCTTGAGCACATGGGCCTGGCCGACCATTTCGCGAAACGAGCGCGGACGCCATTTACGTGCAAGAACCTGATAACTCATCGAAAAACCATCGTAGCCTGATCGAGCGGAAGATCGCTAATGCTAGCGGAGCGGGGGCAAAATTGCACTGCCTGACTGGCCGTGCGCGACGATGGACAGCGGATCATGGAGAACCTGCGGTGCGGACCCTGCTGGCTTTGTTTCTTTTCTGGTCGGCTCACAGCCTGGCTGAACAGCCGGTACTGCGCTTTTCGGTGGCCGAGAGCTGGAGCATGCCGCTGATTCGCATCGAGAACGGCCAGCCGGTCGAAGGCCTGCTGTTCGATGTCATGGAGGCAGCTGCCAAACAAGCCGGTGCCCGACCCGAATATCATGTGATGGCTCGAATGCGCCTCGAGGAGGCGATGAACCAGGGTGATATCGATGTACGTTGCTACGTCAGCGACCAGTGGTTGATGGCGCGGCCGAAGGACTTCATCTGGAGCGTGCCGCTGATTCACCAGCGCGATGTGCTGGTAGGCCGCCTGGGCGAAGGCGGCCCGATTTCGCCACAACGGCTGTCACCCCAGCCCATCGGCACCGTTCTGGGCTACACCTACACCACGCTTGAACCCTTGCTGGCGGCACACCGGCTTTACCGGGAAGACAGCCGCAGCCAGGAGCTGGCCTTGCAGAAGTTGCAAGCGGGACGGTACCGGTATGCCGTCAGCAACCAACTGTCACTGCGGTGGTTCAACCACCAGCGCCATGCGCAATTGCAGCCACTGGCGGTGCTGGACGAGCAGGACCTGGGCTGCCTGGTCCGCAACGACCCTGACATCCCCGCCCAAGCGCTGCTGCGCGCATTGGTGCGCATCAAGCAGAGTGGGGAGATGGAGCGCTTGCTGCAACGCTACGGCAGCACCGAAGAGCCCCCACCCACCGGGACGGGCACCTGACCCCTATAGCGCCAAGGCCGTCACGTACAACCCGATACCGAATACCATGTGGTTCACCAAGCTCTTGAAGCGCGCACGCCAGGGGCTGGGCGTGCGTGAAGCAAAAAAACCCATGCCCATGGCAGGCTGCATCAGGCACATGGGCGCCAATACCGTACCTGCGCCCACGGCCAATGCCGGCCACAGGGTCGGCGCGCTCAGCCACGCGACGCCCGCCGTAGTGACCAGCAGCATCGCGAACGCCACGCCAATGGCGTAGTGCAGCGCCCAGCCCCACACCCGCTCGTGCTTGATGGGCGGGGCCTGCCGGATCGCCTGATGGCGCCAGTGCCCTTGCAGTGCATGCCCGGCCCAGCGACCTACCAAGGCGTAATCGAGCGTGGTGGCGCCCAGGCGCCTGGAGACCGCAGACCAGCCGTCCATGACCAGTGTGGCGCCGACGCCGATGCCCATTGCTGCAATCCACTGTTCGCTGTTGACCATGACGCTTCCTCTCATTTGACGTTGTTGAATACGCCGGGCAGCATGTAAGTTGAAGTCAACTTCAAGTCAAGGGCTTGTACATGGACATTGCCGATGTGGCGAGACGCACGGGCGTGCCGTCTTCCACGCTGCGTTACTACCAGAAGAAAGGCCTGCTCACGGCGCGTGGCGAGCCAGGCCAACGCCGGCAGTTCTCGGCCGACGTGGCTGAAAGGCTCGCATTGATAGCGCTGGGCCAGGCCGCCGGTTTTTCGCTGGACGAGATCAGCACCCTGCTGGTGGACCTGAAGGTCGACCGGGCGCAGCTGCTGGCCAAGGCTGATGAGCTCGACAGCCAGATCAAGACATTGCAGGCCATGAGCAAGGGCTTACGCCATGCGGCTGAGTGCCCTGCGGCCGATCACCTGGCCTGCCCGCGGTTTCGCCGGTTGATGGCAGTGGCCTCAGCACGATCAGCACATCCGAATGTAGTGCGCCGTTTGAAAAGGGCGACCCCTTCGGCAGGTAAACCTAGGCACTGAATAGGGCTAACGACATCCAGAATCGGATTCACCTGCATGCCCATGAGTGCAACGCTCAAGGCGTTTGTACTCACGTCTCGATGCACCGCGAGGCAGCATGGCATAATGATATTAATGATAGAGCGAAGCGCTGATCATTCAACATTCATTATCGACAAGGAAATCTCGATGCTGTCTCGCATCAAGCTGTTCGCTACTGTCATCAGTCTGGCTATCTTAACGGGCTGCGCCTCCGTACCCATGGAGAGCCCAGAAGCAGACGCCGCGCTAAAGACTTTTGCAGCACCGCCCGCCGACCAGGCCGGCCTCTATATCTACCGTGACAACTTCGTCGGTAAAGCCCTGAAGAAAATCGTCACTGTCGATGGCAAGATCGTGGGACAAACTGCAAACCGGGTCTACTTCTACCGCCTGGTTACCCCTGGCCCGCACAAGATCGGCACTGAGTCCGAATTCAGTGACAATGTCATCGATTTGATGGCGGTGGGCGGGAAGAATTACTACATCCGCCAATCGATCAAAGTTGGCGTTTTCGTAGGCGGTGCGAAGTTGGAGGTTGTGCCTGAAGGCGTGGGCCAGGCCCATCTGCAGAAGTGCACGTTGGCAAAATCACAGTAACGCCAGCGCCTGATGCTGCGTATGCGGTAGTGTGCGCAGCGTTTATAGCCAGTGTTCGCAGTGCGGGCTGCACTTACGACAAAAACGGCACAGTTTGGGTGACTGAGCGCTTGGCCTTGTAGAATTCAGGGCCTGAAATGGAGGCGGCCCCGCCAGCCACACCCCGGCACTCGATGTTCCCGCTATGGCTGCTCCCTTCCGGGCCTGACCAGGTTAACGGGTAATCAATGCGGGAGGACCGACAGGGCCACCACTACATGTCTCGCTGAACAGCGAGTGGCGCCATTGTACCGGTCCTGAGCCCAGATACAACCTCTGCGGCAGAAAAAGTCATCATTTCTCAATGACTTGTCTGGCTAGCGCGCGCCACACGGTCAAACACCCTAACCCGCCAGCGGCCCCGGCCGCCAAGATGGACAAGTGCCGGCACTCACGCAACGGGTCAGCACAGCCCCAGGGTGATCAGACCTCGATGCCCTGCTGGGCAAGAAACGCCACGAACGCCTCTTCATCGAGCACCTTCACGCCCAGCTCGCTGGCCTTGGCCAGCTTCGACCCGGCACCCGGCCCTGCCACCACGCAGTGAGTCTTGCCAGAAACCGACCCCGCCACTTTCGCACCCAGGCCTTCGAGCTTTTCCTTGGCGATGTCGCGGCTCATGCGTTCCAGGGAGCCGGTGAGCACCCAGGTCTGGCCCGCCAGAGGCAGCCCCTCGGCCACCTTCTTCTCGCTACGCCAGTGCATGCCGAAGGCCAGCAACTGCGCTTCGATGGCGTGGGCCAGTTGCTGGTTGGCTTCATCCCTGAAGAACGCGCGTACAGCCTCTGCCTGGCGCGTATTGAGCGCCTGGCGCAGGTCGATGCCATCCGCGGCGATGATCTTGTCCAGGCTGTCCAGGCGCGCCACCAGCTTCTGCGCGCCAGTCGGCCCTACCGAGGGGATGTCGAGCTTGGCGAGCAGGTCGGCCAGGGTGGTACTGGCGGCGAATTCGGCTGCCAGCTCGCCTTCGTCCTGCAACTGCATGCCGCTGTCCAGCAACTGGCGGATGACCTTCTGGTTGTGTTCGTCTTCAAAGAAGTTGTGAATCTCATGGGCCACTTCCAGGCCGATGTCCGGCAGGTAGGTGAGCACCTGCGGCAATGCCTGTTGCACGCGTGACAGGCTGCCCAGTGAGCGGGCCAGCACCTTGGCGGTTTCTTCACCGACATCGGGAATGCCCAGGGCATAGATGAAGCGGGCGAGGGTCGGCTGCTTGCTGGCGGCGATGGCTTGGAGCAGCTTGCGGCTCGACACTTCGGCAAAACCCTCGAGGCCTACGATTTGGTCGAACGCGAGCGTGTAAAGGTCGGCTGGTGAGGCAATCAGGCCCTCGTCCACCAACTGCTCCACGCTTTTCTCACCCAGCCCGTCGATGTCCATCGCCCGGCGCGACACATAGTGAATGATCGCCTGCTTGAGCTGCGCCCCACAGGCTAGGCGGCCGACGCAGCGGTACACGGCCCCTTCGCTGGTCACTTCCCTGCCCTTGCTGCGCTTGACCAGCTGGGTGCGCTCCACGTGGGAGCCGCACACAGGGCATTGGCTGGGCACCTGCACTTCACGCGCCCCTTCCGGGCGACGCTCCAGCACCACCTGCATCACCTGCGGGATCACATCACCTGCGCGGCGGATGATGACCGTATCGCCGATGCGCAGGCCCAGGCGTGCGATTTCGTCCATGTTGTGCAACGTGGCATTGGACACCGTGACACCGGCGACCTTTACCGGCTTCAGACGGGCGACCGGGGTAACCGCGCCCGTGCGCCCCACCTGGAACTCCACGTCCAGCACCTCGGTGAGCTCCTCCATCGCCGGGAACTTATGGGCGATGGCCCAGCGCGGCTCCCGGGCACGGAAACCCAGCTCACGTTGTGCGGCCAGGCTGTTGACCTTGAACACCACGCCGTCGATCTCGTAAGGCAGGCTGTTACGCCGTTCACCGATGTCGCGGTAATAGTCCAGGCATTGCTCGATGCCGGCCGCGTGCTTGAGCTCACGACTGATCGGCAATCCCCATGCCTTGAGTTGCTCCAGCGTGGCGATATGGCTGTCGGCCACAGGCGCGGACACCTGACCGACACCGTAGCAGCAGAATTCCAGCGGGCGACTGGCAGTGATCTTGGAGTCCAGCTGACGCAGGCTGCCTGCCGCAGCATTGCGCGGGTTGGCGAACGTCTTGCCGCCAATGTCGGCCTGGGACGCATTGAGCCGGTCGAAGCCGGCCTTGCTCATGAACACCTCGCCCCGCACTTCCAGCACCGCAGGCCAGCCTTGGCCGTGCAGCTTCAAGGGAATGTTGCGCACGGTGCGCACGTTGGCGCTGATGTCCTCGCCGGTGGTGCCGTCGCCTCGCGTGGCACCCTGCACCAGATGACCGTCACGGTAGAGCAGGCTGACCGCCAGGCCATCGAGCTTGGGCTCGCAGCTGAAATCCACCGCGTCTGGCTGGTCCAGCCCCTCCGTCACGCGGCGACCGAACTCGCGCAGGTCGGCTTCTTCGAAGGCATTGCCCAGGCTGAGCATGGGAACCTCATGACGAACCTGGCTGAATGCAGCAAGGGCCGCACCACCTACCCGCTGGGTGGGCGAATCGGGCGTGACCAAGTGGGGGTGCTCGGCCTCCAGCGCCTTGAGTTCGTTGAACAGCCGGTCGTACTCGGCGTCGGGCACGCTGGGTTCGTCCAGCACATAGTAGCGGTAGTTGTGCTGGTCGAGTTCGGCACGCAGTTCGTGGATGCGGGTTTCAGCGGTCATTTTTCAGCTTCTCTTGCAAAACGAAAGAGCAGCCTGGCAGCGTCTGGAGGGCCAGGCCTGGTCATCGCCTTCTGCCTTAGGCAGCGAGCCCGCTTCACAGGTTCGACACAGACTCGAAAGACTGTGGTGAACCTGTGAAGCGGGCTCGCTTGCCGAAAGCCGATTCGATGAGCAAGAGGCCTGGGCCGACCAGCACGCCCCGAGGCTGCTCTTCGTCTGGATTTATCAGCGCTTCTGGGTCAGGGCGCGGCGCTCGAATTCCACGATGCGCTGGCGGTAGTGCTCGATGGTCTGCGCCGTCAACACGCTGCGCTGATCATCCTTGAGTTCACCGTTGAGCTCATGGGCCAGCTTGCGAGCGGCCGCCACCATCACGTCGAAGGCCTGCTTCGGATGGCGTGGGCCTGGCAGGCCGAGGAAGAAGCTCACCGCACGCGTGCTGAAATGGTCGATGTCATCCAGGTCGAAGATGCCCGGCTTGACGGCATTGGCCATGGAGAACAGCACTTCGCCGTGACCGGCCATGCTCTCGTGACGGTGGAAGATGTCCATCTCGCCGAACCGCAGGCCGCTCTCCAGAATGTTCTGCAGCAACGCCGGGCCCTTGAACCCGCCCTCGTCCCTGGAAATGACGCTGATCACCAGCACTTCCTCGGCCGGTGGCAGCTCCTTGACGCTGTTGTTGGCCGTTGCTGGGGATGGGCTACGGCCATTGTCCGCGGCGAAGTCGTCTTCCTCGTCGATCACGATATCCGCTTCGCGGGAAGGCGCGCTGAAGCCTGCGTCAACGCGTGGCGCTTCTGCAGCCGTCGGGCGTTTTGGCCACTTGCTGACCTTGGCGGGCTTGGGCTCACGCTCACGGTCGCGATCCGAGGCACTGAGCGACGGCAGATCACTTTCGTCCAGCTCAGGCTCCCTGTGGGTGTCGAGCACGCGGGGTGGGCCAAGTACTTCGGCGCCACCGCCTTCATCGTCCGCCGCATTGGCATAACTGCGGTCCAGACGGAATTTCAACTTGCCCTTGCCGCCGCGCATACGGCGCCAGCCGTCGAAAAGAATGCCGGCAATGACAATGATGCCGATAAGGATCAGCCACTCGCGCAGACCGATTTCCATGTAATCCCGTGCCTCTAATAAATATGCTGAAAACAAAGGCTTCAAAGGCCTTTAACACGTGGCGCCAAGCCTATGTTCTGACAGGCGTTTTACCCACGCAGAAAACGAGTGACATAAAGCTAGCACGACCAAAGACAACTTTACACCGTCTGTCTCACATGACAGGGGCATTTCAATGAAGATTGTGCCGTTTGACTACAGGTTTCACGCATCGACCATCGCCATTGCCGCCTCCACGTCCACGGCCACCAGGCGCGAACAGCCTGGCTCGTGCATCGTGACACCCATCAACTGGTCGGCCATTTCCATGGCGATCTTGTTGTGCGTGATGTAGATGAACTGCACGCTCTCACTCATTTCCTTCACCAGCCGGGCATACCGCCCGACGTTGGCATCGTCCAGCGGTGCGTCGACTTCATCGAGCATGCAGAACGGTGCGGGGTTCAACTTGAAGATGGCAAACACCAGCGCCAAGGCGGTCAGTGCTTTTTCGCCACCGGACAGCAGATGAATGGTGCTGTTCTTCTTGCCCGGTGGTCGCGCCATGATCGTCACCCCTGTATCGAGTAGATCTTCGCCCGTCAGTTCCAGATAAGCGCTGCCACCGCCGAAAACTTTTGGGAAAAGTGCCTGCAATCCGGCATTTATCTGATCAAAGGTATCTTTGAAGCGGTGGCGGGTTTCCTTGTCGATCTTGCGAATGACATTTTCGAGTGTGTCCAACGCTTCGACCAGGTCAGCATCCTGGGCATCGAGGTAGCGCTTGCGCTCGGACTGCTGTTCGTATTCCTCGATGGCGGCCAGGTTGATCGCGCCCAGCCGCTGGATACGGGCCTCCAGTTGCTCCAACGCCTGCTCGGTGCCGGCCTCGGTAACGTCGGGCTCGACCGTGGCGAGAACACCCTGCAAGTCGTAACCGTCGGCAAGCAACTGCTCCTGCAACGTGGTACGCCGCACTTCCAGGCCCTGACATTCCAGACGCAGTTGTTCAAGTTGACCGCGCAGCAACTGGGCCTGCTGCTCGGCCTGGGTGCGGCGCTTTTCGGCATCGCGCAGTTCGCGGTCGGCCTCGTCCATCTGCAAGCGTGCCTGGCGCATTTCTTCGTCGACACCCATGCGCCGTTCCAGCAGCTCTTCGAGCTTGAGCCGCAGTTCCTCCAACGGCGCCTCCCCCTCCTCCAGGTTCAGGCTCAACTGCTCCTGTCGCTCGCTCAGACGGGCCGCCTGCAGTTCCAGGCGTTCCAGAGCCTGACGCGTGGAGTCATGCTGGGCGCGCAACGACCCCAGGCGCACCGCCAGTTGGTGGGCATGATCCTTGTGCTGCCTGGCTTCCTGGCGAATACGGTCCAGGCCCTCACGCAGCCGGTCGCGCTGGGCCAGCAGCACTTCGCGCTGGTCGGTGTCCTGGGCCATCAGTTCGAGGGCATCCTGCAACAGCAAGCGGGCTTCGCCCAGCTGCTCATGCTCAAGGGCGCGCTGCTCGTCGAGCTCCGCCAGCTCCTCTTCCAGACGGCGGCGGCGCAGCGCGACCTGTTCGGCGCGGGCACGGTTGGCTGACAAGCTGGCCTTGAGCTCGGCCTGCAAGCGGTTTTCTTCCTGGGCGCGACGGCGTACCTGCTCGCGCTGCGCTTCCAGGTGCTGCTGCTGTTCACGCAAAGTCTGCAACTGCTGTTCAAGCTGCTGCAAGGCGATGTGCTGCTCGCGCTGACTGTGCTCGAGCCGTTCGATTTCCTGACCGCGCGCCAGCACGCCGCTCTCACCGCTACCCCCGCGGCGCACACGCAGGCTGTTTCGAGAGACCCAGTAGCCATCGCGGCTGACCAGGCTCTGCCCTTCGCCCAACCCGGCACGCAAGGCCAGGGCCTCGGCCAGGTCTTCCACGGGCCTGACCTGGCCCAGCCATGGCGCCAGGTCAACAGGACCCTGCACCCTGTCTAGCAGGCTGCCGGAAGTCGCTGCCTGGCTGGCGCAAGCCGCGAGCAGCAGGCTTACATCGCCCTGCTGCAAGCCTGCCAGGTCCAACGGTGCAAAGTCGTCCACCAGCACCGCTTGCAAATCGGCGCCCAGCACGGTTTCCACCGCAAGCTCCCACCCGGGCTCCACGCGCAGCGCTTGTGCCAGGCGGGGGCAGTCTGCCAACCCCTGCCCCTGCAACCACTCGCCCACACCAGCACCTGGGTCCAGGGCTGCCTGTTGCAGGGCTTCCAGCGATGCCAGGCGCCCGCCCAGGCGTTGCATATCGCCCTGGGCCTGCTGCTGAGCCAGCCCAGCCTCCTGCAGCGCCTGGCGCACCGTTTCCAGGCGCTCGATAACCTGCTCTTCCTCCTGTTGCAGTGCTTCGAGCGACAACTCGCTGCTGGCCAACTGTTCAACCTGCTCCAGCATGGCTGCGTCTTGCGGGTCTTCGCCCAACTGCGCCTGCTCGTCGGTGAGTTTGCGCTGACGCTCGGCCAGTCGCTCCAGGCCGCTTTCCAACTGCTGCAAGCGCGCCTGCTGCACTTCGGCCTGGCGACGCGGTTCAGCCGAGCGACTGTTGAAGGTGTCCCATTGCTCCTGCCACCCGTGCATGCCTGACTCGGCCTCTTCCAGCACGGCAGCGCTTTCTTCGGCAGCCTCCAGGGTCAGCGCCTGCTCGGGCTCAAGCATGGCCAGTTCTTCGCCCAGGGTTGCCAGCAGCGTACGGTCATGCCCCAGGTGCGATTCGGTTTCCTGGCGCGTGCGCTCGGCTTCCTTGAAATCGTCCTGCAACTGGCGCAGGCGTTGTTGGCCGTGCTGGATGCTCTGCTCGACCCGGGCGATGTCGCCGGCCACCGAGTAGAACCGGGCCTGCACCTGGTTGAAGCGCTCGGACAGCTCATGATGACCGTCACGCAGCCGCTCGATACTGGCATCGGCATTGCGCTGCTCGGCCACCAGTGCCTCGAAGGACACATCCTGGTTACCGATCACCGACTGGCGCTGACGAACCCGTTCATCCAGCTCGCGCCAGCGCAGCGCCGCAAGGCGTGCCTTGAGCTGGCGTTCCTGCGCCTTGTATTCACGGTACTTCTCGGCCGCCTGGGCCTGGCGGTGCAGGCGTTCGAGCTGGCGTTCCAGCTCCTCGCGAAGGTCGGTCAGGCGCGCCAGGTTCTCCTGGGTGCGGCGGATGCGGTTTTCGGTTTCGCGGCGACGCTCCTTGTATTTGGAGATACCGGCCGCTTCCTCGATGAAATTACGCAGTTCCTCGGGCTTGGCTTCGATCAGCTTGGAGATCATGCCCTGTTCGATGATCGAGTAGCTGCGTGGCCCAAGGCCGGTGCCCAGGAAAATATCGGTGATGTCCCGGCGCCTGCACTTGGTGCCGTTGAGGTAGTAGCTGTTCTGGCTGTCGCGGGTCACCTTGCGCCGAATCGAGATCTCGGCGTAGGCGGCATACTCGCCCACGAGCGTGGTTTCGCTGTTGTCGAACACCAGTTCGATGCTGGCCTGGCTGACTGGCTTGCGGCCGCTGGAGCCGTTGAAGATGACGTCGGTCATCGACTCGCCGCGCAGGTTCTTTGCCGAACTTTCGCCCATCACCCAGCGCACGGCGTCGATGATGTTGGACTTGCCACAGCCATTGGGGCCCACGACCGCCGCCATGTTGCTCGGGAAGTTGACGGTGGTGGGGTCGACGAATGACTTGAACCCCGCCAGGCGGATGCATTTGAGGCGCATCGATCAGGGCCGGGCCAGCGCCGCCAGTACCAGTTCGCAACTGCGCTGGCCATAGGCGGTGAGTACTTCACGAATGCGCGGCAAGTCGCGCAGCACCACCGCCTCGAGCAAGTGACTGAACAGGCCCAGGTAATCGACCATGTTCGCTTGACGCTGGTCCAGGGACAGGTAGTAGGCGCGGCTCATGGCGGGTTGCAGGTTCTCGACGGTTTCCTGGAGGAACGGATTGTCGGCGAAGGGATAGGCGGCACGCATTACCTCGAAGCTCTCGGCCACGAACGCCTCGATGTCACGCGCGGCGTGAGCCACCTGAAGACGCTGCTGAATGTCCAGAAACGGGCGCAGTTCGTCTTCGTTGCGCCAGCGTTGTGCAACCGCGTTGCCCAGCAGGATGTAGAACTCGCTCATGAGCGTGCACAGGCTGCGCACACTGCGCTCGTCCAGCTCGGTGACGTGGGCGCCACGGCGCGGCAATATCGCCACCAGGTGGCGGCGCTCGAGGATCAGCAGCGCTTCACGCACCGAACCCCGACTGACGTTGAGCGCCTGGGTCACCTTCTGTTCCTGGATACGCTCTGCAGGCGCCAGTTCGCCGCGGATGATGCGCTCGGCCAGGTAATCGGCGATCTGCTCGGCGAGGCTGTCCGGGGCCTTGAACGTCATGGTTTTCCTTCAAATCACTGAACGGGGCACAAGGGGGCGGATTGTAGCCTACTTGCCCCTGGGAAGCGCAGCGGTGTATCGCGGTTTATTTGACCGCCCGGACAGCTGCCGGGTCGGCGCGATCTATGCTTGGTGTAAGCACCATCAACCAGGGTGGGCCGGCCGCCGAGCAATTTCCTGACCTTTGAGTCAGAAAAACATTGACCCGCGTGACAGGTGTTGCTTAGAGTCGGCCCAACAACAATAAAACCATTGCGAGGCCATCCCCGTGATCCAGTTTCTCGTCAACCAGGAGCTGCGCAGCGAGCACGCCCTGGACCCGAACATGACCGTGCTGCAGTACCTGCGCGAACAGTTGGGCAAACCCGGCACCAAAGAGGGCTGCGCCAGCGGTGACTGTGGCGCATGCACCGTGGTGATCGGTGAACTGACTCAGGACGACGCCGGCAACGATGCCTTGCGCTATCGCAGCCTCAATTCCTGCCTGACGTTCGTGTCCAGTTTGCACGGCAAGCAACTGATCAGCGTCGAAGACCTCAAGCACCAAGGCCAGCTGCACAGCGTGCAACAAGCCATGGCGGACTGCCATGGATCGCAATGCGGTTTCTGCACGCCAGGTTTCGTCATGTCGTTGTTCGCCCTGCAAAAGAACAGTCAGGGTGCCGACGTGCATCAGGCCCAGGAAGCACTGGCGGGCAACCTGTGCCGCTGCACGGGCTACCGGCCCATCCTGGACGCGGCCCGGCAGAGCTGCCGGCAGCCCTGCCACGATCAGTTCGATGCCCAGCAAGCGCAGACCATCGCCCGCCTCAAGGCCATTGCACCGTCGCAGACCGGCGAGCTGAACAGTGGCGACAAACGTTGCCTGGTCCCGCTGACCGTCGCCGACCTGGCCGAGCTGTACAGCTCGCACCCCGAAGCCAGGCTGCTGGCTGGTGGTACCGACCTGGCGCTGGAAGTCACGCAAATGCACAAGACCCTGCCGGTGATGATCTACGTGGGGCATGTGGCCGAGCTCAAGCGGATCGAGCAGACCGCCACCCACCTAGAAATCGGTGCTGCCACCCCACTGACCGACTGCTACCAGGCGTTGAATGCGCAGTACCCGGACTTCGGCGCGCTGCTGCATCGCTTCGCTTCGTTGCAAATCCGCAACCAGGGCACCCTGGGCGGCAACATCGGCAACGCTTCGCCCATCGGCGACTCACCGCCCTTGTTGATCGCACTGGATGCCCAGGTGGTCCTGCGCCAGGGCGAGCGCCAGCGCACGATGCCGCTGGAAGCCTATTTCATCGACTACCGCATCACCGCCCGGCAAGACAGCGAGTTCATCGAGAAGATCCTGGTACCCCTCGCCCGGCACGACTGGACGTTCCGCGCCTACAAGGTTTCCAAGCGCCTGGACGATGATATTTCGGCGGTGTGCGCAGCCTTCAATCTGAGCATCGAGCACGGTGTGGTCAACGGGGCACGCATCGCCTTTGGCGGCATGGCCGCCATCCCCAAGCGCGCCCGTGCCTGCGAGGCCGCGTTACTGGGCCAGCCCTGGAACAAGGCCAGCGTGGAGCGCGCCTGCCAGGCATTGGCCGAAGACTTCACCCCGCTCAGCGACTTCCGCGCCAGCCAGCAGTACCGCCTGCTGACCGCGCAGAACCTGCTGCGCAAGTACTTCATCGAACAGCAAACGCCGCACATCGAAACCCGGGTGACCGCTTATGTCTAATCATCATGTGGCAAAAAGCCAGGCCGAAATGGCCGACCTGTTCCGCCAGGACCTGACCACCGGGGTCGGGCGCAGCGTCAAGCACGACAGCGCCGACAAGCACGTGTCCGGCGAAGCGCTGTACATCGATGACCGACTGGAATTCCCCAACCAGTTGCACGTCTACGCACGCACCGCAGACCGTGCCCACGCGCGCATCCTGCGCATCGACACCACGCCCTGCTATGCCTTCGAAGGGGTACGCATCGCGATTACCCATGAGGACATCCCCGGGCTCAAGGACATTGGACCGGTGGTGGCAGGCGACCCCTTGCTGGCCATCGACAAGGTCGAGTTCTTTGGCCAGCCGGTCCTGGCCGTGGCCGCACGTGACCTGGACACCGCACGCCGCGCCGCCATGGCAGCCATCATCGAATACGAGGACCTCGAACCGGTGCTCGATGTGGTCGAGGCGCTGCGCAAGCGGCACTTCGTGCTCGACAGCCACACCCACCAGCGCGGTGACAGCGCCGCGGCCCTGGCCAGCGCGCCGCATCGCCTGCAAGGCACCCTGCACATCGGTGGCCAGGAACACTTCTACCTTGAGACACAGATTTCCTCGGTGATGCCCACCGAGGACGGCGGCATGATCGTCTACTGCTCCACCCAGAACCCCACCGAGGTGCAGAAACTGGTGGCCGAAGTGCTTGATGTGCCCATGAACAAAGTGGTGCTGGACATGCGCCGCATGGGCGGCGGCTTTGGCGGCAAGGAAACCCAGGCCGCGAGCCCGGCCTGCCTGTGCGCCGTCATCGCCCGCCTGACCGGGCAACCGACGAAGATGCGCTTGCCGCGGGTCGAGGACATGACCATGACCGGCAAGCGACACCCCTTCTACGTCGAGTACGACGTGGGCTTCGACGACCAGGGTCGCCTGCACGGCATCAACCTGGACCTGGCCGGCAACTGTGGCTATTCCCCAGACCTGTCCGGCTCGATCGTCGACCGCGCCATGTTCCATTCCGACAACGCCTACTACCTGGGCGATGCCACCGTCCACGGGCATCGCTGCAAGACCAACACCGCGTCGAACACGGCCTACCGAGGCTTTGGCGGGCCGCAGGGCATGGTCGCCATCGAGCAGGTGATGGACCATATCGCCCGATACCTTGGCCGCGACCCGCTGGCTGTGCGCAAGGCCAACTATTACGGCAAGGACGAGCGCAACGTTACCCATTATTACCAGACCGTCGAGCACAACATGCTCGAGGAAATGACCGCCGAGCTTGAAGCCAGCAGTGATTACGCCGAACGGCGAGCGGCCATCGGTCGCTTCAATGCCGGCAGCCCGATCCTGAAAAAAGGCTTGGCGCTGACCCCGGTCAAGTTCGGCATCTCCTTCACCGCCACCTTCCTCAACCAGGCAGGGGCGCTGATCCACATCTACACCGATGGCAGTATTCACCTGAACCACGGCGGCACTGAGATGGGCCAGGGCCTGAACATCAAGGTGGCGCAGGTGGTGGCCCAGGTCTTCCAGGTGGATATCGACCGGATCCAGATCACCGCCACCAACACCGACAAGGTACCCAACACCTCCCCCACCGCTGCTTCCAGTGGGGCCGACTTGAACGGCAAGGCCGCCCAGCATGCCGCCGAGATTCTCAAGAAGCGTTTGACCGAGTTTGCCGCCAGGCATTACCAGGTCACCGAGGAAGACGTCGAGTTCCGTAATGGCCACGTGCGTGTGCGCGACCAGATCGTCAGTTTCGAGCAGTTGGTGCAGCAGGCTTATTTCGGTCAGGTGTCGCTGTCGAGCACCGGGTTCTACCGCACACCAAAGATCTTCTATGACCGCAGCCAGGCACGGGGCCGCCCCTTCTACTACTACGCCTTCGGCGCGGCCTGCGTGGAAGTGATCGTCGACACCCTGACCGGCGAGTACAAGATGTTGCGTGCCGACATCCTGCACGATGTGGGCGACTCGCTGAACCCGGCCATCGACATCGGGCAAGTCGAGGGCGGATTCATCCAGGGCATGGGCTGGCTCACCACCGAGGAGCTGGTGTGGAACGCCAAGGGCAAACTCGTGACCAATGGGCCGGCCAGCTACAAGATCCCAGCGGTGGCCGACATGCCGCTGGACATGCGGGTCAAGCTGGTGGAGAACCGCAAGAACCCAGAGGACACGGTGTTCCATTCCAAGGCGGTGGGCGAGCCGCCGTTCATGCTCGGAATTGCCGCCTGGTGCGCGATCAAGGATGCGGTGGCCAGCCTGGCCGACTACCGCGTGCAGCCGAACATAGACGCCCCTGCCACGCCAGAACGGGTGTTGTGGGGCTGCGAGCAAATGCGCAAGGCGGCTGCCGTGCAACCTGCGGTGCAGGAACTGGACGCAGTGAACAATTGAAGGTGCGTTGCCTGTTCGGGCCCCATTGCCGGCAAGTCGGCAGGAAGGCCTGAACTGGCATCCACAGGAGGATCTTGCATATGCACCAATGGATCAACGCCCTGGCCGAACATCAAGCCCGCGGTGAGGCCTGCGTACTGGTGACCATCATCGAGGAGCGCGGCTCCACCCCGCGCAATGCCGGTTCGAAGATGGTGGTCAGCGCGTGCGGTTCATACGACACCATCGGCGGCGGCCATCTGGAATACAAGGCGCTGCATATCGCCCGGCAGATGCTCCTTGAGCAACGCGGCACCCCCCATCTGGAACGCTTCAGCCTGGGCGCCAGCCTCGGCCAGTGCTGCGGGGGCGTGACGGTGCTGTTGTTCGAACCCATGGCCGCCGTGCAAGCGCAGATCGCGGTATTCGGCGCGGGCCATGTAGGCCGGGCTCTGGTACCCTTGCTCGCCGCGCTGCCCTGCCGGGTGCGCTGGATCGATTCGCGCGAGCAGGAATTTCCTGCCCAGATCCCTGCTGGCGTGACGCGCGTGGTGAGCGAGGAGCCGGTCGACGAAGTGGCAGACCTGCCGCCGGGCTGCTACTGCATCGTCATGACCCATAACCATCAGCTCGACCTGGAGCTGACCGCTGCCATCCTCAAGCGCAACGATTTCACCTGGTTCGGCCTGATCGGCTCGAAGACCAAGCGGGTCAAGTTCGAGCATCGCCTGCGCGAGCGCGGGTTCGATGCCGCCGTGGTGGCCCGCATGCGGTGCCCGATGGGCCTGACCGAGGTCAAGGGCAAGCTGCCCATCGAAATCGCCGTGTCCATCGCCGGCGAAATCATCGCCACCTACAACGCCCGCTTCGGCCAGCACGATGCTGCCGCCAACGCCGGCCCCATTGCCCAGTTGCTGCCGCCTTCACGGCGCAGCCAAGCCATTTGACGAGTGAGATATGACCGTTACCCGCAAAGCCTACCGAGCCGCCATCCTGCACAGCATCGCCGACCCGGCCGAGGTCGGCCTGGACGCTTCCCATGAGTATTTCGAAGACGGCCTGCTGGTGATCGACGGCGGACGCATCCAGGCCGTGGGCCATGCCAGTGACCTGTTGCCGACCCTGGACGCCGACATACCGGTAGAGCACTACCAGGACGCATTGATCACCCCAGGTTTCATCGACACCCACATCCACTTCCCGCAGACCGGCATGATCGGTTCCTACGGTGAGCAGTTGCTGGACTGGTTGAACACCTACACCTTCCCTTGCGAGAAGCAATTCGCCGATAAGGACCACGCTGACCAGGTGGCGCACATCTTTCTCAAGGAGCTGCTGCGTAACGGCACCACTACCGCACTGGTGTTCGGCAGTGTGCACCCCGAATCGGTCAATGCCTTGTTCGAGGAAGCCGAGCGCCTGGACCTGCGCCTGATCGCCGGCAAGGTGATGATGGACCGCAATGCCCCCGATTACCTGACCGACACCGCCGAGTCCGGTTACGCTCAGAGCAAGGCGCTGATCGAGCGCTGGCATGGCAAGGGTCGTCTGCATTATGCCGTCACCCCGCGTTTCGCACCGACTAGCACGCCTGAGCAGTTGGCACGGGCCGGCCAACTGCTCAAGGAACACCCAGGCGTCTACCTGCACACGCACCTGTCGGAGAACCTTCAGGAAATCGACTGGGTCAAGTCGCTGTTCCCCGAACAGAAAGGCTACCTGGATGTGTACGACCACTTCGAACTGCTGGGCGAGCGCTCGGTATTCGCCCATGGCGTGCACCTGTGCGACGAAGAATGCCAGCGCTTGGCAGAAACGGGCTCGGCGATCGCGTTCTGCCCTACCTCCAACCTGTTCCTGGGCAGCGGGCTGTTCAACCTGCCCCAGGCGGAGCGTTTCAAGGTCAATGTCGGCCTGGGCACCGACGTAGGCGCCGGCACCAGCTTCTCGCTGCTCAACACGCTCAATGAGGCGTACAAGGTGATGCAACTGCAAGGTGCACGCCTGCACCCCTACAAGTCGCTCTACCTGGCGACCCTGGGCGGTGCGCGTGCGCTGCGCCTGGATGACCGGATTGGCAGCCTGCGCCCGGGCAATGACGCGGACTTCGTGGTGCTGGACTACAAGGCAACGCCTTTGCTGGACTATCGCCTGCAGCAGTCCAGAAGCATCGAGGAGACGTTGTTCGTGTTGACCACCCTGGGCGACGACCGCACGGTTCGTGAAACCTATGCGGCCGGCCGTTGCGTGCATCAGCGCGAAGGATAAGGTTCGCGCTTGATGCGAGCCCAGGCGAGCGGTCAGTTCTTGACCGCGACCTTGGGCTTTTTCAGCAGATGGGAGAACACTGCGTGCAGATCGTCCGAGGCACTCTCCTCGTCCAGGTTCAGCTTGCTGTCGATGTGGTCCATGTGATGCATCATCAGGCTGACGGCCTGGGCGGCGTCACGCGCTTCGATAGCATCGATCAGTTGCAGGTGTTCGTCGTACGAGCAATGGGAACGGTTGCCGCTTTCGTACTGGGCGATGATCAGCGACGTCTGCGATACCAGGCTGCGCTGGAAGCTGACCAGTGGCGCATTACCGGCCGCTTCGGCGAGCTTGAGGTGAAACTCGCCGGACAACCGGATACCGGCACCGCGATCCCCTCGAGAAAAGCTGTCGCGCTCTTCGCGGACCATCTGCCTAAGCTCGGCCAACTGCTCGGCCGTGGCGTGCTCCACGGCAAGCTCGGTGATGGCGCGCTCGACCATGCGCCGCGAGAAGAACACCTGGCGCGCCTCCTCCACGGTTGGGCTGGCGACCACGGCACCTCGGTTGGGCCGCAGCAGCACCACGCTCTCATGAGCCAGCCGTGACAGGGCCCGACGAATGATGGTGCGGCTGACGCCGAAAATCTCGCCCAGCGCCTCTTCGCTGAGCTTGGTGCCCGGCGCCAGACGTTGCTCCAGGATGGCCTCGAAGATGTGCGCATAGACAATGTCGTCCTGGGTACCACTGCGGCCGGCCTTGCCGGTACGCGCGGGTTTTTTCAGGGGTTGCAGCTGTTCGTTCATGGGCTCTCGAGGCACGAAGGAAAGTATGGCGTCATTGTACACAGGCTGAGCCGTTTCTGCAGGCGCGCTTTAACGCATATAGCGATTGTTCGCCACACCCGGCATACAAAACATAAAACAGTATTTGCTTTCTTTGTACACAAAAGCATAATCGCTCAGGCAACTTCCTGACCTTACGGTCAACAATATCCAGCGACATTGCAAGCCGCTGGACAGTTGCCGCCCTCGCGGAGCCGCCAAGTGCATTGCTCAGGACCACGGGCTCCATAACAACAAGAAAGACTTGAGGAGTACTCGCTGTGGAAAGCCGCAAAACCGAAGTCCCTACGCTGGACATCGCCTCACCGCCCGCCACGGGTTGGCTGGAGCGCATTTTCAAACTCAGGCAACACGGCAGTACCGTCAAGACCGAGCTGATCGCCGGGGTGACCACCTTCATCACCATGGCCTACATCATTTTCGTCAACCCCAACATCATGGCCGATGCCGGCATCGATCATGGCGCCGCCTTCGTGGCTACCTGCATCGCCGCCGCCCTCGGCTGTCTGCTCATGGGGTTGTATGCCAACTGGCCGGTGGGCCTGGCCCCCGGCATGGGCCTCAATGCGTTCTTCACCTACACCGTGGTCGGCACCATGGGCTACAACTGGGAAACGGCGCTGGGCGCGGTCTTCATCTCCGGCGTGCTGTTCATGTTCCTGACGCTGTCCAAGGTGCGCGAGTGGCTGCTCAACAGCATCCCCGTCAGCCTGCGCCATGCCATGGGCGCCGGTGTGGGCCTGTTCCTCGGCCTGATCGGCCTGAAGACAGCAGGCATCATCGTCGACAGCCCCGCCACCCTGATCAAGCTCGGTTCGCTGCATGAACCAGGCCCGCTGTTGGCGGCGGTGTGCTTCCTGCTGATCGCCATCCTCAGCTACAAGCGGGTATTCGGGGCGATCCTGATCAGCATCATCGGCGTGACGCTGGCGGGCTGGGGCCTGGGGCTGGTGAAGTTCGGTGGCGTGGTGTCGATGCCGCCCAGCCTGGCACCGACCTGGATGGCCATGGACGTGGCGGGCGTGTTCAACGTGAGCATGATCAGCGTGGTCCTGGCGTTTCTGTTCGTGCACATGTTCGACACCGCCGGCACGCTGATGGGCGTGGCACAGCGGGCGAACCTGGTGGCCCCCGACGGCCGTATCGAGAACCTGTCCAGGGCCCTCAAGGCCGACAGTGCGTCGAGCGTGTTTGGCGCCGTGGTCGGCGTGCCGCCGGTCACCAGCTATGTGGAAAGCGCAGCGGGGGTGGCCGCCGGGGGTCGCACCGGCCTGACGGCGGTGGTAGTGGGCGTGCTGTTCATCGCCGCCATGTTCTTCGCACCGCTGGCCGGCATGATCCCGGCCTATGCCACCGCAGGTGCCTTGATCTATGTCGCGATGCTGATGATGGGCAGCATGGCGCACATCAATTGGGACGAGGCGACCGACAGCATTCCGGCGATCGTCACCGTAATCATGATGCCACTGACGTTCTCGGTGGCCGATGGCATTGCGCTGGGTTTCATCAGCTACGTGGCATTGAAGGCCGGTACGGGTAAGTACAAGGAGATCTCCGCCAGCTTGTGGGTACTGTGCGCGATCTTCATTGCCAAGTTCGTCTTCCTCTGAATCTTTCTCCGCGACCAAGGGCGTTCAGGCGCCCTTTTGTCATAACCGCCTGCAAGCCGACCAACCTGGGATTTTTGCCAGGTGCAAGCCGCATGGCCGCTTGATACAACTGGACGTCCTTAGCGCAGGTATGCCGATGCACACATCCATATTCGCCGCCCTGACCTATACCCCGTACGGCAGTAGCCCAACATCCACGAGTCCACTGGGCTTCAACGGCGAGTTCAGTGATCCGATCTTCGGCCTGTACCCACTCGGCAACGGCCACAGGGTCTTCAGCCCGACACTGATGAGGTTGCATAGCCCCGATCACCTGAGCCCATTTGCTCAAGGTGGGCTCAATGCATACACCTACTGCCTGGGTGATCCGGTAAATCTGGCCGATCCGTCAGGTCGAGCGGCTGGTCTGTCCAGCAGAATCAAGGAGTCGTTAATTTCGAGCAAGAAGGTCGCGGGCGAAAGCTGGGATCTCACCCGAAAGTCGCTGTTTGCAAACCCACAGCCCGAACACAGCTTTAGTGGAGGCAGGGCCTTGATCAATGAGTACACGACGCGGCTCCCGACCGTTACCCCTTTCACAAAAAAGCTGCACGCCGTGAACAGCCGCCTGGCCAGCCATGGTGATACTTCCCTGAGCAGCGAGCACGCGCAGGCCTATATCGTCATCGCCCAGCGCACCCAACGCGGGAGCATTTCCAACACCTCTGCGCATTTAGCGGCCAGCATGGAATGGATCAAGGATCAAGGAGCAAGGAGCAAGGAGCAAGGAGCAAGGAGCCCAGCGCATAGTCGGTATGGGCTTCAACCTGCTGGGTGCGTTGGTCTCAGGCGTGGAAGATCAGGCCTTGCTCAAGACCGGCAAGTCGCTGGCGCATACGCAACAGGACATCCGTCTGGAAAACACCAAGGTCTAGGCGAAAAAAAGCCCGCCAGTGTGAGAGCGGGCAAGGACCTACGAAGATTCTTCTAGCGACCAACTAGCTTCCACGATAGGTCGAATAACTGTAAGGCGAGATCAGCAGCGGCACATGGTAGTGCTCCTGCTGCGCATCGATGCCAAAGCGCAATACCACCACATCCAGGAACGGCTGTTCAGGCAGCGCCACGCCTCGCCCGCGGTAGTAGTCACCAGCACTGAACTGCAGCTGGTAAACACCGGAACGGTAGTCATCGCCTTGCAACAATGGCGAATCGACGCGGCCATCGCTGTTAGTGAGCGCCGTGGTGACCAGCGTCAGCTGGCTGCCTTCGACACGGTACAACTCCACGTTGATTGCGCTGCCTGGGCAGCCATGGGCTGCGTCCAGTACGTGAGTGGTCAAACGTCCCATCTGCTTGTCGCCTCGTGTTTGCCAGGGGCAAGTACGCACGGCAGTGACCCGAATCGGGGCAGCGTGCGCCTTGGATGAACGCAATTAAGACATTCGCAACGTAAATTGTACACAATTTTTTTGCTTTCCAAGCCGATGCCCTTGTGGGCCATGGCACCAGCGTGAATTAAGCGGGACACTGCGTCTTCGCCTTGCTTAGCTGACCAAGTGGGCAGGTTTCTTGCAAGGTATCCAGACGCGACACCTGGTCATAAATACGGAAATTCGGACTTACAAAAGAATTCATAAGTTGTATACAATCATTGCATCCGGTGGTGCGACACAGCGACGCGGCCCGCCACCCTGCCCACACGTACAAGAAGGAAGACTGCAGTGAGCGCTGACTACCCTCGCGACATGATCGGTTACGGCAATAACCCTCCTCACCCGCACTGGCCAGGCAACGCCCGCATTGCGCTGTCGTTCGTGCTCAACTACGAAGAAGGCGGCGAGCGCAACATCCTGCATGGTGACAAGGAATCCGAAGCCTTCCTCTCCGAGATGGTCGCGGCCCAGCCGTTGCAGGGCGTGCGCAACCAGAGCATGGAGTCGCTCTATGAATACGGTAGCCGCGCAGGCGTATGGCGCCTGCTCAAGCTGTTCAAGGACAGCGGGATCCCCTTGACCATCTTCGCCGTGGCCATGGCCGCCCAGCGCCACCCCGACGTCATCCGCGCCATGGTCCAGGCTGGTCATGAAATCTGCAGCCACGGCTACCGCTGGATCGACTACCAGTACATGGACGAGGCCCAGGAGCGCGAGCACATGCTCGAAGCCATCCGCATCCTGACCGAAATCACTGGCGAACGCCCGCTGGGCTGGTACACCGGCCGCACCGGCCCCAACACCCGTCGGCTAGTCATGGAAGAAGGCGGCTTTCTCTACGACAGCGACACCTATGACGACGACTTGCCCTACTGGGAGCCGAACAATCCCACCGGCAAGCCGCACCTGGTCATCCCTTACACCCTGGACACCAATGA
This sequence comes from Pseudomonas sp. URMO17WK12:I9, assembly GCF_900230165.1. Classification (NCBI taxonomy): domain Bacteria; kingdom Pseudomonadati; phylum Pseudomonadota; class Gammaproteobacteria; order Pseudomonadales; family Pseudomonadaceae; genus Pseudomonas; species Pseudomonas sp. URMO17WK12:I9. The sequence continues at coordinate 578,786 of NZ_OCMQ01000001.1, read as the reverse complement.
CATGCGCTTCACCCAGGTCCAGGGCTTCAACTGTGGCGAGCAGTTCTACCAGTACCTCAAGGACGCCTTCGACGTACTGTACGCCGAAGGCGCCGAGGCGCCGAAGATGCTCTCCATCGGCCTGCACTGCCGCCTGGTCGGCCGGCCGGCACGCCTGGCAGCGCTCAAGCGTTTCGTCGACTACGCCAAAAGCCACGAGCAGGTATGGTTCGCCCGCCGTGTCGACATTGCCCGCCACTGGCAAGCCACCCACCCGTACCAGAAAGAGACCGTCTGATGACCACCTTCAAGACCCTCAAGCCGTCCACCCTTGACCGTGACGCGTTCGTTCACGCCTTCGCCGACATCTACGAGCACTCGCCCTGGGTTGCCGAGAAGGCCTACGACCTCGGCCAATTGGACGAACTGGACAACGTGCACGCGCTGCACCAGCGCATGAGCGACATCCTGCTGAGCGCACCTCACGCCGACCAACTGGCCTTGATCAACGCCCACCCGGACCTGGCCGGCAAGGCTGCCGTCCAGGGTGAACTGACCGCCTCGAGCACCAACGAACAGGCCGGGGCCGGTATTCACCAATGCACCGCCGAGGAATTCGCGCGCTTCACCTCGCTCAACGAGGCGTACAAGGCCAAGTTCCAGTTCCCGTTCATCATGGCCGTCAAGGGCAGCGACCGGCACCAGATCCTGGCCTCGTTCGAACAGCGCATCCACAACGATGCGAAGGCCGAGTTCGCCGAGGCGCTCAAGCAGATCAACCAGATCGCCCTGTTCCGCCTGCAACAGCTGTAAGCGACCGACGATTCTTTACAGAACAACGCACAATAGAAGAGATAACCGCATGCGCACCCTGATGATCGAGCCCCTGACCAAAGAAGCCTTCGCCCCTTTCGGTGACGTGATCGAAACCGATGGCAGCGACCACTTCATGATCAACAACGGCTCGACCATGCGCTTTCACAAGCTCGCCACGGTCGAGACCGCCGAGCCTGAAGACAAGGCGATCATCAGTATTTTCCGCGCCGACGCGCTGGAAATGCCGCTGACCGTGCGCATGCTCGAACGCCATCCGCTGGGCAGCCAGGCTTTCATTCCGCTGCTCGGCAACCCCTTTCTGATCGTGGTCGCGCCACTTGGCGATGCACCTGTATCAGGCTTGGTCCGCGCCTTCCGCAGCAACGGCAGGCAGGGCGTCAATTACCATCGCGGCGTCTGGCACCACCCGGTGCTGACGATCGAAAAGCGGGATGACTTCCTGGTGGTTGATCGCAGTGGTTCTGGCAACAACTGCGATGAGCATTACTTCAGCGAGGAACAGATGCTGATCCTCAACCCCCACCAATAAGAAAAGGTCGGTCATGCCAGGGCACTGCCCGCGCCTGTGACCGGCAAGAGGTACATACTGTGGAAGCACACCTTCACGAGTGGCTGAACCTGAGCATTCGCTGGGTTCACATGATCACCGGCGTGGCCTGGATCGGTGCATCGTTCTACTTTGTCTGGCTGGAGAACCACCTGAATCGAAGCAACCCGCGCGATGGGTTGTCAGGTGACCTCTGGGCCATCCATGGCGGTGGTATCTACCACCTGGAAAAATACAAGCTCGCCCCGCCGAAAATGCCCGAGAACCTGCACTGGTTCAAATGGGAAGCCTACTTCACCTGGATGTCCGGTATTGCCCTGCTGTGCGTGGTGTTCTACTGGAACCCCACCTTGTACCTGCTGGCACCGGGTAGCACCCTCAGTGGCGCCGAGGGCGTGGCGATCGGTATTGGGTCGCTGGTCGTGGGCTGGTTCGTCTACGACTTCCTGTGTGACTCGCCCCTGGGCAAGCGCCCTGCCCTGCTCGGTGCGGTGCTGTTCGTGCTGATCATTGCCGCCTGCTGGGGCTTCAGCCTGGTGTTCAGTGGCCGCGGCGCCTACCTGCACACGGGCGCGATCATCGGCACCATCATGGTCGGCAACGTGTTCCGTATCATCATGCCGGCCCAGCGCCAGCTGGTGGCTGCCATCGAGAACAACCAGACCCCGGACCCGGTCTTGCCGGCCAAGGGCCTGCTGCGGTCACGCCACAACAACTACTTCACGCTGCCGGTGCTGTTCATCATGATCAGCAACCACTTCCCCAGCACCTACGGCAGCCAGTACAACTGGCTGATCCTGGCGGGGATCGCAGTGGCGGCGGTGTTGATCCGTCACTACTTCAACACCCGTCACGACAGCAACAAGTATGCCTGGACGCTGCCGGTCGGTGCCCTGGCCATGATCTGCCTGGCCTATGTCACCGGTCCCAAGCCAATGCCGGTCAGCCCGGAACAGGCCGCTGCCAAGATCGAATACCAGCCGTTGCCAGCCACAGCCGTGGGCGGCAAAACGGCCGCCGAGCGCCGCGCCGAAGACGCGGCCAAGCCCGCCGAACCGGCGGTGCCGGCCGAGGCGACGGCGCAGGCCGGCGGTGACAGCTTCGAGAAGATCCATCACGTGATCCAGGAACGCTGCACCGTGTGCCACTCCTCGAAACCGACCAGCCCACTGTTCAGCGCCGCTCCAGGTGGCGTGATGTTCGACACACCGCAACAGATCCAGGCCCAGGCCGCGCGCATCCAGGCGCAAGCGGTTGCCAGCCAGATCATGCCGCTGGGCAACATCACGCAGATGACCACCGAGGAGCGCAAGCTGGTAGGCGACTGGATCGCCAAGGGCGCGCCGGTCAACTGAGCGTAATTGGCTACACCGCATAACGTCGTACGCAAGCATCGAGCGCAGGCGCTGGCACAGGCTTCAAACAAGGCGATCTTCAGGTTGAAGACCGCCATTTGAAGCCTGGGCTCGCCCGCCGCTTGGATCCGAGAATAAAAACAAAACTCGAGGTGCTGCATGTCCGAGTCATCCAAGGCGTCTATTCCGGTAGCGCCGCCGCGACAGCCCCTGCCCCTGTTCCAGCTCTTTCTGGTTGGCCTGCAACATGTGCTTCTGATGTATGGCGGCGCCATCGCGGTACCGCTGATCATCGGTCAGGCTGCAGGCCTGTCCCGTGAAGAAGTTGCCTTTCTGATCAACGCCGACCTGCTGGTCGCCGGCGTCGCCACCCTGGTGCAGTCGCTGGGCATCGGCCCTGTGGGTATTCGCATGCCCGTGATGATGGGGGCCAGCTTTGCCGCCGTCGGTAGCATGGTGGCCATGGCCGGCATGCCCGGCGTGGGCCTGCAGGGCATCTTCGGGGCCACCATTGCCGCAGGCTTCTTCGGCATGCTGGTCGCGCCCTTCATGTCCAAGGTGGTGAGGTTCTTCCCGCCGCTGGTGACCGGCACGGTGATCACGTCCATTGGCCTGTCGCTGTTCCCCGTGGCGGTGAACTGGGCCGGAGGCGGCCAGCAAGCGACCACCTTCGGCTCACCGATCTATCTGCTGGTCGCCGGCCTGGTGCTGGCAGTGATTCTGCTGATCAATCGTTTCATGCGGGGCTTCTGGGTCAACGTGTCGGTGCTGGTGGGGATGGGCCTGGGTTACCTGCTGGCGGGGTCGATCGGCATGGTCGACCTCTCGGGCCTGGGGGCCACCCCCTGGCTGCAGGTGGTCACGCCGCTGCACTTTGGCATGCCCACCTTCAGCCTGGCCCCGATCCTGTCGATGTGCCTGGTGGTGGTGATCATCTTCGTCGAGTCCACCGGCATGTTCCTGGCCCTGGGCAAGGTCACCGACCGTGAAGTCACCCCAGGCATGCTGCGCCGGGGGCTGCTGTGCGACGCAGGCGCCTCTTTCATCGCAGGCTTTTTCAACACCTTCACCCATTCCTCGTTCGCCCAGAACATCGGCCTGGTGCAGATGACCGGCGTACGCTGCCGTTTCGTCACGGTGGTGGCCGGCGGCTTGCTGGTGGTGCTCAGCTTGCTGCCCAAGGCGGCCTACCTGATCGCCTCGATCCCGCCAGCGGTGCTGGGCGGCGCGTCCATTGCCATGTTCGGCATGGTCACTGCCACGGGCATCAAGATCCTCCAGGAAGCGGACATCGGCGATCGGCGTAATCAGTTGCTGGTTGCGGTCAGCGTCGGTTTCGGTCTGATCCCGGTGGTACGGCCGGAGTTCTTCGCCCAGATGCCCCAGTGGATGGAGCCCATCACCCACAGCGGCATCGCCATGGCCACGGTCAGTGCGCTGGTGCTCAACGTGCTGTTCAACATCCTCGGCGGCGCGGACCGCGCAGCGCACAACGCGCCCTGCCACCCCCACTGAGCCTACGGGCGGCGCCCTGGCCGCCCATGCTTCACGCCTGAATCACTGCTGTGCCGTCGGCCCACTGCGCGTGGGCCGCCCGGGGCGCGCACGCGCCTGACAACCCACAAGAACAACATCCGGGAGCTGTCACATGAACCACATCCCCACCGCCTTGTTGCTGGGCACCAGCCTGCTTGCCAGCGTACCGACCCAGGCCGGCCAATGGCTGCAATGGCACGGCGAGAGCCTGACCTACCTGTACGGCAAGGATTTCAAGATCAACCCTGGCATCCAGCAGACGCTTACCTTCGAGCACGCCAACAAGTGGAAATACGGCGACACGTTCCTGTTTGTCGACAAGATTTTCTACAACGGCAAGGCCGACCCCGGCAAAGGGGTGACCACCTACTACGGCGAGTTCAGCCCTCGCTTCTCGCTGGGCAAGATCCTCGACCGCAAGCTCGCCTTCGGTCCGGTCAAGGACGTGCTGCTGGCCATGACCTACGAGCGTGGCGAAGGTGACAATGAAGCCTACCTGATCGGCCCAGGCTTCGACCTGGACGTGCCAGGCTTCAATTACTTCGTGCTCAATTTCTACGTGCGCAATACCGAGGGCAGCCGCCCCGGCGACAACGTATGGCAAATCACGCCCGCCTGGTCCTACACCGTGCCACTGGGCAAATCCGACATTCTGATAGACGGCTACATGGACTGGGTGACCGACAACGACCAGAACCGACGGGGCACCTATCACGCCAACCTGCACTTCAACCCGCAGGTGAAATACGACCTGGGCAAGGCGCTGAGCCTGGGCGACAAGCAGCTGTACGTGGGCTTGGAGTACAGCTACTGGAAAGACAAATACGGCATCGACAGCCGGGGCGCCCTGGACAGCAATCAGAGCGTGGCCAGTGCCTTGATCAAGGTACACTTCTGACAACCTGACCACATGCACAGGTTTGCTCCACCGTGCTCCATGACGGAGCACTTGAGGCCAGGCGCGCAAGCCAGTAATCTGCGCGCCCCCTCGATCAGGGCAGGACGGATTCTGCCTGCGTTTACTGACCGCTCAGTCAATGAATTCGGGCGGTTGGCCAACGTGTTGCCAGCCTGAAAGACCCTTTTCATCCGTTCAGAACGACGTCGAGCAGGACGGTTTCGCCAACCGGGAAGAAGTTGGCTCAACCCTTGCCAGACAGCTGTGGCCCATCGAAAAAAGCTGACTACAAAGACAGAAAAAGCGCCAACACCGAGCGCTGACAACAGATCAACCAAGGGAGCGACATCCGCAATGCGTACCATCAACAGCCTGATCCTCGCCGGCGGCCTGCTGGCCTGTGGCACCACCTTCGCCGGCGACCTGCTGCAGTGGCAGAGCAACAGCTTGACCTACCTGTGGGGCAAGAACTTCAAGGTCAACCCGTCGACCCAACAGACCCTGACCTTCGAGCACGCCGACGGCTGGAAGTACGGCGATAACTTCCTGTTCGTCGACAAGATCTTCTACCAAGGCCAGAAGGACGCCGGCAACGGCCCCAACACCTACTACGGCGAGATCAGCCCGCGGCTGTCGTTCAACAAGATCTTCGATCAGAAGCTGTCCTTCGGGCCGGTCAAGGACGTGCTGCTGGCCATGACCTACGAGTTTGGCGAGGGCGACACGGAAGCCTACCTGATCGGCCCCGGCTTCGACCTGGACATCCCAGGCTTCGACTACTTCCAGCTGAACTTCTACCAGCGCACCACCGACGGCAGCCGCCCTGGTGACAATGTCTGGCAGATCACCCCGGTGTGGGCCTACACCATTCCGGTCGGCGCCTCCGACGTGTTGATCGATGGCTTCATGGACTGGGTGGTGGACAACGATGAAAACCGCCGTGGCACCTACCACGCCAACCTGCACTTCAACCCGCAGATCAAGTATGACCTGGGCAAAGCCATGCACCTGGGCGAGAAGCAGCTGTACGTGGGTGTGGAATACGACTACTGGAAGAACAAATACGGCATCAAGGATTCCGGCGCTTTCACCACTGACCAGAACACCATGAGCTTCCTGGTCAAGGTGCTGTTCTGATCACGGCATGATGACGGGGCCGCCTGGCGGCCCCTTTGCCCAAGCGTTGTCACTCAGCCGGTAGCGCGTGCGCGAACCCAAGAGAATCCGCCGACCACCAGCGCTGTCAGGCCGCCAGCGACAGCCCCGACAACCCCGAACACGACGAGCTTGGCCACTGCTTCCCAGCTTCCGCTGTGCGCGACCCAGCCTTCGATGACGTGCTCAAGTGGCGCAATGCCTTCAGCAATGAATGTACCGCCGACCAGAAACATCGCGACCGTGCCGATCCAGGACAGCGCCTTCATCAGGAAAGGCGCGGCCGACACCAGCACTTCACCCAGCTTTCTGACCGCGCGACCCCACATACCCTGGGCTTTGGATTTCGCCAGGGCGAACCCTGCGTCGTCCAGCCGCACGATGCCAGCGACCAGCCCGTACACGCCAATCGTCATCACCAAGGCGATCAAGACCAAGGTCAGAATCTGCTGGTACAGCGGGGCCTCAGCCACCACGTTGAGGGTAATGACGATGATTTCCGCGCTCAGGATGAAGTCGGTCTTGATCGCCCCTTTGACCTTGCGTTTTTCATACGCGGCCAGTTCCTCGGGGGTCTTGGGAAGCGCTTTTTTCCCTTGCCCCTTCGCGCCATGCTCGCTGCGGGAAAACTTGTCCTTGATCGCCTCGAAGCCCTCGTAGCACAGGTACAGGCCGCCGGCCATGAGCAGCCATTTGACCGCCGCCGGCAGCACCGCACTGAGGATCAGAGCGCACGGCACCAGGATGGCCTTGTTCTTCAGAGAGCCTTTGAATACGGCCCATACCACCGGCAGTTCGCGATCGGCCTTCATGCCTGTTACTTGCTCGGCGTTAACGGCCAAGTCATCGCTCAGTACGCTGGCCGACTTCTTGGCCGCGACCTTGGTCATCAACGAGATGTCATCCAACAGGGCCGCGATGTCATCCAACAACGCAAAAAAACTGCTGCCAGCCATTCCATTCATCCTTAGTAGACGCGTGCGATTTCATCATCCTGAAGCGCCTGAATAACCAGGCGCTCCCAGGGCAATCACGATGGCATACAGACCGGCCGGTGGCGGAACAGTTCTGCCGGGCGCGCGCGTGCCGTGGCCTGCCGGCGGCAGATGACCCAGGACGCACACATGGGTTTCAGGGCAGCGTCAGGCACGGGGCAGCGCGCATGACGATTCGTTCATGGACGCAAACGAACAGCCGTGGCCAAGCGCCTGTCTCTATCCCATCGATCACATTCTTCCATTCGCACCAGGAGTACCCATGGCAAAGCTCAACATGGCCCAGCAGTTGGCCTCGACACTCGAACAAGCCGGTATCAAGCGGATCTGGGGCCTGACCGGCGACAGCCTCAATGGCCTGACCGACGCCCTGCGCAGCATGGACAGCATCGAGTGGATGCACGTGCGCCATGAGGAAGTTGCGGCCTTCGCCGCCGGTGCCGAGGCAGCGGTCACCGGTGAGCTGACGGTGTGCGCGGGTAGTTGCGGGCCGGGCAACCTGCATTTGATCAATGGCCTGTTCGACTGCCACCGCAACCGGGTGCCCGTGCTGGCCATCGCCGCGCAGATCCCCTCCTCGGAGATTGGCCTGAATTACTTCCAGGAAACCCACCCGCAGGAACTGTTCAAGGAATGCAGCCATTTCATCGAACTGGTCAGCAACCCTGCGCAAATGCCGCAGGTGCTGCACCGGGCCATGCGTTCGGCCATCCTCAATCGCGGTGTGGCGGTGGTGGTGATCCCCGGTGACGTCTCGCTGCTGGAGGTCGAGCAGAAACCGGCGGCCTGGCCTACCCTGCAGCAGCCACGCATTTTGCCCACGGACGTCGATCTGCAGCGCCTGACCGAATTGTTGCAAGACAGCCACAAGGTGACCCTGCTGTGCGGCAGCGGCTGCGCAGGTGCGCACGACCAGGTCGTGGCCCTGGCCGATGCACTCGGCGCACCAGTGGTCCATGCGCTGCGCGGTAAGGAGCATGTGGAATGGGACAACCCCTTCGACGTCGGCATGACGGGCTTGATCGGCTTCAGTTCCGGTTACCACGCCATGCTCGGCTGCGACACGCTGGTGATGCTGGGCACCGACTTTCCCTACCGGCAGTTTTTCCCGAGCGACGCCAAGATCGTGCAGGTCGACCGTGACCCGCAAGCGCTGGGGCGACGCGCCACGTTATCGCTGGGTATCGCTGCCGATGTCGGCGAAACCCTCACCGCCCTGCTGCCACGCCTGACGCGCAAGACTGATCGGCGCTTCCTGGATGATGCACTCAAAGCCTATGACAAGGCGCGCCAGGGGCTGGACGATCTGGCGGTACCCTCCAAGGGTGACCGGCCGATCCATCCGCAATATGTCACACGCCTGCTCAGCGAACTGGCCACCGAAGACGCGATCTTCACCGCCGACGTCGGTTCGCCCACGGTCTGGGCGGCGCGTTACCTGAAGATGAATGGCCAGCGTCGCCTGGTCGGCTCGTTCAACCACGGCTCGATGGCCAACGCCATGCCCCAGGCCATGGGCGCACAGGCGGCCTTCCCGGGGCGCCAGGTGATCTCGATGAGTGGCGATGGTGGGTTCAGCATGCTGATGGGGGACTTCATTTCGCTCGCGCAGCTCAAGCTGCCCGTGAAGGTGGTGGTGTTCAATAACGCGTCACTGGGCTTCGTCGCCATGGAAATGAAGGCTGCCGGCTACCTCGATACCGGCACCGACCTGCACAACCCCGATTTTGCCGCCATGTCCAATGCCATGGGCATCCTGGGGATTCGCGTCGAGCGCTCCGAAGACCTGGAGCAGGCCCTGCGCCGTGCGCTGGCCCACGACGGCCCCGTACTGGTCGACGTGGTCACCGCCACCCAAGAACTGGTCATGCCGCCAGCGATCAAGCTGGAGCAGGCCAAGGGCTTTAGCCTGTACATGCTCAAGGCCGTGATGAGCGGGCGGGGCGACGAGGTGCTGGACCTGGCGAAGACCAACCTGCTGCGCTAGCGCCTATGCGCGCGACTGGATGCAAAGGCCCTGCCCAAAGCCGCTGCCTTGAGCCGCCATTGGGCACGGTGCTACCATGCCGGCTGCCTCCTAGAGGTGGCCTGACACGAGGAAGATCCCTGACCATGAGCACCATTCGCGAGCGCAACAAGGAATTGATCCTGCGCGCGGCCAGCGAGGAATTCGCCGACAAGGGCTTCGCAGCCACCAAAACCAGCGATATCGCCGCCAAGGCCGGCCTGCCCAAGCCCAACGTCTACTACTACTTCAAATCCAAGGACAACCTGTACCGCGAGGTGCTGGAAAGCATCATCGCGCCGATCATGCAGGCCTCCACCCCATTCAACGCCGATGGCGATCCTCGCGAAGTACTGAGCGCGTACATTCGCTCCAAGATCCGGATCTCCCGCGATCTGCCCCATGCTTCGAAAGTATTTGCCAGCGAAATCATGCACGGCGCACCGCACTTGTCGCCCAGCCAGGTTGAACAGCTCAACGAACAGGCGCGGCACAACATCGAGTGCATCCAGCAGTGGATAGACCGCGGCCAGATTGCCCACGTCGATGCGCATCACCTGATGTTCAGCATCTGGGCGGCGACCCAGACATACGCCGATTTCGACTGGCAGATCTCGGCGGTCACCGGCAAGGCCAAGCTGGCCGACAGCGACTACGACGCTGCGGCCGAAACCATCATCCGCATGGTGCTCAAAGGCTGCGAACCCGAGCCGGCCTGAGCAGCACCATCTTGCCGTTCGCCCTGAATGTGCCCACCTGCGCCGCAGGTTGGGGCATTGAGCAAAGACAGTTGATGCGGGTCAGGCCACCGCGCCCGCATCGGCGCGCAGCCCCAGCGCCTCGATGGCACTGATCGCGCACTGCTCGTCGATATCCGATGTATCCCCGCTGATCCCCACCGCACCTAGCACCCGCCCATCCTGATCACGCACCAGCACGCCGCCTGGCGCCGGCACGACCGGACGTTCGCCCAATCCGTTGAGCGCGGCGAAGAAAGCCGGCCGTTGCTGCGCATCCAGCGCCAGCAGACGCGAGCCCTTGCCCAGCGCTATCGCCCCCCAGGCCTTGCCCGTTGCGACCTCGGGTCGGATAAGGCTCGCGCCGTCTTCACGCTGCAAGGCAAGCAAGTGCCCACCGGCATCGAGCACCGCCACCGTCAGCGGCGCCGCCTGGATGGTCCGCCCAGCAGCCAATGCGGCGTTTACCAGGCTCAGCGCCAGGTTCAGGTTCAAAGCATTCATGGGAAGGTCCTCTTTTTATTGTGAGAAGCCCTGAGGGCAGTTGAAAACCGATACAGCAATAGAACACAACCGAAAATATTTTTGTATACAATATTTAGATCCAATCGTATTCGATAGCGCAATCACCCCATTTCACGGCCGCATCGACTTACCCGATCAAAACCCATTGACCTGATCACCTGACCGTGAATACACTGAATCGCAACACAGGTTGTATACAATTACAAAATCGATGAGGCACAAATCATGAGCAAAATGAGAGCAATCGATGCAGCCGTACTGGTCATGCGCCGTGAAGGCGTCGTGACTGCGTTCGGCATCCCAGGGGCTGCCATCAACCCGTTGTACTCGGCCCTGAAGAAAGTGGGTGGCATCGATCACGTCCTCGCTCGCCACGTCGAAGGCGCCTCGCACATGGCAGAGGGCTATACCCGTGCCAACCCGGGCAACATCGGCGTTTGCATTGGCACCTCCGGCCCAGCTGGCACGGACATGGTCACCGGCCTTTACAGCGCCAGCGCCGACTCCATCCCGATCCTGTGCATCACTGGCCAGGCGCCGCGCGCCCGCCTGCACAAGGAAGACTTCCAGGCCGTGGACATCACCAGCATCGTCAAGCCCGTCACCAAGTGGGCAACCACCGTGCTGGAGCCTGGCCAGGTGCCGTACGCGTTCCAGAAAGCGTTCTTCGAGATGCGCAGCGGCCGCCCCGGCCCGGTACTGATCGACCTGCCATTCGACGTGCAGATGGCTGAAATCGAATTCGACATTGATGCCTACGAGCCATTGCCCGTGCACAAGCCGTCGGCCACGCGCGTCCAGGCCGAAAAAGCCCTGGCCATGCTCAACGAAGCCGAGCGGCCCTTGCTCGTTGCAGGCGGCGGCATCATCAACGCCGACGCCAGCGACAAACTGGTCGAATTCGCCGAACTGACCGGTGTGCCGGTGATCCCGACCCTAATGGGTTGGGGCACCATCCCCGATGACCACCCGCTGATGGTCGGGATGGTCGGCCTGCAAACCTCTCATCGCTATGGCAACGCCACCCTGCTCAAGTCCGACCTGGTGCTGGGCATCGGCAACCGCTGGGCCAACCGCCACACAGGTTCCGTGGACGTGTACACCGAAGGCCGCAAATTCGTGCATGTGGACATCGAGCCGACCCAGATTGGCCGCGTGTTCACCCCGGACCTGGGCATCGTGTCCGATGCCGGCAAAGCCCTGGATGTGTTCCTGGAAGTCGCCAGGGAATGGCAAGCCGCCGGGAAACTCAAGTGCCGGCAGGCCTGGCTTGAAGACTGCCAGCAGCGCAAGGCCAGCCTGCAGCGCAAGACCCATTTCGACAACGTACCGGTCAAGCCTCAGCGTGTGTACCAGGAGATGAACCAGGTGTTCGGCAAGGACACCTGCTATGTCAGCACCATCGGGCTGTCGCAGATCGCCGGTGCGCAGTTCCTGCACGTGTACAAGCCACGGCACTGGATCAACTGCGGCCAGGCCGGCCCGCTCGGCTGGACCATTCCTGCAGCACTGGGCGTGGTCAAGGCCGACCCCAAGCGCCAGGTCGTGGCCTTGTCTGGCGACTACGACTTCCAGTTCATGATCGAGGAGCTGGCCGTCGGGGCGCAGTTCAACCTGCCCTACGTCCACGTGCTGGTGAACAACGCCTATCTGGGGCTGATTCGCCAGGCTCAGCGTGGTTTCGACATGGACTACTGTGTACAACTGGCATTCGAGAACATCAACGCCACCGACGCTGCCAGCTATGGCGTCGATCACGTAGCCGTGGTCGAAGGCTTGGGCTGCAAGGCCCTGCGGGTATTCGAGCCGGCCGACATCGCCCCTGCCCTGCTCAAGGCACGGCAAATGGCCGAGCAGTTCCGCGTGCCGGTCGTGGTCGAGATCATTCTTGAACGCGTCACCAACATTTCCATGGGCACCGAGATCAACGCGGTCAACGAATTCGAAGACCTCGCCCTGGTCGGCAACGACGCGCCGACCGCCATCTCGCTGCTGGACTGATCGCCTGACGCCCCGGCTGGTCCGGGGCTCTCAACGCAAGGAGACAACCATGCCTCGCTTCGCTGCCAACCTGTCCATGCTGTTCACCGAGCAGGACTTCCTGGCCCGCTTCAAGGCCGCCGCCGACGCCGGTTTCAGTGGTGTCGAATACCTGTTCCCCTACGATTTCAGCGCTGACGAAATCCAGGCGCAGCTCAAGGCCCATGGCCTGACCCAGGTGCTGTTCAATCTTCCCGCAGGTGACTGGTCCAAGGGTGAGCGTGGCATCACCTGCCACCCCGACCGCGTCGAAGAATTCCGTGCAGGTGTCGACAAGGCCATCGAGTACGCCAAGGTACTGGGCAACACCCAGGTCAACGCCCTGGCTGGGATTCGTCCAGACGGCCCGGACTGCGCCACCGTGCGCAAGACCTTCGTGGAAAACCTGCGCTATGCCGCCGACAAGCTGCAGGCCGCCGGTATTCGTCTGGTCATAGAAATGATCAATACCCGCGACATCCCAGGCTTCTACCTCACCACCACCGAGCAGGCGCTGGCCATCCAGGCCGAGGTGGGCAGCGACAACCTGTTCCTGCAGTACGACATCTACCACATGCAGATCATGGAAGGTGACCTGGCGCGCACGCTGGAAGCCAACCTCACGCTGATCAACCACGTGCAGCTGGCCGACAACCCTGGCCGCCATGAACCGGGCACGGGCGAGATCAACTACCGCTTCCTGTTCGAGCACCTGGACCGCATCGGCTACCAGGGCTGGGTGGGGGCTGAGTACAAGCCACTGACCACCACCGAAGCAGGCCTCGGCTGGCTGAAATCACACAACGCGATCTGAGCCCCACCGGGAACGCGAACAACGATAAAAGAGGTAATTTCTCATGGCTAAAATCGGTTTCATCGGCACCGGCATCATGGGCAAGCCCATGGCCCAGAACCTGCAAAAAGCAGGGCACAGCCTGTTCGTCTCCACCCACCACGATGCGGCTCCAGCCGACCTGATCGCCGACGGCGCCGTGGCCCTGGCCAACCCCAAGGAAGTAGCCCAGGAAGCCGAGTTCATCATCGTCATGGTCCCGGACACCCCACAAGTCGACAGTGTGCTGTTCGGGGAAAACGGTGTCGCCCAGGGCGTGGGACCGAACAAGGTGGTGATCGACATGAGTTCGATTTCCCCGACCGCCACCAAAGCCTTTGCGCAGAAGATCAACGCCACCGGCGCTACCTACCTGGACGCTCCGGTATCCGGAGGTGAAGTGGGTGCCAAGGCCGCGACCCTGAGCATCATGGTAGGCGGCTGCCCGAACGCCTTCGAGCGCGCCCTGCCACTGTTCCAGAGCATGGGCAAGAACATCACCCTGGTAGGCGGTAATGGTGACGGTCAGACGGCGAAAGTGGCCAACCAGATCATCGTCGCCCTGAACATCCAGGCCGTCAGCGAGGCGCTGCTGTTTGCCGCCAAGAACGGCGCAGACCCGGCCAAGGTGCGCGAAGCACTGATGGGCGGTTTCGCCTCGTCGAAAATTCTGGAAGTGCACGCCGAGCGCATGATCAAAGGCACCTTCGACCCAGGTTTTCGCATCAGCCTGCACCAGAAGGACCTCAACCTGGCCCTGCAGGGTGCCCGTGAGCTGGGCATCAACTTGCCCAACACGTCCAACGCGCAGCAGGTGTTCAACACCTGCGCGGCCCTGGGCGGCAGCAACTGGGACCACTCGGCGCTGATCAAGGGCCTGGAGCACATGGCCAACTTCTCGATCCGCGACGACCGCTGATCCGAGCGCCGGTCCTGCCTTGCAGCCCTGCTGCCGGTAAACCGGCACGCCTGTTACGCCTCTTGGCTGAACACAGCCAGGGGTGACCCCGAGCAACACCGCCCCTGGTTCGGCCTGCACGGAGGCTGTTCCAGGGGCGTTCTCGATTGTGCAGAACAACAATAAAGGGAGCCTGCCATGTCGGTCGATCCACAGAAACTGCTGCGTGAGCTATTCGACACAGCCATTGCCGCTGCCCACCCCAGCCACGTGCTCGAACCCTACCTGCCCGCCGACCGCAGTGGCCGGGTGATCGTCATCGGCGCAGGCAAGGCCGCCGCCGCCATGGCCGAGGTGGTCGAAAAGCACTGGCAAGGCGAGGTCAGCGGCCTGGTCGTGACCCGCTACGGCCACGGTGCCAACTGCCAACACATCGAAGTGGTCGAAGCCGCCCACCCGGTGCCGGATGCAGCCGGCCTGGCGGTTGCCAGGCGCGTGCTGGAGCTGGTCGGCAACCTCAGCGAGCAGGATCGGGTGATATTCCTGCTGTCCGGCGGCGGCTCTGCATTGCTGGCGCTGCCCGCTGCCGACCTGACCCTGGCGGACAAGCAGCACATCAACAAGGCCCTGCTCAAATCCGGCGCCACCATCGGCGAGATGAACTGCGTGCGCAAGCACCTCTCGGCGATCAAGGGTGGGCGCCTGGCCAAGGCCTGCTGGCCGGCCACGGTCTACACCTATGCGATCTCGGACGTGCCGGGCGACCTGGCCACGGTCATCGCATCTGGCCCCACCGTGGCCGATCCGAGCACCTCGGCCCAGGCACTGGCGATCCTCAAACGCTACGCCATCGACGCCCCACAGGCCGTCATCGACTGGCTCAACGACCCGGCCTCCGAAACCCTCAAGGCGGGCGACCCAGCCCTGGCCCGCAGCCATTTCCAGCTGATCGCCAAGCCTCAGCAATCGCTGGAAGCTGCGGCAGTCAAGGCGCGCCAGGCAGGCTTCAGTCCGTTGATATTGGGCGACCTGGAGGGTGAGTCACGGGAAGTGGCCAAGGTGCACGCAGGCATTGCCCGGCAAATCGTCCAGCATGGCCAGCCGCTCAAGGCCCCCTGCGTGATTCTGTCCGGCGGTGAGACCACGGTCACCGTGCGCGGTAATGGGCGCGGCGGGCGCAACGCGGAATTTCTGCTCAGCCTCACCGAAAGCCTCAAGGGCCTGCCGGGCGTCTACGCACTGGCAGGCGATACCGACGGCATCGACGGCTCGGAAGAAAACGCCGGCGCTGTGATGACGCCCAGCAGCTACGCACGCGCCCAAGCCCTGGGCCTTTCTGCCAGCGACGAGCTGGACGACAACAACGGCTACGGCTACTTCGCCGCGCTCGATGCGCTGATCGTCACCGAACCCACGCGCACCAACGTCAACGACTTTCGCGCCATCCTGATTCTCGAGACCGACCCCTCATGACGCCTGACAAGAAAGTGAAAATCCTCGCCACCCTGGGCCCGGCTACCGGTGGCATCGACGATGTACGGCAACTGGTGGAAGCAGGCGTGAATATCTTTCGCCTGAACTTCAGCCATGGCGAGCACGCCGACCATGCGCTGCGCTATCAATGGATCCGCGAGGTGGAGCAGCAGCTCAACTACCCATTGGGCATCCTCATGGACCTTCAAGGGCCAAAACTGCGGGTGGGTCGTTTTGCCGAAGGCAAGGTGCACCTGCAACGTGGTCAAGCCTTGCGCCTGGACCTGGACAAGACGCCAGGCAACAGCAGCAGGGTCAACCTGCCTCACCCGGAGATCATCGCTGCGCTGGAACCTGGCATGGACCTGCTGCTGGACGACGGCAAGTTGCGGCTGCGCGTGACGGCCAAACACCGTGACGCCATCGTCACCGAGGTGCTGGCAGGTGGGGAGCTGTCCGACCGCAAGGGGGTGAATGTGCCTCAGGCGGTTCTGGACTTGTCGCCCCTGACCGAGAAGGACCGCCGCGACCTGGCCTTCGGCCTGGAGCTTGGCGTGGACTGGGTGGCGCTGTCGTTCGTGCAACGCCCCGAGGACATTGCCGAGGCACGCCAGCTGATCGGCGACCGCGCCTACTTGATGGCCAAGATCGAGAAACCGTCGGCGGTGGAGCAGCTGCAAGCGATCGCCGAGCAGGCCGACGCGATCATGGTGGCCCGGGGCGATCTGGGTGTGGAAGTGCCTGCCGAGAGCGTGCCGCAGATCCAGAAGCGCATCATCGGCACCTGCCGCCAGCTGGGCAAGCCCGTGGTAGTGGCCACGCAGATGCTCGAATCCATGCGCTTCTCCCCTGCTCCGACTCGTGCCGAAGTCACCGACGTGGCCAATGCCGTGGCGGAAGGCGCGGACGCTGTGATGTTGTCGGCGGAGACGGCCTCGGGCGATTACCCGCTCGAAGCCGTGCAGATGATGAGCAAGATCATCCGCCAGGTGGAGAACGGCCCGGACTACCAGGCCCAGCTCGACGTCGGCCGGCCGAAGGCAGAGGCCACCGTATCGGACGCCATCAGCTGCGCCATCCGCCGCATCAGCGGCATCCTGCCGGTGGCGGTGCTGGTCAACTACAGCGAGTCAGGCGCCTCGACCCTGCGTGCTTCGCGCGAGCGGCCACGGTCACCGATCCTCAACCTGACGCCGAACCCGAACACCGCTCGCCGCCTGAGCGTGGCCTGGGGCGTGCATTCGGTAGTGAATGACCGCCTACGCCAGGTAGACGAAGTGGTTTCCACTGCGCTGGAAATTGCCCAGGCCCAAGGCATGGCCAGCCGTGGCGACACGCTTCTGATCACTGCCGGTGTGCCTTTCGGCAAGCCAGGGTCGACCAACACGCTGCGGATCGAGACGTTGAACTGAGATTCCCGGGGGCGCTATGCGCCCCCGTCGCGGGTCAAGCCCGCTCCCACAGGAGGCGCGCCGCTCCATGGCACAGCGCAGAGCTTGTAGGAGCGGGCTTGACCCGCGAATGGAGGGCGCAGCCCTCCCCGAACACCGATGTACCGGACCTGCGGTAAATCGAGGCCCAAAGAGGCCCACCGCCCTCCCATCCACCTCACTGACTGCCCCATGTACACCAAAAATTTCGTAAACCCTTGCCCCGACTGGGCGACGGCGATACTCAACGGTTTCAGCCAGGTGCTACTGCTGCGCAACCCCATGTGCGGCCTGTGCTGCCTGCTGGCCATCCTGCTGACCGCGCCCAACCTGGTAGGTGGCGCCCTGCTCGGCGCCTTGGCCGGCCTGCTCACCGCGCAGCGTCGCGGCTACGACCGTGCTGACCGCCAGGCCGGGCTGTACTGCTACAACAGCGTACTCATAGGCCTGCTGATCAGCGCCGTGCTGCCCTGGTCCGCCATTCTGCCGCCGCTGATCCTCGCTGCCGGCGGGCTGTCCAGCATCATCACCCACCAGTGGCGCAAACGCGGCGGCAAGCTGCTGACTGCCTACACGGCGCCGTTCGTGCTCCTGGGCTGGGGCACGTTGCTGTTCGTACAGACGGTCACCGTACCCGCGGTGGTCGAGGCCGACCTGGCGAGTGCCCTGGCAAGAGGGGTCGGGCAGATCTTCCTGCTCGATCAACCCCTGGCTGGGCTGCTGATCATCGTCGGCCTATTGATCGCCAACCCGTATGCCTGCTTCTGGGCGGTCATAGGCTCTGCCGCAGGTGCAGGCCTGGCACTGCTCGTGGGTGATACGCCGTCGGCATGGATGGGGCTTTATGGTTTCAACGCGGCCCTGGCAGCCCTAGCCTTCAGCCGTCAGGGGGAAAAACCCTGGGTCACGTTGTTGGCCATCGGCCTGGCACTGGCGTTACACCCGCTGTTGAGCAGGCTGCCGTTCCCGGCGCTCACGGCGCCTTTCGTCGCCGCCTGCTGGCTCATCCACTTGGGCAGTCACCTGAAGCTTGGCAAACGCCAGACACCGGGGCGCTTGCATAGCTGAAAGGCACCCCATAGGCTCAGCCGACTTCACGATGGACAGAGCCAATGAACAAACCTGCAAGCCTGCGCGAGCGGCTTTACGTGATCGTCTTCCAGAGCGACACCGTGGCCGGAAGACGCTTCGACAAAACCCTGTTGCTGATCATCCTGGCGAGCCTGGTCACGGTCATCCTGGACAGCATCGATGAGGTGCATCGCGGCTACGGAGGCCTGCTGGCCGCGATCGAGTGGGGCTTCACCGCCATCTTCCTGTGCGAATACCTGACGCGGCTGTACTGCTCGCCCCGGCCCCTGCGCTACGCCTTCAGCTTCTACG
Organism: Pseudomonas sp. URMO17WK12:I9; assembly: GCF_900230165.1. Classification (NCBI taxonomy): domain Bacteria; kingdom Pseudomonadati; phylum Pseudomonadota; class Gammaproteobacteria; order Pseudomonadales; family Pseudomonadaceae; genus Pseudomonas; species Pseudomonas sp. URMO17WK12:I9. The sequence continues at coordinate 560,182 of NZ_OCMQ01000001.1, read as the reverse complement.
GCCTGGTCGACCTGCTGGCGATCGTGCCGGGCATCATCGCGCTGTACTACAGTGACGCGCAGTACCTGCTGATCGTGAGGGTCATCCGCATGTTGCGGATCTTCCGTGTACTCAAGCTCAGCCCGTACCTCAAGCAGGCCAATTACCTGCTCGATGCCCTGCGCGGCAGCAAGCAGAAGATCATCGTATTCCTGGTCAGCGTATCAACGCTGGTCACCGTATTCGGCACCCTCATGTACGTGATCGAGGGCCCGGAGCATGGCTTCACGAGCATTCCCAAGGGGATCTACTGGGCCATCGTCACGCTGACCACGGTCGGGTTCGGCGACATCGTGCCCCGAACACCTTTGGGCCAGGTGCTGTCTTCGCTGGTGATGATCATCGGCTACTCGATCATCGCGGTGCCAACCGGGATCTTTACCGCCGAGCTCGCCAATGCCATGCGTGGCGAGCAACTGCAACACCCCTGCCCGACCTGCAGCAAGAAATCCCATGAAAGTGGAGCGGCGTTTTGTGCCCGATGTGGAAATGCGTTGTTCCCCAAATCCGGTTGAGCGAGGCGCTCATGACGAGATCCGTAGGGCTCCCGCACCTTGGAGGGTGAGGGAGTCATTGAGTGGGCAAAGCCCGTGGACAACTGCCAACACCGCCCATCGGCCAGCACGTATAAGCAAAGACGCATTGATTCTTTAATACCTGAAGAACAAGACGCTATAGTCGCTGGCACATTGCCCCAACATTCATACCTATAAGGAATGCGTCGTGAAAAAGTTTTTCACCGTCTCGCTGGCCGCTGCCAGCCTGGCCTTCGGCACCCTGGCCCACGCTGCCCCGACCCTGCTGAACGTTTCCTACGACGTGATGCGTGATTTCTACAAGGACTACAACCCGGCCTTCCAGAAGCACTGGGAGGCCGAGCATAACGAGAAGGTCACTGTGCAGATGTCCTTCGGTGGCTCCAGCAAACAGGCGCGCGCGGTGATCGATGGCCTGCCGGCCGACGTGATCACCATGAACATGGCCACCGACATCAATGCCTTGGTCGACAACGGCAAATTGATCCCTGAAAACTGGGTCACGCGCCTGCCGAACAACAGTGCACCGTTCACCTCTGCCACGGTGTTCATCGTGCGCAAGGGCAACCCCAAGGCATTGAAGGACTGGCCGGATCTGCTCAAGGACGGCGTACAGGTCATCGTACCCAACCCCAAGACCTCGGGTAACGGCCGCTACACCTACCTGTCGGCGTGGGGCTATGTGCTCAAGCAAGGCGGTGACGAGACCAAGGCGCGTGCGTTCGTCGGCAAGCTGTTCAAGCAGGCGCCAGTGCTGGACACCGGTGGTCGCGCCGCCACTACCACGTTCATGACCAACCAGATTGGCGATGTGCTGGTGACGTTCGAGAACGAAGCGGAAATGATTGCGCGCGAATTCGGTCGCGATCAGTTCGAGGTGGTCTATCCAAGCGTTTCAGCCGAAGCCGAGCCGCCGGTGAGCGTGGTCGATAAAGTGGTGGCCCGTAAAGGCACCCAAGCCGTGGCCGAGGAATACTTGAAGTACCTGTGGTCACCGGCCGCCCAGGAACTCGCCGCCCAGAACTACTTGCGTCCACGCGATGCGACCGTGTTGGCCAAGTACACCGATCGTTTCCCCAAGGTCGAATTCCTCTCGGTCGAGAAGACCTTTGGTGACTGGCGCACTGTGCAGAAAACGCATTTCAACGATGGGGGCGTGTTCGACCAGATCTATACCGGTCAGTGAGGCTGATGGGGCTAGGCCGGCAGTACAGCGGTCCGGGCCTTGAGCTTCGCAACACCCATGAAAGCCGGACGCGGCTGTGGTCCCCTGAATGACGGCCCGCCCCGATCAACCTAACCGAAACACCAACGCCTTCAACCCCCCTGCCGGATCCACATCCGGGAACTCCGGCGGGTTCTGCAGCCGTTCCACGAAGGCGAGGCCGGGCGCGTGCTCGGCCATGCCCTCGATCAAGAACTCAGGCCCTATGCCGGGGTCGTTCACGCAGGCCAGAACCGTCCCACCTTCATTCAACAGCTCAGGCAAGCGGCGCAGGATCTTCGCGTAGTCCTGGGTCAACACGAAGCTGCCGCGCTGGAAGGTGGGCGGATCGATGATGATCAGATCGTAAGGCCCGTATTTGCGCACCTTGCCCCATGACTTGAACAGCTCATGACCCAGGTAGGCCACACGGGACGGGTCATGCTGGTTGAGGCGATGGTTGTCGCGCCCTCGGGACAGTGCCGATTTCGCCATGTCCAGGTTCACCACCTGCTCGGCCCCACCTGCAATCGCCGCCACCGAAAAACCGCAGGTGTAGGCAAACAGGTTCAGCACGCGCTGCCCCTTGGCCTGGGCGCGCACCCACTGGCGACCATGACGCATGTCCAGGAACAGGCCATTGTTCTGACGTACCCCCAGGTCCAGCAGGTAGGTCAGCCCGTCCTCGATCACCTCACGTTGCTGACACGGCTCGCCCACCAGCCACTGACCGGGGCTGTCGGGCAGGTAACGGTGTTGCAGCAGGATCGCCTGGCCCGTCCACTGCTCAAGGTGCGACAGCCGCAACAGCATCGCCTCAAGCTCTGCCAATTGCCCCTCGGGGGGCTCACGGAACAAGGCGACCGACAACACGCCCTGAAGCCAGTCCACCGTGATCTGCTCAAGGCCGGGCCAGCAACGTCCTCGGCCGTGGAAAAGGCGACGGGTTTCTGCAGGGGCGGGGTTCAGGGCGGCAAGCAGATGCTGCTCGAGGGCGGCAATCGGAGAGGTCATGTCAGGTCACATCGGTAAGCGGAGGCGTATTTTACATGGCAAGGCCGCCCAGGTGCGCCACCTTGAATTGTCTATTTTTTGTACACACTAATGTCACCTTAAGTGCCATTTTTGTGTGCACTTGCACCGCCCATGCCCCGATGTGTTACATGAAGCGCTCACTTAATGCTGACCATCTGATCAACTAAGCCCATGAATTCAAACAATTATTGACTTAATGGTCAGCTTAAAACGCTGATTTTTCAGCTTGTTACTGAAATCTGCACGCTTCCTGAGTGGTCACTGTGGCGATCGCCTGCTCAAGCTGGCATGGAACTGGCTTCCCTGTGCTTGTGTTTTGTATACAAGTTTCACCGAACATAAATACACAAGAACCCGCGACGCCGATTGACCGTCGGCCGCCGCGCCCAGAACCCCGAGATGCCAACGCTGCACCGACGAGATGGCGAGCCCGTGCGCTGCCCGCTCATCGCAGTCAACGTGCATCAGGAGCCCGCCGGAATGAGTAGCAGCCTCAACCTTGCCCCTGAACTATCCGTCGCCAGCACCCAGACCCAACCAACCCCGGCCGACACGGTGCCGGACATGGCACTGAGCCCCCGCCTGCACAACCGGGACCTGGCCCCCACCCGCATCGCCGGGCGCCGCTGGGGCCGTTACAGCATCTTCGCCCTGTGGACCAACGATGTGCACAACATCGCCAACTATTCATTCGCCATGGGCCTGTTCGCCCTGGGCCTGGGCGGCTGGCAGATATTGCTGTCGCTGGCCATTGGCGCCGCCCTGGTGTACTTCTTCATGAACCTGTCGGGCTACATGGGGCAGAAGACCGGCGTCCCCTTCCCGGTCATCAGCCGCATCGCCTTCGGCATCCACGGCGCGCAGATCCCGGCGTTGATCCGCGCAGTCATCGCCATCGCCTGGTTCGGTATCCAGACCTACCTGGCCTCGGTGGTCCTGCGCGTGCTGCTCAGCGCCGTCTGGCCGCAGATGGCAGCCTACGACCACGACAGCATCCTTGGCCTGTCCAGCCTGGGCTGGGCCTGTTTCGTGGCCATCTGGCTGGTGCAGTTGGTGATTCTCGCCTACGGCATGGAGATGGTCCGTCGCTACGAAGCTTTCGCAGGCCCTGTCATTCTGGTAACGGTTGCAGCGCTGGCGGTGTTCATGTACTTCAAGGCCGACACACGCATCGCCTGGTCGGTGGCAGAACCCCTGAGCGGTTACGAGATGTGGCGCAACATCTTTGCCGGCGGTGCCTTGTGGCTGGCCATCTATGGCACGCTGGTGCTCAATTTCTGTGATTTCGCCCGTTCCTCGCCGTGCCGCAAGACCATTCGCGTTGGCAATTTCTGGGGCCTGCCGGTGAACATCCTGGTGTTTGCCGTGATCACCGTCGTGCTGTGCGGCGCTCAGTTCAAGATCAACGGCCAGATCATCGACAGCCCAACGCAGATCGTCGCAGCCATTCCAAACACCACCTTCCTGGTGCTGGGCTGCCTGTCGTTCCTCATCGTCACGGTGGCGGTCAATATCATGGCCAACTTCGTGGCACCGGCCTTCGTGCTCAGCAACCTGGCACCGCGTCACCTCAATTTCCGTCGCGCGGGGCTGATCAGCGCCACGCTGGCGGTGCTCATCCTGCCGTGGAACCTGTACAACAGCCCCTTGGTGATCGTCTACTTCCTGTCCGGCCTGGGTGCATTGCTGGGCCCGCTGTACGGGGTGATCATGTCCGACTACTGGCTGCTGCGCAAAGGCTGCATCAACGTCCCGCAGCTCTACAGCGAAGACCCCGCCGGCGCGTATCACTACACCAAGGGCATCAACCTGCGCGCGGTCGCGGCGTTCGTGCCGGCGGCCCTGTTGGCCATCGTGCTGGCCCTGGTACCCAACTTCCACAGCGTCGCGCCCTTCTCGTGGCTGATCGGGGCTGGCATCGCCGCCGCCCTGTACCTGTTGATCGCGCCGCGCAACCGTCATTACCACGACGTCAGCGGCGAATGCATCGCCGTCGACCACAGCAGCCACTGAACAAGGAGGACTGCCCATGCGAATCCTGATTGCCAACGTCAACACCACCGAAGCCATCACCGAGGCCATCGCCGAGCAGGCCCGCGCCGTGGCGGCGCCGGGCACAGAAGTCATCGGCCTTACGCCGTGGTTCGGCGCAGAATCGGTGGAGGGCAATTTCGAGAGTTACCTGGCCGCCATTGCCGTGATGGATCGGGTACTGGCCTATGAGGGCCCCTATGATGCAGTGATCCAGGCCGGTTATGGCGAGCACGGCCGTGAAGGCCTGCAGGAGCTGCTGAACGTGCCGGTGGTGGACATCACCGATGCCGCCGCCAGCACCGCCATGTACCTGGGCCACGCTTACTCGGTGGTCACCACGCTGGACCGTACCGTCCCCTTGATCGAGGACCGCCTCAGGCTTTCCGGGCTGTACGACCGCTGCGCATCGGTACGCGCCAGCGGCCTGGCGGTGCTGGAGCTCGAAGCCGATCCGCAGCGCGCTGTCGAGGCCATCGTCGAACAAGCCGAACGGGCCGTACGTGATGACAAGGCCGAGGTCATCTGCCTGGGATGCGGAGGCATGGCCGGGCTGGACGAGCAGATCCGCCAACGCACCGGGGTACCGGTGGTCGATGGGGTCAGCGCGGCGGTGACCATCGCCGAGTCGTTGGTGCGCCTGGGCCTGAGTACGTCCAAGGTGCGCACCTATGCCACCCCTCGGGCGAAGAAGGTCATAGGCTGGCCAATGCGCGTCGGCCGCTAGGGCACCAGGGCGCAACCTGCGCGGGATCGGCAATCGATCCTGCGCAGGCACTGCTCAACCGATCATTCTGGCCAGCCGCTGGCCACTGCCGCAGGCCAGCGTGAAGCCCAGCGCGCCATGGCCAAGGTTGAGCCAAAGGTTACGGTAAGGCGTTGCGCCTATGATGGGTACACCGGTGGGCGTCGCCGGTCGCATACCGGCCCATTCCACCGCGTGGGCATAATCGGCGGCATGGGGCAGCGTCTCCAGTGCCAGGCGGCGCATGCTCTGCAAGCGGCGTTTGTCCAGCGCCTCGTCCTGCCCCACGATGTCCACCATGGCCGCGACGCGCAACTGTCGATCCAGCCGGGCATAGACGATCTTGCGCTCGTAGTCCGTCAGGCTGATCTCAAGCGCCCCCTGCCCCGGCACCAGGGGCGCAGTCAGGCTGTACCCTTTGAGTGGATAGATCGGAATGTTCACCCCTGGCACCTTCAGCGCCGCGCTGCGGTAACCTGCGCACAGCACCAACTGGTCGATTGGCAGTTCTTCATGGCCAAGGCGCAGCGCCACCACCTGATGCTCACGGTGAAGCAGTTGCGTCACCGGCTGACCGAGCCGGAACTGGCATTGGCCGCAGGCTTGCAGAGCGGCGGCCAAGCGCAGGCAGAAGGCGTGGCAGTCGCCCACTTCTTCGTCCGGGGTGAAGACGCCGCCCACGAATGGCGACGCCTGCAGCGCCGGTTCCAGCGCCCGCAGCTCAGCGGCGCCGAGTACCTGCTGGCGATCAGGGTCCGTCAGTTGCACACGGCTGCGCCTGAACTGGGCTTCGCTGCGAAACGCTACGAGCTTGCCGTTGCGGCGCCAGGCAAAATCACCGATTGCCTGGGCTTGGCGCCACTGGGCCAACACGGCCTGGCTTTGCAGGGCAAGGTCAAGCAATACGGCGGCGTTGCGCTGATTGACGCTGCGTCGGCACGCCAGTGTGAAGGCCAGTAACCAGCGCCACTGCGCCGGGTCTAGACGCAAGCGCAGGCGCAGCGGGGAGTCGCCCTGCAACAACCACCCCAGCGCCTGCCACGGCACGCCCGCATCCGCCAGTGGCGCGACGTAGCGGTAGGACAATTGACCACCGTTGGCAAAGCTGGTGGCCGCCCCCAAGGTGTCGTGGGCCTCGATCAATTCAACGCAATGGCCTTCCTGCACCAGCGCATAGGCCGTCGCCAGCCCGATCACGCCGCCCCCGATCACCGTCACCTGCCGCTTCATCGTTCATCCCTGTTCAGCATTCTGGCTCAACAGTACCAGCGGATCAGGTCGGGCAGCTATGCTCACCGTCATCGAGCCCCTGACGCACGTTGCGGCTGCGCAGGCTGGCCTTGCCATCGTGCCAGTCCAGGGTCAGGACATAGAGGGTGTCGAAGTCCCCATCCTGCCAATCTTCGGTGATGACATGCTCCTTGCCGACAGCCTTCTGGGCGACGGTATTGATCAGGTCCGGCAGGTAGCCGTGAGACCATGCCGTATAGATGGTCGCGTTACGGTACTTGTCGCTGAGCAGTTCGTCGGCCAGGTCATCGGTGTCGTTGGCGCTGTAGTCGATGTTGACCGGCAGGCCGAGGCGAATGGCACTGGGGCTGATGGTCATGAGCGGACGCAGGTAGCTGTAGCTTTGGTCATCAGCGCCCTCCTCCACGTGCCGGGACGGGTTGGCAGCAAACACGTAATCGGCCTTGCCGAAACGTTCGGGTAAAACCGTGGCCAGGTCCAGCGCGCGGTTCAGGCCCTGGCAGTTCAGCTGGCCCAGGCCTTCACCGGGTTTTTCGGCATGGCGCAGAAACACCAGGGTCTGGGTGCCATCCACCGGTTGCGCGCGGCTCTCGACGGCGTCCAGCGCCAGCGGTACGCCTACGGCGGTCAGGGCCAGGCCCAGCAACCAATGACGGCGACGATGCAGGTGTGGAATCAACTTCATCAATGCAGGCTCGTGTGACAAACGGGTCACCCGCGCATCGCCTGGACGGGCACAGGGCGCCTTTTGCAGTGAGTGCCTTCCTTGACGACGGGTTCGGTTCAGAGTGCCAATAGCCCGTTTTGTTCCCCGCTGCCAGGGTGCCAGGCGTCTGGCACAGGCATTACGGGGCTATCGTGTCAGTCATCGCGCGTCAGCACTTCGAGCAGCTCGATTTCGAACGCTAGGTCCGAATCAGGTGGGATAGAACCAACGCTACGCGCGCCATAACCCAGGTGCGCCGGCACCAACAGCTTGCGCTTGCCGCCAACGCGCATGCCCATGATGCCCTGGTCCCACCCCTTGATTACTCGCCCGGTACCGATCACGCATTGAAACGGCTTGCCGCGTGACCAGGAGGAGTCGAACTCGGTGCCATCGGCCAGCCACCCGGTGTATTGGGTCGTGATCAGCGCACCTTTGACGGCCGCCTTGCCGTCACCCTCGACCAGGTCGATGATTTGCAGTTCTTGGTTCATGCGCAGGCTCCAGCCGCTACGAAAATGCCGTTCTTTTCGCAGCATTGCCCGGATTTGGCAAGCCTTGGTGTCGGCCTGCGCATCGTCGGTGACGACAGGGTCGTCTTACAGGTAGACGGTACCGCGCATGAACAACGCCGCCCGCCCACTGATGATCACCCGGCCATTGCCCGGGAGCACGCAGCGCAGCTGGCCCTTGCGCGCACCGCCTTGCTCGCATTCAAGCGACTGCTTGCCTAGCCGTTGTGCCCAGATCGGTGCGAGCGAGGTATGGGCCGAACCGGTCACCGGGTCTTCATTGACCCCCACGCGTGGCCCGAACCAGCGCGTCACGAAGTCGAACCCACGCCCCGGCGCCGTTACGGCGATGCCGCGCACGTCAAAGCCAGCCAGCTCGACGAAATCTGGCGTGAGGGTATCGAGCAACTCAGGGTCATCGACCACCACCACGTAGTCATCGCTGCGATACACCGCCTGCGCCTGGCGCAGGCCCAATGCTTGCAGCAGACCGGCTGGCACTGGCTGGGCCTCAGGTTGGCGGGCAGGGAAATCCATGGCCAACAGGCCGTCCGCTTGCCGTGTTACCCGCAGTTCACCGCTGCGGGTATTGAAGCGCAGCACCTGCGCCGGTTCTTTGAGGTGTTCGAACAGCACGTAGGCCGAGGCCAGGGTGGCGTGACCGCACAAGTCCACTTCCACGGTGGGCGTGAACCAGCGCAGGTCGAACACATCGCCGTTGCGCACGAAATACGCCGTTTCCGAAAGGTTGTTTTCCTCGGCGATGCGCTGCAGCACGCCATCGGGCAGCCACTGATCGAGCGGGATGACCGCGGCCGGATTACCGCCGAAGGGTTCGGCACTGAAGGCGTCGACCTGGAAGATTTCGAGTTGCATCAATACGCTCCTTGTTGCCTGCCCTTGTGCAGGCCCTTGGCGGTGTGAGGCCTAATGAAGCACCGGTGTGAGCACGGGCTTGCCGGCGAAAAAGGCATCGAGGTTACGCAGGACCAACGTCACCGTGGCTTCTGCCGCTTCTGGCGATTGCCCGGCGACATGGGGCGTCAATACCGTGTTCGGAAGCGACTTGAGGGTGTCGGGAACATCAGGTTCCTCGTCGAACACGTCCAGGGCCGCACCGGCCAATTGACCGCTCTGCAGTGCCTGGGTCAGGGCCTGGGTATCGACGACGCTGGCCCGAGCGATGTTGACCAGGTAGCCCTGGGGGCCGAGCGCCTTCAGCACCTGTGCATTCACCAGGTGGCGAGTGTCGGCGCCGCCGGGTGTGGCGACCACGAGAATATCGACTGCCTCGGCCAGGGCCGGGACGCTGTCATGGCCGGTGTAGGGCAACGCCGGTCGTGGTGTTCGGTTGTAGTAGCTCACGGGCATGTCGAACCCCTGGTGTGCGCGCTTGGCAATGGCCTGGCCAACGGCGCCCATGCCCAGAATGCCCAGGCGTTTACCTGTGACCGATGGGCTGATCACGCGCTGCCATTGGCCAGCGCGGGTACTGGCGTCGGCTTGCGGGATGTTGCGCAGCAGTGCCAGGAGCATGGCCATGGCGTGATCGGCCACGGCGTCGGCGTTGGCGCCGGCGCCGTTGGTGACGGTGATGTGGCGGGCACGGGCGGCTTGCAGGTCGACCTGCTCATAGCCGGCGCCGATGACGCAGATGATCTGCAGGTTGGGCAGTGCGTCGATTTCCTTGGCTGTCAGGCCGAGGGGGCCGCGGGTGAGGACGGCGTCGATGCGGGGGCCGTTTTGCTCGATGGCCTGGGTGCGCAGGTCGGGGGTCTGGGCGAGGATGAGGTGGTAGCCGGCGTTTGTCAGCAGGGGGAGGTAGGTGTCTACGGTTTCGACCAGGACCAGGATTGTCTTGTGCATGATGCCTCCGGGTGGGTTGGGGATTATGCGGAGGGGGTGGGTGGTGGAGTCAATGGGTATTATGGGTGGGGGCTGTATGGGAGGCGGGAGTGGGATTTGGGGGCGGGCGCTTTGTAATTAGCTTGATCTTGAATTGGACTCTGCGGCTTTTGGACTTTGAACTTTGGACTTTGGACTTGGGACTTTGAACCTGGGACTTGGGGCTCAGGTCTTTGAGGCTGGAGTTGGATTGTTAGCATGGGCATTTATATTGAGTAGGTATTCATTGGCTAGGGTGGCGCACAGTCACCCTTCCGCCCTTACGGCGGCTCACTTTTTGTCTTGTCAAAAAGTAAGCAAAAACCGCCTGCTCCTATCATCCGGCCCCTACGCTACGCTCCGGGGTTCCCTCGCTCCGGGCTTGCTCCCGGGAGGACCGCGCTGCAGGCCCCATCCTGGGGCCCAGCGCTTGACAGGCATCCATGCCTGTCACCTCCCTCCGCAAGCCCTGCGCTCGGCCTCCTGAAGTCGCGATCTGCGGGGTCTGAACTACCGCGCGCTTAGAAGCAAGATCAAGATCTTGATCAAGATCAAGAGCGGCTATTTAAATGGACTGGCGCTCTTTGGGATGAAGTGTCTTGGGTCAAGCATTCATTTTGCTCATTGCGGTGCAACTGCTTTGCACAATATTACAAGGCAATCCCATTTAATGTAGGAGCGGTCTTGTGCCGCGATGGGCCGCGCAGCGGCCCCAGGTTGTCGGTTAGAACGCCTATATAACTAAGGCTGCTGTGCGTCGCATCGCGGCCGGCCGGGTGTCGAAAAAAACTACTGCCCAAAAGCCCGCCCCAGCCCCCCAGGCACACCACTGCTGTCGGTCTGCTGCCACGGTCCATCCGGGCTCACCGACCAGCTCCAGCCATTGTCGAACCGGTAATACGTTCGCTGGCGATAGAAGGTATTGGGCTTCTTGTCCAACACATACACGCCCAACTTGGGGTCCCAATGGCTCGCCCCGCCCGGCGGCGGCGCAAAGCTTGCCGAGGTGCGCGGCACTGGCTTGGCTGGCGGTGCAGGCTTGCTCCCAGGCCCTGTAGGCTGCCCACCCGGCAGCGGCGTGACCACCGGGCCCTTGGGCGGCAGCCGTTCGATCGGTGGTTCAGGCTCAGGCTGCGAAGAAGGCCCATGCACCGTACAGGCCGACAAACCCAGCGCCAGGGTGATCAGGGTGAGGCGTACCGTCGCGTGCATAGGAAACTCTCTTACGAATCAGGGCTGTCGATGATCAGGCGCTGCTGGGCCTGGGTCGTATTGGGCAAAGGCGCGCTCTGGCCAACCCACTCACCACGGGTCGGCTGCCCATCCTTGGAAACACGCGCAACCAGTTGGACTTCGGCGAAATCGGACAGTTTCATCTGCGCCATCATCGCATCCGCATCTGAAAGCTCGACCTCGATCGGCAATTGCGCCACCGTCACCCGCTTGGCGGCAAGCGGCATGGGCGGGCCACTGCTGGCGCGGGCGAAAATGAAGACGGTGTCCTGTGCCTTTACCTTGTCCCGCAAAGCCGGCGCCAATTCCACCCGCACCTTCAAACGCACCGCAGCAGGTGCCGGCACCTGAGCGGTCTGAGTGCCCAACCGCTCGGCCGCACGGTCAATGCCACCCTGCAATGCAGCGCGCGAAGCATCTCCTTGCGGCAACTGCGCCAACAACCGCTTCCAGTACGCGATAGCCTCCTGATAGCGCTCACCTTCAAATGCCGCAATTCCACGCAGGCCCAGGCTGGTGACCTCGTTGGGGTCGGCTTTGAGCGCTTCGTCAGTCAATGCCTGCAGTTGCGCACTCCAGCGCTTGTCGGCCGCGAAATACAGGGCCTGGGCCCACTGGCCCAGTAACTCGGGCTGGCGACCGGCCATGGCCACTGCGCGCTCGAACGTGCGGGCCGCCTCGGCAGGGCGTTGTTCGGCCATGTAGGCACGGCCCAGGAAGTACACGGCCTCGGCTGAATCAGGTTGTGCCTGGACCACTCGCTCCAGACGTGCCGTCATCTCTTCCATCGACTTCGGTGCCTGGGCAAATTCCTGGGTCAGGGCCACTTTGTCCGCCGCACCGAAGTGCAGGTACAGCCCCATCGCCAGCAGCGGCACCAGGACGGCTGCCAGCAACGGCAAGGCCTTGCCCAATTGACGCTGCCTGGCGGGTTCGGCGCCCTCGGTGTCGGCCAGCAACTCCCGGGCGGCTTCATCGCGGCCCTGACTCAATTGCAGGTCATCGAGCACACCCGATGCTTGCTGCGCGGCCAGCGCGTCGATGCGTTCCTGATAGAGCGCCACGTTGAGCGCTGTTCGGTCTTGCTCCTGCTGGCGGCGATGGCCACGCAGGATCGGGATCAGCAGAAAGCTGAGGGCCGCGAGCAGCAACAAGCCCGCGCTAAGCCAGAATTCAGTCATGGGTACGTTCTTTTTCCAGCAGGTTGGCCAGCCGTGCGCGCTCCTCGGCTGACAATTCATCAGTGCCTTGCACGGACGCCAGGCGACGACGCCGTACAATCACCGCCAATACGGCAAACCCGCCGGCCAGCAGAATGCCCGGGCCGAACCAGAGCAACCAGGTCCGGCCGCTCAGCGCCGGCTTGTAGCGCACGAAGTCGCCATAACGGTCCACCATGAAGTCGACGATTTGCTGGTTGCTCTTGCCCTCCCCCAGCATGCGGAATATTTCCCGGCGCAGGTCAGCCGCAATGGGTGCGTTGGAGTCGGCGATATCCTGGTTCTGACACTTGGGGCAGCGCAATTCCTTGGTCAGTTGCTGGTAGCGCTCACGCTCGGCCTGGTCACGAAACTGGTAGGTATCGATGGCGGCCTTGGCTACCCCACCCACGCACAGGCTCAAGGCCAGGGCTGCGAACCAGCGCTTCATGGTGTCGCCTCGTCGAGCAGCGCCTGGTAGCGTGGCGCCAACTGTTCTCGCCAAACGCTGGCATCGACCACGCCCACATGCTTGTACCGAATCACGCCATCGCCATCGATCAGGAACGTCTCCGGCGCACCGTACACACCCAGGTCCAGACCTAGGCTGCCCTGCTCGTCGCTGATGTCGAGCAGGTAGGGGTTGTGGAACTCGGTCAGCCACTTCTGCGCTGCGGCGTTGTCGTCCTTGTAGTTGACCCCGTAGATGACCACACCCTGGGAAGCCAGCTGGTTGAGATAAGGATGCTCGACTTTGCACGACGCACACCAGGTGGCCCAGACGTTGACCAGCGCAGGCCGGCCCTGCAGGTCTGCCTGGGTAAGCGTACGGTCGCCCTGGGTGGAAGCCAGCGAAAAGACCGGGAACGGTTTGCCGATCATTGCCGAGGGCAATTCATCGGGCTTGAGAAACAAACCCTTGTACAGGAACACCGCCACCAGCAGGAACACCGCCAGGGGCACCACCATCAACCAACGTTTCATGCAACTGCTCCAGACACGCCCAGGGCCTCACGCACCCGGGACTTGACCTTGACGCGGTAGCGCCGGTCGAGGGCCGCCAGCAATCCGCCTAGGCCCGTCAACAGACCGCCCAGCCAGATCCAGCGAACAAAGGGCTTGATATGCACACGCACCGCCCAGGCACCGTTTTCCAAAGGCTCCCCGAGGGCCACGTACAGGTCGCGGGTAAAGCCTGCGTCGATCCCGGCCTCGGTCATCATCGACTGCTGCACGGTATACAAGCGTTTCTCCGGGTGCAGGGTGGCCACAGGACGACCCTCGCGGCTGACCACCACTGTGCCCTTGTCGGAAATGAAGTTGGGCCCTTCGAAGTGCCTGGCGCCCTGGAACAGGAAGTGATAACCGCCCAGCTCCACGCTTTCGCCCGGAGCCATTCGCAGATCACGCTCGGCGCTATTGTTGCTCGACAGCACCACCCCGAGGGCACACACCGCAAGCCCCAGGTGAGCGACCTGCATCCCCCAGTAACTGCGCCCCAGCCCAGGCAGCCCCTTGAGCAGCCCTTTGTGGCGCGTCTTGTCGAACACATCGCGCAGCCCTCCGAGCACCACCCAGGCAGCCAGAGCGAACGTGGTCAGTACCTGCCAGTCGAAATCGTCGACGATCAGGCCCGCCACCGGCGCCAGCACGGCGCTGCCGACGAGGACCGGCGTCATCATGCCCAGCAGCCACTTGCCAGGCGTATCCTTCCACCGCACCACTACCCCTACCCCCAGCACCAGCATCAACAGTGCCATCAGCGGCAGGAACAGGGCATCGAAATAAGGCGGGCCTACCGAAAGCTTGGCGCCGGTCAGGGCGTCGAGCACCAGCGGGTACAAGGTGCCTAGCAGGATCATCGACGCTGCAACCACCAGAACCAGATTGTTCGCCAGCAGCAGGGTTTCGCGCGACCACAGGGCGAACCCCACCTGGCTCTTGACCACCGGCGCACGCAGGGCGAACAGGGTCAGCGAGCCGCCGACCACGAACAGCAGGAAGAACAGAATGAAAATGCCGCGCGAGGGGTCGGCGGCAAAGGCATGCACAGAGGTGAGCACCCCGGAACGCACCAGGAACGTCCCTAGCAGGCTCAGTGAGAACGCAGCGATGGCCAACAGAACGGTCCAGCTTTTGAACACCCCGCGCTTCTCTGTCACCGCCAGGGAGTGGATCAGCGCCGTCCCTACCAGCCAGGGCATGAACGATGCGTTTTCCACCGGGTCCCAGAACCACCAGCCACCCCAGCCCAGTTCGTAGTACGCCCACCAGGAACCCAGGGTGATACCCACGCCCAGGAAGGCCCAGGCTACCAGGGTCCAGGGCCGCGACCACCGGGCCCAGGCGGCATCCAGACGCCCGCCGAGCAAGGCGGCGATGGCAAAGGCGAAGGCGACCGAAAAGCCGACATAGCCCATGTACAGCATTGGCGGATGCACGATCAGGCCAATGTCCTGCAGCAGCGGGTTGAGGTCACGGCCATCGACAGGCACCTGAGGCAGCAGGCGCTGGAACGGGTTGGAGGTGATGATCAAAAAGCTCAGAAAGCCCACGCTGATCATGCCCATGACCGCCAGCACCCGGGCGAGCATCACCTGGGGCAATTGCCGCGAGAACACCGACACGGCAAAGGTCCAGCCCCCCAGAATCAGCGCCCAGAGCAGCAGGGAGCCTTCATGCGCCCCCCAGACCGCGCTGAACTTGTAGTACCAGGGTAATGCGCTGTTCGAGTTGCTGGCCACGTAGGCAACCGAAAAGTTGTCGGTCATGAAGGCGTGGGTCAGGCACGCGAACGCGAACGTCAGGAAGGCGAACTGCCCCCAGGCTGCGGGCCGCGCCAGGCTCATCCACAAGCTGTCACCACGCCACGCCCCGAGCAGCGGCAGGCTGGCCTGCACGGCAGCGAAACAGATGGCCAGAATCATCGACAGTTGACCGAGTTCAGGTATCACCAACGCTGCGTTCATGGCCGCTCCCCCGTCTGGGCTGCCGCCTGGCCGCTTTCCTTCAGCGCCTTGCTGACTTCAGGAGGCATGTACTTTTCGTCATGCTTGGCCAGCACTTCGTCGGCCACCACCACGCCGTCGCCGTTGAGCTTGCCCAAGGCCACGATGCCCTGCCCTTCACGGAACAGGTCCGGAAGGATGCCGCGGTACGTGATGGGCACGGACTTGTTGAAATCGGTGACCACGAAACGCACGTCCAGCGAGTCGGAGGAACGTTGCACCGAGCCCTGTTCGACCATGCCGCCAGCGCGGATACGCGTGTCCAGCGGAGCCTCGCCATTGGCGATCTGGGTGGGGGTGTAGAACAGGTTGATGTTCTGTTGCAAGGCAGTGAGGGCAAAGCCCACGGCAACCCCCACGCCGACCAGCAGACCGATGATGAGCAACAGGCGGTTCTTGCGCTGCGGATTCACTGCGTTTTCTCCCGGCGCAAGCGGCGCGCCTCTTCTTGCAGGTAACGGCGCCGGGCCAGCACCGGTACGGCGACGTTGAGCGCCAGCACAGCGGCGCAGATGCCGTAGGCCGACCACACATAAAGGCCGTGATGACCCATGGCGATAAAGTCGCCGAAACTGGCGAAACTCATGGCACGGCCCTCCCACCCAGGCTGTTCGATACCTCTTCCTTCACCCAACTGGCACGCGCCTCGCGCTTGAGCACCTCAAGGCGCATGCGCATCAGAAGCACCGCGCCGAAAAAGCAGTAGAAGCCCAGCGCCGTACACAACAGCGGCAACCACATGTCGGCGGGCATCGCGGGCTTTTCGGTCAGGGTGAAAGTGGCGCCCTGATGCAGCGTGTTCCACCACTGGACCGAATACTTGATGATGGGGATGTTCACCACCCCAACGATGGCCAGCACGGCGCAGGCTTTCGCCGAGCTGTCACGATTACTGATTGCCTGGCCCAGCGCAATGATGCCGAAGTACAGGAACAAGAGGATGAGCATCGAGGTAAGGCGCGCATCCCACACCCACCAGCTGCCCCAGGTTGGCTTGCCCCAGATGGCCCCGGTCACCAGCGCCACGGCGGTCATCCAGGCGCCGATGGGGGCGGCGCATTGCAGGGCGACATCGGCCAGCTTCATCTTCCACACCAGCCCCACCACACCGGCCACCGCCAGCAGGACATAACAGGACTGCGCCAGCATCGCTGCCGGGACATGGATATAGATGATGCGAAAGCTGTTGCCCTGCTGGTAGTCCTGGGGCGCAAAGACCAGCCCCCAGACCGTGCCAACCACTAGCAATACAACGGCAGCGATGGACAGCCAGGGCAACATGCGCCCGCTAATGGCGTAGAACCATTTCGGAGAGCCCAGCTTGTGAAACCACGTCCAGCTCATTTTCATCAGGGTGCATCCAGGGTATTGGCCAGGCTTCAAAGCCCAGGCTCGTTATTCGCCGACGCTGATTTTCAGGCCGGCGGCGATCGCAAAGGGTGCCAGGGTCACGGCCAGGGCCGTCAGGCTGGCGAGCCAGAGCAGGTGGCCAGCGGCGGGCATATTCTGCAACGCCGCCTGCAAGGCACCACTGCCCAGGATCAATACAGGGATATACAACGGCAGGATCAGCAACGCCAGCAACAAACCGCCGCGCTTGAGGCCGACCGTCAGCGCGGCGCCCACTGCGCCCAACAGGCTCAATACCGGCGTACCCAGCAGCAGCGAGCCCAGCAGTACCGGCAGGCAGTGCCCTGGCAAGCCGAGCATCAGCGCCAGCAAAGGTGCCAGCAACACCAGCGCAAGCCCGGAGAACAACCAGTGCGCCAGCACCTTGGCCAACACCATCAGTGCCAGCGGATGCGGCGAGAGTACCCACTGCTCCAGTGAACCGTCCTCGAAATCGCTGCGAAACAGGCCATCGAGCGATAACAACACCGCCAGCAATGCGGCCACCCACACCAGCCCCGGGGACAGGTTCTGCAACATCTGGGTCTGCGCGCCAACCGCCAAGGGGAACAAGGCCACCACGATGGCGAAGAACACCAGCGGGTTGGCAAGCTCCGCAGGACGGCGGAACAGCAACCGCGCCTCGCGCCGCAACAACAGGGTGAAGACGCTCATGCTGCCCATTGCCCCAGGTTGAGTTCTCGGTAGCCCGCAGGCGTGTGGGACAAGGTGTGGTGGGTGGTCAGCACCACGGTGCCACCGTGTTCGCAATGGCCGGCCAAGTGGGCCTCCAGGTCCGCGACGCCCTGTTTGTCCAGGGCAGTGAACGGTTCGTCCAGGATCCACAACGGCGCAGCTGCCAAGTGCAGGCGCGCCAGGGCCACGCGGCGTTGCTGCCCTGCCGACAAAGTATGGCAGGGCACGTCCTCGAAACCACGCAGCCCAACGGCAGCCAGGGCCTGCCAGATCTGTTCGCGGCTGGCTGGACGGTGCAGCGCGCACAGCCAGGTCAGGTTCTCTTCGGCCGTGAGCAGTTCCTTGATGCCCGCAGCATGGCCAATCCACACAAGGATGCTGGCCAACGCATGCCGCTGTTCATCCAGCGGACGGCCACCGAGCAGGATCTGACCGGCGGTCGGCTGCATCAGGCCAGCCAGCAGGCGCAGCAGGCTGGTCTTGCCGCTGCCGTTGGGGCCGCTGATCTGTAGCATGTCGCCGGGCCGCAGCTCGAAGGCAAGGTGCTCGAACAGCAGACGCCAGTCGCGCTCGCAGGCCAGGCCCACGGCTTGAAGATGAAGGGTCACGGTTTCGCCTTATCGTTCTAGGGTTCGGGTGACGGTGCCCGGAGCCCGGAGCCCTGCCACTCAAGTCGCCCGATGCGCTGCCGTTACAGTGGCAACTACGGGCGGGCGGCATTATTACATGCACAGCCCTGCTGCCAAGAGGCTGAGCGCCTAAGGTTGTATACAATCATGACTGAAATCAATAGTCTCGGCCCGCAAACCGTCAATGGAGCCCAAGCGATCAAGGCTGCCATGACCGGCGAATTGCTGCGCCTCACCCAGGCTCAACCGGGTTTGCTGAGCCCTGGGGAGACGGCGCAGGCCGAGGTGGTTGCCATGCGCCAGACTGGCCAGGAGTTCCAGTTGGTGTTGCGCTTGCTGCAAGCCAACGGTCTGCAGACTCAACTGCAAGCCAGCGCCAGCCAGCCTTTGCCCCAGGGCAGCCAAGTGACCGTCAGCCAACCCGAAGCCGGGCGTCTGGCCATTTTGCTGCAGCAGGCCAGCGCTAGCCAAATCGCAACCCTCACCCGCCTGGATACTACGCAGGTACCGGTCGGTACCCTGGTGCAGGGTAAGGTCATGACCAACCAACTACTCCCTGAAGTACCGGGTCAGCCTGCAAGCTACCGGGCGCTGGTGAGCCTTCTCAATACCGCCCAAGCCGGTGCCGTGCTGGCCGTGGACAGCCCCCGACCATTGGCAATCGGCAGCCTGCTCAGCGCACGGGTACAGGGCGACCAGTCGCTGCAGTTCGTCCCCCTGGCCGGCAGGCAGGATCAATTGGGCATCGCCCAGCACCTTGGCAGCCAGCAGAACCGTCAGGCGTCGCTGCCGGGCCTGCTGGCCGGTTTGCAACAGTTGGCACGCGACGCCGGGACTGACAGCGCGCTGCGCACGACCGTCGAACGATTGCTTGGCGCGCTGCCGACAGTCCAGCAACTGGGGGATGCCAAAGCCGTTGCTCAGGCGTTGCTCAACAGCGGCGCCTTTCTCGAGGCCAAGTTGATGACAGGGGCGACAGCCACGCTGGCCACTGACCTCAAGGCAAACATGCTGCAATTGATCAACCAGATCAGTGCCAGTAGCGCCCTCGGGACACCAGCGGCGAGCGTGGCCGCGGCCATGCCCGCCCTGGTCCGAAACGCCCTGGGCATGCTGGAGCGGGTAAGCCCCAAACCCCAGCCCGGCGCGTTCCCCCTCCCCTCCAGGTTATTGCAGGCGATGGAAGAAGAAGGGGACCTGGAACAGCTGCTGCGCCTGGCAGCAGCCGCCGTCTCTCGCCTGCAAAGCCACGCCATGAGCAGCCTGCAGCAAAGCGGCACGCTGGAAAACGGCAACCTGCAGACCACTTGGCAGACCGAAGTGCCCATTCGCCATGGACAGGATTTCGTGCCCTTGCAAATCAAGCTTCAGCGCGAAGAGACACCTCAGCAGCAAGCCGACCGCGAGCGTGAGGCGCCTGAAACGCTGCAACCGTTGTGGCGTATCGAGCTGGCTTTCGATCTGCCGCCGCTCGGGCCGCTTCAAGTCCAGGCCCAGCTGACACAGGGCCGTCTGAACGGCCAGCTGTGGGCCGAGCGCGAACAGACCGCCCGCCTGATCGAAGGGCAGCTTGGCGCGCTGCGTGAGCGCCTGCTGGCCCGCGGTCTGCTGGTCGATGATCTGCACTGCTACCCCGGCAGGCCTGCACAAGGCTCACGTACCAGGGTCGAACAACGTTGGGTGGATGAAAACGCATGAGTAACCCTAACCCGCGTCAGGCCGTGGCGCTGAGCTACGACGGGCAGCAGGCGCCGACACTGAGCGCCAAAGGTGACGATGAGTTGGCAGACGCCATCCTGGCCCTGGCCCGCGAACATGAAGTACCCATTTATGAAAACCCTGAGCTGGTTCGTTTACTGGCGCGTCTTGAACTGGGCGAACAGATCCCTGAGGCGCTGTATCTGACCATCGCCGAAGTCATCGCTTTTGCCTGGCAGCTGCGCGGCAAAGTACCACCGGGCTTCGAGGACACCCCGGCTGAGCCGAGGGACATTACCCCGGCGCACTTGCGTTTGCCTGAAGGGTAGTAGTTGGCTACGACCCAAAACTGCAGGCGCATCGACACTGTATCGGCTCTATCCACTACATGAGTCGATAACCATGGCTACTACCTTCGTCAACTCAGTCGGCCAACGGTACGTGCGTAATCACCTGCGCAACATACCGCGCCCAGATCGCCAGGCCGCCGCTGCTATACGCGAGTGGGCTCAGCGGCAAGGCCATGACCTGGATCCGGATCAGACGGATGTCGTCACCTTGCACTACCGGGGCGATGAGGCCGTCGTGATGCAACGGCTTTCGCTGACCCAGGCGGTGCTGTCGAACTGGCAGGGGGAAACCTGCAAGAATCTGTTGGGGCAGCTGCTTCCTGGCGAGTGGGCAGGTCACATGCCATCGCGCCCGTTCAAAATCGTCAACCGCCTGCCCGAGAATAGCGTGCTGGACAACAGGCCTGCCTATTCGGTCTTCAATGGGCTGTTCCGCAGAACCCAACCCGCACGCTACGACAGCTCGACCCACCTGCCCATCGACGTCGAAGCCATGCAGCACGCCATCTGGGAGCTGGATTTTCACACCCGTTTCGTCGCCATGCTCGACGATTACTGGCACAACGCCCGTGACAGCCACCAGCAATGCCTGCAAATCGGCTTCGTAGCGGCTTGCAACAAGCAAGTGCAAGAGGGCTCGCTCAGCGACACGGCGCGCCAGATGCTCTGGGAAGCAGCAGGCCTGGCGCCTCGCGCTACCAGTCTCAGAATCCGGGCGCTCAATGTCTATGGCTACACAGCCACCGACCTGATCGCAATCGCTGACCAGCACAGGCGCGGGGTGGTGCTGTACCTTCCAGGTAATGCCTCGCCTTTCCATGAGTTCGCAAGCCTGGACAGCATGAAAGACTGGTTTGGTGACCAGTGCCGCGTTGCAGAGAAGCGTGAGGCACTGCGCCGATATTTCCGGCTAGCCGATACGCCAGACGGGCTGGACTTCAGCGGCTTGGATACGGCGCTCGAGGGGTTAGGCGCCTATCCTGCCGTTTATCATCGATCGCCCAATCGTTCCGGTTTCACAACCGATGGTCAGTGGCCGCCGCGGCAATACGTCTACTACAAGACCAAACAGTACAGCCCGTCGATCAAGGATGACTTGTTTGCCGTGCTTACTGAGCGTCAGCGCGTGCGCAGTTACGCCGATTCGGACTTCATCATCACCAGTGACCAAGCCGTGACCAAGGCAAAATGGCGAGGCTATGTGCTCGCCTCGATCAATTTACTGGCACCACTGGCGATCGTGATTCCTGCCCTGGCACCTATGCTTGCGTTGGCAGGCGCCGCTCAGTTTGGCTTGGGCCTGGATCAGGCCATCAATGGCAAGACACTGGAGGACAAAGCGCAGGGCGTCAGCAACACGGTTTACGGACTGTTCAACGCCCTCCCCCTGGTTGGCGAGGCCACGACGCGCGCAACAGAAGTGTTCTGCGCACAACGCTCGCGCTTCTTCACGCCCATCCGTTTGAACGACCAATTGGGCTACCCGCTGAGCCCGATAAACCCACCGCATTTTTCCGAGCCGGAGATCGGTGATTTCTTCGGCGATGCGCTGCAGCCCGTGCCGGCTGACGATAGCCCGGTCGCGCGCTCCATCATCCGAATACCTGTCAGTGAGCAGGGACCCGCGCAGCTGCAAGGGGAAATCGGCGGTTACAACGCAAACGTGCTGTACGACAGTGAACACGATGCTTTCATCGTCGATGATGCAGTCAACGATGTGGACCCAACCTATTACCAGGTGACCCCGGGCCGTCGTGGCCTTACCCCAGTGGATATCACGACGCGCCCGGTTACCGACGAAATGCGCTCGGCAACGCTCAGGGGCCTTGGTATTGATCTGCCATTACCGCTCGATATCCCTGCCGTCGACCACTCGGCGGCTCAGCCTATTCCCAAAACCATTTCCAGCCTATGGGTAGGCAACAAGATCATCGCGCCTGAGCTTGTAGACAACTTGGCCGCCAACGCAGAGCGCCTGAGCAACAGCAATTACACTTACCGCCTGTACTTGTCCAAGGCAGAACCCCAGGCCTTTGAAGCCAATCGGCAACTGCTCAATGAACGCGCGCCCAGGCTTGAAGTGCTGCCTTTGGAGGAGCAGCCGTTCTATGCGCACTTCACTGAAAGCGTGAATTTCGAGCAATACCAGCATGCCACCAGCGATCCTGGGGCCAATTACGCTTCGGCATCGGACATCTTGCGCTATTCAATGCTCGACAGTTTGGGGGGCATCTACATGGATGTCGACGATTCGCTGCTACCCCATCCCGAGGCACCGCAGGACCCTACTCGCGCTGCTATTGAAACCGTCGAACTGGCCACGACACAGGACGGTTTCATCCTGGGTGACCCTACAAACAACGATACGCTCGGCATGCACTGCCACTACAACACCAACATGATTGGCACTCATCCTTCAAACCCCAACCTGCAGGCGATCAGCGATCTCATGCGCGAACGCTACCAGGCCATGCCAGACTTTTATCAGCACAGGCCCATCACCGGCACTGCCGGTTTCAAGGCGTATGCCAGACGCCTGAATCACTTGACGGGCCCCGCAGTGCTCAATGATGTGATCGATCAGCACTTACCCCGGCTCTACCGCTTGCGCCAACTCACCAACCTGCACACATTGCCACAGACCAAACCGCTGTTTCTGACCATTGGCAAGACGCAGGCGGTAAAGGCGGCGATTACCCACGACTTGGCACTGGGCAATGTTGCACAAGTGGGCAACTACCATTCGTGGGGCAAACCTTGAAACGCACAGGGCGACTTGCGCCGCCCTGATGTTCAGTCGTTGCGATGCAGCTTGCTCATCAGCTCGGCCTCGGCCTGGGTCAGGCCGCAGGTTTCGGTGAGTTCCGACACGCTAGCGCCCATGCCGACCAGCCGTGCAGCCTGGGTGAAGGTGACGCTGCTCGGGTCACGCTGCTCCAGCCGTTCCAGCCGGTCGGGCAGCGTGGCCACCGCACCGCGCAGCTCATGGATGGCGTCGCCCATGCGCACGGTGACGTTCTGGTAGTCATCGAGCCGCTTGCCGAGGTCCTTGATACGCTGGTCGCGCAAGGCATCGCCAATGGCCTGCTGCGCAGCCAGCTCGCGCTGACGCTTGGTGTAGTTCAGGAAGAACCACAGGCTCAAGGCCCACAGCAGGGCCAGTAAGATGACGCCGACCTCGAAAATCAAGTCAGATGTTCTCCAGTTCCGACCACTCTTCCTCGGTCATCATCTTGTCCAGCTCGACCAGAATCAGCAATTCGCCGTTCTTGTTGCACACGCCCTGGATGAACTTGGCCGATTCTTCGTTGCCGACGTTGGGCGCGGTTTCGATCTCGGACTGGCGCAGGTACACCACCTCGGCGACGCTATCGACCAGAATGCCGACCACTTGCTTGTCAGCTTCGATGATGACGATGCGGGTGTTGTCGGTGACCTCGGTTGGCATCAGCCCGAAGCGCTGGCGCGTGTCGATCACGGTCACCACGTTGCCGCGCAGGTTGATGATACCCAGCACATAGCTGGGCGCACCCGGCACCGGGGCGATTTCCGTGTAGCGCAGCACTTCTTGTACCTGCATCACGTTGATGCCGTAGGACTCGTTGTCCAGACGGAAGGTAACCCACTGCAGGATCGGATCTTCAGAACCTTGTGCGGACGACTTTTTCATTCCCCTACCCCTTGAAATCCGCCTTTGGCGGTGTGTTCGGTGTGATGTGCTGTTTGGCGTGCAACTGCTTGACGGCGCCGCTGGCGATCAACTCGGCCAGCTCCGCCACGTCCAGCAGTGCACACATGTGTTCAATGACCGTGCCGGCCAGCCACGGCCGCTGGCCCCGCTGGCTACGCCACTTGATCTCGGACGGGTCCAGGCGCAGCGAGCGGCTGACCTGATGCACAGCCAGCCCCCACTCGTAGCCCTGGACAGAAATGACGTATTGCAGGCCCTGGCGGAAATCATCGCGGTAGCGGTCAGGCATGACCCAGCGCGCGGTGTCGAGCACCTTGAGGTTGCCAGCCTGGCAGGTGAGGATGCCCAGGAACCACTCGGGCTGCCCGAACAGCGGCGTCAGCTCGCGGTCGGCCAAGGTGTAGATCGAGCCCAGGCACACCAGCGGCACGGCCAGGGTCAGGCCGGCCACATCGAACAGCAGGCACTCGAACGGCTCGGCAGCCCAGGCCGGGCGCCCATCGACGGTGGCCGGCGGTACGGGCACGTCCGGTGCAGGCAGGTGGACGTCCACCAGGGGCATTGCCGGCTCCACAGCCGGGGTATCAGTCAAGACCGGGATGCTGGCCTCGGCCACCACTGCCTGTTCCACCACCGCCACCACGGGCGGCTGCACAGGTATGACGCTAGGCAACACCGCAAGCCTGGGCTCGGCGAACGGCCGCTCAGGTGCGGGCGGCGCCGGTTGTGCCTGCGTGGCCTGGCCAGGCTGACGCGCATCGCGGGCCTGCTCCTGGCGCACCGCCAGGGCGAAGTCATCCGCCGCGCCTGGCGGTGGCGGCGTCTCCAAGGGCTCGGTGGCTTCCTGGAGCAGACCGTCAAGATAGGACTGCAGGGCCAACTGGGGCTTGCTGCTCACTTGCCGTGTTTGTGTCATCAGGCCACCTGCGCCGCGGGCTTGTAGGTCAACAAGTGCTTGAGCAGCGCCCGATAGGCCACCAGCCCTCGGCTCTTGTTGTCGAATTGCGACGGCGTGACGCCCTTGCGGCTGGCATCGCGCAGCCGCGTGTCCACGGGAATGTAGCCCTGCCATACCTGTTCGCCGTAGGCATCGCGCAGCAACTTGAGCGTTCCCAGGGACGCCTGGGTACGTCGGTCGAACAACGTCGGCACGATCTGGTAAGGCAGCGCCTGGCGCCGGGAGCGGTTGATCATGGCAAGGGTGCCGACCATGCGCTCAAGTCCCTTGACGGCCAGGAACTCGGTCTGCACCGGGATGACCAGTTGCTGGCTGGCCGCCAGCGCATTGACCATCAACACCCCTAGCAAAGGGGGGCTGTCGATCAATGCGAAGTCGAAGTCTTGCCACAACTGCGCCAGACTCTTGGCGATGACCAGCCCCAAACCGTTCTGACCGGGCGATTGACGCTCCAGCACAGCAAGGGCAGTGCTAGAGGGAAGCAATGAAATGCGCTCGTCACTGGTTGGCAACAGCAACTGCCCCGGCAGCCCGTCCGGAACGCTGCCCTTGTGCAGGAACAGGTCGTAGCTGCTGTGCTCCAGCGCATCGGGATTATGCCCGAAATAGCTGGTCATCGACCCATGCGGATCAAGATCGACGACGATTACACGCTTGCCGGCGTCGGCCAGAAGGCCAGCCAGGGCGATGGTGGTGGTGGTCTTGCCGACGCCACCTTTTTGATTGGCTACTGCCCAGACTCTCATCAGGCAAACTCTGTCCGTGGGTGAGGCAGGGCGCGTGGTGTGCCCGCTGCCTTGCTGGAAAATGAAAGGCGTGGATGGCTGTCGGTCAGGCGCCGTGCATGGACATCCGCCAATGGGGCGACAGAGAATTGACGAGTCACTGGCCTGCCACCGCTGCTGAGCTTGCCGGTGCACTTTGTGTGCCAGCCCGGCGCAGTGCAGCATCAGGCGTGGCATTGGCAGCACCGGTACTGGTCAGGCTGCGGCGCACCTCAAGGTTGCGGGATATCACCAGTACCACGCGCCGGTTACGGGCCCGGCCCTCGGGGGTATCATTGCCCGTCACGGGCTGATACTCGCCGTAGCCCACCGAGGCCATACGCCCAGGGTTCACGCCGCCTATGGCCAACAGCCTGACGATACTGGCGGCACGGGCCGAGGAAAGCTCCCAATTGGTCGGGTATTGCGCCGTACGGATAGGCTGGTTATCGGTGAAGCCTTCGACGTGAACCGGGTTGGCGAAAGGCTTGAGAATGGCCGCCACCTTGTCGATGATGGCGAATGCATTGTCACTGGGCATGGCATCGCCACTGCCGAACAGCAACGAGGAATTGAGCTCGATCTCGATCCACAGCTCGTTACCCCGGATCGTCATCTGATCACCCTTGATGAGGTCACCAAAGGCGTCGCGCACTTCATCGGCGATGGTCTTGAGCGGGTCGTTGCTGGCGGCCGTCAGGCCAGCGTCGGACTGCTCGCTGTCCTTGACCAAGGGCTGGGCAGGTCGCACGGTCAGCGGGCGCTCATCCCCGATGGGAATGGGCCTCATACTGCGCTCAGGGTCGTTGAACACGCCCAGCAAGGCTTGGGACACCACCTTGTACTTGCCCTCGTTGACCGAGGAAATCGAATACATCACCACGAAAAAGGCGAACAGCAAGGTGATGAAGTCGGCGTAGGATACCAGCCAGCGTTCGTGGTTTTCCGGCTCCTCGGCATGACGGCGACGACGCATGGGCTACTCCATGAAGCCTTGCAGCTTCAGCTCGATCGAGCGCGGGTTCTCGCCTTCGGCAATGGACAGCAGGCCTTCGAGGAGCATTTCCCGGTAACGCGACTGGCGCAGCACCAGCGCCTTGAGCTTGTTGGCGATGGGTAACAGGATCAGGTTGGCGCTGGCGACCCCGTAGATGGTCGCCACGAAGGCAACGGCGATGCCGTTGCCCAGTTGCGCCGGGTCGGCCAGGTTGCCCATGACGTGAATCAGCCCCATCACCGCGCCGATGATTCCGATGGTCGGAGCGTACCCGCCCATGCTCTCGAAGACTTTGGCAGCCTGCAGGTCACGGCCCTCCTGGGTCAGGAAATCCACTTCGAGGATACTGCGAATGGCTTCGGGCTCGGCGCCGTCGACCAGCAACTGCAAGCCCTTGCGCGCGTAAGGGTCAGGCTCGCCATCGGCTACCCCTTCCAGCCCGAGCAGGCCTTCCTTGCGCGCCGTGAGGCTCCAGTTCACCACGCGATCGACCCCACCCGGCAGATCGACGCGCGGTGGAAACAGGATCCAGCGCAGGATCTGCAAGGCCCGCTTGAACGAGGAGAGCGGCGATTGCAGCAAGGCTGCCGCCAGGGTACCGCCCAATACGATCAGCGCTGCCGGCCCATTGATCAGGGCGCCCACATGGCCGCCTTCGAGGAAGTTACCGCCCACGATGGCGACAAAAGCCAGGATCAGGCCGATCAGGCTGAGCACGTCCATCAGACGCACGCCTCCACCAGGTGCCGGCCAATATCGTCGAGGCTGTACACCGCATCGGCCAGGTTGGCCTTGACGATCGCCATGGGCATGCCATAAATCACGCAGCTGGCTTCATCCTGTGCCCACACCGTGCTGCCACCCTGCTTGAGCAGGCGCGCCCCTTCCCGGCCGTCCGCGCCCATGCCCGTCAGTACCACGGACAACACCTTGTCGCCATAGGACTTGGCTGCCGAGCCAAAGGTAATGTCCACGCAGGGCTTGTAGTTGAGCCGCTCGTCACCGGGCAGAATCTTCACGGTTCCACGGCCATCGATCATCATCTGTTTGCCACCGGGGGCCAACAGCGCCAGCCCGGGGCGCAGAATGTCGCCATCTTCGGCTTCCTTGACGCTGATCCGGCACAGCTTGTCCAGGCGCTCTGCAAAGGCCTTGGTGAAGGCTGCCGGCATGTGCTGGATGAGTACGATCGGCGCCGGGAAATTGCCTGGCAATTGCGTGAGCACGCGCTGCAAGGCCACCGGTCCCCCGGTCGAGGTGCCGATAGCAACGAGCTTGTAAGGCTTGCGCTTGGGCGCAGGCGAATGGGCAGCCGCCGGCCTGACGGGGGCTGTGGTGCTGCGCACCGGTGCCGGCGCTGCAGCGCTGGTGGCTGTTGTGGGCGTCGGCGCAGGGGCAGCAGCGGGCGCGACCGCCGGGCGGGCGTAACTGGCCATGCGGCGATTGCTTCGCGACAGGGTATGCACCTTCTCGCACAGCATCTGCTTGACCTTCTCGGGGTTGCGCGAGATGTCTTCGAAATTCTTCGGCAGGTAGTCCACCGCCCCGGCATCGAGCGCATCGAGCGTGACCCGAGCGCCTTCATGGGTGAGCGATGAGAACATCAGCACAGGTGTCGGGCACCTTTGCATGATGTGCCGCACCGCCGTGATGCCATCCATCATGGGCATCTCGTAGTCCATGGTGATCACATCGGGCTTGAGCGCAAGCGCCTGGTCGATCGCTTCCTTGCCGTTGGTTGCAGTGCCCACTACCTGGATCGTCGAGTCCCCCGAGAGGATTTCCGAGACGCGGCGGCGGAAGAAACCGGAATCATCCACCACCAGGACCTTGACTGCCATAAACACTCCGTTAGGCGGCGCCCCCGGCCAAGGGGGCGCCACCGAGATCAAATACGCCGCGCGGCGTAACGCTTGAGCATGCTCGGGACGTCGAGAATCAGCGCAATGCGACCGTCGCCGGTGATGGTGGCCCCGGACATCCCCGGGGTGCCTTGCAACATCTTGCCCAGAGGCTTGATTACCACTTCTTCCTGGCCCACCAGTTGATCGACGACAAAGCCGATGCGCTGGGTGCCGACCGACAGGATCACCACGTGACCTTCGTGCTGTTCTTCATGCACCTGGCCCTGGACCAGCCAGCGCTTGAGGTAGAACAGCGGCAACGCCTTGTCTCGCACGATCACCACTTCCTGGCCATCGACCACGTTGGTGCGCGACAGGTCCAGGTGGAAGATCTCGTTGACGTTGACCAGCGGGAAGGCGAACGCCTGGTTGCCCAGCATCACCATCAGGGTGGGCATGATCGCCAGGGTCAACGGGACCTTGATGACGATCTTCGAGCCCTGCCCCTTGGCCGAGTAGATGTTGATCGAGCCGTTGAGCTGGGAGATCTTGGTCTTGACCACGTCCATGCCCACGCCCCGCCCGGAGACGTCGGAAATCTCGGTCTTGGTGGAAAAGCCCGGGGCGAAGATCAGGTTGTAGCAGTCCGACTCACTCAGGCGGTCGGCGGCGTCCTTGTCCATCAGGCCCTTTTCCACGGCCTTGGCACGCAGTACGTTCGGGTCCATGCCTTTGCCGTCGTCGGAAATCGACAGCAGGATATGGTCGCCTTCCTGCTCGGCAGACAATACGACGCGCCCCGTGCGCGCCTTGCCCGCGGCCTCGCGCTCATCGGGCATTTCCACCCCATGGTCCACGGCGTTGCGCACCAAGTGCACCAGCGGGTCGGCCAGCGCCTCGACCAAGTTCTTGTCCAGGTCGGTTTCTTCGCCCACCAGTTCAAGGTTGATCTCTTTCTTCAACTGCCGCGCCAGGTCACGCACCAGGCGCGGGAAGCGGCCGAACACTTTCTTGATCGGCTGCATGCGCGTCTTCATCACCGCCGTCTGCAAGTCGGCGGTGACCACGTCGAGGTTCGACACGGCCTTGGACATGGCTTCATCGCCGCTGTTCAGGCCCAGGCGTACCAGACGGTTACGCACCAGCACCAGTTCGCCGACCATGTTCATGATCTCGTCCAGGCGCGCGGTATCGACCCTGACGGTCGTTTCCGCTTCGCTGACCGCGTGCTTGTCGGCACTCGCCGCTGGCGCCCGCGGGGCTGCGGCAGGCTTGGGCGCTGCAACCGGTGCCGCCGCGCCAGCAGGACGGGCGATCGCCGGCGCCTCGGCCCTGGCTGGGGCTGCGGCCTGAACACTGGCAGGTGCATCGACGGCAGCCACGTCGCCATTGAACTTGCCCTTGCCATGCAGCTGGTCCAGCAACGCCTCGAACTCGTGCTCACTGATGTCGTCGCCAGGGATGGCAGATGTTTGCTCGACAGGCGCCGCCGCCTTGGCTGCGGGCAAGGCATCGGCCTGGAACGTGCCTTTACCATGCAACTGATCCAGCAGCGACTCGAACTCGGCGTCGGTAATTTCATCGCTGGCCGGCTCGGCAGCGGCAGCCACCGGCTGGGCCGTCACTTCGGCACTGAACTGGCCCTTGCCATGCAACTGGTCGAGCAGCGACTCGAATTCGGCATCGGTGATGTCGTCACCCTGGCCGCTGACCGGCTCGGCAGGCATCTGCTCGGCCGCCGCCTGGGCTTTGACTGCGTCGAGCGAATCGAGCAGTTGCTCGAACTCGCTGTCGGTGATGTCAGCTTCGGTAGCTTGCGCAGCCTGCTGCACGGGCGCAGGTTCAACCGGCACGGGCACAGCCGGTGCCGGGGCCGCTTCGGCGCTGCCGGGCTCTGCCAGACGCGCCAGGGCTGCCAGCAGTTCGGGCGTGGCCGGTGTGACCTCGCTGCGCTCACGCACCTGGGCGAACATGCCGTTGACGGCATCCAGTGCTTCGAGCACCACATCCATCAGTTCTGCATCGACCCGGCGCTCACCTTTGCGCAGCACGTCGAACACGTTCTCGGCGATATGGCAGCACTCCACCAGCTCATTGAGCTGGAGGAAGCCGGCGCCCCCTTTTACAGTGTGGAAACCGCGAAAAATTGCATTGAGCAAGTCGGCATCGTCAGGGCGGCTTTCAAGCTCGACCAGCTGCTCGGACAATTGCTCAAGTATTTCACCGGCTTCTACCAGGAAATCCTGAAGGATTTCTTCATCGGCGCCGAAGCTCATCAAAGGTGCTCCTTAAAAACCCAGGCTGGATAGCAGATCATCGACATCGTCCTGACCGGACACGACGTCTTCACGCTTATCGGCATGAATCTGCGGACCTTCACCCCGAGTCGGATGTTTTTCTCGATCTTTTTCTGCGCGCAACTGATCCTGGTCATGCTGGATGCCTGCAAAGCGGTCGACCTGGCTGGCCATCATCACCAGTTTCAGCAGGTTGCTTTCCACTTCGGTCACCAACGCCGTGACGCGCTTGATCACCTGCCCGGTCAGGTCCTGGTAATCCTGGGCCAGCAGGATGTCGTTGAGATGGCCAGCCACCTTGCGGTTACCTTCGGCGCTGTGCGCCAAGAAACCGTCGACGCGCTTGGCCAGGTCGCGAAACTCCGTGGCGTTCACTTCCCGGCGCATGAAGCGCTGCCAATCGGCACTCAGCGCTTTGGCTTCGCTGGCCAGGTCGTTGAGCACAGGCGTGCTTTCCTCGACCAGGTCCATGGTGCGGTTTGCCGCCCCTTCGGTGAGCTTGACCACATAGGACAGGCGTTCGGTGGCGTCGGTAATCTGCGACACCTCTTCGGCCTGGGGTATGGTCGGGTCGATCTGGAAACTGACGATGGCGCTGTGCAGTTCGCGGGTCAGCTTGCCCACTTCCTGGTACAGCCCCCGATCGCGGGTCTGGTTCAACTCGTGAATGAGTTGCACCGCCTCGCCGAACCGTCCGCGCTCCAGGCTTTCGACCAACTCCTGGGCATGCTTTTTGAGGGTCGATTCGAACTCGCCCAATGACGTGTGTGATGAACTCATGGCGCGCCCCCTGACGTGACTCAGCCGTTGACGCGTTCGAAGATCTTCTCGATCTTTTCTTTGAGCACCTGGGCGGTGAACGGCTTGACCACATAGCCATTCACGCCTGCCTGGGCGGCCTCGATGATCTGGTCGCGCTTGGCTTCCGCGGTCACCATCAACACCGGCAAGCTCTTGAGCTTGTCGCTGGCGCGCACTTTGCGCAGCAGGTCGATACCGGACATGCCCGGCATGTTCCAGTCAGTTACCAGAAAATCGTAATGGCCATTTTCGAGCATGGGCAGCGCCGTCATGCCGTCATCGGCTTCGCTGGTGTTGGTGAAGCCCAGGTCACGCAGCAGGTTCTTGATGATGCGCCGCATCGTCGAAAAGTCGTCGACGATGAGGATTTTCATGTTTTTGTCCAATTAGACCTCCAAGCAGTCTCAAACGCGCTCGGCCCCGAGCGCGCACTCAATCGATTCGGTACAACGTGGAAAACGGCAACGACGGCGGCGGGCTCAACGGGCCCGCCATTCCCCCAGGCGGCTGCGCAGGCGCGCGGCGCATTGGCTGTGCAACTGGCTGACCCGCGACTCGCTGACCCCCAAGACCTCACCGATCTCCTTCAGGTTCAGTTCCTCGTCGTAGTACAGCGCCAGCACCAGGCGCTCACGCTCCGGCAGGTTGGCGATGGCCTCGGTCAACGCGACCTGGAACCGCTCTTCCTCCAACCCACGGGCAGGCTCGGCCTGGCCGCTAACGCCGTCCTCATGCAAGCCTTCGTGCTCGCCGTCCTGCAACAGGTCGTCGAAGCTGAACAGGCGGCTGCCCAGTGTGTCGTTGAGAATCCCGTAATAATCATCGAGGCTCAACTTGAGTTCGGCAGCAACTTCATGATCTTTAGCGTCGCGGCCGGTTTTGGCTTCTACCGCGCGCATGGCGTCGCTGACCATGCGGGTGTTGCGGTGCACCGAACGCGGCGCCCAGTCGCCTTTGCGCACCTCGTCGAGCATGGCGCCGCGAATGCGGATGCCGGCATAGGTCTCGAAGCTGGCGCCCTTGCTGGCGTCATACTTGTTGGCGACCTCGAGCAGACCGATCATGCCCGCCTGGATCAGGTCCTCGACCTGCACGTTGGCAGGCAGTCGCGCAAGCAGGTGATAGGCGATGCGCTTGACCAGCGGGGCATAGCGCTCGATCAGCTCATATTGCGCGTCCTTCGAGGCGCGGCTGTACATCTTGAAGCCGCTGGCGCTCATGACATCGAACCTGCACTGGTCGGCTGCACCAGGCGTTCGACGAAGAACTCCAGGTGGCCACGGGGGTTGGCAGGCAGCGGCCAGCTGTCGACCTTCTGCGCAATGGCCTTGAAGGCCAAGGCGCATTTGGAGCGCGGGAACGCCTCGTACACGGCACGCTGTTTCTGCACCGCCTTGCGCACGCATTCGTCGTAAGGCACGGCGCCCACGTACTGAAGCGCCACATCCAGGAAGCGGTCGGTGACCTTGGTCAGCTTGGCAAACAGGTTGCGCCCTTCCTGGGGGCTCTGGGCCATATTGGCCAGCACCCGGAAGCGATTCATGCCGTAATCGCGGTTGAGCAGCTTGATCAGCGCGTAGGCATCGGTGATCGAGGTCGGCTCATCGCACACCACCAGCAGCACTTCCTGAGCCGCGCGCACGAAGCTGACCACCGAATCGCCGATGCCGGCCGCAGTATCAATCACCAGCACATCGAGGTTGTCGCCGACTTCGCTGAACGCCTGGATCAGACCCGCATGCTGGGCAGGCGCAAGGTGCACCATGCTCTGGGTGCCCGAAGCGGCCGGGACGATGCGCACACCGCCCGGGCCCTGCAGCATCACATCGCGCAGTTCGCAACGCCCCTCGATGACATCGGCCAGCGTGCGCTTGGGCGCAAGGCCCAGCAACACATCGACATTGGCCAGGCCCAGGTCGGCGTCGAGCAGCATGACCCTGCGGCCCAGCTCGGCCAACGCCAGAGACAGATTCACTGAAACATTTGTCTTGCCGACGCCACCTTTGCCACCGGTCACGGCGATCACCTGTACGGGATGCATGCTACCCATGTCTGTTCTTTACCTTGTCTCGCTGGGACTCATGCCACACGAAGGGCAATGCTGCGTACCCCTTGGCATAGCTACCTTGCACACATTTCATTTTCAACCCGCTCGCCGTGGGTTGTGGTAGAGATCAGCGAACATGTCGGCCATGGCCTCCTCGCTGGGCTCGTCCTGCTGCTGCACATTGACCGCGCGGGTGACCAGCTGGTGCCCACGGGGCAAGTGCAGATCGTCCGGGATACGCGGCCCATCGGTAAGGTAGGCCACGGGCAGTCGGAAACTGATGGCAAGGCTCAGGACATCGCCCAGGCTTGCCGACTCGTCGAGTTTGGTCAGGATGCAGCCGGCCAGCCCGCAGCGCTTGTAGCTGTGGTAGGCCGCGGTCAGCACCTGCTTCTGGCTGGTGGTGGCCAGGACCAGGTAATTCTTCGCAGCGATACCGCGACCGGCCAGGGTATCGAGCTGCATGCGCAAGGCCGGGTCGCTGGCTTGCAGGCCGGCCGTATCGATCAGCACCACGCGTTTGCGCAGCAGCGGCTCGAGCGCCGCCGCCAACGACTGACCGGGGTCGACATAGGTGACCGGCACATTCAGGATCCGGCCCAGGGTCTTGAGCTGTTCCTGGGCGCCGATGCGAAAACTGTCCATGCTCACCAGCGCCAGGTTGTGGGCGCCGTACTTGAGCACATAACGCGCCGCGAGCTTGGCCAGGGTGGTGGTCTTGCCCATGCCGGCTGGGCCGACGACGGCAATCACGCCGCCGTCCTCGATCGGTTCGACGTCAGGCGTACGGATCATGCGCGCCAGGTGCGCCAGCAGCATACGCCAGGCGTGGCGAGGCTCCTCGATGTCCTTGGTCAGCTCGAGCAATTCGCGGGCAATGGGGCCAGACAGGCCGATGCGCTGCAGCCGGCGCCACAACGTGGCCTGCTGCGGCTTGCTACCTTGCAGCTGGGTCCAGGCCAGCGACCCCAGCTGCACTTCCAGCAGTTCGCGCAAGCCGGACAGCTCCGAGCGCATGGCATCGAACAGGCGCGGGTCCACCGAGGCCTGGCTGCTTGCGGTGGCGGCCGGCTGCGGGGTATCGACATGCGGCTCGACCAAGGGCTCGGCCGCCGTGAGCGATTGACCGGCGAACAGTTGGCGATTGCTGTCGCTGCTGTCCGGGCGCTGATCGAGCTCGGCCTTGGCCGTGGCGATGCGCGTGTGCGTCTTGCGAAGCTCTTCTTCGAGTTCGACGTTCGGTACCCGAGGTGCCAGGGCGGACAGCTTGTAGTCCAGCGCGGCGGTCAGTTCGACCCCGCCTGCGATACGGCGATTGCCGATGATGGCCGCATCAGCGCCCAGCTCATCGCGCACCAGCTTCATGGCCTGACGCATATCAGCGGCGAAGAATCGCTTAACTTGCATTATCCACTACCTCAGCCATTAGGGCCCACGGTGGCAACGATGGTGACTTGCTTGTTGTCCGGTATTTCCTGATACGCCAGCACATGCAAATTCGGTACGGCCAGCCGACCGAAACGCGACAGCATGGCGCGGATCGGGCCAGCAACCAGGAGGATGGCCGGCTGGCCTTGCATCTCCTGACGCTGTGCGGCTTCGATCAGCGAACGCTGCAGCTTTTCGGCCATGCTCGGCTCAAGAAGCACTCCGTCTTCCTGACCTTGCCCGGCCCTCTGCAGACTATTGAGCAAGATCTGTTCCAACCTGGGCTCCAAAGTGATCACAGGCAGCTCGGACTCAACGCCAACAATGCTTTGCACGATGGCGCGACACAATCCGACGCGCACGGCCGCGACCAAAGCGGCGGTATCTTGACTCTTTGCCGCGTTGTTGGCGATGGATTCGGCAATGCTACGAATATCGCGCACTGGCACCTGTTCTGACAACAAAGCCTGTAGGACTTTGAGAAGACCAGACAGCGAAATGACACCCGGCACCAACTCTTCCGCCAGCTTGGGCGACGCCTTGGACAAGACTTGCAACAGTTGCTGCACTTCTTCGTGACCGATCAGCTCGTGGCAATGCTTCTGCAATATCTGGTTGAGGTGAGTGGCCACCACCGTGCTGGCGTCTACGACGGTGTAGCCAAGCGACTGAGCCTGGGAGCGCTGACCGACGTCGATCCACACCGCCTCCAGGCCAAAAGCAGGATCGCGAGCCGCAATGCCGTTGAGGCTGCCGAACACCTGCCCTGGGTTGATGGCAAGCTCGCGGTCCGGGTAGATCTCTGCTTCGGCCAGGATTACCCCCATCAACGTCAGGCGATAGGCACTGGGTTGCAGGTCCAGGTTGTCGCGGATGTGCACGGTAGGCATGAGAAAGCCCAAGTCCTGAGACAGCTTCTTGCGCACCCCCTTGATCCGCGCCAGCAGCTGCCCGCCCTGGTTGCGGTCGACCAACGGAATCAAGCGATAACCCACCTCGAGGCCGATCATGTCGATCGGGGTGACGTCGTCCCAGCCCAGCTCCTTGGTTTCGGCCGCCCTCTGCGGGGACGGCAGCAGCTCTTGCTGGCGCTGCGCTTCCTGCTGGGCCAGCACCTTGGTCTTATGCTGTTTTTTCCACACCAGGTAGGCACCGCCGCCCGCCATCAGGCCCAGGCTCAGGAACGCCAGGTGCGGCATGCCCGGCACAAGGCCCATGACGATCATGATGGCGCCGGACACAGCCAGGGCCCGGGGCGAGTCGAACATCTGGCGGTTGATCAGCTTGCCCATGTCCTCCGAGCCCGAGGCACGGGTGACCATGATGGCTGCGGCGGTGGAGAGCAGCAGCGAAGGCAGCTGCGCCACCAGGCCGTCACCGATGGTCAGCAGGGCATACACCTTGCCGGCATCACCGAAGCTCATGCCATGCTGCAACATGCCGATCAGCATGCCACCGATCAGGTTGATGAACAGGATCAGCAGGCCAGCGATGGCGTCACCGCGCACGAACTTGCTGGCACCGTCCATCGAACCGTAGAACTCAGCCTCCTGGGCGACTTCGCTGCGGCGCGCCTTGGCCTGCGCCTGGTCGATCAGGCCGGCGTTCAGGTCGGCGTCGATGGCCATCTGCTTGCCCGGCATCGCATCGAGGGTGAAGCGTGCGCTGACCTCCGAGATACGCCCCGCACCCTTGGTCACTACCACGAAGTTGATGATCATGAGGATGGCGAAGACCACCGCACCGACCACGTAGTTGCCGCCGATGACCACATCGCCGAAGGCCTGGATCACCATGCCCGCGGCGCCGTGCCCTTCCTGGCCGTGCAGCATGACCACGCGGGTGGAAGCCACGTTCAGGGCCAGTCGCAGCAGGGTCGCCACCAGCAGGATGGTGGGGAAAGCGGCGAAGTCCAGCGGGCGCAGCGCGTACACGCTGACCAGCAGCACCACGATGGACAAGGCGATGTTGAAGGTGAAGAACACGTCGAGCAAAAACGGTGGTATTGGCAACATCATCATTGCCAGCATCACCAACAGCAACAGCGGCACGCCGAGGTTGCCCCGCCCGAGACCGGCCAGGTTATGGCGAGCGTTGCTGATTAACTGAGTGCGATCCACCGCGAGTCCTCTTCTTGCAAAACTTTGACGCCTGTCAGGCGACTGGCGCTGCCATTGCAAGAAGCTTTCCAACTTTGTCGGGTGGAGAATTTATATTGCCTGTGCTGGCCCTATGGCGGCCATTTCAGCCATCCCCGGCGCAAGGTCAACTGTCGCGTCGCAGATCGGGCGGAATGGGCAAGTCGGTCTTCAGCGGATCTGGCCGCTTACCCTTGCCTGCGTGGTACTGACGGATCTGGAAGACATACGCCAACACCTGAGCCACCGCCAAGTACAGGCCGGCAGGAATTTCATGCTCCACCTCGGTGGAGTAGTAGATCGCCCGAGCCAAGGCGGCGGATTCGAGAATCTGGATCTTGTGCTCAGCGCCGATCTCGCGAATCTTCAAGGCCATGAAGTCGCTGCCCTTGGCCAGCAGCAAGGGGGCCGAATTCCCGTTTTCCGGATCGTACTGCAGCGCGACGGCGTAATGGGTCGGGTTGGTGATGATCACATCGGCCTGGGGCACCGCCGCCATCATTCGCCGTTGCGACACCTCGCGTTGCAACTGGCGGATACGCTGCTTGACCTCCGGCTTGCCCTCGCTGTCCTTGTACTCGTCGCGCACTTCCTGCTTGGTCATCTTCATTTTCTTGTGCGTCTGCCACAGCTGGAACGGGGCGTCGGCGGCCGCGATCAGCAATAGCCCGGCCGACATCCACAGTGCACTCCACCCCACCACCTGCAAGCTGTGAATGATTGCCTGCTCCAGCGGCTCGTTGGCGATCGACAGCAGAGCTTGACGGTCGCTGGCCAGCACCGCCACCGCCACTACCAGGATCACGAAGAACTTGGCCAGCGCCTTGAGCAATTCGGTCAAGGCATTCATGGAGAACATGCGCTTGATGCCCGAAAGTGGGTTCATGCGGCTGAATTTGGGTTGCAGCAAGCTGCCGGAGAATACGAACCCACCCAGTACGATCGGCGCAACGAAGGAAATCACGAATAGCAGGATCAGAATCGGCTGCACGGCCCAGATGGCCATTTTGCCGGACGTGAGCAAGAACGCCCCCATGGATCGCTCATCGACGATGATCTCTCGGGTCAGGCTGAAGTTCATGCGCATCATTTCCAGCAGAGTCTCGGCCAGATACCCGCCAAAAGCCAATATGCCCCCGGCACCTGCCAGGGTGACCGCCACCGTGTTGAGCTCCTTGGAACGCGCGATTTCGCCTTTTTCCCGTGCGTCGCGCTTGCGCTTTTCGGTGGGTTCCTCTGTCTTGTCCTGACCGCTCTCGCTTTCTGCCATTCAACCGGCCCTCGCCAAATCCCGCAGCCACAGCAACGTTTCGCTGGCCAACGCCTGGTAATGAGACAGTATATCGGCAAGGCCGATCCAGAAAATGAGCATGCCCATGACCAAGGTCAGTGGGAAACCAATGGAAAAAATATTCAGTTGCGGGGCCGCACGGGTCATCACGCCAAAGGCGACGTTGACGACCAGCAGCGCTGCGATCACCGGCAGGATCAATATCAGCCCAGCGCCGAACACCCACGCCATGCGCCCGACCAACTCCCAAAAATGCGTGACCACCAGGGCATTGCCAACCGGTAGCGTGGTGAAGCTCTCGGTCAACACCTCGAATACCACCAAGTGACCGTTCATCAGCAGAAACAGCACGCTCACCAGCATGGTCATGAATTGACTGATCACAGTGACGTTGACCCCGTTGCCAGGATCGACCATAGATGCAAAGGCCATCCCCATCTGTACTGCCACGATCTGCCCGGCGATCACGAAGGCCTGGAAAAGCAACTGCAACCCCAAGCCGAACATGGTACCGACGATGATCTGCTCGGCGCACAGCAGCGCCCCTTTGAGGCTCAACGGATCGAACGGCGGCAGGGGCGGGAGCGCCGGCACGATGACCACGGTAATCGCCACGGCAACGTACAAGCGCACCCGCGCCGGCAACATGCGCGTGCCGAAGATGGGCATGGTCATCAGCACCGCCGTCACCCTGAACAGCGGCAGGATGAAGGTGGCCACCCAGGTGCCGATTTGCGTGTCGGTCAGCTCAAGCATTCGCGCATCAACCGATGAGCTGGGGGATGTTGGTGTACAGGGTCGTGATGTACTCCATGAACTTCTGCACCAACCACGGACCGGCCACGATCAGTGTGATCAACATCACCAGCAGGCGCGGCAGAAAGCTCAAGGTCTGCTCGTTGATCTGGGTGGCGGCCTGAAACATGGCCACGATCAAACCCACCAGCAGGCTGGGAACCACCAGCACGGCAACCATCAACGTGGTCAGCCACAAGGCGTCGCGGAACAGGTCGACGGCTACTTCAGGCGTCATGCACGGCCCTCCCAGGCAAAGTCACACACCACCGAAACTGCTGGCCAGCGTGCCCATGATCAGGGCCCAGCCATCGACCAGCACGAACAGCATGATCTTGAATGGCAAGGAGATGATCAGCGGCGACAGCATCATCATGCCCATGGCCATGAGCACGCTGGCCACCACCATGTCGATGATCAGAAACGGAATGAAGATCATGAAGCCGATCTGGAAGGCCGTCTTGAGTTCCGAGGTGACGAAGGACGGCACCAGGATACTCAACGGCACCTGATCGGGGCTGGCGATGTCGGTGCGCTTGGACAGGCGCATGAACAAGTCCAGATCGCTCTGCCGGGTCTGGGCCAGCATGAAGTCCTTGAGCGGGCCCTGCGCTCGGTCGATGGCCTGTTGGGCGGTCAACTGCTCGTTCAGGTAAGGCTGCAGGGCCGTCTGGTTGATGCGGTCGAACACCGGCGCCATGATGAACAGGGTCAGGAACAGCGCCATGCCGGTCAGTATCTGGTTCGAAGGCGTCTGTTGCAGCCCCAGCGCCTGGCGCAGGATGGAAAAGACGATGATGATCCGGGTGAAGCTGGTCATCAGGATGACGAACGCTGGAATGAAGCTCAGCGCCGTCATGATCAACAGGATCTGCAGGCTGACCGAGTACTCCTGCTGCCCATCGGTACCGTTGGACAGGGTGATGGCCGGGATTGACAGCGGGTCGGCCGCCAGTGCCAACGGCGCCGCCAACAGCAGCGCCAAGGTGAACAACAGTCGCAGCGCTGCGCTCATCGGGTCTTGTCCTTAGGGTCCTTGCCCATCAGTTCCATCAGCCGCTGGGCGAACTCAGGCGTCACCTGGCGGGCACCCTGGGGTACATCCACTGGCTCGGCCAGCACGTGCAACGCTTCGATGTTGCCAGGTGTATGACCGATGAGGATCTGCTCCTTGCCCACCTGCACCAGCAGCAGCCGATCACGCGGGCCGATGGCGCGGCTGCCGATGATGTCGATCACGTGCCCGCCCTTGACCGCCGAACCTTGCATCCGGCGCAGCAGCCAAGCGAGCAGAAAGATCAGCCCGACCACCAGCAACAGGCCAAAGACCATTTGTGCCAGCTGCCCGCCCAGGCTTCCTGGAGGGTTGACCGGCGTCGCCGCAGGCGTAGCGGCGGCCAGACACACCTGGCTGGCCAGTGCCGCAGCAACCGCCGCGATGACGCGCACCCTGGCCTTCATCAACGCAGCTTCTTGATGCGTTCACTGGGGCTGATCACGTCCGTCAGGCGGATGCCGAACTTCTCGTTGACCACTACCACTTCGCCATGGGCGATCAGCGTGCCATTGACCAGCACATCCAAGGGCTCGCCTGCCAGGCGGTCGAGCTCAATCACCGAACCCTGGTTGAGTTGGAGCAGATTGCGGATGTTGATTTCGGTACTACCTACTTCCATCGAGATGCTCACCGGGATGTCGAGAATCACATCCAGGTTCGGGCCTTCGAGGCTGACGTTGGCATTGGGCTTGGGCGAGCTGGCGAACTCCTCCATCGGCAGGCGGCCGGGCCCCTGATTCTGGCTGGTATCGCCCAGCAGTGCATCGATGTCGGCCTGGCCGGCCGCACCGGTTTCTTCCAGCGCAGCAGCCCACTCATCGGCGAGCGCCTGGTCTTCCGGGGAGGTGATCTCGTTTTCGTTAGCCATGATTTCCTCGACAGGCATTCAGTTCGTTGGGAGCGGCCGCCGTCAGCGGCGTTCGATCGGGTCGATGATCTGCAGCGCCAGGTTGCCCTTGTGCGAGCCCAGGCGCGCCTTGAAGGCCGGCACGCCGTTGGCGCGCAGCACAAGGTGCTCGGGCAGCTCGACTGGGATGACGTCCCCGGGCTGCATGTGCAGGATGTCCCGCAATTTGAGCTGACGCCTGGCTACCGTGGCCGTTACCGGAACGGCGACATCAAGCACGTCCTCACGCAGCGCTTTGACCCAGCGTTCGTCCTGGTCGTCCAGATCGGACTGGAACCCGGCATCGAGCATTTCACGCACCGGCTCGATCATCGAGTACGGCATGGTCACGTGCAGGTCGCCCCCGCCGCCGTCGAGCTCGATATGGAACGTGGACACCACGACCGCCTCGCTGGGGCCGACAATGTTGGCCATGGCCGGGTTGACCTCGGAGTTCATGTACTCGAAGTTCACCTCCATGATCGCCTGCCAGGCTTCCTTGAGGTCGATGAAGCACTGGTCCAGCACCATGCGTACCACGCGCAACTCGGTCGGGGTGAACTCGCGGCCTTCGATCTTGGCGTGCCGGCCGTCCCCGCCGAAGAAGTTGTCCACCAGCTTGAACACCAGCTTGGCGTCGAGGATGAACAGCGAGGTGCCGCGCAGCGGCTTGATCTTGACCAGGTTGAGGCTGGTGGGCACGTACAGCGAATGCACGTATTCCCCGAACTTCATCACCTGCACGCCGCCCACGGCCACATCGGCCGAGCGGCGCAGCAGGTTGAACATGCTGATGCGGGTATAACGGGCAAATCGCTCGTTGATCATCTCCAAGGTCGGCATGCGGCCCCGGACGATACGGTCCTGACTGGTCAGGTCATAGCTTTTGATACTGCCAGGCTCGGATGCACTTTCAGTCTGCACCAGGCCATCGTCGACGCCGTGCAGCAGGGCATCGATCTCATCCTGGGACAGCAGGTCCTGTACGGCCATTGCGTGCTCCTACTGCAATACGAAATTGGTGAACAGCAACTGGTCGATCACGGGCTTGCCGACTTCTTTCTGGGCCACTTCCTGCACCACGACGGTCGCTTTCTGGCGCAGCATTTCCTGGCCGACCGAACTGCTGGCCAGGGTATCGAAGCCGACCCCGGAGAACATCATCACCAGGTTGTTACGGATGACCGGCATGTGCACTTTAAGGGCATCGAGGTCAGCCTGATTGCGCCCCTGCAAGGTGATGCTGACCTGCATGTAGCGCTGGCGACCATTCTGGTTGAAGTTCACCACGAACGCGGGTGTGAGCGCTTCGTAGATGGCCGCTGGCTTGGTGGTGCTGGCGCCTTCCTGCTCAGCAGGCGCAGGCTCGCTCTTGTGCATGATGAACCATGTGGCGCCCACGGAAATGCCCACGGCCACCAGCAGGCCACCCACGGCCAGGAGGATCAGTTTGAGTTTGCCTTTTGGGGCAGGGTCTTTGACTGCTTCGGTATTCGCCATGCCAATATTCCGTCGTCCATCGGGAGTAACTGGGAAGATGGCTTGGGGTGAGCAAGTGTTATGCCAAATAGGCGAGCGTCCAGGCTGGGGCCATTACACGGCCCCAGCGGTCTTACATGAACAGCATTGGCAGCCGGGCGGTCACCCTATCTTCAGCCGCCTCAGGCGTAATAATCCACAGCGCTGTCCCCAATCACGACCTGCTGCTCCACAGGCCGTTCGCGCTCGGCTGCGTCGACCGAGCCCTCCCCTGCACGCGCAGCCACCCCGGACAGACCATTCCCCCCCTGCCCCTGCGCCGCCTGCCCTTGTTGCTGCTGACCTCGCGACTGATCGGCCACGTTGACATCCGGCTGGGCCAGCCCCTGCTGGGCAAAGAGTTCGCGCAGCCGGTGCACCTGGCTGTCCAGCGTATCGCGTACACCGACGTGGCCGCTGATGAAGGTCACCTGGGTAGCCTGGTCGGCGGCGACATTGACGCGGATGTTCAAGCGCCCCAGCTCGGCAGGCTCAAGCTGGATATCAGCCGACTTGAGGTTCTGGCTGGACAAGTACATGACTCGGTTCACCAGCCCCTCGGTCCAGGCGTTCTGGTTCATCGACAGCGGCTGCTGCAACGGGTTGGGGTTCACCGGCACGGCGTTGGCCGTCTTGGCCGTTGCCGCCTGGGTGAGGTTGGCCAGGCGGCTGGCGAAGTCATCGATTCGGGTATCGCTGTTGGCGCCCTTGGTGTCTTTCAACCCTTCTTCGAGCAATGCGCCAAATGCCTTGTCACCGGTGTCGGTGGAAGCTTCTTCGGCCCCTTGCCCCGCCTGCGCCAAGGTATTGACGGACGCAGCCTGCGCCTGTTGCTGACCAGGGTCTGCGGCATGGGCCGAGGTGGCCCCCTTGGCTTGGGCACTGTGCTCCAGGGCCAGGCGCAGGGTAGGCAAGTTCGCCAGGGCATCGGCAGCAGGGTCGAAATCTGGCGCCTCTTCGGACGGCGGCTGATCATTGGCAGCCTGCAAAACAGGGGCTACCGCCTCGGCCTGGGCCTGGATCAACTGGGCGCCAGGCTGCGCGTCAGTGACTTGACCGGCAACCAGGCTGGCATCGCGCATGCCAGTGTCGGCCTGGGTGGCGTGCTCGGTGGGCGAGGCATTGCCGTCATCGGCAACGCTGCGCTTGTCGGCAGGCTTGCCTTTGCCGCTTGAGGCCGCTTCAGCCTTTTCAGCGGCCTTGCTCGAAGCGTTCTTGTCTGCAGCGCCGGCAACCTTGTCACGCCCCTGCCTGGCCATCATCTGACCGAAGCCATCACCCTGCTCGCCCAGCGTCTGCTGGGGTTTGGCGGCGGTGGCGCTAGCAGAACGGGCTGCGTCAGCCTTGATGTTGGCTTGCAGCAAAGGGTTGGATGCA
The DNA here is from genome assembly GCF_900230165.1 of Pseudomonas sp. URMO17WK12:I9. Lineage (NCBI taxonomy): Bacteria > Pseudomonadati > Pseudomonadota > Gammaproteobacteria > Pseudomonadales > Pseudomonadaceae > Pseudomonas > Pseudomonas sp. URMO17WK12:I9. Next base: position 516,148 of record NZ_OCMQ01000001.1, on the reverse strand, counting down.
ACAGGCATTGAGCAGTCTCCGCGCCATAAACAAAATGATCACGGGCATTACCCAGCAAAACTCGCGCCAACTCATACGGGGGCGGCAAGCGCGTGGGCTAACCCGCCGATATCCGATGATGTTCGGCACGGTAGAAGCGCTGCACCTCGGCAAACTCCAGATCAATCCGGTTGATAAGGTCTTCGATGCCCAGCAGCGGGGGATGGCGGGCCTTGTCCTCGAGTTCCTGGCACAGAGTTGCCAGCGCAACGGCGCCCATGTTGCTGCTGCTGCCCTTGAAACTGTGGGCGGCGGCGCCGAGTTCCACTGCGCTGCGGGCAGCGTGAAGTTGGCCAAGACGCCGTTCGGAATCGTCCAGAAAGGTCTGCACCAGCTGCAGATAGCCGTCTTCCATGATTTCACGCAGGTCACTGAGTACCTTGTGGTCGATATGCATGTCAGCCACTTGTTCGCTCCTTGATCAAGTCAGATTATGGCAGAGCCCGACGCGGACTCACCAGATGAACTCGACGTGCGCACAGCGCCCGCCCTCTGTCCAGCGCGCCACAGTGGACAGGCGCCTGACCAGTGCCATTCCCCGGCCACTGAGGCCTTGCTCTGGCAATGGCTGCGCAAGCACCTGCTGCACGTCGAACCCTTCGCCGCTGTCCCTGACCTCCACTTTCAGACGCCCACCAGCGGCGAGCGGTTCAACTGCAAGATTGATGCGCACGTAGCCTTCTTCGATCACCTGCAAGCGCCTGGCACGCTCCTGATAATAATCGGCAAAGCCTGGCGCATCGCATTTGAGCCGAGAATCCAGCCCCAGCACGCCATGTTCAAGCGCATTAGAGTACAGTTCGCTCAGCACACTGTAGAGGGTGCCGGCCGATGAACGCAGGCCATGTATTTCCTGCAACAATTGCACCAGGTAGGGTACCGGGTTGAAACGGCGCAGGCTTTCTCCTCTCACATCGAAACTCAGCGACCAGTCCATCGCGCTACAGCGGCCCAGGTCCTGAGGCAACATCGCCATGGGCTGCGGCAATTGCGCACCCAGCATGCGTATGTCACACAAGCTGACATCGTCGCGCGCCCGCCCACCGAAGCGTTGCAGCGCGTCGAGCAGCTCATCGAACAACAGCGCGGGATTGCGGTTGTCGGCCAATACCGCCCGCAGGCGTTGCTCACCGAACAGACGCTCCTGATCATCGGCGGTTTCGAGCACCCCATCGGACATCAGCAGCAGCCGCTCGCCCGGCGCCAGCGGCCAAACCTCGGTCTGGTCGTCGAACTGCTCTGCACTCAGAACACCCAGCGGCAAGTGCCTGGAAACCAACGCAGACAACACCCGGCCTTCCGAAGACAGCAGGAAGCCGTCAGGCATGCCGCCATTCCATACCTCCACTGCGCCGCGCTGCATGCTCAGGTTGACCAGCAGTGCGCAGCAGAACATGTCGCCAGGCAGAATGCGCTTTAGCTTGGCATTCATCTCTCGCAATACCTGCGCCATGCCGTAGCCCTTGGCCGTCATACCGTAGAACACTTCGGCCAGCGGCATGGCCCCCACGGCAGCCGGCAGCCCGTGCCCGGTGAAGTCCCCCAGCAGCACGCGCATGTCCCCGGACGGCGTGAGCGCGGCCAGCATCAGGTCGCCGTTGAACAGCGCGTACGGCGATTGCAAAAAGCGGATGTTCGGTGCGTCCAGACAGCCCGAATGGGCCACCTTGTCGAATACGGCTTTGGCCACCCGCTGTTCGTTGAGTAAATGGTGGTGGTGCCGCGCAATCTGATCGCGCTGATCCAGCACCGTGGCCTGAAGCCGTCGCAGCCGGTCCATGGCCCGAATCTTGGCTGCCAGAATGACTGCGCTGTAGGGCTTGGCCAGAAAATCATCCCCACCGGCTTCCAGGCAACGCACCAGGGCCTGTTCTTCGTTGAGTGCCGTGAGAAAGATGATGGGCACCAGGGTTTCGCCAGCCAGGGCCTTGATCTGCCGCGCCGCCTCGAAGCCGTCCATGACCGGCATCAACGCATCGAGTAGCACCACTTGCGGGCGTTGAGCCTTGAACACGTCCACGGCTTGCTGGCCATTTTCGGCAGTGAACACGTCGTGTCCTTGGCGCCTGACGATCTGCGCCAATAGCAGACGATCGGCCGCGCCATCTTCAGCCACCAGCACGGTCAACCCAAGCTCATCAGCCATCGGTGCGCTCAACTGATGTCGAAAAGCTTGTCGAAATTGGAGATGGCGAGAATCTTGCGTACGTCGCAATTGGCATGGACGACCCGCACATCCGCCTCGTCCCCGCCGGCGTGATCGCGCAGCAGCAGAAGCATGCCCAATGCAGAGCTGTCCAGGTAGGTCACCTCCTGCAAGTCGACGATGACCGCGTCAGGGCGGCGTGGCTGGCGTTCGTAGGCCTCACGAAAGGCCTGGTGCTTGCCGAAATCGAAACGTCCCTTGATTTTGATCGTCAGCTTTTTACCGTCCTGCGAGACATCGGTTTCCACTGCCATGCTAGCGATTCCTTCGATGATGGCGGATGCGGCTCCATGAAGGTGTAGCAGTGATGGGGCGAGGGGGCAAGCGGGGATGGGAGCCGTATTGGCCGGTGGGCAGAGACCTGGGGCTAGATCAAGCTCCCCCAGCTACAGCGGCCCCTGCCGCGGCAGCCGCTGGGACAACTCGTCGAGCAAGCGCTGCTCGCGCTTGTCCTCGGCGCGCCGGGCCTCGTCCATATAGCGTTGCACCAGCTTGCGCAAGCCCTCTACCCGCGCATACGCCTGCTGCCAGGTGCCGCGGGCATTGGCGAGGTTGTTCTGGTGCCAGGTGAGGCTCTGGCGCTGTTGGGTCATGGCCGTTTCCAGCTGGCCGAGAAAGCGCTGGTAGTTGACCAGCCAGTTTCCGTCTACACCCTGGCCGCCCCGGTTGAGCCACTGCTGTTGATAATCCTCGCCAAAGCGCTCCAGCTCCGTTAGCTTGGCCTGGGCCGTGGCCACCTGCTGCTGGAAATGGCCCAGGCGCTGGGCCGCCTTGCGCTCGGCTTCCTCGGCCATGTCCACCACGGGGGCCAGGCGCGCCGCACGTCCGGGCAATGCCATGGCCTATCAGCCCGCCGGGGGCGTGAAGATCGCCCCCAGTTGATCGCGGCTTTGCGCCATGCCCACGTTCTCACGCAGCCCTTGACGCAGAAACTCCACCAGCCTGGCCTGCAGCGCGATGGCAAGGTCGGTCTCGGGGTCCCCGCCCGCCACGTAGGCACCCACGCTGATCAGGTCGCGGCTCTGCGACAACCGAGACCAGAGCTGCTTGAATTTCTGCGCCTGGCGAAGGTGGTCGGCATCGACCACCTGGGGCATCACCCGACTGATGGACGCTTCGATGTCGATTGCCGGGTAGTGACCCTCCTCGGCCAGCCGTCGCGACAGTACGAAGTGGCCGTCCAGCACACCCCGGGCCGAGTCTGCGATCGGATCTTGCTGATCGTCGCCCTCGGACAGCACCGTGTAGAACGCCGTGATCGAGCCGCCACCCGGCTCACCATTGCCCGCTCGCTCGACCAGCTTGGGCAGTTTGGCGAACACCGAAGGCGGATAGCCACGCGTGGCGGGCGGCTCCCCGATGGCCAGTGCGATTTCCCGCTGCGCCTGGGCAAAGCGGGTCAGCGAATCCATCAACAGCAGCACGTTCTTGCCCTTGTCGCGAAAATACTCGGCGATACGGGTGCAGTACATGGCCGCCCGCAAGCGCATCAGGGGCGCATCGTCAGCGGGCGAAGCCACCACCACGGAGCGTTTGAGCCCCTCCTCGCCAAGGATGTGTTCGATGAATTCCTTCACTTCGCGGCCCCGCTCGCCAATCAGGCCGACCACGATGATTTCGGCTTCGGTGAAGCGGGTCATCATGCCCAGCAAGACCGACTTGCCCACACCGGTACCGGCGAACAAGCCCAGGCGCTGGCCGCGCCCGACGGTGAGCAGGCCGTTGATACTGCGGATGCCCACGTCCAGCGGCTTGCTGATGGGGTCGCGGTTGAGCGGGTTGATCACCGGCCCGTCCATCGGCACCCAGTCCTCGGCCTTCATGCCGCCTTTACCGTCCAGCGCGCGGCCCGCGCCGTCCAGTACCCGGCCCAGCATGCTCATGCCCATGGGCAGCCGACCACCGTCGTCGAGCGGCACCACGCGGGCACCCGGGGCGATGCCGACAATGCTGCCAACCGGCATGAGGAACACCTTCGACCCAGAGAACCCCATGACTTCCGCTTCGACCTGCACCGGGTGGTAGCTGTCGTCGTTGACCACCAGGCAGCGGCTACCCACGGCTGCCCTGAGCCCTTCGGCTTCCAGGGTCAGGCCTACCATGCGCAGCAGTCGCCCCTCGACCACAGGTTGCGCCGGCACCTCGATGGCCTCGGCATAACTGCCCAGGCGCTTGGCGAAGCTGGTACGGTCAAGGCGCATCGGCGTCCTCCACCGGCGCGTCCAGGTCAACGCTCACATCAGGCGCTGCCGGGTGCAGCGCATGGTCATGCATCTGATCGAACAACTGCGCGACGGTCTTCTCGATGCGGGTTTCCATGGTCGCATCGATCCGACTGTGGGCAGTCTCGATACGGCAGCCACCGGGAAGCAGGGTGCTGTCTTCGAGCAGGCGCCACTGCTCTTCGTGGCGCTCGCGCAAGGCCTTGGCCAGTTCGAAATCCTGCGGGTTCAAATGAATACGGATATTGTCGGCACCCATGGGCAGGCGCTTGAGGGCTTCGCGCAGCACCTGGGTAATCTGGCTGGAATCGCTCGTGAGTTCACGGCCGATCACCTGGCGCGCCATGTGCGACACGAGGTGCACCAGGGTCCTTTCGATCTGGGTGTCCTGCTCGGCGATGGGCTCCATCAAATGGGTCATCAGCTTTTCCAGGCTGGCCAGCTTCGCCTTCAGGGCCTCGTCGGCCTCTTGGCGCACCTTGAGCTGGGTGCTGTGAAACCCATCACGCTCACCGGTTGCGAAGCCTTCGTTGTAGGCTTCCTGGCGAATAGCTTCGAGCTCTTCGAGGGTCAGCGGCTGAACGTCCTCCAGCGGCACTTCCTCGACTTCTTCCTCCACCTCGACCGGTTCGGGCTCAGGCTCGTGCGCGGGCTGGGGGTCGAAGCTGGGCAACGTCCAGACGTCCACGCCCTCGAGGTCGCGGGCCCGGATCAGGTCACTGGGGTGATGTTCTTTGGTCGACATTCAAAAACCTGTCTATCAGGGTGCCAGGCGCCATACCGCCTGCCGAAGACTGCACGCTAAGGCAGATTGCGTGCGTGACGCAATCGCCTTGCGCTGACCCATGGCGGCTCGCCGCTTAGATCATTTCCTCGGCACCTTTGCCACCGAGCACGATTTCGCCGGCTTCGGCCATGCGACGGGCGATGGTGAGGATTTCCTTCTGGGCCGTTTCGACATCGCTGACACGGACCGGACCCTTGGCCTCGAGGTCATCACGCAGCAGTTCCGAAGCACGCTTGGACATGTTCTTGAACACCTTGTCCTTGACCCGCTCGTCCGCGCCCTTGAGCGACACCACCAGCACGTCGGAAGACACCTCGCGCAGCAGCGCCTGGATACCGCGGTCATCCACATCGGCCAGGTTGTTGAAGACGAACATCAGGTCTTCGATCTGCTCGGACAGGTCGCTGTCGATTTCGCGGATCGAATCCATCAGGGCGCCTTCCACGGAGCTGTCGAGGAAGTTCATGATGTCGGCGGCACGCTTGATGCCACCCAGGGTGGTGCGCGCGGCGTTGGAATTGCCGGAGAACTGTTTCTCCAGAATCTGGTTCAACTCCTTCAGGGCAGCAGGTTGCACGGTATTGAGCGACGAGACGCGCAATACGATGTCCAGCCGGACCTTGTGGTCAAAGTTGCTCAGCACCTCACCGGCCTGGTCAGGGTCCAGGTAAGCCACGACAATGGCCTGGATCTGCGGGTGCTCGTAGCGGATCACGTCGGCCACGGCGCGTGGTTCCATCCACTTGAGGCTGTCCAGGCCGCTGGTGTTGCCACCGAGCAGGATGCGGTCGACCAGGCCGTTGGCCTTGTCCTCGCCCAGTGCCTGGTTGAGCATCTTGCGAATGTACGCATCGGAGCCCACGCCCAGGCTGGTCTGATCGCCGACCACTTCGACGAACTCGCTCATCACCTGTTCGACCTGGTCACGGTGCACGTTGCCCATCTGCGCCATGGCCACGCCCACGCGCTGCACTTCCTTGGGCCCCATGTGGCGCAGTACCTGCGCGGCGTCGGTTTCACCCAGCGATAGCAGCAGGATGGCTGCCTTGTCGACGCGGCTCAGCTTGGCGGTAACGGCTCGGTTATCACTCATCGGCGTTGATCCAGTCTTTGACGACCTGGGCTACGCGGCCCGGGTCTTCGGCCACAAGGCCTTTGATTGCGTTGAGCTGTGCCTCGTAACCCTCGGTGGGGCTAGGCAGCAGAATGCTTGTCGGGCCACCCAGGCTGACGCGGTCGTTGGCCAGTTCGCCATCAAGACCGATCATGCCGCCCAGCTCCATGTCATTTTCAAGGGCAGGCTGCTTGCCACCCCCTGTCAGGTTGTTGAGCACAGGCCGCAATACGCCGAACACCAGCACCAGGATGAACAGCACGCCCAGCACTTGCTTGACGATATCCCAGAACCAGGGCTGCTGGTAGAACGCGATATCGGCAATCTCTTCGCCACGGTCTGGCGCGAACGGCACGTTGATCACGGTCACGCTGTCGCCCCGGCTGGCGTCGAAGCCAACGGCATCCTGGACCAGCCGGGTGAAGCGCGTCAGGTCCTCGGCAGCCCACGGCACATGGGTGGTCTCCCCGGTGGCGGCATCCACCTTGACCTGATCGTCCACCACAACCGCCACGGACAGGCGCGTCATGCGCCCCTGTTGCTGGCGGGTATGGCTGATGGAGCGGTCGAGCTCGAAGTTCTTGGTGCTCTGTTGGCGCTTGTCGGACGGATAAGGCGCGAGCATCGGCTGGCCGGTGGCCGGGTCCATGATCTGCTGGCCATTGGCATCGACCAACGGCTGGCCAGGCTGGATGGCGCCCGCTGCACCTGCGGTACCGCCAGTGGTCTGTGGCGCCGAAGCGGCACCCGGTGGCTGGTTGCTCAACGCGCCCGGCACACCTTGTGGGCCCTGGCTGCTAGCGCGCTGCTCGTCGACCGACTGCTCACTGCGCAGCGCCGGTTGGTCCGGATTGAACTGCTCGGAGGTGGACTCGACCGCACTGAAGTCCAGGTCGGCAGACACTTCGGCCTTGTAGCGGTCGTTGCCCAGCACCGGTTGCAGGATGTTGTGCACACGCTGGGTCAGCATGCCTTCCATTCGGCGGCTGTAGTCGAACTGCTTACCGGCCTGGGTCAGGGCAGAATCCTGGATCTGTTCGGACAGCAGGTTGCCTTTCTGGTCGACCACGGTGACCTGGGACTTGTCCAGCTCAGGCACGCTGGTGGCCACCAGGTTGACGATGGCCATTACCTGGCCGGGCTCAAGTGCACGACCTGGATAGAGCTCGACCAGTACCGATGCACTGGGCCGACGCTCATCGCGCACGAACACCGAGCTCTTGGGAATGGCCAGGTGCACGCGGGCACCCTTGACGTTGTTCAGGCTCGACACGGTGCGCGCCAATTCGCCTTCCAGGCTGCGGCGGTAACGCGTGGCCTCCATGAACTGGCTGGTGCCAAGGCCCTGCTCCTTGTCGAGCAGCTCGAAGCCGACGTTGCCGTCGGTAGGCGCCACGCCCGCAGCTGCCAGCTTCAGGCGCGCACGGGAGATGTCGTCGGCCTTGACCAGCAGGGCCCCGGAATTGGGTTCCACGTTGTAGGCAATGTCGGCCGCCGCGAGGGTGTCCATGACCTGCTTGGTGTCCATGCCCGACAGGCTGGGGTACAGCGGACGGTAGTCCGGCTGCTGCGACCACAGCACCACGGCAAAGCCGATCGCCACGCTGGCAGCCAGGCCGACCATCAGGCCGATCTGACGCAGCATGGGCATCTGCGCAATGTTTTCCAGGAACGCCAGGCGCACCAGAGGTGCCTTGGGCGCTGGCGCGCCGCCCTTGGCGGGCGCGTTGTCGACGACTGCTTCAGCCATGGTCTACGTCTGCCCTCAAACCGGCATTTGCATGATGTCCTGGTACGCCTGGACGAGCTTGTTGCGTACCTGGGTCAAGGCCTGCATCGAAACGCTGGCTTTCTGCGAGGCAATCATCACGTCGGTGAGGTCGACCCCGGTCTTGCCGATTTCGAACGCGTTCGCCAACTGCGAAGAGGCCTGCTGGGTGTCATTCACCTTGCCGATGGCCTGGCCCAGCATGTCGGCAAAGGTACTTTGCCCTGGGGCCAGCTCAGGGGCGGCTGATACTTTCGGCAGCGACATGGCATCGGCCTGCATGGCCCGCATGTCCAGCATCAGACGATTGAATTCAACACCTTGGGTCATGAGCTTCTCTCTCCGGCGGCCGCATATTTTTGACAGTCATGCGGCGGATAGCCTTCGTAAAGCAACAAAGGTGCCAGCCTTATGAAAGGGTGAATACGTCTAGGAAAAAACGGGCGTATTAGGCTACGAAGCACCGTGAAGATCACGCACGCTTGGCGGGCGATGCCTAAAAGAGCGCTGGATTACCCGCGCTAGAGATGACGTCTGCAGGGTAAAACGCGACTGTCTTACTCGCCAAACAGACTGGCCTCGACGTCGAAACCGGCGTCGCGCATCTGCGCAAGCTTATAGCGCAGCGTGCGCGGGCTGATCCCCAGGCGCTCGGCCGCTTCCTTGCGCCGACCTCGCTCGGCCCGCAGGGTATCGATGATCTGCTGGTACTCGTGACGCCGCTTGTCGTCGCCCTGCTCGGCTGCAAGTCCACCTTGCCCAGATAGTGGCACAGTGCCACCTGACAAGGGAATGGCGCCATCAAGACAAAAATCCGCCGCCTCGATCACCCCGCCTTGCTGCAGGATCAAGGCGCGCTGCAATGCATTATCCAGCTCACGCACGTTGCCAGGCCAGGTCCAGGCTTGCAGGCAGGCCTGCGCGTCGGCGGACAGGCGCACGGGGGCATGCTGCATTTTTGCAATGTGACGAGCCAGCAAGCGCTCGGCCAGTTGAACGATGTCGCCGGGCCGCTCGCGCAGGGGGCGCCAGGCCAGCGGGAACACGGACAACCGGTAGAACAGGTCCTCGCGAAAACGACCGGCAGCCACCTCGCCCGCCAGGTCCCGGTTGGTGGTGGCCACCACGCGGATATCCAGCGCGATGGGCTTGCGCCCCCCTACCCGCTCGACCTCACGTTCCTGCAGCACCCGCAGCAACTTGGCCTGCAAGGCCAGGGGCATTTCCGAGATCTCGTCCAGCAGCAAGGTACCCCCGTTGGCCTGCTCGAACTTCCCGGGCTGGGCAGCGATCGCCCCGGTAAAGGCACCCTTCTCATGGCCGAACAGCGTGGCCTCAAGCATGTTGTCCGGAATGGCGGCACAGTTGATCGCAACGAACGGCTGGCTGGCACGGGGGGACTGCTGGTGGATGTAGCGCGCCAGCACTTCCTTGCCCGTGCCCGACTCACCGGAAATCAACACGGTCGAGCCACTGCGCGCCACGCGTGCGGCCAGCTCCAGCAACTGCCGGCTGGAGGGCTCGCGTGCAACAGGGCCCTCCTCGTCCGTCATACGCCCGGCGGCATGCCGCTGCACAAGGTTGAGCAGCGCCTTGGGTTCAAAGGGTTTGACCAGGTAATCCACCGCACCTTGGCGAATGGCTTCCACCGCCCGTTCCACGGCCGCGTGAGCGGTCATCAGCAATACCGGCAATTGCGGCTGCTGGCGGCGCAGCTGGGCCAGCAACTGGTGGCCGTCCATGCCCGGCATGTTCACGTCGCTGATGACCAGGTTGAAGGGTTCTTCGTGCACCACTTTCAGGGCCTGCTCTGCGCTGTCCACTGCTTTGTAGGCGAAACCACCCAGGTCGAGGGTATCGGCCAGTGCCTCGCGCAGCACACGGTCATCCTCGACCAGCAACACATTCACCGTCATCACCGGCTCTCCGCCAACGACCCGTCGATCAAGGGCAACTCCACCCGCACGCAGGTGCCGCGCCCCACCTTCGAGCGCACCTGCACGCTGCCATGGTGGGCCTTGGCCACCGCCTTGACCACCGCCAGCCCGAGCCCCGTACCGGTCGACTTGGTGGTCAGGAATGGCTCGCCAAGACGGGCGAGCAGATCAGGTGCAATGCCAGTGCCAGCGTCACTGATGCACAGGTGCAGGGTCTGCTGGCGACGCCATAGGTGCACCTTGAGCCGCGCAGCGCCCTGGCTGGCCTGGGTGGCGTTTTCGATCACGTTCAGCAGTGCACCCACCAGCGTGTCGCGGTTGCACAGCAGCTCACCCAGGCGGCTGTCACACTGCCAGCGCACCGCGTGCCCGTGAACATGCGTCTGCGCAGCCTGCTGCAACGCCTGGAACAAGGCTTTCGGAGAAATTCGATCCGTGAGTGGCAACTCGCCACGGGCGAACACCAGCATGTCGCGGACCTGTTGTTCCAGCTCATGCAGACGCTCCTTGAGACTGCCAGCGAAGCGCTGCCGGGTCTGAGTGGTCAACGCCTGTTCAGGGTCGGCCAGGTGGCTGGCGTAAAGCATGGCAGCAGAGAGCGGCGTGCGAATCTGATGCGCCAGCGAGGCGACCATGCGCCCGAGCGAGGACAATCGCTCGTGGCGTGCCAACTGGTCTTGCAGGCGACGGGTTTCCGTCAGGTCGTTGAGCAGCACCAGCTGCCCCGGCTCGGCATCCAGCGAGCGCGTGGCAATGGACAGGCGACGGCCGTCGCGCAGGGACACTTCATGGCCGTCGTCCAGTCGCGGGGCAAAACTGCGGGCAATGACTTCACGCCACAGCTGGCCGATCAATGGCTTGCCCAACAACTCGCAGGCGGCCGGATTGGCTTCGCGAACGCTACCCTGCCCGTCGATGACGATCACCCCGCCCGGCAGCAGGTCCAGCAAATGCTGCAAGCGGTTGGCCAGGCGTTCTTTCTCGTTCAACTCCTCGATGCGCTGGGCGCTGACCACCGCCAGCTCGCCCTTGAGCTCACTGACCCGGGCTTCGAGCAGGTTGTAGGACTGGCTGAGCTGGCTGGAGACCTGGTCGAACAAAGCGAACGCCTGCTCGACACCCTGGCGGCTTTCCTGCTCGACCAGTGACTGCGCCTGGGGGGAAAGGGCTCGGGATACATGGGCGGCCTGGGGCATCGTGCTCTCTCGCGTGACTGACCGTCATAAAAACGGTGTGGTGGCCAGTGCGTAGCAATACCCGTGCCGCAGATAAGGGCTTACGACATTTGCCGGAGACTTTGCACTCCAGGCAGAGCATCTACCGCCTATCGACGACGATCACTCCTCTGCCTGGTCTTCACCACCCTGTCGGCTCATCCCGTACTTGCGCATCTTCTCCACCAGCGTGGTGCGGCGAATGCGCAAGCGCTCGGCAGCGCGCGCGACGATGCCGTTGGCGTCGTCCAGTGCTTGCTGGATCAGCCCCTGCTCCAGGCTGCCCAGGTAGTCCTTCAGGTCCAGGCCTTCAGGCGGCAACATGGCAGGGTTGCTAAAGCTGGGCGCGTGCCCGTTGATGGCAATGCGCTCTTCCAGGTCGCTGCGCAGGTTATCGACCATCTGCTCGTCTTCGTCATCGATGTAGCGGAATTTCTTCGGCAGTTCCGACACACCGATCACCCCGTACGGATGCATGATGGCCATACGCTCGACCAGGTTGGCCAACTCGCGCACATTGCCCGGCCAGCCGTGGCGGCACAGGGACATGATCGACGCCGAGTTGAAGCGGATGGAGCCACGTTTTTCGTGCTCCATGCGCGAGATCAGCTCGTTCATCAGCAGCGGGATGTCTTCGACGCGCTCGCGCAGGGGCGCCATTTCGATAGGGAAGACGTTAAGCCGGTAATACAGGTCTTCGCGGAAGGTGCCGGCCTCGATCATGTTTTCGAGGTTCTTGTGGGTGGCGGCAATGATGCGTACATCAATGCTCTGTGTCTTGTTGCTGCCCACCCGCTCGAACGTACGCTCCTGCAGCACGCGCAACAACTTGACCTGCATGGGCAGCGGCATGTCGCCAATCTCATCCAGGAACAACGTGCCGCCGTTGGCCAGTTCGAAGCGACCCGCACGGCTGGTGATGGCGCCGGTGAACGCACCTTTTTCATGGCCAAACAGTTCGCTTTCCAGCAACTCAGCCGGGATCGCGCCACAGTTGACAGGCACGAACGGCGCTTCGCGGCGTTTGGAGTGGTAGTGCAGATTGCGCGCCACCACCTCCTTGCCCGTGCCCGACTCGCCCAGGATCAGCACACTGGCGTCGGTATCGGCCACCTGCTGCATCATCTGGCGTACGTGTTGAATGGCGCGGCTGGTGCCCACCAGGCTGCGGAACAGGTTCGGCTCGCGCTGACGACCGCGCTCACGTGCCTGATCGTACATCTCGCGGTAAACCTGCGCTCGGTGCAGCGAATCGAGCAATTGGCTGTAGCTGGGCGGCATTTCCAGGTTCGACAGCACGCGGCGGCGCAGCTCTTCAGGCAACTCGCTCGAAGAAATATCACCTAAAAATAGAACAGGAAGGAACTCATCCCATGAAAGCACTGTCTTAAGGAGCCCGAGCAGTGTGCCGGGCGTGTTGACGGTTCCGACCAGCACGCACAACACCTCGCGGCTCGAAGACAAGGGCTCGACCACCTGCTGCCACTCATGGCTGGCGCAGGACAGGTTTTCTTCGCCCAGGAAGTTGAGCACCACCGCCAGATCGCGGCGGCGGGTGCTGTCGTCATCGATCAGGAGAATCTTGGTTTCACGCCACATGCAATAGCAACTTCCCTAGTCATATCGGCGCCCGAGGGCGTGCTCGACATCATTCCGACTGAATGGTCAGTGTTTCGACGTCTGGAATACGAGAACAGGCACTAGTAAAGTCAAAAACGTCCGAGCAGTCAAATATATGGCGCCGTAGAAGTGCGGGCTGCATCCGGCCTCACGCAATCTCAGCTGAACAGATGGTATACCTTTGTGGCCTGTTTGGCTTGATTGATATTCGACATTTCTGCGACCAGAGATTGACGCTCATCACTTGCAACGTCGATTAGCTGACGATACACGGCCATGAGTGCCTCCAGGTTCGCCTTGAGCGCGGTCGCATCTTCCTGGTCGGCTACCAGCGCCTCATCGACGAGCGCACGGCAGCCCAAGTCCAATTGACCAATGGTCACCCAATCGCGAGCTTCCAGCGCTTCGTTCAATGCGTGACAGGTGTGGGCAATCTGATGCAATGCGCTCATAGGTGACTCCTTGCAGAGAGGTTGTTACTCGGCAGTCGCGATAGCATCCCAGCCGCTCTTGACGGTGATCATGAGTCGTGCGACCTCATCGATCATTTCGGGATCACTGTGTAGGTTGGCCTGGGTCAGCCGGCGTGCCATGTACTCGTACAGACTGTCCAGGCGATCAAGTTCATCCGGGTCGGCAGCCTTGTCCTTGTCCAGCCCTTCGCGCAAGCCGCCGATGATGTCGACGGCCTTGCCCAACATGACACCTTTTTGTGCCACGTCACCGCGAGAGATGGCGCCTTTGGCTTGAGCCATGCGATCCAACGCGCCTTCCATGAGCAACTGCACCAGACGATGGGGCGTGGCCTCGGAGATCTGGGCGTGGGAATTGACCTTCTGGTATTGGCGAAGGGCTCTCATCGGGTGCATGGTGAATCCTCAGTGAACAAGGCTGGACGGGGGCCGTATAACCTGTTTATCGGCGCCCCGCGCGTTTTCTTTAGCGCTGTCAGCTGTCGCTCTTGGCTTTATTCAACGCGTTGAGCGTGGTCATGACGCTGTCGCTGGTCGCCTTGAGCTGCGCAACCATGGTGTCCATCGCGTTGTACTTCTTGGTCAAGGTGTCCGTCAGTGAATCGATGCGCCGATCCAATGCCTGCTGCGACTCCTCGAGCTCCTTGAGCTGATTGGTAAGGCTGGTCTGGCGCGAGGCTAGGATGCCACCGGCTTTGGTGTACTCCTCGGTGACGTTGGTCATGCGCGTCAACAGCCCATCCTTGCCTGTAAACAGGTTGTTGATGTCGGCACCATAGGTTTTGACCGCCGCATCCCACTTGGTGTCGTTGAACTCCAGCAGGCCGGTTTTCTGTACTGTGTTGATTCCGAGCTGCGACAAGGTGCGCAGACCCGTTGCACCGACGCTATGACTGATCTCGTTGCGCACGGAATTGACCAGCGAGCGCATGGTGGCATCGCCGGTCAACGCGGCCGAACCTGTGGCTGCGCCATCGGCCCCGGTAGTGACCTTGGTCTGGGTGTTGATGGTGGTCATCAGCGCGTTGTAGGCAGTGACGAAAGACTTGACCGACGTCTTGAGCGTGTCGCTGTTGCTGGTGACGGCCAGGTTGGACTTGCCTTCCTTGACCAGGGTTATGTCCACACCGCTGATCGCGCCAGTCACAGTGTTGGAAGCAGACTCCAGCGCCAGCCCATCGAGGGTGTATTTGGCGTTCTGCGGCGTGGCAACGGTAGACACACCCTGCGCCATGCTGGCATCGCCACCCAGCGTCAACTCGGTACCTTCGCCCATCTTGGTCGATGAGAAAATGAGCCGCGACCCACTGGCATCGGTCACGATGTTGGCCGTGATGCCCTTCGACTGCAGCTGGTCATTGATCGTGTCACGCGCCTGCTGAAGAGTGGCGCCCGCGGCAATGTTTACGCTGTGGGTCGCATTGCCCTGGTTGATGGTCAGGGTCTGGGATTCACCCGAGTCGTTGACGATCGTCGAGGTCTTTTCATAAATCTGGGTGGAGATTTTCGAGGCGGTCGCCAGCTGGGTGACTTCAAGCGCGTAGTTGCCCGAAGAAGCGCCGTCGCCCAGCTTGATCTTGGCGATGGCCTCGTCCGAGGACGAAGAAGCCAGGCCAGAGAAGCTTGAAGCGGTGTTGAGCTTGGCGACTGCGGCACGGAACGTTTCGAGCGCGCTCTTGACGGAGCCGATGGCCGAAAGCGAGGTGGTGGCGGTGGTGGTCTGGTTGTTGATCTGGGTTTGCTTAGGCGCCTTTTCGGCACTAGCCAGGGCCTTCACAATGCCGCTGATGTCCAGGCCAGAGCCAAGCCCATTGATGGTCGAGCTTGCCATATCACATCTCCTTTATCGTAACCGCCGGTATCCCGACGAAAAAGCATCCGTGCGCTGGTAAACAAAAGCCGTGCCAACTTAAACCTGGGTGCTGAACAACAGGCTGTTGGCATCTTTGAGGTTTTCCGCCAGCTTGAGCGCAGCTTCAGAAGGCAGCTGGCGAATGACTTCACCGCTTTGGCGAGCGATGACCTTGACCACCACCTGGCCGGTGGAGTCGTCGATGGAAAAATCCAGTTGTCGCTCCGAAGCCTTGACGAAATCCTGGATGGCACTGACGGCGCTTTCCAGGTCAGGCCGGGCTACGGGCTTGGAAACCTTGTCGGCGGGCTCGGCCTTGACCGGCTCGCTGGGTGGCCGTGCGCTGGATGGCGCTTCCGGCGTGATGGCAGCGGGATGGGACAGGCCCAGCTTCATGCTTATATCCACGACTTACACCCTCAAGTGACGAAAAGACGAAAGGGTACGTGAACGTACCCTTCGTCAAACTTAGCCTGCTTTGGCAATTAGCCCAGCAGTTTCAGTACCGAAGACGGCAGCTGGTTGGCCTGGGACAGGATCGCGGTGGATGCCTGCTGCAGGGTTTGCTGCTTGGTCAGCTCGGCGGTTTCCGAAGCGAAGTCGGCGTCCTGTACACGGCTGCGGGCAGCGGTTGAGTTTTCCGAGATGCTGTTCAGGTTGGCAACGGTGCTGTCGAAGCGGTTTTGCACGGCACCGAGCTGAGCGCGCTGGCTGTCGATCTGAGCGATGGCAGCGTCCAGGGCCTGGATCGATTTTTGCGAATCGGCAGCGGTGGTGATGCTCAGGCTCGAAACGGTGGCTTCCTGGGTGATGGCAGTGGTGCTACCTGCGGTCAGGCCCAGCGCAGCCAAGCCCGTCCCTTGGCTGCCGTCGGCGATGGTGATGTTCTTGGCCGAGAACAGGTTCAGGGTGTTGTCAGCGTTTTTGCTGGCAGTCACGCCGGTGCTGGCGGTGTTGATGGACGTGATGATCGAGTCCAGGGTGTCGCCTTTCTTGAACTTGACTTCGGTGCCGTTCAGCGAGATCGAGGTATCAGCGACCAGTTTGGCTTCGGTAGTGCCTGCGGACAGACCAACTTTGGCCAGAGCACCTTGACCGGCAGCACCTGTGCCGTTGGTGAGGTTGATGGCTTTGCCGTCGGTGGAAGTCAGAGTCAGACGACCATCCTTGAGGGTGGCTGCAACGCCGGTGTTGGTGGTTTCGGCGTTGATGGCGGCGAGGACATCATCCATATCTTGGCCAGCAGTAGCGCCGACGGTGGTGCCGTTGATGTTGAAGGAGATATCGCTGGTGAAGCCAGTGGTCGGCGTCACGGTCGCAGTGGCTGCGAAGCCAGACAGGTTTGCAGGGGTAGTGGCGTTCGATGCAGTGGCGGTGAAGGTTGCCGAGGACGACATTACGATGGCGCCAGCGGCATCTTTCGTAGCGCTAACACCAGTAGCGTTCGCGCCGGTATTGGCTGCGTTGATTTTCGCTACTACCGAATCGGTGTCATCAGTTTCGGTGATTGAGATCGGCGTAGCTGCGCCGTTCAAAGTGAGGTCAACAGTTTCACCAGCAGCTGGCGGTGTGAAGGTAACAGCCGCTGCGGAGTAAGTAGTTGCACCTGCTGGCGCCACCGCACCGGTAACGACCGCCGACAAATCGGTAGCCGCGCCATCAGTCTTAGCTTCGCTGAACGAACCTTTCAGGCCAGTCGCGCTGATATCGGTCATGCCGAACGAAATGGTTTCGTTGGCGCTGGAGCCGATCTGGAAGCCGACGTTCTGGAACGAGCCGTCCAGAATGTTACGACCACCGAAGGTAGTAGTGTTGGCGATACGGGTCAGTTCGCCGGTCAGTGCGGTGAATTCTTGCTGCAGGGAAGTACGGTCGTCATCGCTGTTCGAGCCGTTGGCAGACTGCAGGGACAGTTCGCGCATACGCTGCAGGATGCTGGTCGATTCCTGCATGGCGCCTTCAGCGGTCTGGGCGATCGAGATACCGTCGTTGGCGTTCTTCATTGCCACGCTCAGACCTTTGATCTGGCTGGTCAGACGGTTGGCGATCTGCAGGCCAGCGGCGTCGTCTTTGGCGCTGTTGATTTTCAGGCCAGAGGACAGGCGGGACATCGAAGTACCCAGCGCTTCGGAAGCGCGGTTCAGGTTCTTCTGAACGCCCAAGGAGGTGATGTTGGTGTTGACGGTCAAAGCCATGACGAATTCCTCGTGGTATGGATACTGCGGCTTCCGGCCCTGGCGACAGCCGGGTATGGCCTAGAGAACCTTCGTAATGGTTATCGTCGGATGGCCCGGTTGCTTGAGGGGTTTTTGCAAAAAAAAATGCTGGCATGCGGCCAGCCCTGGAAAATCAAGGGGTTAAGCGCGGAATTTTGGCGTCAAAAAGCGGGGTGGGTAGGTATGAGGGGGATGACGGCGTCTGGAGCGAGTCGAGGGATGGCCTGGCGAACTGGGGGCTGAAGAGGAGGTGGCGAAGGTTCAAGGTATGCAGCTTGGCGTCAGGAAATGTCGGGGCCGCTGCGCGGCCCATCGCGGCGCGAGGCCGCTCCCACAAAGTGCGAACCCGCGAATTCAGGCGTCACGCGGTTGGGGTGGGAGCGGCCTCGCCGGGGCGCCGGACCGGCCGCGATGGGCTGCGCAGCGGCCCCAGGTTTGCGCTTAGCAGCTGATCTTGGCACCGTCCGCGATGGGCCTTTAAGCAGCCCTGGAAGTTGGGCTCAACCGATTAAGCACAGGGACCAGCCCGAACAAAGGCAGAACGCCCCTACCCCACCGCGAACACATCAATCGCGATAAAGAATCGCCGAAGCCCAGGACAGCCCTACCCCGAACCCACTCACCGCCACCCGCTTCCAGCTACCGTCGAGCATGTGCCTCTGCAGCAGCAACGGCACGCTGGACGACACGGTATTGCCCGTCTCCAGCATGTCTTTCACGAATTTCTCCGGATGATGTTCTTCGAACCGGCGAGCTACCGCATCGACAATCGCCGCACTGCCCTGGTGGATGCAGAACGCGTCGATGTCCGACGACTGCAACCCACTGGCATCGAGCAGCTCGTGCAAGTGAGCTGGTACCTTGACCAAGGCGAAGTTGAAGACCTGCCGGCCATTCATGAAGAACGTGCCATCGGACACCTTCAGGTGCTCGGCGCCCGAACCGTCGGTGCCAAAACGCGCCTCGCCCAGCTTCCAGATGGCGCCATCGGCCATCCAGGTGGCGGTGGCCGCGTCGCCGAACAGCATGGTGGTGTTGCGATCTTCCGGGTCGACGATCTTCGAGTACGGGTCGGCGGTGATCAGCAGCCCGTTCTTCAGGCCCGCCGCCTCCATGAAGCCCTTGATCGCGTACAGCCCATACACATACCCCGAGCAGCCCAAGGAGATATCGAACGCTGCCACGCGGGTAGACAACCCGAGCTTGCTCTGGACGATAGCGGCGGTGTGCGGCAGGCCCTCTTCATCGCCGTTCTGGGTCACCACGATCAACGCGTCGATCGACTGCGGATCGAGGTCGGGGTTGTTGGCGAACAGTGCCCGGGCGGCCTCCACGCACAGGTCGGAGGTTTCCTGCTCCGGGGCCTTACGTGGCAGGAAGGACGCACCAATCTTGCCGAACATGAACTCTTCGTCCTTGCCGAACTTCGCACCCTGGACGTAGTTGTCCAGGCCAGCGGTGGGCACGTAACTCGCGATACTCTTGATGCCAATCATTCTGGCTTCCCAATGAAAACAGCCAAAGACCACCACTCGATCAATTGAGGGCGCCAAAAACCGGAGCGTCACCGCCTGTGGAGGGGATAAAGCAGCGCCTGCCTGCGCACCGGTAACAAAATGCTGCAACAGCTGCTGCATAGAATACAGGGAAGATGACCGTTTTGACTCATTGGTCACATTGAAATGCAATGAAAGGCAGGTATCAGGGGTCATGCCACGTGGAATTGTGCACGTGTCGTGCGTCGGGATGTCCCGTCATTGAGTGTCAAGACCGCGAGTTTCAATCGAGCTCGCCGTTGACGCACCCTTCGCTGCGGGCGCCATCAGATGAGCGCGCTAACGCAGCGAAGTCGCAAAATCACAGCCCTGATCGGTTGCGGCGAAGCAGAGCGCAAAGCCTGGCTTCGCGCCCCCTGATCCACTTAGAGCTTATCGAACAAGCTCAACTGCGATATGCGTGCAAATGCCAGCTGCGAGGCTTCGAGCATCGCCTGTTGCAGGGTCAGCTGGATCGTGGCGGTCGCCATGTCGGTGTCGCCAATAGCGCTTTGCGTGCTCTTGTTGGCCAGACCAAGGCTTTCGTTTTCCTGAGCCTGGATCTCAAGGGAATTGGCCCGGGCACCGATCGAGCCTCGGGTAATGTCGATGCGATCACGCGCACTGGCCAGGTTGGAAATCGCCGAGTCCGTTGCAGCTTTCAGAGCAGCCTGCGCTTCAGGGGTATCAAGGGGTTTTTCCAACACGCTTCGCAACTGCCCCAGGGTGTCCAGAGGGTTCTGCGTGCGGTGGGTATTGGCATTGATGGAGAACTGATCGCCTTGAGCCGGCGCCCCGTCGAACTGATAGGTCACACCCGCTACCGTCACGGCATTACCCGCCCCCACGGTGCCCGACGCTATCGGTTTGCTCTGGGCATCGTAGGGCTGTGCAAACAGCTGATACTCGGTGTCGCTGGTGAACCTGAGCACTGCACCGTTGCTGGGGAAGGTACTGCGGTAGGCATCGGGGTCCGTAACACTTGAGCCCACGACCTGAGAGGTCGATGGGTTGCCTGCACTGCGGGTAGCGGTCAGGGTGTCTGGTTTGGCTTCAAGGGTGAAGATATGCCCTGCCACCACGGCATCAGGATCGTCACCCTCGGCAAGGTTCAGGTTGACCTCGAAATCCACACCCCGCAACGAGATCATCTTGCCGCCTTCGGTATTGACATCGAACTTGCCCTTGCCAGCGGTTTCGTTGGTGATGTCGTTACCGGCGGCGTCCTTGATGCTGTATTCAGTGGCGCTGGTAAAGGTAACCGTATAAGGCTGGCCCGCGGCGAACTTGTCGCTGTAGGTATTGGCCGATGTCAACAACCCACCCGAAAGCAGCACCTTGCCATCGTTGGGCGTCGGCGCCTGCAAGGTCGATTGCGTGCGACTGTTGTTGGTGGCTTGGTCAAAGACGCTGAAGCCACTGTCGTTGATGGCCAGGTGCAAGGTGTCGGACACCTGCAGACTCATCTGGGTCTGGTCGCCCTGATAGCTGTAGGAGCCGTCGGCATTGCGAACATAGGGCGGGGTCGCATTCTTGGACCCTCCAAACATGTAGTCCCCGTTGGCGTCACGGGAATTGAGCAGGCCGAACACGTTGGCCTCGATTTCCTTGATTTCGCTGGCGATGGAGGTGCGATCGGCGTCGCTCAGACCACCGTTACCCGCCTGAATCGACAGCTCGCTTGCCCGCTGCAGCGCATCGTTGATGGTAGACAACACGCTTTCTTGCTGCAGCAGGGTGTTCTTGACGGTGGTCATGTTGCCACTGTACTGATCGAGCAACGCGCTCTGCTGTTGCAACAACAGCAAGCGCGCAGCGCCCACCGGATCATCGCCTGCGGTCTGAATGCGCGATTTGGAGGTCACCTGGGCCGTGATCTTGGCCAAATCCGAGTAATTCTTGGAATAGGTGTTGGAGCTGGTTTCGTAAAACTGGGCAGTTGAAATTCGCACGATCAGCCTCCTTATAGCGCGTTGATCAACGTCGAGAACGTTTCTTGCGCCGCCTTGATGATCTGGGACGACGCAGTGTAGTAATGCTGGAACTTGACCAGGTTGGCGGCTTCGTCGTCGAGGTTCACCCCAGAGACGGCGCTGCGGCTTTCACTTGCCGACTTGAGTACCGCGGCCATTGCAGTAGTATCGATGGACGCTTGACTGGCCTTGGCACCCACCCGCTCTACCAAGGCGGCATAGGCGGAAGTGAAACTGGTGCCGCCACCGGAATTGGTCCCCACGGTCGATTTGGTCTGCAGGCTCAACAGGGCATTGGCATTGCGGTTATCCGCCTTGCCATCGACATTGAACGACAAGGTAAAGCTGTCGTTGGTCGCCGGGCTGCCACCCAGGGTGGTCTCCAGCGCAAAGGTGCGCGGATTGCCGCTGGGGTCGAGAATCGGGTTGCCCGATGCATCACGCATCGGTATGGACAGCGAGAGCTTGTTGTCCTGGCCCGGCACCACGGTCCCGGTGCCGATCTGTGCGCCCTTGGCATCGAACAGCTTGTAGCCCTGGGACCCACCGCTGGCTGCGTCGAACACCACGCGCACCGGCATGGCGTCCTTGATCGCCTGCTGCGTCAGGGCTGTGTCGGCACCGCCGTAGATATCCAGCGCTTGCCCAAGGTTGGGTTGGGTGATGGTGCCGGTGCCGCTGTTGCCGCTGCCAACAGCAGCGCTAACAGGGCCGGCGAACGCCAGCTTGTTGGCATCGGTGAGCACCGTGGCAATACCGGTGGCGGCTGAACGGGTAGGAATTACTTTGAAGCTGTCGCCGGCGGCCAGCGCACCGCCCTTGAGGGACAGGCTGAAGCCATCGATGACCGGCGCAGGGTCGGCATTGAGGTCGAACGAGCCCATGTCGGTGCCGTCGGAACGGCGCACGCTGTACTGATTGCCGCTGGTGAACTTCACTTCGTAGTCGTAGGTGCTCAGGGCGCCGCTATTGGCAATGGTGACATCGAGGTTGCCCGAACCTGCGCTGTTGTTCGACGAGGCCAGGCTGCGCTGGGCGATGGCACTGGCGCTGTTGATGCTGGAGAACAGCGAGCTGCCGAACTGGCCATTGGCGTCCAGGCCCTGGCCCAGCTGGCTGTTGATGCTGTCGGCGACGACCAGCGCCACGCGGCCCAGCTCGTTCATCGACGGCGTCAACACGTCCTGACGGTAGCGCAACAGGCCACCGATGGTGCCGCCGGTGGCCACCGAGGTTACGTCCGAGCTGAACGACTCGTAGTTGATGCGCAAGGTCGCCTGGCTCTTGTCAGCCACCCCCGGCTGAACCGACAGCGGGTTGGCCCTGCTCCCGGTCACCAGCGACTGGCCGCTGCCCAGGATCACATCGTAGTTGCCTTCACGCTCCTGAACGGTCACGCCCACCAGTTCGTTCAACTGGCGAACGGCCTCGCTGCGGGCGTCGAGCAGGTTGTTGGGCGTGCTGCCGGTGCCGCTGGCGGCCACGATCTGCTTGTTATATTCGGCGATGCTGGTGGTGAGCTTGTTGACCTGCCCCGCCAATGTATCGAGCTGGGAGTTGATCACATCGTTCTGCTGTGTCAGTTGGGTGCTGACGGCGTTGAAACGGTTGCTCAGGGTCTGCGCCTGGGTCAACAGCAATTGCCGCGAAGCCACATCGCCCGGTTTGGCTGCCGCCGTCTGCAGGGCCGAGAAGAAGGCCGTGAGCACCGAGCTGATGCCGGTGTCCCGGTCAGCCAGCAATTTGTCGATGCCGGTAATCTGGTCCTGGAATGCCGTGGAATCGGCTTGCAGGGAGGTCGCCGTCTGCAACTGATTGTCGAGGTAGGCACTGTAGATACGGCGCACGTCCGCCAGTGTGGTCCCACTGCCCAGAAAACCTGCGCCCATGTACTGCGAAGCGCCGGCCACTTGCATGGCCTGCTGGCGCGAATAGCCGCTGGTGGCCGCATTGGCGATGTTGTTACTGGTGACCGACAGGTGCGCCTGGCTGGCACTCAAGCCACTCAGGCCGATCGAAATCAGGCTCGACATGATGTAGTCCTTTTAAAGGTTCGTGGTGCTGCCAGCCATGGCGTATTGCGGTGTCTTCTGCATTTGCTGGGCGATGCTGATGATTTTCTTCGCATAGCCCGGGTCGGTCGCGTAACCGGCCTTTTGCAACTCGCGTGCAAACTGCTCAGGGTTATCGGCCGACTTGACCGCTTCTTGATAGCGCGAATTGTTCTGCAACAGGCTCACCAGGTCGTGGAAGCTGTCCTGGTAGGAGTCGTAGCTGCGGAACTGGGCGGTTTCCTTGACGAACTGGCCGTCGCGGAATTCGCTGGTGATGGCCCTGGCCTGTTCGCCCTGCCAGTTGCCGGTGGCCTTGATGCCGAACAGGTTGTGGCTGCTGCTGCCGTCGCTGTTGCGCATGACCGACTTGCCCCAACCGGTTTCCAGCGCAGCCTGGGCGACCAGGTAGCGCGGGTCGATGCCGATGCGCTTGGCAGCCTGTTCGGCCATCGGCAGCATGGTGGCAATGAACGAATCGCTATCGGTGAACGCCTTTTTCGGCGCCAGCGGCGGCTGGGCGATGGCGCGGCCGGTGATGCGCAGCCCGTTCTCGGGCACGGCAAAAACCTTGGCCGGTTGCTGGCCGTCGCGCACGGGGGCAGCGGGGGCCGCGCCGACAGGCGCGGTGGCCGCAGTAGGCACGATGCCCGCCAGCAGGCGGTCGGTAAGACGGCTGGGCAGCGCCAGGCGCCGCGCATTGAGCGCGGCGACGTCGTTGCGGGTGCTGGCCGCTTGCGTGGCGTGAACCGGGTCTGCGACCTTGCTGCCCCACAGCACCGGGCCGGCCTGCCCTCGCGGGAACGGGCTGGTATTGGCGGCGGCACTGCGGCTTTTGGTCAGCTGACGTACCAGCACATCCTGCAGGCCGATACCGCCACCCTCGCGGGACATGCTCACCGACAACTGTTGGTCGTACATGTCCCGGTACTGCTTGACCGTCTCGGTGTTCATCGGGTTGTCGTCGGCCAGGACATCGCTGGCCTTGCGCGAGGCCTTGAGCATCTCGCTGATGAACATCGACTCGAACTCCTGGGCCACCTTGCGCACGTTGGCTTCGCTGTCGCGGTCACCGTGCTTGAGGGCATTGAGGCGGTTGAGGTCGGTGAAGGCACCGCTGTCGACACTGCCGGAAACCAGGCTCTTGCTGTTCATCGACGCCGTCCTCAGATCACGATCAGGTCGGCCTGCAAGGCGCCGGCCTGTTTCAGGGCTTCGAGAATGGCCATCAGGTCACCGGGCGCGGCGCCCACCTGGTTCACCGCCCGGACGATTTCATCCAGCGTGGTACCCGGGCCGAACTTGAACATCGGCTTGGCTTCCTGCTCGGCATTGACCCGCGAGCGCGGGACCACGGCGGTCTGGCCGTTGGAAAGCGGGCCCGGCTGGCTGACGATGGGGTCTTCGGTGATGGTCACGGTCAAGCTGCCGTGGGTCACCGCCGCTGGCGACACCTTGACGTTCTGGCCGATGACGATGGTGCCGGTACGCGAGTTGATGATCACCTTGGCCACTGCCTGGCCTGGGTCGATTTCCAGGTTTTCCAGGATCGACAGGTAGTCCACCCGCTGGCTGGGGTCCATCGGCGCGCTCACGCGCACCGAACCACCGTCCACGGCCTGGGCCACGCCAGGGCCGAGCAGGTCATTGACTTTGTCGACGATGTGCTTGGCGGTGGTGAAGTCGGGGCGGTTGAGGTTCAGGGTCAGGGTGTTGCCCTGGTTGAAACCGCTTGGCACTGCCCGCTCAACGCTGGCGCCGCCCGGGATACGGCCGGCAGACGGTACGTTGACGGTGATCCGCGAGCCGTCGCGGCCTTCGGCATCGAAGCCGCCTACCACCAGGTTGCCTTGGGCGATGGCGTAGACGTTGCCGTCGATGCCCTTGAGCGGGGTCATCAACAGGCTGCCCCCGCGCAGGCTCTTGGAGTTACCGATCGACGATACGGTGATGTCCACCACCTGCCCTGGCTTGGCGAAAGCCGGCAAGTCGGCATGCACCGACACCGCAGCGACGTTCTTCAACTGCACGTTGCCCGACCCAGGCGGCACCTTGATGCCGAACTGCGAGAGCATGTTGTTGAACGTCTGCAGGGTGAAAGGCGTTTGCGTGGTCTGGTCGCCGGTACCGTTGAGGCCGACGACCAGGCCGTAGCCGATCAACTGGTTGGAGCGTACGCCCGAGATGCTGGCGATGTCCTTCAGGCGCTCGGCTTGCGCCGCGCAGGCGCAGGTCAGCAGCAAGGTGGCGGTGAGCAGTTGCCTCAGGTTGAGCATGGTCAGGGTACTCAGAAGGGCCAAAGCGGGCTCATGAAGAAGCGGTCCAGCCACCCGGGCTGGCTGGCATCGGCAAACGAGCCGGTACCGGAATAGGTAATGCGCGCATCGGCCACCCGCGTGGACGGCACGGTGTTGTCGGTGGCGATGTCGTCGGCGCGAATGAGCCCGGCGATGCGCACCAGTTCTTCACCGGTATTCAGGGTCAGCCACTTCTCGCCGCGCACGGCGATGATGCCATTGGGCAGCACTTCGGCCACGGTGACGGTCACCGAGCCGGTCAGGGTGTTGCCCTGGGTGGCCTTGCTGTCGCCCTTGGTGGTGCGATCACCGCTGTAGCCGGCATCGAGCGACAGGTCGCCGCCGCCGAACGGGTTGTTGGTGTTCGGCTTGGCCCCGAACAGCGACGACAGGCCAAGGCTGGCCTTGCTGTTCTTCTGAATCTGGGAGCCTGCGTTCTTGCTGGCCGACGTGCGCTCGTTCAGCGTGATGGTGATGATGTCACCCACACGGAACGCCTTGCGGTCGCCGTACAGGTTCTGCTCGAACCCGGCCTGGTAGATCGAACCGTTGTTGGCCGCTGCCGGCAAAGGGGTGCGCGGGAGCACCGGCGCATAGTACGGGTCGTTGGGCTTGGCCGCCGGGGCGACGCAGCCTGCAAGCAACACCGCACCGCCCAGGGCGAAAACGGACAACAGACGATTCATGATGCATACCTCGCGGGTGCTACGGAAGTTGCTGGGATCACAGCTGCTGGGTAACGGTCTGCAGCATCGAGTTGGCGGCAGATATGACCTTGGAGTTCATCTCGTAGGCGCGCTGGGTGGTGATCATGTTCACCAGCTCTTCCACGGTGCTGACGTTGGAGTTCTCCAGGGTTTGCTGCAAGGTGGTACCGAAGCCGTTCAGGCCTGGGGTGCCGACCTGGGGGGCGCCGCTGGCGGCCGTTTCCAGGAACAGGTTGCCACCAATGGCCTGCAAGCCCGCCGGGTTGATGAAATCGGCGGTCTGGATGTTGCCGATCACCTGGGCGGCCGGGTTACCGGCGGTGGTGATGGACACGGTACCGTCCTGGCCAACGGTGAAGGTCTGCGCGTCGTTGGGCACGACGATGGCAGGCTCCAGGGCGTAGCCGTTGGCGGTGACGATCTGGCCATCGGAGTTGAGGTGGAAGGTGCCGTCACGGGTGTACGAAACCGTGCCATCTGGCTGCAGGATCTGGAAGAAACCGCGACCATTGACCGCCATGTCCAGCGGGTTCTCGGTGGTCTGCAGGCTGCCAGCCACGAAGCTTTTCTGGGTGCCGACGATGCGCACGCCAGTACCCACCTGCAAGCCAGAGGGCAGCTGGCTGTCCTGGGTGGACTGGGCGCCTGGCTGGCGACGGATCTGGTACAGCAAGTCCTGGAACTCGGCGCGATCACGTTTGAAGCCGGTGGTCGACACGTTGGCCAGGTTGTTGGAAATCACCGTCAGGTTGGTGTCCTGGGCGGACAGGCCGGTTTTGGCGACCCATAGAGCTGGAAGCATGTAAGTTCTCCTCGCGCGCCTGTTTTACGGCACCCGTTCAAATGTCATTAGCCGATTTGCAAAACCCGCGCCATGGCTTCATCGCCTTCCTTGGCCGCGCTCATCATCTTCACGTGCAGCTCGAACTGGCGGGACAACGCCAGCACCGAAGTCATCTCCTCGACTGCGTTGACGTTGCTGCCTTCAAGAAAGCCCGACACCACGCGAACATTGACGTCG
This sequence comes from Pseudomonas sp. URMO17WK12:I9, assembly GCF_900230165.1. Taxonomy (NCBI): domain Bacteria; kingdom Pseudomonadati; phylum Pseudomonadota; class Gammaproteobacteria; order Pseudomonadales; family Pseudomonadaceae; genus Pseudomonas; species Pseudomonas sp. URMO17WK12:I9. The sequence continues at coordinate 489,116 of NZ_OCMQ01000001.1, read as the reverse complement.
GCATCGGCCGGCTGGCCGCTGGCCGGGTGGATCAGGCCGTCTGCGCCCTTGTTCAGGCCCTTGGTGTCCGGGTTGACCAGCTTGATGCGGTCGACCTCGGCCATCACCCGTGGGTCTTCGCCCATGGAGCGAATACTGATGGTGCCGTCGGCACCCACTTCCACCTTCTGTTCAGGTGGAATGGCAATCGGGCCGCCGTTGCCGATCACCGGCATGCCGTTACCGGCACGCAACACGCCCAGGGCGTCGATGTTCAGGCTGCCGGTGCGCACGTAGGCTTCGCTGCCGTCAGGCGCCTGCACGGCGATAAAGCCATGCCCGCTCACCGCCACGTCCAGGTCGCGACCGGTTTCGATCATCGGCCCTTCGCTGAAGTCGGTGGCCGGGCGCTCGGTCAGGGCAAAGGCCCGCGCCGGGAAGCTGTCGCCAAAGACCGGCATCGAGCGGGCCTGCTCCAGGTCACGCTGGAAGCCGTTGGTGGAAACGTTTGCCAGATTGTTGGCGTGGGCCTTCTGGGCCAGCGCGTTCTGGCTGGCGCCGGTCATGGCCACGTAAAGCAATTTGTCCACAGCATCTCCTCCGCGCGCCAGTACCGCGCTGTCATCGGGCAGGGTCAAGCAATAATCGAACCAGCTTTGCACCCCGGTGAATCAGGCACTTCAGCGCGACGGCTTTAGCGTCGGTGTCAGTTTGTTGGCATCGGATCAGCACGCCTGGATCAGTGATCGCGGCAGGCGCCGTTTTTATAGGGGCCGGCAAACCGGGTCCAGCCTGAACCCGGGTTGCCTTGGACGCAGATGTATCGCCCGGTGACCAGGCTTTGCCACAGGAAGAAAGGCCTCGGGGCGGCCTCTGCCCATTGGGCACTGCCGCCCCCTATCACCAGGAGCAAGGACAACAAACCGGCATGCTTCACCGACCTTGCCCTTGAACCCCACGTATCACGCCTGAGCACGTCATCAGCTCATCTGAATGATGGTCTGCATGATGGTGCTTTCGGTGGAAATCGTCTTGGCGTTGGCCTGGTAGTTGCTCTGCGCCTTGATCAGGTTGACCAGCTCGCCGGTCAGGTCGACGTTGGAATCTTCCAGCGAGGAACCTGCAATCTGGCCCAGGGTGCCGGTGTCCGGCGCGCCGATCACCGGGACACCCGACGAAAACGACTCCTGCCAGTTGGTCCCGCCAATCGGCGTCAGGCCTTGCATGTTGGAGAAGCTGGCGATGGCGACCTGGCCGATGACCTTGTTCTGGCCATTGGTGAAGTTGGCGAACAGGAAGCCGCCCTTGTCGACCGAAAGACCGGTCAGTTCACCGGTAGCGAACCCGTCCTGATCCTTGGCGGTCACGGCCGAGGCCGCGTTGTACTGGGTCATGCCCAGCATGTCGAGGCTGACGCCGCCGGGGCTGGCGTTGGCGCCGTTGGCCGACCACTGGCCGGCAGCGTTCTTCTGCGCGGGGATCCAGTTGTCCAGGTTGAAGGTCTTGTTGGCATTGATGGACAGGCCACCGGCTACCGGCCCGGCCGTGAGGGCATCGGCGTTGAGCGTGCCGTCGGACTTGAACGGCAGGTCATTGATCAGCGGCTGCGTGGAGGTCGGGTCCTGTGGGTTGCGACCGTCGATGGTGCTGTACATCTTCCAGGAATTGGACGTGTCATCCTTGATGAAGTACTGGTTCAACTGGTGCGCATTGCCCTGGCTGTCGTACACGTCGCTTGAGAACGTGAAGTTGTAGCTCTTGACGTCGGCTGGGTCGAACGGGGTGACCGTAGGCGCGCCATCGCTGGACTTGAGGTTGACCGTCTGGTCGATCTTGGACGTGGCCTTGGGGGTGAGATTGGCCGTGTCGATCTGAAGGTTGGTCAATACCCCCTGGACCACCTGGCCATTCTCGTCGACGCCATAACCTTGCAGGTTGGCGCCGCCGGCATTGACGACGAAGCCCTGCTTGTCACTGTAGAAGGCCCCGGCCCGAGTATAGATCTTCGAGCCGTTGTCGTTGAGCGCGAAGAAGCCGTTGCCGTCGATGGCCATGTCCAGTGCCTGGCCGGTGCCGTTGATGTTACCGGAGCTGAACTGCTGGGAAATGGCGGCGGTTCTTACACCGGTACCAATGGTGGTGCGGCCGGCGCTGGTGCCGCGAATGGAGCTTGAGTACTGGTCGGCGAATTCGGCGCGCGAGGCCTTGAAGCCGGTGGTGGCGACGTTGGCAATGTTGTTGCCGGTTACGTTCAGGGCCTTGTTGGCTGCATTGAGGCCACTTAAGCCAATGTTGTAAGACATACGCTAACTCCTGAAGATGTGCCCTAGGCCCTAGATGCCGATGCTTTGAATGGTGGAAAGTGGAACGCTGCCCAGCCCTGCCAGGTTCAGCGACATTTCGCCGCCGTTGGTGCCCATGGTCACGCTGGTGACGGTGGCCGGCAGGTTGGTGGTCATGGCCGTGGCCGTGCCGTTGATCGAGGCGGTGGCCTTGAAGCTGTAGGTGCCGGCCGGCAGGGCCTCACCGGCGTCATCCTTGCCATCCCAGGTGAAGTCCACCTTGCCGCCAGCCTGGGAACCCAGATCGAGGGTGCGCACCAGCTTGCCGTCCTTGTCGTACACCCCCACCGAGGTGGCGGTACTCGAGCCGGTCAGGTTCACCGAGCCCTTCATGTCCTTGCTGGTGTCGACCATGGCCTTGTCGGTCTGCACGATCACATTGCGCCCGACCAGCGACGATGCCTGCAAGGCCTGGGAAGACTGAAACGCACCGGCGATGTAATTGACCGAGCTGTTCAGGGTCTGGATACCTTCCAAGCTGCTGAACTGCGCCAACTGCGCCACGAACTCGCCGTTCTGCTGCGGGTCGAGGGGGTTCTGGTTCTTCATCTGGGTGACCAGCAGCTGCAGGAAGGCATCTTTGCCCAGCGCACTGCCGGCGGCGCCGGTCTTATCGTCGTTCTTGCTTTCTTTGCGTTGCAGCGAGTTCAGGTAGCTACTACCGACGTCGCCTGTGGCATTGGTGGTGGTCATGTCGGCGTCCTATCACTGACCCAGGGTCAGTACCTTCTGCATCATGCTCTTGGCCGTGTTCATCAACTCGGCATTGGTCTGGAACGCGCGGCTGGCCGAGATCATATCAGCCATTTCCTCGACCACGTTGACGTTGGGGTAATACACGTAGCCGTCCTTGTTAGCCGCCGGGTGGCTGGGCTCGTAGCGAGCCTCGAGGTTGCTCTGGTCCTCGACGATGCCGGTTACCTGCACGCCCTGCCCTGCCTCGCCCTGGTCCTCGAACAGCGACTGGCTGGTGCCGGCCTGGGTGTTCTGGAACGTGGTGGCGAACACGGGGTGACGGGCGCGGTAAGTCTGGTCGATGCTCGACGAGACCGTCTCGGCGTTGGCGATGTTGGAGGCGACGGTGTTCAGGCGCGTGTTCTGCGCGCTCATGCCGGAACCGGCAATGTTGAAGACACTGGAAAGGGACATGGTCATTCTCCCCGCAGGGCTGACACCAGCCCTTTGAATTTACTGTTGAGCAACGTGAAGCTGGCCTGGAAGCCGATGGCATTTTCGGTGTAGTTGGACTGCTCGATCTGCGCGTCCACGGTATTCTGATCGATCGAGGGCTGCATCGGCGTGCGGTACTTGAGGGCTTCGTCGCTCAGCGCCACGCCGTCGGCCTCGATGTGCCGGCTGTTGGTGCGCTCCAGACCGAAGCGGCCGCCGTTCTGCTGCTTGTCGCTTTCGGCGGCCAGCACAGAGGCGAAGTCCAGGTCACGGGCCTTGTAGTTGGGGGTGTCGGCGTTGGCGATGTTGTTGGCCAGCACTTCGGCGCGTTGCGCACGAAAGCCCAGGGCCTTTTCATGGATACCAAGCGCCTTGTCGAAGCTGATGCTCATGTCGGGGAAACCTTCAGCGGTTGACCAGAGTGTCGTTGCCGAAGGTTTTAGCAAGGCTTGTGCCAACATCTGCAAAGCCCGGATTCAAGGCCTTGCAGCCCTGCTCGCAGGGGCGCGATGCCAGAAAAGCGGCAAACCGCACGTGGCCGAATGGCCACAAGCGGCAAAAAGAAGCGCACTTGAGCGGCAAAACAAAAATTTGACGTCAGCGGCAGGGCCGACTCAGTGAAGGCCGCTGACAAGACGTCTTGTCAGCGCCATATACGACTCAGGCCTACTTGGCCTGGTAGATGATCCCCGGGCTGCATTGCACCATCTGGTAATGATCCGGCAGGCCGTTGAGGGCTTCGGATGCGCCCAGGAACAGATACCCGCCCGGCTTGAGCGTGCTGTGGATGCGCAGCAGGATGTCTTTCTTGACCTGGGCCGAGAAGTAGATCAACACGTTGCGGCAGAACACGATGTCGAATTTGCCCAGGCTCGCATAGCTGTCGAGCAGGTTGAACGAGCGGAACTCCACCCGGTTGCGAATCGCCGGCTTGATGGCCCAGCGCCCCGGCCCCTTGGGGTCGAAGTAGCGCTGCAGGCGCTCGGCCGACAAGCCGCGGGCTATCGCCAGGCTGTCGTATTCGCCAGTCTTGCAGTTGTTGAGCATGGTGCCCGACAGGTCGGTCGCAACGATCTGCGCGCCCATTTTCAGCTGGCCCAGGTTGCTGCGTTCGAACTCGTCGATGGCCATGGAGATGGAGTACGGCTCCTGGCCCGACGAGCACGCCGCCGACCACATGCGCAGGCGCTGGCCAGGGTTGTTGCGGATGAACTCGGGGATGACCTTGTTCTTGAGCACCTCGAACGGGTAGGTATCGCGAAACCACAGGGTTTCGTTGGTGGTCATGGCGTCGACCACCTGCTCGCGCAGGCCGCCACGCGGCTGCGCCTGAATGCGCTGCACCAGCTCGCCCAGGCTCTTGATGCCCTGCTGCTCCATCAACTTGTTGAGGCGGCTGGACACCAGGTACTGCTTATTCTCGCCCAGCAAGATGCCACAGGCTTTTTCCAGAAATACCCGGAACTGTTCGAAATCCAAATTACCCGTAGACACTGCTGCCGCCTCTTTTCAATCACTGTGGCCGGGGCGAACCCCGGCGCCTTTCAATGCGCTGCCTTGATCCGGTCAACCACGCGCTGGGCCAGATCATCCGGCCGGAACTTGGCCAGGAAGTCATCGGCGCCCACTTTCTTGACCATCGCCTGGTTGAACACCCCGGACAGGGAAGTATGCAGGCAGATGTGCAGCTTTTGCATGCGCGGGTCGCTGCGAATTTCCGCTGTCAGGGTATAGCCGTCCATTTCCGGCATCTCAATGTCGGAAATCATCATCAGAAACTCTTCTTCGGGCTTCTTGCCTTCGTCCACCAACTGGCGCAGGTAGTTCAAGGCCTGGCGACCGTCATTGAGCGCCACCACCTCGACGCCGACGGTCTGCAGACAGCGGCTGACCTGCTTGCGTGCCACCGACGAATCGTCGACGGTCAACACCCGCAGCATCACGGCCTTGTCCTGCACCTCGGCGTCCACCACACCCGCCGACACCGACTCCGAAGACGGCGCGACCTCGGCCAGCACCTTCTCCACGTCGATGATCTCGACCATGCGGTTGTCCACCCGAGTGACTGCCGTCAGGTAGTGATCGCGGCCGGTCCCCTTGGGTGGCGGATGGATTTCTTCCCAGTTCATGTTGACGATGCGCTCGACCGAGTGCACCAGGAAGCCCTGGGTCTTGGTGTTGTACTCGGTAATGATCACGAAACTGCTGCGCGTGTCCTCCTGCAACGGGCGCAGGCCGGTGGCCATCGACAGGTCAAGGATCGGGATCGTCGCGCCGCGAATGTTGGCGACGCCGCGCACCACCGGGTGCGCCTTGGGCAGAATGGTCAGCGCAGGGCATTGCAGCACTTCCCTGACCTTGAAAACGTTGATGCCATAAAGCTGTTCGCCGTTGAGGCGGAACAGCAGCAGTTCCAGGCGATTCTGCCCTACCAGCTGTGTGCGCTGGTTGACCGAATCCATAACCCCCGCCATGCCGAACTCCTTACCTGTCAGCCATTCGTTGCCACTCACTCAAGAAGTCGGCACGGGCTTTGCTTTTTTGAGCGCCATGTACATGAAAACGACAGTTTCCCGACGATTGACGCGCCTGCTGGCTGGCTTGCTGGCCGCACTGTGCCTGCTGGTACCGGTTCGCACCTGGGCGGACACGTTCACCATGCCTGAACAGCTTATCGGTGTCACCCAGGGGTTTCTTGAGTTCACCGTCGAAGATTATCTCGCCACGACCCAAACGGCCGGCCGCTACGAGATTCAGGTCAACCCGTTGGACCCACGGTTGCGCATGCCCCTGTGCAGCCAGGCGCTCGACGCCTCGTTGGAAAGCCCGAGCGTGCCGCTGGGGCGGGTGACGGTGCGTGTGCGCTGCGACGGCGCGGCGCCTTGGACCGTGTTCGTGCCCGCCACTGTTCGCTTGTTCCGCGAGGTGGTCGTGGTCACCCGCCCGCTGCGACGGGACAACGTGGTGAGCGAAGGTGATGTGGCCCTGCGCGAACGGGACGTCGGCACGCTGGGCCAAGGGTTTCTGACCGATATGGGCCAGGCGGTCGGCATGAAGATGCTGCGCCCGACGGTGATGGATCAGGTGCTGACGCCTCAGCACCTGGAGCAGGCGGAGGTGGTGCGCAAAGGCGATCATGTGGTGATCGTTGCCCGCAGCGGCACGTTGAGCGTACGCATGCCTGGCGAGGCGCTGAGCAAAGGCGGCATCAGCGAGCAGATTCGGGTGCGCAACCTCAATTCCAAACGCGTGGTCAAGGCCATGGTGACAGGCCCGGGCCAGGTCGAGGTGAGCATGTAAGCCAGTGGGCGAAAGCCGCTGGCGCACGGGAACCGCTTTTTTTAGACTGTGTCAGAAAACGGGTAACAGGCTGTCGCTCAAGACAGCCACGCATTTGTGCCTAAAGTTTATCGTGAGTTGGCCGAAAACAAGGCAAGCGTCCATAAACCCAGAGGTTTTCTGATCATGGTCATCGACTTCAGTCGTTTGAATAATTCCCCGGCCGTCACCGGCGGCGTACGCGGCAGCAATGCCCCTGGCAGCACTGAAAAGCCGGCCGCCAGCCAGGAAACAGTAAAGGGCGCGGGTGCAAGCGGAGAAGCCGTACACCTGAGCCCAGAGGCCCAGCAGTTGCAAAAGATCAGCGACAAGCTGCGCGATGAACCCGTCGTCAACAGCGCCAAGGTAGCCCAGCTCAAACAGGCCATTGCCGACGGCAGCTACCAGGTTGATGCCGGCCGGGTCGCCAGCAAGCTGCTTGATTTCGAAGCACAGCGTTGACCGTCGGGTGCGCTGACTTCAATGGACGCTTGAAAACCGGGAGTTAGCCATGCATGACACCACGCTGCTGCAACTGATCGAACAAGACATTGCCCCCATGCAGGAGCTGCTCGAGCTGCTGCAGAACGAGGCCGTCGCGCTGCACGGTCGCGACATGCAGTTGCTCGAGCAGATCCTGGCGCGCAAACAGTCACTGATCATCCTGCTCGAACAACACGGCCAGCGCCGTGGCCAGTTGCTGACCGACCTGGGCCTGAGCGCAGACCGCGCCGGCGTACAGGCGGTGGCGGCGCAATCGCCGCACGGTGACGTGATGCTGGAGCGACTCGATACGCTGGCGCAGCTGATGGATGAATGTCAGCAGGTCAACTTGACCAATGGCCGTATCATTCAGGTTCAGCAACAGGTCACCAATAATCAGGTACGCATTCTCATGGGCGGTGACTCACCCTCGCTCTACAACAGCCGCGGCAGCACCTCGCCCCTGACCAAGCCGCGCGCCCTCAGCCAAGTGTGATTTCCCTATCAAGGCACGGCACATACTGGCAAAATGCTGTTAATTGCCTGTGTTGCTTTTGCCTGGAGAACGTCAAGCCGTGTTCAATGAATCCGATGCCCCGCAACCGCCCAAGGTGCTGAGCACACCCTTGGAAATTGCGGCCAATTTACGGCAGCTCCAGGAAAGTCACGACCCCCTGATCATCACCTTCCATGACCGAGGCCATCGCTTCCAGAGTTACGTGGTGGACGTCGATCGGGAAAACAATGTGCTGGCGCTTGACGAGCTGATCCCCCGCGACGGTGAGAAATTCATCGAAAACGGCGAGCATTTCCGGGTGGAAGGCTTTCATGATGGTGTGCGCATCGCCTGGGAATGCACCCACGGCTTGCGCATCAGCGAAGTGGACGGCCATCGCTGCTACCGCGGCGGCCTGCCACTGGAGATGACCTACCACCAGCGCCGCAACGCATTTCGTGCCGCGCTGAAGCTGTCGCAGCTGGTGGACATCATGCTTGATGGCACGCACCTCAAGGGCAATGGTGCCTTGCGTGGCAAGTTGCTGGATGTGTCAGCTACCGGGTGCAAGCTGCGCTTTGACGGTAATGTCGAGGATCGCCTGCAGCTGGGTCAGGTCTATGAACGCTTCAAGGCCGGCGCACCGCTTGGGTTGGTGGATACCATGGTCGAGCTGCGCCATCTGCATTATGAAGAGCGCATCAATACCACGTTTGCTGGGGTTCGTTTTCATAACCTCAGTGGGCCTGCCCAGCGCAAGGTGGAGAGTTTTGTCTATCAGCTGCAGCGTGAGGCGCGGCGGTTTGATAAGGACGATTATTGATTTGCAGCTGGCGGCTAGTTCGGTTTCTCGGCAGTTCTGGGGTTTGGTGGTATCGAGTAGGGTTTGAAGCGTTGGTGTAGGCGCTCAGGACGTGTAGGCATTCATTGGCGAGGGTGGCGCGCAGTCACCCTTCCGCCTTTACGGCGGCTCACTTTTTGTCTTGTCAAAAAGTAAGCAAAAACCGCCTGCTCCTATCATACGGCCCCTGCGCTGCGCTCCGGGGTTCCCTCGCTCCGGGCTTGCTCCCGGGAGGGCCGCGCTGCAGGCCCCATCCTGGGGCCCAGCGCTTGACAGGCATCCATGCCTGTCACCTCCCTGCGCAAGCCCTGCGCTCGGCCTCCTGAAGTCGCGATCTGCGGCGCCTGGGCTACCGCGCGCTTAGAAGCAGCAACAGCAACAGCTACAGCTACAGCAAAACAGCGCATGTCTCTGATTTCATGCTCAAGCAGCTGCCCAAACTTCCCCCACATTCAAACCGGCTTGTCCCCCTGAAGCTCCTCCTGCGGCGACTCGCTGTCTTTCTCGGCCTCCTCCGTATCCTCGGCCGCTACCGGTGTCTGCATCACATCCTGCACGGTCTGCTCATCCACACGTGGGTCCAGCGCTGCCGACAGGGGCGAGCCGGCGGCGGGCATGGCGACGTGGCCCAAGGGGGCATCCTGGACCTGGTGCAGGCCAGTAACGGCTTTTGGACGGATGCGCCAGACCAACACGAGGGCAAAGAACACGAAGAAGGCGTACAACATCTGCACCCCCAGCACTTTCATCAGCACGCCGGCAGCCAGTGGGCCGATGCACGCCCCTACGCCATAAGTCACCAGCAGCATGGCAGTCAGCGAAACGCGGCGCTCGCTCTCCACGTGGTCGTTGGAAAAAGCCACGGCCAGCGGGTACAGGCTGAACTGCAACAGCGACACCACAAAGCCCATGGCGAACAGCACCTCCAGCGGCACGTCGGGCAGGATCGCCAGCGGCGCGGCGGTCACAGCCAGCCCCACCGCGACACTGCGAATCAACACCGCACGGTCGTAACGGTCCGACAACCAGCCCAGCGGCCACTGAACCACCAGCCCTGCGAAGATGCAGCAGCCCATGAACAGACCGATCTGCTCGGTGCTCAGGCCCTGGCTGGCGGCATACAGCGGAGCAAGGCCGTAGAACGAGCCGACGATCAAACCCGAACCCAGTACGGTACTGAGCGACTGCGGTACGCGCTTGATGAAGAACTTCGGCTCCATGGGTGCCGGACGCAGCGGCGCAGGGTGGATGCGGCGGGTCATGGCCACCGGTACCAGGCACAAGGCGAAGCACATCGCGACCAGCATCAGCAGCTCAAGCCCCAGCTCAGGGTGCACCACCAGTATCAGCTGACCCAACACCAGGCCCAGGTAGGACGCGATCATGTACCCACTGAACACCGCGCCCCGGTACTTCACGTCCGCCTGCTCGTTGAGCCAGCTTTCGATGACCATGTACTGGCACATCATGCCCAGGCCCACGATCATCCGCAGCCCGACCCAGGCCGGCAGCCAGTTGGTCAGGCCATGCCCGAGCACGGCGGCGCCGACGATACCGGCGCAGGTGGCATAGGCGCGTATATGCCCTACTCGGCCGATGAGCCGGTGGCCGACCTTGCCGCCCACGGCGAGGCCGAAGTAGTTGGCCGCCATCAAGGCACCGACCCACAGGCTATCGACGTTGTCGGCAGCTAGGCGCAGCGCCAGGTAGGTACTGAGCAGGCCCGAGCCGATCAACATCATCAATGCAGCGAAATACAACGACTGAAACGGCTTCCAGATAGTGCGCATAAATCCCTTCGGCTCCCGGGTTGAGCTGGCAGTGGTACGTGCAGAATAAAGGCTTACGACAGGCGTTGCAGGCCCCGTGCTGCAAAATCGAATAGTCCCTCGTCCGTGGCCAGGTGATAGACGGGTCAGGCCACGCCACAGGGCACCGACGAACTTGGACAGCAGTCATTCGCGCAAGGTCATACCGTTTGCCGGTAACGGCAGGGCTGTCTTGTAACGCACCTGCTTGAGGGCGAAGCTGGAACGAATGTTGGCAACGCCCGGCAGGCGGGTCAGGTAATCCAGAAACCGCTCCAGCGCCTGAATGCTGGGCAGTAGCACACGTAGCAGGTAGTCCGGGTCGCCAGTCATCAGGTAGCACTCCATGACCTCGGGCCGTTCGGCGATCTCTTCCTCGAAGCGGTGCAATGCCTGCTCTATCTGTTTTTCCAGGCTCACATGAATGAATACATTCACATCCAGCCCCAGCACCTCGGGCGACAACAGCGTGACCTGCTGGCGAATGACGCCCAGCTCCTCCATGGCCCGCACCCGATTGAAACAGGGCGTAGGCGACAGGTTGACCGAACGTGCCAGCTCGGCGTTGGTAATGCGGGCGTTTTCCTGAAGGCTGTTGAGAATGCCGATATCGGTACGATCGAGTTTGCGCATGAGACAAAATCACCGGTTTTTTGTGTTTATGCGAAATGTTTATCTGGCCTGCTCGCCAAAGGCAATCAACTAGAGAGAAATATTCTGCGCCGAGGCAACTAACATGTAGTTAACGCTGACCTGCTGGTCACGAGCCGGCACTCAGCAGCGACCGCTTCAAAGCTCACAAAAACAAATACCCGAGCGAGCGTAAACAGCATGAACGAGTACGCCCCCCTGCGCCTGCATGTGCCCGAGCCTACCGGCCGGCCAGGCTGCCAGACCGATTTTTCCTACCTGCGCCTGAATGACGCCGGCCAGGTCCGTAAACCGCCCATCGACGTAGAAGCCGCCGATACCGCCGACTTGTCCGGCAGCCTGGTGCGCGTGCTGGATGAACAGGGCAATGCCCAGGGCCCCTGGGCCGAGGACATTGACCCCCAGGTACTGCGTCAGGGCATGCGCGCCATGCTCAAGACCCGGATCTTCGACAGCCGCATGGTCGTCGCCCAGCGCCAGAAGAAGATGTCCTTCTACATGCAGAGCCTGGGCGAAGAAGCCATCGGCAGTGCCCAGGCACTGGCGCTGAACCGCACCGACATGTGCTTTCCGACCTATCGCCAGCAAAGCATCCTGATCGCCCGTGACGTTTCGCTGGTGGACATGATCTGCCAACTGCTCTCCAACGAGCGTGATCCGCTCAAGGGCCGCCAGTTGCCAATCATGTATTCGGTACGCGAGGCTGGCTTTTTCACCATCAGCGGCAACCTGGCGACCCAATTCGTGCAAGCGGTGGGCTGGGCCATGGCCTCGGCCATCAAGGGCGATACCAAGATCGCCTCGGCCTGGATCGGCGATGGTGCCACCGCCGAATCGGACTTCCACACCGCCCTTACCTTCGCCCACGTCTACCGCGCCCCAGTCATCCTCAACGTGGTCAACAACCAGTGGGCGATTTCCACGTTCCAGGCCATCGCTGGCGGCGAGTCCACCACCTTCGCCGGCCGCGGCGTGGGCTGTGGCATCGCCTCGTTGCGCGTGGACGGCAACGACTTCGTGGCCGTCTACGCGGCCTCGCGCTGGGCAGCCGAACGCGCACGCCGCGGCCTCGGCCCCAGCCTGATCGAGTGGGTCACCTACCGTGCTGGCCCGCATTCCACGTCCGATGATCCGTCCAAGTACCGCCCTGCGGACGATTGGAGCCACTTCCCGCTGGGCGATCCGATCGCTCGCCTGAAGCAGCACCTGGTCAAGATCGGCCACTGGTCCGAAGAAGAACACCAAGCCACCACGGCCGAATTCGAGGCTGCCGTGATCGCCGCGCAGAAGGAAGCCGAGCAGTACGGCACCCTTGCCAACGGACACATCCCCAGTGCCGCTTCGATGTTCGAGGACGTGTACAAGGAAATGCCGGACCACCTGCGTCGCCAACGTCAGGAACTGGGGGTCTGAAATGAACGATCACAACAACAGCATCAACCCGGAAACCGCCATGGCCACCACCACCATGACCATGATCCAGGCCCTGCGCTCGGCCATGGACATCATGCTCGAGCGCGACGATAACGTGGTCGTGTATGGCCAGGACGTCGGTTACTTCGGCGGCGTCTTCCGATGCACCGAGGGCCTGCAGAACAAGTACGGCAAATCGCGGGTGTTCGATGCCCCGATTTCCGAAAGCGGCATCGTCGGCACGGCGGTGGGCATGGGTGCCTACGGCTTGCGGCCGGTGGTGGAGATTCAGTTCGCCGACTATTTCTATCCAGCCTCGGACCAGATCGTGTCGGAAATGGCGCGGCTGCGTTACCGCTCTGCTGGCGAGTTCATCTCGCCGCTGACCCTGCGCATGCCATGTGGCGGGGGCATTTATGGTGGCCAGACCCACAGCCAGAGCCCGGAAGCGATGTTCACCCAGGTGTGCGGGCTGCGCACCGTCATGCCGTCCAACCCCTATGACGCCAAGGGGCTGCTCATTGCCTCGATCGAGTGCGATGACCCGGTCATCTTCCTTGAGCCCAAGCGCCTGTACAACGGCCCCTTCGATGGCCACCACGACCGTCCTGTGACGCCATGGTCCAAGCATCCCCAAAGCGCCGTGCCCGACGGTTACTACACCGTGCCCCTGGACAAGGCAGTGGTAACCCGGCCCGGCAACGACGTCACGGTCCTCACCTATGGCACGACGGTCTATGTCGCCCAGGTCGCGGCCGAAGAGACAGGCGTCGATGCCGAGGTGATCGACCTGCGCAGCCTGTGGCCGCTGGACCTGGAAACCATCGTCGCCTCGGTGCAGAAGACCGGCCGCTGCGTGGTGGTACATGAGGCCACGCGAACCTGCGGGTTCGGTGCCGAACTGGTCGCGCTGGTGCAAGAGCACTGCTTCCATCACCTGGAGGCGCCCATCGAGCGCGTAACCGGTTGGGACACGCCCTACCCCCATGCACAGGAGTGGGCGTATTTCCCAGGGCCATCGCGGGTGGGTGCGGCATTGAAAAAGGTCATGGAGGTCTGAATGGGCACGCATGTCATCAAGATGCCGGACATTGGCGAAGGCATCGCGCAGGTTGAGTTGGTCGAGTGGTTCGTCAAGGTGGGCGACCTGATCGCCGAGGATCAGGTCGTGGCCGATGTCATGACCGACAAGGCCACGGTGGAGATCCCCTCCCCGGTCAGTGGCAAGGTCATGGCCCTGGGCGGCCAGCCTGGGGAAGTGATGTCGGTTGGCAGCGAGCTGATCCGCATCGAAGTCGAAGGCAACGGCAACCATGTGGACGCCCCGCAGGCCAAGGCCGCCGAAACACCACCTGCCAGCGAAGCCCCCAAGCAGGCTGCACAGGAACAACCCGCGCAGGCCACGCTGACGCCCCCGGCCAACCGCCCGGCCGCACCGCTGGCGCCCCGCCAGGCCAGCGACAAACCCCTCGCCTCGCCCGCGGTGCGCAAACGCGCGCTGGATGCCGGCATCGAGCTGCGTTATGTGCATGGGAGCGGCCCTGCCGGGCGCATCCTGCATGAAGACCTCGATGCCTTCCTCAGCCAGCCCCAACGCACCGGTGAGCAAGCGCCAAGCGGCTACGGCAAGCGCACCGACAGCGAGCAAGTCCCGGTAATCGGCTTGCGGCGCAAGATCGCCCAGCGCATGCAGGACGCCAAACGGCGCGTGGCCCACTTCAGCTACGTCGAAGAAATCGACGTCACTGCTCTCGAAGCGCTGCGCCAGCAGCTCAACGGCAAGCACGGCCAAGACCGCGGCAAGCTCACCCTGCTGCCGTTCCTGGTCCGTGCGCTGGTCGTGGCACTGCGTGATTTTCCACAGATCAACGCCACGTACGATGACGAAGCACAGGTCATCACCCGCCATGGCGCGGTGCACGTCGGCATCGCGACTCAAGGGGACAACGGCCTGATGGTGCCGGTGCTGCGCCATGCCGAGGCAGGCAACCTGTGGGCCAATGCAGCGGAAATCGCCCGTGTGGCCAATGCCGCTCGCACCAACAAGGCCAGCCGCGAAGAACTGTCGGGTTCGACCATCACCCTGACCAGCCTCGGCGCACTGGGCGGCATCGTCAGCACGCCAGTGGTCAACACCCCGGAAGTGGCCATCGTGGGCGTCAACCGCATGGTCGAGCGGCCCGTGGTCATCGACGGCCAGATCGTGGTGCGCAAGATGATGAACCTGTCCAGCTCGTTCGACCACCGTGTGGTCGATGGCATGGACGCCGCGCTGTTCATCCAGGCCGTGCGAAGCCTGCTGGAACAACCCGCCTGCCTGTTTGTGGAGTGAGCATGCAACCGATCATCGAAACCACGCTGCTGATCATCGGCGGCGGCCCCGGCGGCTATGTGGCCGCCATCCGCGCCAGCCAGTTGGGCATACCTACGGTCCTGGTCGAAGGGCAAGCGCTGGGCGGAACGTGCCTGAACATCGGTTGCATTCCGTCAAAAGCCTTGATTCATGTAGCCGAGCAGTTCCATCAAGCCACCCGGTTTGCCGAGGGCTCCCAACTTGGCATCCGCGTAGCCTCCCCCGAGCTGGACATTCATCAGAGCGTTGCATGGAAAGACGGTATCGTCGACCGGCTGACTACCGGTGTAGCCGCCCTGCTGAAAAAGCACGGGGTCAAGGTCATCCAGGGCTGGGCGAAGTTGCTCGACGGCAAGCACGTGGAGGTCGACGACCAGCGCATCCGCTGCGAGCACCTGTTGCTGGCCACGGGCTCGAGCAGCATTGAGCTGCCCATGCTGCCGCTGGGGGACGCCGTCATTTCATCGACCGAGGCACTGACGCCCACTACGGTGCCGCGCCATTTGGTGGTGGTCGGTGGCGGATACATCGGTTTGGAACTGGGCACTGCGTACCGCAAGCTGGGTGCGCAGGTGAGTGTGGTGGAGGCCCGCGAACGGGTGTTGCCCACCTACGACGCCGAGCTCACCGCCCCCGTGGCCGAGTCGCTGAAAAAGCTCGGCATCGCCGTTTACCTCGACCACAAGGTGGAAGGCTATGAGCAAGGCACGCTGGTGGCCCGCAATAGCGAAGGCTCGCCCCTGCGCCTTGATGCCGACAGGGTACTGGTAGCGGCCGGCAGGCGCCCGCGCACCCAAGGTTTTAACCTCGAATGCCTGGACCTGCGCATGAATGGCGCGGCGATTGCCATCGACGCGCAGTGCCAGACCAGCATGCGCAACGTGTGGGCCATTGGTGACGTGGCGGGCGAGCCGATGCTGGCGCACCGGGCGATGGCCCAAGGCGAAATGGTCGCCGAACGCATCGCTGGCAAGGCACGTCGCTTCGAGCCGGCTGCGATCGCTGCGGTGTGCTTCACCGACCCGGAAGTGGTCGTCGCTGGCCTGACCCCTGATCAGGCGGTGGCGCAAGGGCTGGACTGCATCGTGGCGCAATTCCCCTTTGCCGCCAACGGGCGGGCCATGAGCCTGGAGTCCAAGACGGGGTTTGTGCGGGTGGTGGCACGCCGCGACAACCACCTCGTGCTGGGTTGGCAAGCGGTAGGCGTGGCTGTCTCCGAACTGTCCACTGCCTTTGCCCAGTCATTGGAAATGGGCGCGCGGCTGGAGGATGTGGCAGGCACGATTCATGCCCACCCAACCCTGGGCGAGGCGGTCCAGGAGGCCGCCCTGCGCGCGCTGGGCCACGCACTGCACATCTGACCCTTGCCGCAGCCTGGGTCAGCCAGGTCATTGGGCGACGGCGTTCTTGCCTGCGCCCTTTGCCCGGTAAAGCGCCTGATCGGCGCGCGCCAGCAGACTGTGCGGGTCGTCGTCTTCGCGCCACTGCACCACGCCGTAGCTCAAGGTCAATCGACACTCGCCAATGGGCTCCAACTGCGCTACCACCTCGCGCAGTTGTTCGGCGCAGGCGCAGGCTTGCTCCAGGCTCGTCTGGGCCAGGACCAGGACAAATTCATCACCCCCCCAACGCGCCAGCAAGTCGGTAGTGCGCTGGCGTGAGCGCAATGCCTCGGCTACGCGAACCAAGGCGGCGTCCCCCTGCGCATGGCCGTATTGGTCGTTGATAGGCTTGAAGTCATCCATGTCCATGGCGATGATCGACAGCGGCTGGCGAAAGCGCTGAGCCCGCTCGCACTCCTGCTTGAGCACATTCTCCAACCGATAGCGGTTGGCGATGCGCGTCAGGGAATCACGCTCGGCAAGCTCGCGGTTTTCGTCCAGTTGGCGCTGGAGCTGCTCGTTCACCCAGGACAATTCGCGCGTGCGCTCGGCGACCAGACATTCCAGCGATTGGTTGCGCCGCTCAAGCTGCGCCAGTTGCCGCTTGCCGCTGTCGATGTTGCGATGGGCACCCAGCATGCGTGCCACCGAGCCGTCCGGATTGCGTGCAATGACGTACCCACTGTCTTCGACCCACAGGTAGCTGCCGTCGGCGCAGCGGCACCGGTACTCGACCAGGTAACGCTCGTTGCGCTGATGGATATAGGCATCGAAGTGGGCCATGACACGCTGGAAATCGTCGGGGTGGATCAACCGCTCCCAGGTCAATACCGAGTTTTCCTGCGAGTGAGGCGCATAGCCGAGCATGAGGTACCAGCCAGGATTGCGATAGACATAACCCGTGTTGGCATCCCAGTCCCAGATACCGTCGCTGATCAGGTCATAGAGCGTGTGCAGCTGCTCCTGGGTAAAGCCCGTGGGCACGGGGGTGACGTGCTGGTTCATGCAAACTCCTGGATAACCAGCAACTGCGCCCCCAGTCCAAGGGCTGCTGAAGGTGGACAGAGACGGCGCGCGCCCAGTGAGGGTGGCCTTTGACTGGGCAAGCATAGGGGTACGGGCGTAGGGCTGAAATACGTCTTAAGGCGTAGATTTGTAACGGGCGATTGGCGCAGGAGAACGGAGTGCTGGAGGCACTGGGGAGAAATGGCGTCCCAGGCAGGAATTGAACCTGCAACCTTCCCCTTAGGAGGGGGATGCTCTATCCAATTGAGCTACTGAGACACAACAACTGGCAGCAGGCGCTGCTCAGCGGGACGGCGTGCATGTTAACCAGCGTGTCGCCGTTTGTCATGTGTTGGAGTGCCATTTGAGCGTAATCCTTTTCCGCAGCCCTAGTGAGCCTGGATAACGCCCTCTTCTCGCAACATGCCCAGCAAGGCCTCCACTGCCGTGGACAGCGTAGTCGAGTTGTCCACCGTTCGTACGCCATAGTCGGCCGCATCACTCAAGCTGACATGCCGAGCCAGGCGCTGGTCGATCTCGGCTTGAGTCTCCCGGCCGCGGGCCTGCAGGCGTTGACGCAGGATATCGAGACTGACGTCCACACGGATGGCCAGCAAGTCAGGGTAGCGGATACGCGCCTGAGCCAGGTGGCCGCGCGAGCCGTTTACCAGCACCGACCTGCCCTGCGCTAGCCACTCGTCTATCTGCCGGGGAATGCCGTACTGCAACCCGTTGGCCTGCCAATGCATGGCGAACGCGCCTTGCAGCTTCATCTGATCGAACTCCTCGGCATCGACGCCTATCGCTGCCTCCCCTTTGGCCTCTGGCGAGCGTGTGATGACCCGACGGGCGATTTCGACACGCGCTGCCGCCAGCTGCGGTCTGGCAGCGTCGATCAATGAATCTTTGCCCGCGCCAGACGGTCCGATCAACAGAATCAGCCTGCCTTTAGGGCGCGAAACGCAGCTTGCATCATGGTGCATTGCCACTATGCTCTCTGGTTAAGAACCTGTGCGTTTGACGCTACTTTCGGCACAGGTTTCAGGTTTTTTGCAGGATTAGCGGGGATACATCTGACGTGAGGCCGCTAGTGGACGTGGGAAAATTTTAACCAGTGCTCATTTCTGATAATTGGTACTGGCATAAAGCCTTTATGAAGATCACTATTTGTCACAGAATTGACGCCAAGGAAACGGCAGAATTGAGGCAAGATGAGCGTCCATCTGCACAACCGGTTGAACATTTTGGCGATAAGGCGGTCGTATTTCCACCCCGCGCGGCCAATTTGAGAACCGCTTCCCCTGAACCAAAATCTGGTCAATTTATATGCGCCCAATGAAACAGGCTATTTATTCGAGCCGCACTGCTGACAAGTTCGTCGTTCGCCTGCCAGACGGGATGCGTGAGCGCATCGCCGAGGTAGCACGCAACCACCACCGCAGCATGAACTCGGAGATCATTGCACGCCTGGAGCAGAGCCTTATCCAGGAAGGTGCCCTGGGTGAGGAATTGAGCATGCGCCTGGACAGCCCTGAACTGTCGTTGCACGAACGCGAGCTGCTGCAACGCTTCCGCCAGCTCTCCCATCGCCAGCAGAATGCACTGGTTGCCCTGATTGCCCATGACGTGGAAATGGCCGCCGACGCTTCCTGACGCAAACCTTTGCTGTCACCCACAAAAAAGCCAGCTGATGCTGGCTTTTTTGTTTTGAGGGGTAGCCGCTTACCTGCCATCTATCACCCAGGCAGGCCAGGCGTTACGCAAGGCGTAACGCCCCGAGCCGTTAGAGCAGGAACACCGTGGCGAGCCCCAGGAAGATAAAGAAGCCGCCGCTGTCGGTGACTGCGGTGATCATCACGCTCGACCCCATTGCCGGGTCGCGCCCCAGCCGCGTCAAGGTCATCGGTATCAACACGCCCATCAGGGCCGCGAGCAGCAGGTTCAAGGTCATCGCGGCTGTCATTACCAGGCCCAGCGACCAGCTGCCATAGAGCCAGAAGGCCACGGCACCGATGACGCCACCCCATATCAATCCGTTGATCAAGGACACCGCCAGCTCTTTGCGCATCAGGCGCGAGGTATTACCGGGAGATACCTGGTCAAGGGCCATGGCGCGCACAATCATGGTGATGGTCTGGTTGCCGGAGTTGCCACCGATGCCCGCCACGATCGGCATCAGCGCAGCCAGGGCAACCAGCTTCTCGATGGACCCTTCGAACAAGCCGATCACCCGGGATGCGACGAAAGCGGTGATCAGGTTCACGGCCAGCCACGCCCAACGGTTGCGCAGCGAACGCCAAACCGACGCGAAGATGTCCTCTTCTTCGCGCAGACCGGCCATGTTCAGCACTTCGCTCTCACTCTCTTCGCGAATCAGGTCGACCATTTCGTCGATGGTCAGACGACCGATGAGCCGATCGCTCTTGTCCACGACCGGTGCCGATACCAGGTCATAGCGCTCGAAGGCCTGGGCTGCGTCGTAGGCGTCTTCATCGGGGTGGAAGGACACAGGATCGGTGGCCATCACGTCGGCCACTTGCTTGTCCGGGTCGTTGACCAGCAGGCGCTTGATCGGCAACACACCCTTGAGAATGCCATCGTGATCGACCACGAACAGCTTGTCGGTGTGGTTGGGCAATTCCTTGAGACGGCGCAGGTAACGCAATACCACTTCCAAGCTGACGTCTTCACGGATGGTCACCATCTCGAAGTCCATCAGCGCGCCGACTTGTTCCTCGTCATAGCTCAGCGCAGAGCGTACGCGCTCGCGTTGCTGGGCATCGAGGGTTTCCATCAGCTCGTGGACCACATCCCGTGGCAACTCAGGTGCCAGGTCGGCCAGCTCGTCGGCGTCCATTTCCTTGGCGGCAGCCAGCAGCTCGTGATCGTCCATGTCGGCGATCAACGACTGGCGCACGGCGTCTGACACTTCAAGCAGAATGTCGCCGTCACGATCCGAGCGCACCAGCTGCCAGACCGTCAGGCGGTCTTCGAGGGGCAAGGCTTCGAGGATGTAGGCGATATCGGCGGGGTGCAGGTCATCGAGCTTGCGCTGCAACTCGACGAGATTCTGCCGGTAGACGAGGTTTTCTACCAGGTCGTTGTGCGCACCCTCCTGGCGGTGGGTGACATCTTCGACCAGGCGCTGGCGCTGAAGCAGGTCAACGACCTGGGACAGGCGGTCCTGAAGGCTTTCTTGCGCTTTCTTTACTTCTACTTCAGTCATAGGCGAACTCCACTCCCAGCCGCGGAGCACGCCGGGGGAATCAATCGATTAGATCTATCTGTACGAAACGGTTTGGGGAGTAACTACTGGGTAAGTCCATGGTGGTAATCCACAAGCCCCGGCGGGGCTGACGGGCGCAATCATACACTGCTCAAGCTGACAGATCGCTTAAATTTTTGGCTATAACAATCGTTTGCGCGTCATTGCTCTGACAACGCATGAAACCATCGGTGCAATGGCATTGCGCGAGCTGGGTGTGCGCCCTGCCAAGGGCTTGGCATGCAGGCACAGAGCGCCTTAGCCGTATGTAAAACGTAGGGCGTAGGGCGTATAAGCGATTGGGAGTACAAACCCTGGAAAAACAAAAAGCCCGCTCAATGAGCGGGCTTCCTGTTTGGGTATGGCGGACTCAGCAGGATTCGAACCTGCGACCGCTCGGTTCGTAGCCGAGTACTCTATCCAGCTGAGCTATGAGTCCGTTTGGTAGTTTTAGACCAGGTTACCACTGGTTTCTTGAAACAGCCTTGATAACAAAGCCACTTCGAAAGTGGCGGACTCAGCAGGATTCGAACCTGCGACCGCTCGGTTCGTAGCCGAGTACTCTATCCAGCTGAGCTATGAGTCCGTGTCTTGCCGCGCATTATAGGTTGCTGAAACATTTTTGCAAGAACTTTTTCGTTTAAAATCAACTACTTAGCGTTCTTACAACTTACAGCAACCTAAGCGAATAATGGCGGTGAAGGGGGGATTCGAACCCCCGATACCCTTATGAGGTATACTCCCTTAGCAGGGGAGCGCCTTCGGCCACTCGGCCACCTCACCGCAACACGAGGCGAATATTAAACAGGTTCTTCCTCGTCTGCAACCCTTTTTTTGAAAAAAACTTCAAAAGAATTAAAGGCTTGGCTCCTCGTCCTTCTCGTTCTTGATCCGCAGGTAGATTTCCTCGCGGTGAACAGCCACTTCTTTTGGCGCGCTGACGCCGATACGTACCTGGTTGCCTTTGACGCCGAGCACCGTCACGGTGATCTCGCCATCGCCAATGATCAGGCTCTCCGCACAGCGACGAGTCAGAATCAACATAGCTTTCTCCTTACGCAAAACATTCAGGGGTAACAGTCTTTTGGGGTTTCAGCCGAGTCGTGGACGCCGACACGGGCTGTAATGCTTAATACACAGGCCTGGACGGGGCCTGCGCAACGAGCAGAAACGCGAAGGGCGCGGCAAGCCGCGCCCTCCCAGGCAGGGCCTTACTCGCTCTGTCGAGCCGGGGCGTCGAGCTCGAAGGCGGTGTGCAGGGCGCGCACCGCCAGTTCCAGGTACTTCTCCTCGATCACGACCGATACCTTGATCTCAGAGGTGGAGATCATCTGGATGTTGATGCTCTCTTTGGCCAGCGCTTCGAACATGCGGCTTGCAACGCCGGCGTGCGAACGCATGCCCACACCGACGATGGAAACCTTGGCGATCTTGGTATCACCGATCACTTCGCGGGCACCGATCTCGCGCGCGGTGTTCTGCAGCACGCTCTGGGCCTTCTCGTATTCGTTGTGCTGTACGGTGAAGGTGAAATCGGTGGTGTTATCGTGCGCCACGTTCTGCACGATCATGTCCACTTCGATGTTCGATGCACTGATCGGGCCGAGAATCTTGAACGCCACGCCCGGATTGTCCGGTACGCCGCGGATGGTCAGCTTGGCTTCATCACGGTTGAAGGCGATACCGGAAATGATCGGCTGTTCCATGGATTCCTCTTCATCGATGGTAATGAGGGTACCCGGACCCTCCTTGAAGCTGTGCAGCACGCGCAGCGGGACGTTGTACTTGCCGGCGAATTCCACCGAGCGGATCTGCAGCACCTTTGAACCGAGGCTGGCCATTTCCAGCATCTCTTCGAAGGTGATCTTCTCCAGGCGTCGTGCCAGCGGCACGACGCGAGGGTCAGTGGTATAGACGCCATCGACATCGGTGTAGATCTGGCATTCCTGCGCCTTGAGCGCAGCGGCCAGGGCAACACCCGTAGTGTCGGAGCCACCTCGGCCAAGGGTGGTGATATTGCCGTGCTCATCCACACCCTGAAAGCCCGCCACCACTACCACGCGCCCGGCCTTGAGGTCAGCGCGGATTTTCTGGTCATCAATTTGCAGGATGCGCGCCTTGTTGTGCGCACTGTCGGTCAGGATGCGCACCTGGTTGCCGGTGTACGACACGGCAGGTACACCGCGCTTGGTCAATGCCATGGCCAACAGCGCGATGGTGACCTGCTCGCCCGTGGACACGATCACATCCAGTTCGCGCGGAACCGGATGCTCGCTGATCTGCTTGGCCAGGTCGATCAGTCTGTTGGTTTCGCCGCTCATGGCAGACAGCACGACCACCAGGTCGTCGCCTGCCTCACGGTGCTTCTTGACCTTGTCGGCTACCTGCTCGATCCGCTCGATGGAACCGACAGAGGTGCCGCCAAATTTCTGTACGATCAACGCCATTTCAATGGTGCCTCAGCCCATACAGGGCCCCAAAAAACAATCCAACCTGAAGGGCAGGAAAACTCACCCCAGCAGGGCCATGAACGCCAATCGCGCTCAAGCCACCCTGCCCTTCATCTCAAAGTCCCTGCTCTGCGAACGGCACGGCCAGCGCCAGGGCCTGATCCAGGGCCGCGACGTCGACGCCGCCACCCTGCGCCATGTCCGGACGCCCGCCGCCCTTGCCACCCACTGCCGCAGCGGCTTGCTTCATCAGATCGCCAGCCTTGAGTTGGCTGGAGAGGTCTTTGGTCACGCCGGCCACCAGCACGACCTTGCCCTCATGCTCGCTGCCCAGCAGGATCACTGCATGGCCGAGCTTGTTCTTAAGCTGATCGACCAGGGCGAGCAAGGCCTTGCCATCCTGCCCGTCTACACGGGCGGCAAGCACCTTGGCACCCTTGACCGCCACAGCCGCGTTGGAGAGATCATCCCCGGCGGCACTGGCGGCCTTGGCCTGCAGCTGCTCGAGCTGCTTCTCCAGCTGGCGGTTGCGCTCGAGCACAGCCGACAGCTTGTCGATCAGGTTGTCGCGGTTACCTTTGACCAGTTGCGCAGCTTCCTTGACCTGCTCCTCGGCAGCGTTCAAATATGCCAGCGCAGCGGCACCGGTCACGGCCTCGATACGACGCACGCCCGACGCCACGCCGCCTTCGCTGATGATCTTGAAGACACTGATGTCGCCTGTGCGCTTGGCATGAATGCCCCCGCACAGCTCCACCGAAAAGTCGCCACCCATGGTCAGCACGCGCACCGTATCGCCGTATTTCTCGCCGAACAGGGCCATGGCACCCTTGGCTTTGGCCGTCTCGATGTCGGTCAACTCGGTTTGCACAGGCGTGTTGCGGCGCACTTCGCGGTTGACGATGTCTTCCAGCGCCTTCAGTTGCTCAGGCTTCACCGCTTCGAAGTGGCTGAAGTCGAAGCGCAGGCGTTGGCTGTCCACCAGCGAGCCTTTCTGCTGCACATGCTCGCCCAGCACCTGTCGCAAGGCTTCATGCAGCAGGTGGGTCGCCGAGTGATTCAGGGCGGTGGCGTGCTGCACGTCGGCATCGACCTTGGTCTGTACCGGAGAGCCTATGACCAGCGCACCGGTGGCGACCACACCGTGATGCAGGAAGGCGCCACCGGTCTTGGTGGTGTCCCGCACGTCGAAGCGCGCCGAACCTGCCTGGATGTAACCGGAGTCGCCCACCTGGCCACCGGACTCGGCGTAGAACGGGGTGCGATCGAGCACGATCACACCTTCCTGGCCTTCGCCCAGTTGGTCCACAGGCTGGCCATCGTGGTACAGCGCGATGATCCTGGCCGAGGCTTCGGTGGCCTCATAACCCAGGAACTCGGTCGCACTGTCGACCTTGACCAGGCTGTTGTAGTCCATGCCGAACGCGCTGGCAGAGCGTGCACGTTCGCGCTGGGCTTCCATTTCACGCTCGAAACCGGCCTCGTCGATGGTGAGCTCGCGCTCACGGGCGATGTCGGCCGTCAGGTCCATGGGGAAGCCGTAGGTGTCATAGAGCTTGAACACCACATCGCCCGGCACCACGCTGCCCTGCAACTGGGCCAGGTCCTGCTCGAGAATCCGCAGACCCTGCTCAAGTGTCTTGGCGAACTGTTCTTCTTCGGCCTTGAGCACACGTTCGATGTGCGCCTGCTGGCTACCCAACTCCGGGAACGCTTCACCCATCTCGGCGACCAGCGCGGCGACGATCTGGTAGAAGAAGCTGCCCTTGGCGCCCAGCTTGTTGCCGTGACGGCAAGCACGACGAATGATGCGGCGCAGCACATAGCCACGGCCTTCGTTCGAAGGCAACACGCCGTCGGCAATCAGGAAGCCGCAGGAGCGGATGTGGTCGGCCACCACTTTCAGCGAGGCCTGCCCCTCGTTGGTGCAACCGATGGCCGTGGCCGCCGCTGACAGCAGGTTCTGGAACAGGTCGATCTCGTAGTTCGAATGCACGTGCTGCAGCACGGCGCTGATGCGCTCCAGGCCCATGCCGGTATCGACCGACGGCGCCGGCAGCGGGTGCAGCACGCCGTCGGCGGTACGGTTGAACTGCATGAACACGTTGTTCCAGATCTCGATGTAACGGTCGCCGTCTTCTTCGGGCGACCCGGGCGGGCCACCCCAGATGTCTGCGCCGTGGTCATAGAAGATCTCGGTGCACGGCCCGCATGGGCCTGTGTCGCCCATGGTCCAGAAGTTGTCCGACGCGTAGGGTGCGCCCTTGTTGTCGCCGATGCGGACCATGCGCTCGGCCGGCACGCCCACTTCCTTGGTCCAGATATCGTAGGCTTCGTCGTCGGTGGCATAGACCGTGACCCAGAGCTTGTCCTTGGGCAGGTTCAGCCACTTCTCCGACGTCAGAAAGGTCCAGGCGAAGGTGATGGCGTCGCGCTTGAAATAATCACCGAAGCTGAAGTTGCCCAGCATTTCGAAGAAGGTATGGTGACGTGCGGTGTAACCGACGTTTTCCAGGTCATTGTGCTTGCCACCGGCGCGCACGCACTTCTGGCTGCTGACAGCACGGGTATAGGCGCGCTTCTCCGCTCCGAGGAAACAGTCCTTGAACTGGTTCATGCCGGCATTGGTGAACAACAGGGTCGGGTCGTTGTTCGGAATCAGCGAACTGGACGCGACTCGGGTATGCCCCTGTTCTTCGAAGAAGCGAAGGAAGGCTTCACGGATTTCTGCGCTTTTCATAGGATCTTCCACGGAAACGGCGGCCCATCAGGGCAAAGCGTCGACGAAACGACGGCAAAGGGCCGCATTATATCGGGCCTGCAGGCTTGGTGCAGTGAGTTTGTGCTATTGAAATGGCCGAATCGGCTATTGGCAGCGTCAAACGCATCAATCATTCATCACGCCTGATGCTAAATCCCCGGCTTCCCAACTGGCAACTCCTGAAACCGTTGCCTGCAACCGGTATCCCCGACAGGCGGCCTGAGCCCCGGGAATCAGCGTCCTGGCAGAATTAGCCACGCACCCCTGCGCATCACCGGCTCATTGAATACAGCGTCGGCCAAGCCTAAATAACTACCGCACCCAGCAAGCCCGGCAGCCTTAGCGTGAATGCTCTTGAACAGGAGATCATGCCCATGACTGCAGTAACCCAAACCGTCAATATCGACGGCGGCGACAATAGTGAGCGCTTGAGCTTCGGGGAACTGGACGAAGCGTTAGCCTACGACACTACAGACGGCGAAGAACGTCTGGGGTCTCGCGTCTACTTTGATTACGAGCTGTACAAACTCTATTCGGCTGGCCAGCTCAACATCCAACGAAGGGTGATCGAGGCATTCGACGACAACGTGAAGGTAGGCACCGTCGATGAAGTCCAGGTCTGGCTCGATACGGTGAACGTTAGCCTGAACCAGGAATGCGGCCTGGATCTGGAAATAGACGGCGTGCCGCTGAGACTGAACAGGTCCACACCCGATCAGCGTGTGCATCTGCTGTTCAGTGGCCAGGAGATTCCAGCGGGGCTGGCCGATAACGCCGACGGCACACTGCGCGTGGATGCCAATGCCAGCGCTGATGCGCGGTTCGAAACCACTGCCATCGACCACCTGTTCATCTACGGCACACCGCAGTTCCAGAACCGGGTGTATGAGCAGCTCGCACTGCTGTCGGGTTACCCAGAGTTGAAGAGGGCATTGGATGCTGCCCGCCAGGGCTATGCCGATGTGCCCGACATCGTGCTCATGCAATGCCATGCAGGCCCGGCGCAGCAGGGACCAGGCTTCGACCTGAGCCGCGTCATCCCAGCCAGATACGCCCATTTGCTACCCGGTGCCTACACCGCTGTACTGTACGACCCTTACCAAGCCAAGGGCCTGGACGGCCTGACTGCACTTGCCAGGCTGCTGCAGGACGCATACGAAGCCTTGACCCCAAGCGTACTGGTACCGGCTCTGGATATCGACATCTAGGGCTCAGGCCAGGTTTTCACCGTCATCAGGTACCACGATGATGCCCGCCCTGAGGCCATTGCGAACCTTGGGGTTGGGGAAGATGATCCGTGCGCCCTCCTCTTCGATCACCCAGCGCACGCCGGCAAGGTCATCGGCCAGCAGGTAGCCCTTGTTCAGCGGGGAGAAATTCTGGATGTCTGCTGGCAGGTGCAAGCGGAAACCATCGCTGTGCTTGATGACCTCACGCGCCACGCTGAACAACTGCAACCCCTCAAGCGACACGTCGTCATCGGGCTCGGTGGCTTGAAGGATGCGCACTAGCCGGGCTTCGAGCTTGTCGAGATTCACCGCGTCGTTCTGGCCAAAGGGGCGGGCCTTGCCCAGCTCAAGGGTAAAGGCCTCGGCGTCGAGCTGCTCGTAGGTAAACGCACTGAACGTGATTGAAGGCTTGCACTGCAGCAGTACCGCCTCCATGCCCGCTGCTGCCAGGCGGGCCAGTTCGCGCCGGGAATGCGCACGTCCTTGCTTGAAGGGATACAGCGCGAACTGCTCGATCCTGGAGCCTCGAATGGCCGTGTGCAGGTCGTAGTGCAGGCGACTACGCCCAGGCTTGCTGAAGAAGACCCGTGCGAACTGTTCGAGCTCCGCAGCGCGCAACGCCTCCGGCCCGCTGGACTGCTCGTGGCGGCCATTGAACAGGCGGTTGATGTCCTGTTCGATGAACCGCTCACCCTTGATGATGGCCGCCGGGTTGCCGAACAGGAACAGCACGCGCGCCCTGGGCACGATATCCCCGCGCGCAACGCCATGCAGCAAACGTTCGAGCAACTCGATCGGGGCCGTCTCGTTGCCGTGGATACCTGCAGACAGCAACAGGTCCAGGCCGCAGTCGTCAGCGGCGCTGGGGCTCACTTCCAGGGCACCCTGCCCCAGCCAGCGAAGGCGCACGCCCCTGGACGTCACTTGGGTCTTCTCGGCCGGTTCATGGCCGGTGAGGGTCAGCTCAAGC
This sequence comes from Pseudomonas sp. URMO17WK12:I9, assembly GCF_900230165.1. NCBI lineage: Bacteria > Pseudomonadati > Pseudomonadota > Gammaproteobacteria > Pseudomonadales > Pseudomonadaceae > Pseudomonas > Pseudomonas sp. URMO17WK12:I9. The sequence goes on along the minus strand of NZ_OCMQ01000001.1, from coordinate 461,200 downwards.
AGTTTGCCAAGGGCGAGCATGGCGGGCGTCCTCAGTGATGGTGGCCGCAGTCCGGGCCGTGAACGTGGTCGTCGTCTTCGCCCACGTCGGCCGGCTCCATTTCCAGTTGCAGGCTGACCAGGTTGGTCGCCAGGGGGCGCAGCAGCAGGTTGGCATACTCGGCATCGCCCTCCTCCACATCCACCCCGATCAGCAGTTGGCCACGGCCGTCCTGCTGGATCCATACTTCCTTGCCTTGCCACATCACGGCAAAGCGCGTGCACGAAGTTTCCAGCTGAGTGCCGTCTTCATCTTCCAGGATCAGGCGCAGGGCGTCGGTCATTGCAATTCTCTCTTCAAGGTTGGCGTTGGAACGGGTATACCGAGCCCAACTTGAGTATCTGGGTCAATTCGTCCAGTGCCGTACGGCACTCCTGCAACAACAGCGGATCGGCCAGGTCAGCGTCGACCAGACGGTCGCGGTAGTGCCGATCGACCCACTGCAGCAGTGTCTCGTACAACGGGGCGCTCATGATAACGCCTTGGTTCACCGCCGCCAGTTCCGTTTCGTTCAAGGCCACGCGAAGGCGCAGGCAAGCCGGCCCGCCGCCGTTTTGCATGCTCTGCTTGAGGTCGAACACCTGCACCTCCCGCACCGCCGTGCCCAGGCGGGTAAGCTGCTGCAGATACGCCCAGACCCGCTCATTGTTGCGGCACTCTTCCGGCACCACCAGCAGCATCGACCCATCGTCGCGGCTGAGCAACTGGCTATTGAACAGGTAGGAGCGCACGGCATCTTCTACCGATACGGTGGCACGCGGCACGCAAATGGCCTGCAACTCACCGCCCTTGGCGGCCAGCTTGATGCGAAGCTCGGTGAGCACGGCCTCGGTGTCGAGAAACGCATCCTCATGGTAGAACAGCACCTCCCCATTACCGACCGCGATCACATCGTTGTGAAACACACCTTGATCGATCACAGCGGGGTTCTGCTGAGCATAGACCACCGCGTCGGCGCTGAGCCCGTGCAGGCGGGCCACGGCCTGGGACGCCTCGAGGGTCTGGCGGGCTGGGTACTTCTGCGGAGCGGGGTAACGGTTGTCGAAGGCACTGCGGCCATAGACGAAAAATTCGACCCCAGCCTGCCCATAATCGTGGCAGAACCGCGTGTGGTTCGCGGCGCCCTCATCGCCGAATTGGGCGACGCCCGGCAAGGCGGGATGGTGGCTGAAATGCGCCTCGTCCCTGAACATCGCTGCCAGCACGCGGCTGGTGGTGGGGTGCTCGATACTGCGATGGTATTTGCAGTTGAGGTTGGCGGCAGTGAAGTGCACCCGTCCATCGGCCGTGTCGGCGCTGGGGCTGACTGTCGCGGCGTTGGCCACCCACATGCTCGACGCTGAGCAACTGGCCACCAGCAACGGCATGGCCTCCCGTGCGGCGCGCTGGATCACCTGGGCATCGGTGCCGGCGAAGCCAAGCTGGCGCAGTGCGGCCACATCGGGGCGCTCCTGAGGCGCCAGCACCCCTTGCTGGAAGCCAAGGTCGGCCAGCGCCTTCATCTTCGCCAGCCCCTGGCGCGCCGCTTCGCGCGGGTTGGACCCCTGGTGGCTGTTACTTTGAGAGGCCACGTTGCCGTAGGACAGGCCACCGTAGTTGTGGGTGGGCCCCACCAGGCCGTCAAAATTCACTTCGTATGCTTTCATCGGCAAGGCTCCGACCATCGTTATAGTGTGACGCCCGGCGCCAGGGTTGCCGGCAAGGTCAGGCCGGTGGCCTCCAGCGACGCGACGGGGTAGGCGCAGTAGTCGGCTGCGTAGTAGGCGCTTGCCCGGTGATTGCCACTGGCGCCCACCCCACCGAACGGCGCGCTGCTGGCAGCGCCGGTAAGCTGGCGGTTCCAGTTGACGATGCCTGCGCGGCTGTGGAGCCAGAAATGCTCGTAGCGGGCCTGGGAGTCGCTGAGCAACCCGGCAGCCAGGCCATAGCGGGTGTTGTTGGCTTCGGCAATGGCCGCCTCGAAATCGGGGTAGCGCAGCACCTGCAACAGCGGCCCGAAAAACTCCTCGTCCTTGCGCGGTGCCACGTCCGTGACATCGACGATACCCGGGGTCAGCAAGGCGGCGTCATGCTGCGGCTGCGTCATCTCCAGCAAGCTGACGCCGCCCCCGGCGATCAGCTCGGCCTGGGCGGCCAGCAGCGCGTGCGCCGCCTGCAGGGAAATCACCGAGCCCATGAATGGGGCTGGTTGCTGATCGAAAGCGCCCACGGCCAGGGTGCGGCTCACCTGAACCAGCCGCGCCAGCAACTGATCGCCCCATGGGCCCTGCGGCACCAGCAGTCGGCGCGCGCAGGTGCAGCGCTGGCCGGCCGAAATGAACGCCGACTGAACGATGGTGTAGACCGCAGCGTCGAGGTCCTGGACCTCGTCCACCACCAGCGCATTGTTCCCGCCCATCTCCAGGGCCAGAATCTTGTCGGGGCGGCCGGCGAACTGCTGGTGCAGCAGATGGCCGGTACCACTGGAGCCCGTGAAGAACAAGCCATCGATGCCAGGGTCGGCGGCCAAGGCCACACCCGTGTCACGCCCCCCTTGCACCAGGTTCAACACCCCGGTAGGCAGGCCGGCGGCAATCCAGCAATTGACGGTCAGCTCGGCCACCTTGGGCGTCAGCTCACTGGGCTTGAACACTACGCAGTTGCCAGCCAGCAGCGCCGGGACGATATGCCCGTTCGGCAAATGACCGGGGAAGTTGTAAGGCCCGAATACCGCCACCACGCCATGTGGCTTGTGCCGCAGCACTGCAGTGGCGTCAGCCAGTGGGCCGCTCTTCTCGCCGGTGCGTTCACGGTAGCTCTGCACCGAGATCGCCACCTTGTTGATCATGCTGGTGACTTCGGTAGCCGATTCCCACAAGGGCTTGCCGGTTTCCTCACCAATGCAATAGGCCAGCGCGTCGGCATGCTGTTTTAGCTGCGCGGCAAACTGTTCAAGCACCTCGATGCGCCCCTGCAGGCTCATGTGCGCCCAGGCGGGGAACGCCTGGCGCGCGGCCTGTACGGCAGTCCGCACCTGGCCTGCATCAGCCCCTTGACCTTGCCAGACGGTCGCCTGGCTCACCGGGTTGAGCGATGCCAGGTGCTCGCCGCGCCCTGCTACCCAGTTACCGCCGATGTAATGCGTGGTCATTTACTGGCCCTCCCGGGCGGCCGACAGGGGCACGGCCCGCACGTTGTCGCCTGCACCCATGCGCAGGCGCTTGGCCGTCAGCGGGTCGACCACCAAGGTGCCCGCCGCCAGCCGAGCCGGGGCGGCCGTGATGCGGCAGTCGTCGCGCTTACGGTTGTGGATGATGAAGGGCGTGGCATCCTCACCAGGCGTACCGATGGCCAGTACCAGTGTCTGGCTGTCGCGTACCGCGCGGATGCGGGCCGTGTCGCATTCGATGGCAGGCCCTGCGTCGAAAATGTCCACGTACCCCTGATAGGTGAAGCCTTCCTGCTTGAGCATGGCCAATGCTGGCTCGGTGTCGGCATGCACCCGGCCGATCACGCTGCGCGCCGCTTCGGACAGGAAGCAGGTGTAAAGCGGGAACCTGGGCATCAGCTCGGCGATGAAAGACTTGTTGCCCACACCCGTCAGGTAGTCGGCCTGGCTGAACTCCATCTTGAAGAAGTGGCGCCCCAGGCTTTCCCAGAACGGCGAGCGCCCCTGGGCATCGGACATGCCACGCATCTCCGCCATGATCTTCTGACCGAACAGCTCGGGAAACTCGGCGATGAACAGCATGCGCGCCCGGGACAACAGCCGACCATTGAGCCCTGAGCGGTAGTCATGGCGCAGGAACAGCGAGCACAGCTCGGAATTGCCGGTCAGGTCGTTGGCCAGGAACAGCGTGGGTATCTCGCGGTAGATCTTCAATTCCTGGGACGCACTGACGGTGAGCCCGACGCGGTAGTTGTACCAAGGCTCGCGCAAGCCTACGGCGCCAGCGATTGCACTGATGCCCACGACCAGCCCTTCGTCGTTTTCCAGCACGAAGAGGTAGTCGGTATCACCGCGCTCGGCTTCACCGCGAAAGCTCTTTTCCGCCCACCCTACGCGATGCTCCAGGCGTTCCTCGTTGGCAGGCAGCGTGGTCAGCCCCGTGGTGCCGGTGCTGCGTGCCAATTCGATCAACGCAGGCAGGTCGCTGCTGCGTACAGGACGAACGATCATGCTATCTCCTTGTGCGGCGGCATCAACCGGCGCGAAACTCTGCTAATCCTGCAAGATGGCGGTCGGCGCTCAGGCCGCGACCAGCCGCACACTGGCACCCTCGCCCACGCCCAGGGCGTCGGCCACCTCCTGGCTCAGGCTGACGGGCTTGCCAGGTACCCAGTCCAATTCCACCAGCACGGCACGGTAATCTTGCAGCTGGCCATTGCAGACCAGGTACGGCCGCGTGCCGCGGGCCGCCACCGGCTCGACTTTCACGGGCGCCACGCGGCTTTGTGCAATCGAACGAATACCGGAGGTACGGGCATGCAGGGTCGGGCCGCCATCGAAGATGTCGATGTAGTGCTCGGTTTCGAAGCCTTCGCGCATGAGGATGTCGAAGGTGATCTGCGCCCGCGGGTGCACCTGGCCCATGGCTTCCTGCGCAGCGTCAGGCAGCAACGGCACGTAGATAGGGTAATGGGGCATCAGTTCAGCCAGGAACGTGCGGCTTTTGAGGCCGCACAGGCGCTCGGCATCGGCGTAGCTCAAGTCGAAGAAGTTGCGCCCGATGGCGTCCCAGAAAGGCGACTCGCCCTGCTCGTCGCTGAAGCCTACGATTTCCGTCACAACCGACTCGGCGAACCGCTCGGGGTGCGATGCCATGAACAACAGGCGACCCCGGGAATTGAGTTCGGCCCACCCACTGCCCACAAGCTCGGGCAGCACGTAGAAGCTGGTCAGCAAACTGTTGCCGGTCAAATCGTGACACAGCGACAGGACGTGAATCTTGTTGTGGATCTTCAGTTCCCGCGAGGCGTGAACGAAGGTTTCGTTACGAAAACTGTAGAAAGGCTCGGAATAGCCTGCCGAGGCAACGATGGCCGAGCAGCCAGCCAGCTTGCCGGTCTCACTGTCTTCGAGTACGAAGAAGTAGCGTTCCTCGCCGTTGAAGCTCACCTCGGCGGCGAAGGAAGTTTCGGAGGCGGCGATCTTGTCGCCCAGCCGAGCGCTGTCGTCCGGCAACGAGGTGACACCAATGGGGCTGTCCGCAGCCATTCGCTGCACTTCGTTCAGATCAGCCATTTGCGCCGGGCGCATCACCAGCATGGTGTCACTCCTTGGAAAACGCGCTGCCAATGGCGGCGCGTGAAAAAGGCAGGCGCCAGGCGCCTGCGTTGGAATCCGGGCTCACCGGCCGGTGTCGCAACCGGCGCGGCGCCAACCCTGCGAGCCGGCTCAGCCTTGGGTCAAGGTGACCACGGCACGTTCGAAGCGCTGCAGGCCTTCCTCGATGTCGGCATCTTCGACAACCAGGCTAGGGGCAAAACGCACCACGTCAGGCCCTGCCTGCAACACCATGACGCCTTCTTTCTCGGCGGCATTGAGCACGTCCTTGGCCTTGCCCTGCCAGGCCTCGGAAAGCACACAACCGATCAGCAGGCCCACGCCGCGGACATGACTGAACAGCCCATTGTCACGACCGATCTGCTCCAGACGGGCCTTGAATCGTTCGTGCTTGGCCTTGATGCCCGCCAGGGTCTGCGGGGTGTTGATCACATCCAGCACGGCGCAGGCCACCGCGCAGCCCAGCGGGTTGCCCCCGTAAGTCGTACCGTGGGTGCCGACAGCCAGGTGCTTGGCCAGGTCATTGGTGGTGAGCATGGCGCCAATCGGGAAGCCGCCGCCCAGGCTCTTGGCGCTGGTCAGGATGTCGGGCGTCACGCCGTAGTGCTGGTAGGCGTACAGCGACCCGGTACGACCGACACCGGTCTGTACTTCATCGAATATCAGCAAGGCATTGTGCTGGTCGCACAAGGCGCGCGCGCCTTCCAGATAGGCCTTGTCAGCCGGGACCACACCGCTTTCACCCTGGATCGGCTCGATCACGACAGCGCAGGTCTTGTCGGAAATCTGCGCTTTCAACGCTTCCAGGTCGTTGTAGGGCACGTGGCTGATCCCGGTGATTTTGGGCCCGAAACCATCGGAATATTTTGGCTGACCACCCACGCTCACGGTAAACAACGTGCGGCCGTGGAAGCTGTTGAGCGTTGCGATGATCTCGTGCTTTTCAGGGCCGAAGCGATCATGGGCTACCCGGCGGGCCAACTTGAACGCCGCCTCGTTGGATTCGGCGCCGGAATTGCAGAAGAACGCGCGATCGGCAAACGTGGCCTCTACCAGTTTGTGAGCCAGGCGCAGGGCCGGCTCGTTGGTGAAGACGTTGGATACATGCCACAGGGTATTGGCCTGATCGGTCAGTGCCTTGACCAAAGCCGGATGGCAATGACCCAGTGCATTGACGGCGATGCCACCGGCAAAGTCGATCAATTCGCGGCCAGTCTGGTCCCAGACACGGGAGCCCTCGCCTCGCACAGGAATGAAGGCCGCCGGGGAATAGTTGGGGACCATGACCTGATCGAAATCGGCACGTAGCACCGGGGCTTGCTCAACGGACATCTGAGTCTCCTGAAGAGGATCGCTGACCTGAAAGTGGCGAGCGATGGGGGGATTGTAAGGAACGAAGAACGCGTGGCCTTGCGGCCAAGCGACAACTTGTTACAGCGCAAAACCGGCATTCGGGCGGGCTTTCGGCAATGCGACAAACACTGTCGCAATCGCGCAGTGTACGGCAGAGAAGAAGCTGGGTGAACGGGTGTTCACCTAGTTGTGCAGCCCGGCCGCGCTGACACGTCGACTAGCCTTTTTCAGCCGGCGCGGAGCTCAGTTCGAACGGGCTGCTGTTGCGTCGCTGATTGCGGTCTTCACGGGGCGTGGCGCCAAAGAAGTTGCGGTAGGCGCTGGAGAAATGCGGGCCGGAGGAGAAGCCGCACGACAGGCCTATCTGGATGATGGACTTGCTGGTCTGCATCAGCATCTGCCGTGCCTTGTTCAGGCGCAGCTCCAGGTAATACTGGCTCGGCACCCGGCTCAGGTACTGTTTGAAGATGCGCTCGAGCTGTCGCCGTGACACGCAGACATGCTGGGCAATTTCATCGGTGGTCAGCGGCTCCTCGATGTTGGCTTCCATCAACAGCACTGCCTGAGTGAGCTTGGGGTGGCTCGAGCCCAGCCGGTTCTGCAGCGGAATGCGCTGGCGCTCACCGCCCTCGCGAATACGCTCGACCACCAGTTCCTCGGACACCGCGCCTGCCAGCTCAGCGCCATGGTCCCGGGCCAGCACTGCCAGCAACAGGTCGGTTACCGCCATGCCGCCGCAGGCCGTCAGGCGATCGCGGTCCCAATCGAACAGGTGGCTGGTGGCGATGACCTTGGGGAACCGCTCGGCAAAATCGTCCTGCCAGCGCCAATGCACGGCCGCGCGATAGCCATCGAGCAGGCCGAGCATGGCCAGTGGATAGACCCCGGCAGACAACCCGCCAATCATGCAGCCGCTTCGGGCCAATTGCTTGAGCGCTGTCGACAGGCCAGCCCCGATGTTGCCCGGCGCTTCATCGGCCATCAGAAACAGCTTGTGGCACCCTTCCAGGCGCCCGTTCCAGGGCTCGCCCGGCATGCGCCAGCTGCCTTCGACCGGGGCTTCGGCCTGCAGGAACAGTGTTTCGTACACCACATCGGGATGGACCCGCTGCGCCACCTGCAGGACTTCTTCGGCCAGCGCCAGGGTCAGTGGCCGGGTGCTGGGCCAGATGAGAAAACCGATTCGCTGGGTGGTCATAGGGTAAGGTCCGAAACCTGAGATCGTTCGATTCGATGCGCCGGGTCAGGCTGCGCGTGACACGCAGCATGCCCTATCGTGGTGCAGAAAAGCAGCTTTTACTTCAGGCTGCCGGACAGGAACTGCTTCAGGCGTTCCGAACGCGGGTTGGCCAGCACCTCGCGTGGGCAGCCGGTCTCCTCGACCAGACCCTTGTGCAGGAACACCAACTGGTTCGACACCTCGCGGGCAAAGCCCATTTCGTGGGTTACCACCACCATGGTCCGGCCTTCCTGGGCCAATGCCTGCATCACCTTGAGCACATCGCCGACCAGCTCAGGGTCCAGGGCCGAGGTCGGTTCGTCGAACAGCATGACCTCAGGTTCAACGGCCAGCGCCCGTGCAATGGCCACCCGCTGCTGTTCGCCACCGGACATGTGGCCTGGGAAGGCATCCTTGCGGTGGGCGACCCCGACCTTCTCAAGGTAGTGCTCGGCCTTCTCAAGCGCCTCCTTGCGGCTGACCCCCAGCACATGCACCGGCGCTTCGATGATGTTCTCCAGCGCCGTCATGTGCGACCACAGGTTGAAATGCTGGAACACCATCGCCAGGCGCGAGCGCATGCGTTGCAGTTGGCGCGCATCGGCTGCCTTGAGTGCGCCATCCTTGCCGGGGGTCAGTTTCAGCTCTTCGTTGTTGAGCAGTATCTTGCCCGCATGGGGCTGCTCCAGCAGATTGATGCAGCGCAGGAAGGTGGACTTGCCCGAGCCACTGGAGCCGATGATGCTGATGACATCGCCTGCCTTGGCCGCCAGAGAAACACCCTTGAGGACCTCGTGGCTGCCGTAGCGCTTGTGCAGGTCTTGGACTTGGAGTTTGTACATGCTGTCGATTCTCACAGAGCGGTCAGTGCTTGCGCGGCGCCAGGTAGCCGAGCCAGCGGCGTTCGGCCATCTTGAACAGGCGCACCAGGATGAAGGTCAGGCACAGGTAGAACACGCCCGCCGTGATGTAGGCCTCGAAAGGCAGGTAGTACTGAGCATTGACCGTGCGTGCGGCACCTGTGATGTCGATCAGGGTCACGATCGATGCCAGGCTGGTGGTTTGCAGCATCATGATCACTTCATTGCTGTATTGCGGCAGCGCACGGCGCAGCGCAGACGGCAGCAGGATGCGTCGGTACATCTTCATGCGCGACATGCCCATGGCCTTGGCCGCCTCGATCTCGCCGTGGGGCGTGGCCTTGAGGCTGCCGGCAACGATCTCGGCGGTGTAGGCACTGGTGTTGATGGCGAAGGCCAGGCACGCGCAGAAGGTCGCGCTGGACAGCAAGGGCCAGAACACGCTGGCCCGCACGGCTTCGAACTGGGCCAGGCCGTAGTAGATCAGGAACAGCTGCACCAGCATGGGCGTGCCACGAATGACGTAGGTGTACAGCCAGGCCGGCAGGTTGACCCACGGGCGCTTTGACACGCGCATCAAGCCCAGCGGAATGGCCGCCAGCAAGCCGAAGAACAACGAGACCGCCAGCAGCTTGAGGGTGGTGAGCAGGCCGTCGAAATACATCGGCAACGCTTCCCAGACCACGTTGTAGTCGAAGATCATAGTTCGGTCACCTTGACACCCACCGAGTAGCGGCGCTCCAGATACTTCAGCGCCAGCAGCGAGACACTGGTCAGCACCAGGTACAAGGCGGCCACTGCCAGGAAGAAGGTGAAGGGTTCACGGGTGGCATCGGCCGCCTGCTTGGCCTTGAACATCATGTCCTGCAGGCCGACCACCGAAATCAACGCCGTGGCCTTGGTCAGCACCAGCCAGTTGTTGGTAAAACCTGGAATCGCCAGGCGAATCATTTGCGGCACCTGGATGCGGAAGAACACCTGCCGGGCATTCATGCCGTAGGCGACACCCGCCTCGGCCTGGCCTTTTGGAATGCCCAGGAATGCACCCCGGAACGTTTCCGAGAGGTAGGCGCCGAAAATGAAGCCCAGCGTCCCGATACCTGCCAGCAGCGGGTTCAGGTCGATGTAGTCGTCGTAGCCCACCAGCGGCGCCACGCGATTGATGATGTCCTGCCCGCCATAGAAGATCAGCAGGATCAGTACCAGATCCGGTATGCCGCGAATGACCGTGGAATACAGGTCGCCCAGCCAGGCCAGCCAGCGCACCGGCGACAAGCGCAGTGCCACGCCGATCAGGCCGAGCACGATGGCCAGGGCCATCGACGAAAGGGCGAGCTGTAGCGTCAGCCACGCCCCATCGAGGATGACTGCCCCGTAGCCTTTCAACATGTTGAGGTCCTCGACCTAGAGAATGAAAAATGGTGCAAACCTCAGCGCTCCTGCTGTTTGCACCATTGCACAGCGGTTGACGGCTGACTCAGTTCGCGTCTGGGCCGTAGATGTCGAAGTTGAAGTATTTCTTCTCGATCTCTTTGTACTTGCCGTTGGCACGGATGGCATCGATGGCCGCATTGATACGATCGACGTTGGCCTTGTCACCCTTGCGCACGGCAATGCCGACGCCGTCACCGAAGTACTTCACGTCGGTGAAGGCCGGACCGACGAACGCGAAGCCCTTGCCGGCATCGGTCTTGAGGAAGCCATCTTCCAACAGGGTGGCATCGGCCACGGTGCCGTCCAGGCGGCCAGCCGCCACGTCGAGGTAGATTTCGTTCTGGGTGCCGTAAGGCACCACGGTGGCCCCTTTGGGCGCGAGCACTTCCTTGGCGAAGCGATCGTGGATCGAGCCACGCTGCACGCCAATCTTCTTGCCCTTGAGCTCATCGAGGCTGTCGGTAACCGCGGTACCCTCCTTCATGACCAGACGCGCCGGGGTGAGGTAGTAACGCTTGGTGAAGTCCACCGACTTCTTGCGGTCCTCGGTGATGGACATCGAAGACAGGATGGCGTCGATCTTGCGCACCTTGAGCGCAGGAATCAGGCCGTCGAACTCCTGCTCGACCCAGGTGCACTTGGCTTTCATCTCTTCGCACAGGGCATTGCCGATGTCGTAGTCGAAGCCGGCGATGCTGCCATCGGGCTGCTTGAAAGCGAAGGGAGGGTAAGCCGCTTCGATACCGATTTTCAGCGGTTTTTCATCGGCCTGCGATACCAGGGAAAACACGGACAGCGCCAGGGCGCCAAGCAGTGCGAGCTTCTTCATCAGGTAACTCCATCGGTACGGGGCAATACAAGGCAGGTAACAGCTGCCCGATATGCGAATGGTTACAACGCGAGCCGCGCAGGGTTCGACCAAGGTCGCAGACCACGAGCGAGTGAATGGCATTTTAACGACAGCCCGGTAGTCGAAATTTCTTCAAAGCGACAACTACTTACAGAAGCGCTTGAAACCGCTACGGGCGATGTTGACAGCCAATGCAGAATATGCAAAAGCGCAAGAAATTGAACCCATGAATCTAGCAAATCCTGGGCCTATTATTGGCAAACCCTTGTGGGACGGCAAGTGTAGCGTGATAGACCGACACACATGACAGCCCAAATGCCCTCAAACAGCGCGAAGTGTTTCCAGGCGCCCCGCTATAGCGCATTGCCGGTGACAGAAAGTAACCGATCACTGTCGGGTAGCAGATTCAGCCGTCTCTTAAAGCAAAAACCCCGCCGGTTCACCCGGCGGGGCCGATATTGGACGCTGGCGTACTGCCGGCGCGACCCAAATTACCTTGCCATCAAGCTTGGATCTCGGGCCGCGCGCGGTGCCGTCAAGCCGTGGCCAAGCTCATGGCCTTGTGCGTGTCGATCAGGTGCTGCACGACACCTGGGTCTGCCAAGGTCGAGATATCCCCCAGTGCGTCATACTCGGCGGTTGCGATCTTGCGCAGGATGCGGCGCATGATCTTGCCCGAACGGGTCTTTGGCAACCCTGGCGCCCACTGGATCACATCCGGCGAAGCGATCGGGCCGATTTCCTTGCGCACCCAGTTCTTCAGTTCAAGGCGCAGTTGCTCGCTTGGCTCGACGCCGGCATTGAGGGTGACGTAGACGTAGATACCCTGGCCCTTGATGTCGTGCGGCACGCCCACCACCGCGGCCTCGGCCACCTTCGCATGCGCCACCATGGCACTTTCGATCTCGGCGGTGCCCATGCGGTGGCCCGAGACGTTCAGCACGTCATCCACGCGACCGGTGATCCAGTAGTAGCCGTCCTCGTCGCGGCGCGCGCCGTCACCGGTGAAGTACATGCCCCGGAAGGTCTTGAAGTAGGTATCGACGAACCGGTCGTGGTCACCGTACAGCGAGCGCGACTGGCCTGGCCATGAATCGAGGATCACCAGGTTGCCCTCGGTCGCGCCTTCGATCAGGTTGCCCAGGTTGTCCACCAGGGCCGGGACCACGCCAAAGAACGGGCGCGTGGCCGAGCCTGGCTTGAGCGCCGTCGCCCCTGGCAACGGGCTGATGAGGATGCCGCCGGTTTCGGTCTGCCACCAGGTGTCGACGACCGGGCAACGCTCCTTGCCCACGGTCTTGTAGTACCAGTTCCAGGCTTCGGGGTTGATCGGCTCGCCCACAGAGCCCAGCAGGCGCAGGCTGGAACCGTCGGCACCGTCCACCGCCGCCTGCCCTTCGGCCATCATGGCGCGGATGGCGGTGGGTGCGGTGTAGAGGATGTTGACTTTGTGCTTGTCGACGATCTTGGACACGCGGGTGATGTCCGGGTAGTTCGGCACACCTTCGAACAACACGGTGGTGGCACCGTTGGCGAGCGGGCCGTAGACGATGTAGCTATGGCCCGTGACCCAACCGACGTCGGCGGTGCACCAGTACACCTCGCCCGGGCGGTAGTCGAACACGCGCTCATGGGTCAGCGCCGCGTACACCAGGTAGCCACCGGTGGTGTGCAGCACGCCCTTGGGCTTGCCGGTCGAGCCGGAGGTATAGAGGATGAACAGGGCTTCCTCAGCCCCCATTTCCTTCGGCGCGCAGTGGCTGGAGGCCACTTTCATCAGGTCTTCGTACCAGATGTCGCGGTGCTGGTGCCAGGCGATGTCGCCGCCGGTGCGCTTGCAGACGATGATCTTCTGCACGCTGCTGGTTTCAGGGTTGGTCAGCGCCAGGTCGACGTTGGCCTTGAGCGGTGTACGGCGACCGCCGCGCACGCCTTCGTCCGCCGTGATCACCACCTTGGACTTGCAATCGATGATGCGCCCTGCCAGGGCCTCGGGCGAGAACCCACCGAATACGACTGAATGGATTGCACCGATACGGGCGCAGGCCAGCATGGCGACCACAGCCTCTGGGATCATCGGCATGTAGATGGTGACCACATCGCCGCGGTGCACGTCCTGCCCACGCAAGGCGTTGGCGAACTTGCACACCTGCTCATGCAGTTCGCGGTAGGTGATGTTGCGGTGTTCGGAGGGGTCGTCGCCTTCCCAAATGATGGCCAGTTGATCGCCACGCTCTTCCAGATGGCGGTCCAGGCAGTTGGAGGAAACGTTCAGAGTGCCGTCGGCAAACCATTTAATGTCCACATGGTGGTCATCGAAGGAGGTCTGCTTGACCTTGGTGAAGGGCTTGATCCAGTCAATGCGCTGGGCCTGCTCACGCCAGAAGCCGTCCGGGTTGATCACCGACTGCTGGTACATGGCCTTGTAGGTGGCCTCGTCTGTCAGGGTAGTGGCCGCGATCTCGGGACGAACGGGATACAGTGGAGCCGCACTCATCGTGTTTACCTCGGTGTAATAGTTGTTTTTGTATGGGACCGATGTAACTGTACCAGAGCGATAACCGCCATTCGACGTTGGTAGTAATTTGCCAGTCGATCAGGTCGCAACCGCTCAGGCGCGGGCATTTTGCTGCCTGCCAGGTTAAAGGCCTCGCAGATTGTTACCAATTTCACCAACAGACTTTATCAAAAGCCCCACTGTTTCAGCCTGGGCCACAGTTCTAGAATTGATCTCGCCAGCAACGGCAAGAAGATTGACAACCTGTAACCGCCCCCACGAAGGCAACTGTCAATTTTCTGCAAACGTGATCAATACCTTAACGGTTGTCGTAGTGCCTGACGCACTGCGCGCACCCTGACGACTTTAAACAGGCAGATTAAACATGAAAGCTTTAATGGTAGTACTGCTGGGCAGTCTGTGCGGGACGGCCATGGCCGACGAAGCCCAGGCCGCCGAACAGGCACCGGTTGAACAGTACAGTTACTCGCAACACCTGGACATCGACCACGTCATTTCCATGAGTGAAATCCCCAATGTCTGCGGCGTAGTGCCTGCTCGCATGACCTACGCCGACTCGCAAGGCCATACCCACGTGCTGGAATACCGCGTGATGGGCAATGGCTGCTCAAACGGCTGACAGCGCGGCGACCAAGGGGGCCGAATGACCCCCTTCGCGGCCGTCTGCACACAAGTAACACTCAAAAGTTAGAAGCAACAGGCCCCTACACTTATCACCGCCCACTCAGTGCCCTGCCGATTTGCCCAGTGAATAATCTTTCAACTTATTGGCAATGGTCGTGTGCGATACACCCAGGCGCTTGCCCAATGCTCGGCTGCTTGGAAACTCCTTGAGCAAACTTTCCAATACGGCTTTTTCAAAACGCCCGACAATATCGGACAATGCACCGTCCAGTGAAAAATCACCCAAAGGCTGTCGCACGCCATAATCGGGCAATCGCACATGTTCAGTCTTGACCACACCGTTTTCACATAACGACACAGCCTGGAACACCACGTTTTCCAACTGTCGAACGTTACCCGGCCACTCATAGCTGGCCAACTTTTGCATCGCCCCCGGCGCCAGGCGAGGCATGGCGCATCCGATCTGCCGACTGGCCTGATCGAGAAAATACTGCACCAGCCCATCAAGCCCATCCATGCACTCGCGCAAGGGCGGAATGTGCAATGACAGCACATTGAGCCGGTGGTACAGGTCCTGCCGGAACTCGCCCCGGGCACAGAGCTCGGACAGGTCCACCTGCGTGGCGCAGATCACCCGCACATCCAGATAGACCTCCTCGTCGCTGCCCACACGCCGAAAACATCCGTCTTGCAAGAACCGCAGCAACTTCACCTGAAGCCGCGGGCTCATTTCAGCCACGCCATCGAGAAACAGCGTGCCGCCGGCCGTCAGCTCCAGCAGCCCCAGCTTGCCTTCGGCGCGGGCGCCCTCGAAGGCGCCCGGCCCGTAGCCGAACAGCTCTGTCTCGGCCATCGACTCAGGCAAGCCGGCGCAGTTGAGCGCCATCAGCGGTGATTGTCCACGCGGGCTGGCCAGGTGGCACGCCCTGGCCAGAAGCTCCTTGCCGGTGCCGGTCTCCCCCTCGATCAACAGCGGTGCATCCAGCGGCGCCATTCGCCTGGCTTCACGGACAACGGCAGCCATCAGACGTGAACTCTGGAAAATGCTGTCGAACCCCCGCAACTCCTGCTTGCGCACATTGTAGATACGCTCACCGATGCGATCGGCACGGTGCAAGGTGAGCACGGCGCCAGCCAACGCTTCGCTGTCGTCATGCTCCGATTGCAGCGGCGCGATGTCGGCCAGGAACACATGGCCCCTGACCTGTACCCGCAGGCCGTTGATACGCGACTTGTTGCTACGCACCAGTTCCGGCAGGTCGAAGTCGTCCACGTAGCGAGCCAGAGGCAGGCCGGGCACTTCGTCGACTCGCACCCCCAGCAATTGGGCCGCCGATCGGTTCGCCGCCACAATGCTGCCACCCATGTCGATCGAGAGCACGGGAAACTCCAGCGCCCCTAACAGGGCATTGAGCTCCATGTGCCGGCGCTCGCTAGGCATCAGCCCCACGCGTTTGACGCCGAACACGCCCGTAATGGCCTCGAACTTGGGGCGCAGGGCCTGGAACTGAAGGTTGATGAGGTTCGGGCAGTGCAGGTAGATGGCGTTGCCATGGTCCCCACCCACTTCGCCCCGCAATACGTTGATGCCGTATTCGACCAGCAGGTTGAGGATGTCGCGCAGAATACCGATACGGTTCTGGCAGTGCACTTTGATACGCATAGAGGGTACGCCTGGCAAAAACTTCCCGTCTGAGCGGAAAACTTGTAAAGAAATGCTGACGAAATGACCGCTAACGATCATCGCAGGCGCTTGATGTTGGGACAAAATAGCGGATTTGTAAAATTATCCTTACAAGATAGCGTGTTTGCCTGCGCTCTAGCCCTTGCATAAGTAGGTGTGCACCGAGCAATAAAGGGTTATTTCTGATGCCTACCTGTACATAACGACAAGAGCCGACCAGGAGACCTTCATGAAGCACACCCAGTACGTGGCCCGCGAGCCGGATGCCCAGGGCTTCATCGATTACCCGCAGCAGGAGCATGGCGTGTGGAACACGTTGATCACCCGCCAACTGAAGGTGATCGAAGGGCGTGCCTGTCAGGAATACCTCGACGGTATCGAGCAGTTGAAGCTCCCTCATGACCGCATTCCGCAGCTGGGCGAGATCAACAAGGTGCTGGGGGCAACCACCGGCTGGCAGGTCGCTCGGGTTCCGGCATTGATTCCGTTCCAGACGTTCTTCGAGCTGCTCGCCAGCAAGCGCTTCCCGGTGGCGACATTCATTCGCACACCCGAAGAACTGGACTACCTCCAGGAACCAGACATCTTCCACGAAATCTTCGGCCACTGCCCGCTGCTGACCAACCCCTGGTTCGCCGAATTCACCCATACCTACGGCAAGCTGGGCTTGGCCGCCACGAAAGAACAGCGTGTTTACCTGGCGCGCCTGTACTGGATGACCATCGAATTCGGCCTGATGGACACACCCAACGGCCGCAAGATCTACGGCGGCGGCATTTTGTCCTCGCCCAAAGAGACGGTCTACAGCCTGTCCGGCGAACCGGAGCACCAGGCCTTCGACCCCATCGAGGCCATGCGCACCCCTTACCGGATCGACATCCTGCAGCCGGTGTACTTCATACTGCCAGAGCTCAAGCGCCTGTTCGACCTGGCTCATGAAGACATCATGGGCATGGTCGCGCAAGCCCAACAGCTGGGGTTGCACGCGCCGAAGTTTCCACCCAAGGTTGCCGCTTGACCGCTGCTTGCCACTCACAACGCCACATGGATAAGAACGTATGAATGCCTTGAACCAAGCCCACTGCGAAGCCTGCCGCGCCGATGCACCGAAAGTCAGCGAGCAGGAGCTTGCCGAGCTGATTCGCGAAATACCGGACTGGAACATCGAAGTGCGTGACGGGCACATGGAGCTTGAGCGCGTATTTTTGTTCAAGAATTTCAAGCACGCCCTGGCGTTCACCAATGCCGTCGGGGAAATTGCCGAGGCCGAAGGCCATCACCCAGGGCTGCTGACCGAGTGGGGCAAGGTGACCGTTACCTGGTGGAGCCACTCGATCAAAGGCCTGCACCGTAACGACTTCATCATGTGCGCACGCACCGACAAAGTGGCCGAGACGGCCGAAGGGCGCAAGTAAACTGCCCAAGGCTTCAGTCTCGGGGCTCACACGGGCGTGGCCGCCGGTCACGCCTTTTTTATGCCGCCAGAGCAGCCTTGAGCCTGCGGCACGAGCCGCCTTGATCGACCCGCTGCGGGGGCCGGGCGTAGGAAAAAAGCCAAACTGTCATCCAGACTTGTGTATCCTGCCCCAGCTTCTTGAAGCTTCACACGCGCCTGGCGCAGCCTTTTCACTCACACTTGCGAGGAACGACGAGATGCACGAGATCCCGAATCTTCCCTTCCCAAGCCTGAACCCAGAAGAGCCCACCGTTACCGCCCATGCCGACTCGGCACCTGCCCGCGAGCAGGAAGGTGACGATCAGACCAGCGCCGATCAGGACTAGACCGCGCGCACTGGCTGTGTGAAAACGGCTGATCGACACCTGGCGCTTCAGCACGTTTTCACACCGCTCGGTCGAGCAAGTTTCCCTTCAGCGCCTGGCGAACTGCAACACCACTTCCAATGGATGACGCATCGGCCGCCCGGCCATGCGCTTGACCTGACTGCGGCAGGAATAGCCGGTCGCCAAAGGCTCCCCTTCCTTATCCAGTTTCAGCGCCCACGACTGCTCGAAGATGTCCTTCGAGGTCTGCTGATTGCGCGCCTCGTGCCCATAGGTACCCGACATGCCGCAGCACCCGGTGGCCTCGGTGATCAGCTTGAGCCCCATGCGTTCGAACACCTGCTCCCACTGCCGGGTGCTGGCAGGGGCGTTGGTCTTCTCGGTGCAATGGGCCAACAGGCGGAAGGTGGACGTGCTCCCTGCCGCTTGCTCGGGCAACGCGCTCAGCAGCCACTCCTGAGGCAACAGCACGGTGGGGCACCCTTCGAGCCCAGGCACTTTCGGGTATTCCTGGCGATAGACGAGGGTCATGGCCGGATCCAGCCCGACCAACGGCACCCCGCAGTCGGCCAGCGCCTTGAGCTGGGTGGCGTTGCGCACGGCGGCCTTGGCGAAGGCACCCAGAAAGCCCTGAACATGCAGCGGCTTGCCATTGGCACTGTACGGTGCCAGGAAAACCTTGTGGCCCAGGCGATGCGCCAGGTCGATGAATGCCGACAGCAACGGCGTCTCAAAGTAGCGGGTGAATGCATCCTGCACCAGCACGATGCTGCGCTCGCGCTGGGCGGGTGTCAGTTCGCGTAGCGCCGGCACAGTGGCCACGCCCACGCCACAGCGCGTCAGGGTCGCCTGGAAGTTGAACCGGCTGATCAACGGGCTATCGACCATGCCCACCTGCTCGGCCAGCAGACGGCTGACCCATTTCGAGCCCATCACCGCGTTGTACAGACCAGGCGCATGGGCCAGGTACGGGATGGTGAATTCCAACGACCCGATCAGGTAGTCGCGCAAGGGGCGCTGGTAACGGGTGTGGTACAGCTCGAGAAAGCGCGAGCGGAAGTCAGGTACGTTGACTTTGATCGGGCATTGTCCTGCGCAGGATTTGCACGCCAGGCAGCCAGCCATGGCGTCATAGACTTCATGGGAAAAATCTTCCTGCCCCTGGCGCCGCGCCCGCTCGTTGCGCAACCGCGCTGGCAGCCCTTTGACCCAGGACACCGGCTTGCGCGCCACCTCCAGTACATCGACCCCCGCCTCGCCTTGCAGACGCAACCATTCGCGCATGAGCGAAGCCCGCCCCTTGGGCGAGTGCCGACTTTCACGGGTCGCCTTCCACGACGGGCACATGGCGTCGTTCGGGTCGTAATTGTAGCAGGCACCGTTGCCGTTGCAATGCACGGCGCTGCCATAGGCCTGCCAGACCCGCTCATCGATGGTGCGATCCAGCTCGCCGCGCAAGGTCACGCCATCGACCTTGGTCAGGCCCTCGCTGGCCCCGAGCGGCGTGCAGATCTTGCCGGGGTTGAGCTGGTTGTGCGGATCGAACGCGCCTTTGAGGCGCTGCAGTGCCGGGTACAGCTCGCCAAAGTACTCGGGCACGTACTCCGAGCGCAGGCCCTTGCCGTGCTCGCCCCACAACAGACCGCCGTAGCGACGGGTCAAGGCAGCTACTGCATCGGAGACAGGCTTGACCAATGCCGCCTGGGCCGGGTCCTTCATGTCCAGCGCAGGGCGCACATGCAGAACCCCGGCATCGACGTGCCCGAACATGCCGTACGCCAACCCGTAGCCGTCGAGCAAGGCACGGAACTCGGCGATGTAGTCGGCAAGTTTTTCCGGTGGCACCGCCGTGTCCTCGACGAACGGCTGCGGCCGCACTTCGCCTTCGACGTTGCCCAGCAGGCCAACCGAGCGCTTGCGCATGGCGTAGACGCGGGTCACCGCCTCAGCCCCCTCGGCCAGCGTATGGCCAAGGCGCTCGACGCTGGTGTCGACACGCAGGTGATCGATGAAGGCCTGGACCTTTGCGTTGACCTCGACGGGGTCATCACCGCAGAACTCGACCAGGTTGATGCCCAGCGTGGGGCGCTCGGGGTCGGCCGGGAAATACTCGGCGACGCTGTGCCAGACAATGTCCTTCATCGCCAGCCCAAGCACTTTGGAATCGACGGTCTCGATGGACAATGGCCGGTGCGCCATCAAGGCATTGGCATCGCGCAGCGCATCCATGAAGCTGGCGTACCGTACGTTCACCAGGGCAGCATACTTGGGAATCGGCAGCACGTTGAGCTTGGCCTCGACCACATACCCCAGCGACCCTTCGGCGCCGCACAGTACGCTGTTGAGGTTGAAGCGGCCTTGCTCGTCTCGCAGGTGCGCCAGGTCGTAGCCGGTCAGGCAGCGATTGAGCGGGGGAAAGGTGGTGCGGATGAGTTCAGCCTGGGTGTCCCAGATATCCAGGGCCGTGCGGTACACCTGACCCACGCGACCGGGCGCCGTACACGCTGCCTGCAACGCGTCTTCGTCAAGCGGCAGGCTGTGCAGGCGCTCACCCCCGAGCAGGATGCTGTGCAGCTCAAGCACATGGTCGCGCGTTTTGCCATAGGTGCAACTGCCCTGCCCGCTGGCGTCGGTGTTGATCATGCCACCCACGGTCGCGCGGTTCGAAGTGGACAGTTCAGGCGCGAAGAACAAGCCATGGGGCTTGAGGGCGGCGTTGAGCTGATCCTTGACCACACCGGCCTGCACCCGCACCCAACGCTGCTCGGCATTGATTTCGAGGATGCCGTTCATGTGCCGCGACAAATCCACGACCACGCCGTCGGTCAACGACTGGCCATTGGTGCCTGTGCCGCCACCGCGCGGGGTCAGCTTGATCGCCTGGAAGCGCGACTCGCCCATCAGCGTGGCGACGCGCGCCACATCATCGGCGTCCAATGGGAACACCGCAGCCTGCGGCAGACGCTGGTAGATGGAATTGTCGGTGGCCAGGACGGTTCGGGTACCGTAGTCGGCGCTGATCTGGCCACGAAAGCCACTGTCATGCAGGGCTTTGAGAAATGCCGGGTAGTCGGCGTCAGGTGCAACGGTAGGCAGCTGGGCGATCATCGAAGGACGGCCTCGGAATAGGGCTGGTTCACGGAAAAGATGTCGTGGCGGCATGGGTGGTGCCGGCAACAGTGACGAATGTGGCAATGTTCCTGTAGTTTTACGCCAGGGGCAAACGGATAATCCTGCCGCTATCGATGACTTTCATGAATGAATTACCGCCACCTAACCCCGTCCATGTCTCTGCTGCTGGCCTTCGAGGCGGCCGCCCGGCACCAGAGCTACACCCGCGCGGCCACTGAACTGTCGCTGACCCAGAGCGCGGTCAGCCGGCAAGTTCAGGCGCTGGAACAGCAGTTGGGTCTGACCCTGTTTCGCCGCGAGGGTCGCCAGGTACGGTTGACGGACGTCGGCCGCCTGTACCAACGCGAGCTCAGCGAAGCACTGGGCCGCATTCGGGGCGCGACCCTACAGGCGCTGGCCTACCAGTCCGGGGTCGGCACTTTGCGCCTGGCCACCTTGCCCACCTTTGGCTCCAAATGGCTGTTGCCGCGCCTGAACGACTTCTACAAGGCGCACCCTGGCATGCTTGTGCACTTGCATTCGCGTATCGAAGCCATCGACTTCGACACCAGCGAGATCGATGCAGCCATTGGCGTGGCCAGCGGTGACCTGCCAGGGCTGATCAGCCACCGCCTGCATGCCGAGGAACTGCTGGTGATCCTTCCGGCCCAGGCCGCAAACGAACAACCGCACTGGAGCCCCACCCGCATCAGCGAGCAGTTACTGTTGAACGTGGCCAACAACCCCCATGCCTGGGGTGAATGGTTCTCGCACCATGGCCTGCCCCACCGAAGCATGCGCCTGGGGCCAAGCTTCGAGTTGACCTCGCACTTGATTCAGGCCGTGCAGGCGGGTATTGGTGTGGGCCTGGTGCCCCGCGTGCTCGTGGAAGACGAGCTGGCCAAAGGGGCGCTGTACAGCCCAGGCCTGGCATTCGCCAGTCAACGCAGCTATTACCTGATCTATCCGCCGCGCAACGAAGCGCTACCTTCGCTACGGGCATTCAGGGCGTGGCTGCTGGAACAGATCTGACGCGCAGAAAAGAAAACCCGAAGCGGTCGACGCTTCGGGTTTTACAGGCGACTGTACGACGCTTATTTGGCGGCGCTGCCAACGGCTTCAGTGATGACGCCCTTACGCCGTGACTTGATGACATAAGCTACGAACATGCAGAGCAACCAGACCGGGATGGCGTAGACGGACACCTGGATACCCGGAATCTGCAGCATGATGCCCAGGATCAAGACCACGAAGGCCAGCACCACGTAGTTGCCGTAGGGGTACCACAGCGCCTTGAACAGGGGTTTCTGACCCGTGCGGTTGAGGTGCTGACGGAACTTGAGGTGCGAGTAGCTGATCATGGCCCAGTTGATCACCAGGGTAGCGACGACCAGCGACATCAGCAGCTCCAGCGCGCTGGAAGGCATCAGGTAGTTGAGCAGCACGGCGATCAGGGTCACGGCCGCGGACACCAGAATCGAACGCACCGGTACGCCACGCTTGTCGACCTTGGCCAAGGCAGCCGGCGCATCGCCCTGCTCGGCCATGCCCAGCAGCATGCGGGCATTGCAATAGGTACCGCTGTTGTACACCGACAAGGCCGCGGTCAGGACCACGAAGTTCAGCAGGTTGGCGGCCACATCGCTGCCCAGCAACGAGAACACCTGCACGAACGGGCTGCTGCCGTAGCTGCCGCCGGAGGCATCGATGCTGGCGACCAAGGTGTCCCACGGCGTGAGCGACAGCAGGATCACCAAGGCACCGACGTAGAAGATCAGGATGCGGTAGATGACCTGGTTGATGGCCTTGGGGATCACGGTCTTGGGCTTGTCGGCCTCTGCGGCCGTAAAGCCGAGCATCTCCAGCCCCCCGAACGAGAACATGATGAACGCCAGGGCCATCACCAGGCCACTGACCCCATGGGGGAAGAAGCCACCGTGCGACCACAGGTTGGCCACGGTAGCGTCAGGCCCGCCACTGCCGCTGGTCAGCAGGTAGGCACCCAGGCCAATCATGCTGACAATGGCCACCACCTTGATGATGGCAAACCAGAACTCAGCTTCGCCGAAGAACTTCACGTTCATCAGGTTGATGGCGTTGATCAGCACGAAGAACGCAGCGGCTGTTACCCAGGTAGGGATTTCCGGCCACCAGTAGTGCACGTACTTGCCCACGGCGGACAATTCGGACATGCCCACCAGGATGTACAGCACCCAGCAGTTCCAGCCCGACAGGAAGCCGGGGAAGCCACCCCAGTAGGTATGGGCGAAATGGCTGAACGAGCCGGCCACGGGCTCCTCGACGATCATTTCGCCGAGCTGGCGCATGATCATGAAAGCGATGAAACCACAGATCGCGTAGCCCAGGATCATCGACGGGCCGGCGGATTTCATCACGCCCGCCGAACCCAGGAACAGGCCGGTACCGATGGCGCCTCCCAGGGCGATCAACTGAATATGGCGGTTCTTCAGGCCCCGCTTGAGCTCGCCTGAATGCTTGTCGTGTCCACTCATGAACGAAGTCACCTGCATTGTTTTTATCTGTGACGGAATCGGACCCACCGCGCTCGTGGCGCAGCGGAATGGGCAAGGTGGTCACCTTGTTTCCTGAAGGTACAGCTGCGCGGTCGAGTCAACCGGGCGGGGTCAGGAGTGCGCGGTACGCAAAGGGGTCACAGGTAAAACGCGGCGCACTGTATAACCCTGCAAGCGCGCAGGCGTCAACGCGTTGCGTGGTTTCCGGCGGAAAAAACGCAGCGTTCCTGAGGTAATGGCCTTTGTGGGCGAGTTGATCGGCGTACATGGCGCCTCCATTTGTTGTTTTATCAACCGGCTCTGCGGCGGGCTGTTGCACGGGGCAATGAGGGCTATAACACCGTGGAGCGGGGGTTTAAGCAAGGGAGGTGAAGGGCTGAGGACGCAACCGGAGAGAGGGGCTTCGGCAAGCTTTCTTTACGGACGGGGACTTTTTCTGATTTGCTGCGAGAATCAGCCAAGGCTTGTAAACAAAACCTTACAAGCTGGAAATATAAGTTGCCAGACTAACGAAATGGCTTTGCGCCCAATGGGTTACGGCCGACCATGAGTTGAGTCAGATCAGCACACTCGCACCCTCTGGCAGGGTGCATCTGGCAAGGCATGCATCATTTAGCGGGCTGCACATTGGGGCCGCTTCGCGCCCCATCGTTGGCCACTGGCTCCTGCTCAGCGCGAGATATTCGCCTTTTGCAGAAGCCGGCTTGCGGGCAATGGGCTGCGTAGCAGCCCCAATGTGTTCAGCGTCGGTAATTAAGCAAGGGCCAACAATGGCTCCGAATGCCTCAGCCGCGTGGCTTGCCGCGACCACGGCCTGCAGGCTTGTCACCCTCGGGCTTGGCCGGGCGCTTGCGCATTTCGCTCGGGCGCTCGGCCACTGCGCTGCCACGGTTGCCTTTGCGCGGCGATTCTTCGCGCGCCGGGTGTGCTGGACGCTCGCCGGCCGCTGCGCCGTCCTGGGCCGGGCGCAGGCTGCGCACGCGCTCACCTCGACCCAGGGGGCGGGACGATTTGCGCTGCAGACGCTCCATCTTGTCCTTGGCCTTGAGCTTCAAGGCCGGCAACGCCACGGGCTGCAAGCCCACCTCGGCCGCCAGGATGTCGATTTCACCCTGGGTCATTTCCCGCCAGCGGCCCATGGGCAAATCCGAGTTGAGGAACACCGGGCCAAAGCGCACACGCTTCAGGCGGCTGACCACCATGCCCTGCGACTCCCACAGGCGACGCACCTCACGGTTGCGGCCTTCCATCACCACGCAGTGGTACCAGTGGTTGAAGCCTTCGCCGCCTGGTGCCTTCTGGATGTCGGTGAACTTGGCGGGGCCGTCTTCGAGCATGACACCCGCCTTCAGGCGCTCGAGCATCTCGTCATCCACTTCCCCACGTACGCGCACGGCATATTCGCGGTCCATTTCGTAGGACGGGTGCATCAGGCGGTTGGCCAGCTCACCGTCGGTGGTGAACAGCAGCAAGCCGGTGGTGTTGATGTCCAGACGGCCGATGTTGATCCAGCGACCTTCCTTGGGACGCGGCAGGCGATCGAACACGGTCGGGCGACCTTCAGGGTCATCGCGGGTGCAGATCTCGCCATCGGGCTTGTTGTACATGATCACCCGGCGCGTCGCCTCGGCCGCTTCTTCACGCTTGATCAGCTTGCCGTCGACGGCAATGGCGTCATGCAGGTCGACTCGCTGGCCAAGGGTGGCTGCAACGCCGTTGACCTTGATGCGGCCCTGGCTGATCCAGGCCTCGACGTCACGGCGCGAGCCCACGCCAATACGCGCGAGGACTTTCTGCAGCTTCTCGCCAACAGGTGGGGTGATCTGGGTATCTTGCAGGTCTTGCTCACTCATCTGGGCACCTCCCGGTGTAGGAATGAAAACAGGTTTCTGGCAACGAACGCGCCAAAAGGCCGCGCATCATACGTGGTTCGCCGCCTGAATGCATGGGAGGGTAGAAGCTTTTCCACCCTCTGCCACGACTTTCTGCCAGGCGGGCCCTGCTCGACGGCCTGGCCCATGGCCACAGCAGATCGAGTTGAGGCGATCAGGCCTGCTCGCTCGGCTCCCCCTCCAACGGCGTTTCGGCATCAGGGTCGTGCTGGAGCACATCGTCGAAATCGGTCTTGAGGCCCTGCTCCATGGCGTCGAGCTCCACGAGCAGGCTGCGAAAGCTGGTCTCATCCTTGACCGGCTCAGCCTCCTCGTCCTCGCCCAGGCTGGCGTCGGCCAGGGCCTGCAGGTGCGCCGGTACCGGGGCATCGTCCGGGTCGAGCAAGGGCTCGGGTTCCATCTCGCGCAATTCGGCCAGCGCTGGCAGCTCATCCAGGCTGCGAAGGTTGAAATGGTCCAGGAATGCCTTGGTCGTGGCAAACAGAGCCGGCCGTCCGGGCACTTCCCGGTGGCCCACTACACGGATCCACTCGCGCTCGACCAACGTCTTGACGATGTTGCTATTGACCGCGACGCCACGCACGTCCTCGATTTCGCCACGGGTGATGGGCTGGCGGTAGGCAATCAGCGCCAGGGTCTCGAGCAGCGCCCGAGAATAGCGCTGCGGGCGCTCTTCCCACAGCCGGCCGACCCAAGGCGCGTAATCCTCGCGAATCTGCAGCCGATAACCGTTGGCCACCTCCTTGAGCTCGAACGCCCGACCGGCGCACGATTTGCCTAGCACTTCGAGTGCTCGCTTGAACGTCTTCGGCTCGGGCCGCTCGGGCTCCTCGAACAGCTCGTACAAGCGCTCAAGCGATTGAGGCTTGCCAGAGGCCAGCAGGAAGGCTTCGATCAACGGGGCCAGGTCGCGGGGGTCATTCAGGTTCATGGGCGTCTTCGGCAGGAGCAGGGCGTAACCGCACATGGATGGCGGCAAAGGCTTCATTTTGCACCAGTTCGACGAGGGTTTCCTTCACCAGCTCCAACACAGCCATGAACGTGACCACCACCCCCAGCTTGCCTTCATCGGGCGCGAACAGATCGATGAAGGGCACGAAACCACCGTCTTTCAAGCGTTCCAGCACCTGCCCCATGCGTTCCCGGGTCGACAGGGTCTCTCGGCTGATCTGGTGGCTTTCGAACAGGTCGTTGCGGCGCATCACTTCGGCCATGGACGCCAGCAGCTCCGGCAGGCTGACCTGCGGCAACAGCTTGCGTACCTTTGCCTGGGGCGCCTCCAGGCACGGCACGACCAGGTCACGACCGACCCTGGGCAACCCGTCCAGGCCTTCGGCGGCCGCCTTGAAACGTTCGTACTCCTGCAGACGTCGGATCAGCTCGGCGCGTGGGTCGC
The DNA here is from genome assembly GCF_900230165.1 of Pseudomonas sp. URMO17WK12:I9. Lineage (NCBI taxonomy): Bacteria > Pseudomonadati > Pseudomonadota > Gammaproteobacteria > Pseudomonadales > Pseudomonadaceae > Pseudomonas > Pseudomonas sp. URMO17WK12:I9. The sequence goes on along the minus strand of NZ_OCMQ01000001.1, from coordinate 434,638 downwards.
CCTCCTCCTCGACCGTGACGCTGCGCGGCAGCAACATGCGCGACTTGATTTCGGCCAGCATGGCGGCCATCACCAAGTATTCGGCAGCCAGCTCAAGGCGCACGGTTTTCATCAACTCGACGTAGCCCATGTACTGGCGAGTGATTTCTGCCACCGGGATATCGAGGATATCGATGTTCTGCTTGCGAATCAGGTACAGCAGCAGGTCCAAAGGCCCTTCGAACGCTTCGAGAATGACCTCCAGGGCATCGGGGGGTATGTACAAGTCCAGCGGCAGCTCGGTCACGGCCTCGCCGTAGACCAGCGCGAGCTGCAACTGGCCTGGCAGCTCGGCCGGCTCGGCCGCTGCCTGGGCGAACGGCTCGGCGGTCACGCGTTGACCATGAACGGAGTAGGGTCGCCGCAGCCTTCGCGAATCAGTTCGGGTTCATCGCCTGACAGGTCGATGATGGTCGACGCCTTGAGGTCACCGTAGCCGCCATCGATGACCAGGTCGACATGGTGCTCCAGACGCTGGCGAATTTCGTAGGGGTCGGTCATGGGTTCGGCGTCGCCGGGCAGGATCAGGCTCACGCTCATCAAGGGCTCACCCAGCTCGGCAAGCAGTGCCAGGGTAATGGCATGGTCCGGCACGCGCAGGCCGATGGTGCGGCGTTTTTCATGCAACAACAGGCGCGGCACTTCGCGCGTGCCGTTGAGAATGAAGGTGTAGGGCCCCGGCACATGGGCCTTGAGCAGGCGGAAGGTGCCCGTATCGACCTTGGCGTACAAGCCCAACTGGGACATGTCGCAGCACATCAGGGTGAAATTGTGGGTCTTGTCCAGCCCGCGCAAACGGCGCACCCGCTCGATGGCCGACTTGTCACCGATCTGGCAACCCAGCGCATAGGCCGAGTCGGTGGGGTAGACCACTACCCCACCCTTGCGGATGATCTCGACCGCCTGGCGTATCAGTCGCGGTTGTGGGTTTTCCGGGTGAATCTGGAAAAATTGGCTCACGTCGTCGTCCTGTTCAAACCGGCAATGGCTGTTCATGGCTGAAACGGTGCCACACAGGTGGCAGGTCCTCGGGCAAAGGCCGATAGGCACCGATTTCGCCCCAGGTGCCGGGGCCGTGGAAGTCACTGCCAGCACTTGCCAGCAGCCCGAACTCACGGGTGAGGATGGACAGGGTGCCCACCTGCTCGGCCGGCATCATCCCATTGACCACTTCAAGCGCCTGCCCGCCTGCCTGAATATAGTCGGCAATCAGCCGCCTGCGCTTGCTGCGCGTCAGCTCGTAATGCATGGGATGCGCCAGGCTCACCCATGCGTTGGACTGGCGCAGGGTGGCAACGGTTTCCTCCAACGATGGCCAATGTTGCTTGACGTCACCGAGCTTGCCGGCACCGAGCCATTTGCGGAAGGCCTCGCCCCGGTCTTTGACGTGGCCGGCATGCACCAGGTAGTCGGCAAAATGTGGCCGGGCCGGGGCATTGCCACTGTCACCGAGCGCCTGCTGGATTTGCCGGGCACCTGCCAGCGTCCCTGGCATGCCCTTGGCTGCCAGGCGCTTGTCGATTTCCTCGGCACGCAACCAGCGGCCACGGTGCAGGGCCTCGATCGCCGCCAGCAAGGGCGGTGCATCTACGGGGAAGTTGTAACCGAGTATGTGGATGGTTGCGCCGCCCCAGGTACAGGACAGCTCGACGCCGCTGACCCATTGCATGCCGTGCTCGCGGCAGGCCTGGCGGGCTTCGGCCAGGCCTTCGAGGGTATCGTGGTCGGTGAGCGCCAGCGTACGCACCCCATGCTCGAAGGCCCGGGCGACCAGGGCCGAAGGCGACAGGGCGCCGTCGGAGGCCGTGCTGTGACAGTGCAGATCAACATTCATAGAGTAGCGCTTTCGCTGGATTCGATGTTTGTTATTATGCCGTCACATCCCGGTTCTGGCTGCCATTGTGAAACAATTCATCGATTTCATCCCGCTGCTGCTGTTCTTCATCGTCTACAAACTGGACCCACGGCCCGTCGAGCTGGCCGGGCACAGCTTCGAATTCGGTGGTATCTACAGTGCCACTGCCATGCTGATCATCAGCTCGCTGGTGGTGTACGGCGCGTTGTTCCTGCGCCAGCGCAAGCTCGAGAAAGGCCAGTGGCTGACGCTGGTCGCCTGCCTGGTGTTTGGCGGCCTGACCCTGGCCTTTCACAGCGAAACCTTCCTCAAGTGGAAGGCGCCGGTGGTGAACTGGCTGTTCGCCCTGGCCTTCGCCGGTAGCCACTTCATCGGCGACCGGGTACTGATCAAGCGCATCATGGGCCATGCGCTGACCTTGCCCGATGCCATCTGGGCCCGCCTGAACCTCGCCTGGATCGCGTTCTTTCTGTTCTGCGGCGCCGCCAACCTGTTCGTCGCCTTCACCTTCCCAGCGTTCTGGGTCGACTTCAAGGTGTTCGGCAGCCTGGGCATGACCGTGCTGTTCCTGGTGGCACAAGGGCTGTACCTGTCGCGCCACCTGCAAGATACCTCCTCTGCCTCCAAACCCAAGGACTGACATGCTCTACGCCATCATTGCCAGCGACGTCGCTAACTCCCTGGAAAAACGCCTGGCTGCGCGCCCGGCCCACATCGAGCGCCTTCAGCAGCTCAAGGCAGAAGGCCGGGTGGTACTGGCCGGCCCGCACCCGGCCATCGACAGCAACGATCCAGGCGAGGCAGGCTTCAGCGGCAGCCTGATCGTGGCCGAGTTCGATTCCCTGACCGCCGCCCAAGCCTGGGCCGATGCCGATCCCTACATCGCTGCCGGCGTCTACGACCAGGTCGTGGTCAAGCCCTTCAAGCAAGTGCTGCCTTGAAACACCTCGCCTAGAAGGCGTGCTTGGCATCGCCAGTTGGCAGCTGACCTCAAGACTGGGGTATCTTTCCGGCTGGCGGACCAACGCGTCGCCGTCAATGGTTGAATTGAGTGAGTCATGAGCGAGCTGTTACTGATTGATGACGACCAGGAGCTGTGCGAGCTGCTCAGCAGCTGGCTGACCCAGGAAGGGTTCACTGTGCGGGCCTGCCACGATGGCCAGGCTGCACGCCAGGCGTTGGCCGAACGTGCGCCAGCGGCCGTGGTACTGGATGTGATGCTGCCCGACGGTAGCGGTCTTGAACTGCTCAAGCGCCTGCGCAGCGAGCATGCCGACCTGCCCGTGGTGATGCTGTCGGCCCGCGGCGAGCCGCTGGACCGCATCCTGGGCCTTGAACTGGGCGCCGACGACTACCTGGCAAAGCCGTGCGACCCACGCGAGCTGACTGCGCGGCTGCGCGCCGTGTTGCGCCGCAGCCATCCAGCCCCGGCCACCAGCCAGCTGGAATTGGGCGACCTGGTCTACAGCCCTGCCCGCGGGGTGGCCAGCATCGACGGTCGCGAGCTGACCCTGACCCTGTCCGAGAGCCGCATTCTTGAAGCATTGCTGCGCCAACCGGGCGAGCCTCTGGACAAACAGGCGCTGGCGCAGATCGGCCTTGGTCGCCGGCTGACGCTCTACGACCGCAGCCTGGACATGCACGTGAGCAACCTGCGCAAGAAGATCGGCCCGCACGCCGACGGCCGCCCCCGCATCATCGCCTTGCGCAGCCGCGGCTACTACTACTGCCTGTAGTACTTGCGTCAGTCTGATGCCAGGAAAGGGAACTGGCCTTTACGTTCCCTTTACCGTGCCCTGACCGCGCTTGACGATCATCTCCCTAGACTGTGCTCATCCGGTGATCGCCGGCCCATGACAGGAGAGACACCATGCGCAAGACCCTTACCGCCCTGCTGTTCGCCGCCGCACTGCCCACCGTTGCCATGGCCATGCCCGACGGCGGCCCGCGCCATGATGGCCCGCATCATCGCGGCGGCCCGGCCTTCCACGAACTGGACCTGAGCCGCGAACAGCGCGACCAGATCGGCAAGCTGATGGGCGATCAGATGAAACAGCGCCACGACATCACCGAGCGTTACCTTGGCAAGCTGCCGGCGGCCGATCAGAAAGCCATGAAAGAAGAGATGCAGGCCAGCCGCGACAAGACCGACGCTGCGGTACGCAACCTGCTCAAGCCAGACCAGCAGAAGAAGTTCGACGAACTGCAAAAGGAACGCGCCGCCAAGAAAGCGGAGTGGCAGGAGTTCCAGGCCTGGAAAGCTGAAAAAGCCGGCAAGTCCCAGTAAGCTCCACTGTCAGCGCCCGCTGTGCGCCAGGTTCGCCTGGTGCACGGCGGGCTTTCATCGTTTGGGGAGGTCTACGTGCGTTCACTGTTCTGGCGCATCCTGGCCAGCTTCTGGCTCGCCATCGCCCTGGTAGCTGGGCTGTCGATATTGCTGGCGCACACGCTCAACCAGGACGCCTGGATTCTAAGCCGTCACCCGGGGCTGAACACGTTGGCCAGCCAATGGGCCAGGCACTACGAACAGGAAGGCCCGGACGCAGCGCAGCATTTTCTCGAAAGGCGCAAGGCGCGCTACAAGATCGACGTGCAAGTACTGGACGACAGCGGCGACGCTGTGGTGCCAGGCACCTTTCCCCGGCGCGCGGCTGCACTCGAAGCCAGGCAGCATAACGATGAGCGGCGCCTGCCGTGGCGCCGCCTGACCGAGGAATACACCAGCCCCGAGAGCAAGGCGTCCTACCTGCTGATCTACCGCATCCCTCACCCTGCCCTCGATGCCTGGCACCGCGAGAGCCTGCTCTGGCCGCTGAGCGCACTGGGCATCGCCCTGGTGGTGCTGACCCTGTTCAGCCTGTTCGTCACACTGTCCATTACCCGCCCCCTGAGCCGCTTGCGTGGCGCGGTGCACGACCTGGGGCAGAGTACCTACCAGCAGAACAGCCTGGCGCAACTGGCCGGCAGGCGCGACGAATTCGGCGTCCTGGCCAAGGATTTCAACAAGATGGGTGCTCGCTTGCAGAGCACCATCGCCAGCCAGCGCCAGTTGCTGCGCGATGTGTCCCACGAGCTGCGCTCTCCGCTGGCCCGTCTGCGCATCGCCCTGGCCCTCGCCGAACGTGCCGAGCCGCAGCAACGCCAGGCCTTGTGGCCGCGCCTGACCCGCGAATGCGATCGGCTGGAAGACCTGATCAGTGAGATTTTGACCCTGGCGCGCGTGGATGCCGACCAGGCCCATGCCGAAACGGTCGATCTCAACGCGCTACTGGGCAGCGTGCGCAAGGACGCGCAACTGACGGCACCCGAGCATGACGTGCGCCTCGAAGCGCAACCCGGGTTGACCTTGCAAGGTTGGCCGACCCTGATCGAGCGTGCGGTGGACAACCTGCTGCGCAATGCACTGCGCTTTACCCCCGCGGGTCAACCCGTGGAGCTGAGCGCCTGGCGCGAGGACGACGTGCTCAGGGTCTGCGTACGTGACCGAGGCCCCGGCGTGGCAGCTGAGCACCTGGCCCAGCTGGGCGAGCCGTTTTTCCGGGCGCCGGGGCAAAAAGCCCCTGGACACGGCCTTGGGCTGGCGATTGCACGCAAGGCGGCAGAGCGCCACGGCGGCCGACTGATACTGGCCAACCATCCACAAGGCGGTTTTGTCGCAACCCTGGCGCTGCCGGTGGCAGAAGCACCTGGCAGCTAGCGCCACCACGCAGGTCTGCGCCAAGGCCAGCGGCTTGGGTCAAACGCGGCGGGCTGGGCGGTCAGTCGCCCCAGGCGCTGACGAAGTCGGCAGTGGCGAGCACAGGCGCCGTGCGAGGCTCGGTCATGGGCGTACCCACATACAGGAAGCCAAGCAGCTCCTCGTTTTCTGCCAAGCCCAGGCCTTCATGAACATGGGCATCGAAGGCCAGGTCTCCGGTACGCCATACGGCACCCACGCCCTGGGCGTGCGCGGCAATCAGTATGCCGTGGGCGGCGCACCCTGCTGCCAGTTGCTGCTCGAGCACTGGGACCTTGGGGTGCTGCTTGTGCAAATGGGCAATGACCACGATCAGCAAGGGCGCGCGTAGCGGCATGGCGCGGGCCTTGCTCAATGCCGCCTCACTGGCATCACCGCGCTTCTGAACCGCGCTGGCGAACAGTTCACCCAACCGCTCGCGTGCTTGGCCTTCGATGGTCAGAAAGCGCCACGGGCGTAGCTGACCGTGGTCCGGGGCCCGCAGCGCAGCCTGAAACAAGGCCTCACGCTGGGCATCGTTGGGCGCAGGGTCGGTCAGGCGCGGGACCGAAACCCGGTTGAGCAATGCGTCGAGAGCCTCCATCGGCTACCCTCCTGGAACATGAATGTGCGGCCATTCTCAAGGGCCCGGCCCCAGGCTGCAAGCCCGACCTCGTCCGAGACCTGCAGCATGAAGATGCAGCTTGGCCTTGAGCCTTTGCGCCCCACAGGTAGAATGGCGCCCTTCCGTTTCGAGCCCGAGCAGAACACATGGCGTTGCCGACCTTAAGGATCATTGGTTTCATCATCGGCATCTTCCTCATCACCCTCGCCGTGGGCATGGCTGTCCCCATGGCTACCTTGGTGATTTTCGAACGCACCAGCGACCTGCCGTCCTTTCTCTGGTCGAGCCTGATCACCTTCGTGGCGGGCCTGCTGCTGGTAGTGCCCGGCAGGCCGGAGCACGTGCATTTGCGTCCGCGTGACATGTACCTGCTGACGGTGTGTTCCTGGGTGGTGGTGTGCGTATTCGCTGCCCTGCCCTTTCTGCTTACGCAGCACATCAGCTACACCGATGCGTTTTTCGAAAGCATGTCGGGCATCACCGCCACTGGCGCTACCGTACTCAGCGGCCTGGACAGCATGTCGCCCGGCATCCTGATGTGGCGCTCGATGCTGCACTGGCTGGGCGGCATCGGCTTCATCGCCATGGCGGTGGCCATTCTTCCCCTGTTGCGCATCGGCGGCATGAGGCTGTTCCAGACCGAATCCTCGGACCGCTCCGAGAAGGTGATGCCGCGCTCGCACATGGTCGCCAAGTCCATCGTCGGGGTCTATGTCGGGTTTTCCATTTTCGGTGCCCTGGCGTTCTGGTGGGCCGGCATGAGCCCGTTCGATGCGATCAACCACGCCATGTCGGCGATCTCCACCGGCGGTTTTTCAACGTCCGACCAGTCCCTGGCCAAATGGGACATGCCCGCCGTGCACTGGGTGGCCGTGGTGGTGATGATCCTCGGCAGCCTGCCGTTCACCTTGTACGTGGCCACGTTGCGCGGCAACCGCGGGGCCCTGATACGTGATCAACAGGTGCAAGGCTTGCTGGGCATGCTGGTCGCGACCTGGGTGATACTGGGCACCTGGTACTGGTACACCACCAACCTGCACTGGCTCGATGCCTTGCGTCACGTCGCACTGAACGTGACCTCGGTCGTGACCACCACAGGGTTTGCGTTGGGTGACTACAGCCTGTGGGGCAATTTTTCGTTGATGCTGTTCTTCTACCTGGGATTCGTGGGCGGGTGCTCCGGCTCGACGGCCGGCGGCATCAAGATATTCCGGTTCCAGGTGGCCTACATCCTGCTCAAGGCTAACCTCAACCAGTTGATACACCCCCGGGCGGTGATCAAGCAGAAGTACAACGGGCATCGCCTCGACGAAGAAATCGTACGCTCCATCCTCACGTTTTCCTTCTTCTTCGCCATCACCATCTGCGTGATGGCATTGCTGCTGTCATTGCTGGGGGTCGACTGGATGACCGCCCTGACCGGCGCGGCCGGGACGGTGTCCGGTGTGGGCCCCGGCCTTGGCGAAGTGATCGGGCCGTCCGGCAACTACGCCAAACTGCCCGACGCTGCGAAGTGGATCCTGGCCGGCGGCATGCTGCTGGGCCGGCTGGAAATCATCACCGTGCTGGTGTTGTGCATGCCGGCTTTCTGGCGTCACTGACGGCGTCGAGATCGGTGCCCAGGCGTGCCCGGTACTCGCTGGGCGTGACGCCAAACCAACGGCGAAAGGCCCGATAGAAGTTGCTAGGGTCGGCGAAGCCAAGCAGGTAGGCAGTTTCCAGCAAGGTCATGGTGGGCTGGGCCAGGTACTGTTCGGCCAATTCGCGCCGGGTATCGTCAAGTAACGCCTGGAAGCTGGTGCCCTCGTCTTGCAGCCGGCGCTGCAAGGTGCGCTGGGACAGGTGCAGTGCCTGTGCCAGGGTTTCACGCTTGGGCTCGCCCTGGGGCAGGATGCGGCACAGCACCTGACGCACCCGATGGGTCACCCGGCTCTCCGAGAAACGTGCCAGGTACTCACCGGCGAACCGATCGTGCAACACGGCCATGGCTTCGTTGGCCGTGGGCAGGGGTGCCTCCATGTCAGCCCGCTCGAACACCAGAGCATCGTGGGGGGCATTGAAGATCAACGGGGAATGAAAGGCTACCTTGTAGGGTTCCAGGTGCTTGGGCGGTGGCCCCTGTATCAGTACCCGCCGCGGCTGCACTGGCCGGCCGCTAAGCCATTTGCACAAGGACAGCGCACAGGCCAGCGACGCCTCGGCACTGTGCCGGGTGGGCGGCAAGTGGTCGCCGTGCACGGTCAGGATCAGCGAATAGCCTTCAGGGGTGAGGATGAAGCTCAAGTCAGAACTTTCGGCAATGATGCGCTGATAGCGCACCAGCCGTGCGAAGCCTTCGGCCAGGGTACGGCTGGACATCAGCGCGTAGCCCACCACATGAAAGGATGCAGGCCTGACCACGCGCGCCATGTTCAGGCCTATTGCTTCATTGCCCGACAGCTCCACCGCCAGTTGCCAGAGCCGGGTCATGGCGTCCTGCGGGAAGCGCGCATCCGGATCATCGAGAGCAGCGAAGTCCAGCCCCAGCTGCTTGAACATGGCCTGGCAATCGAGCCCTTCGAGCTCCAGCGCCTTGACGATCCCAGATGCCCAGCTGGCGGAGGTGGTTCTTTCGCTCATGGCACGCTTCTTATGCTGACCGCTCCTGCGGTGAACCCCAAGGATACTCAATTGGCGCCTATTGTCACTGGTACGCCTCGTCAGTGACTCTAGACTCGAATCAGGCTCCACGCCGTGTCTATCATTCGCCAGTCAACCTTCCGGAGCAGTGTCATGGACCGCACAGCGCAATTCCGAACCTTCGCCGAGTTCTATCCCTACTACCTCAGTGAGCACAGCAACCCCACGTGCCGCCGTCTGCACTTCGTGGGCACCAGCCTGGTCATTGCCCTGCTGGCCTATGCCATTGGTAGCGGCAAGTGGATGCTGCTGCTCGCCGTGCCCGTGGTCGGCTACGGCCTGGCCTGGGCAGGTCATTTCTTTTTCGAGAAGAATCGGCCAGCGACCTTTACCTATCCCTTCTACAGCCTGCTGGGGGATTTTGCGATGTTCAGGGACGTGCTACTGGGCAAGGTGCGCCTCTGACGCCAAAGGGCCAGACTGCCCGCGGTATCGACACGGCCAGGGCGGTCAGCGATCGTTGTGACCCAGGTCGCGCTGTGGATCGATCTGATCGCGTATGCGCTGCTTGAGCACCTTCGCTTCGGGGAAGCCGCCATCGGCCTTGCGCTCCCACACCTGCACGCCATCGCACGTGATGCGAAAGACGCCGCCGCTGGCGGGCTGCAAGGCCACCTGCCCCAGGTCCTGGCCAAACGTACTGAGTAGCTCTTGGGCCAGCCAGCCGGCACGCAACAGCCACTGGCACTGGGTGCAATAGGTGATGATGATTTCAGGCTTTGGCTCGGTCATGTGATACCCCTCGCAATCGATGGATCAGGGCTTTTCGAGGTTGCCCAGAATCTTGGCATGGACCCGCATGCAGACCTCAAGGTCTGCTTCGTCGACACCTGTGAAAAGCTCGATGCGTAGCTGATTGGCGATGGTCTCGATCTGCTCGATCAGGGGCTTGGCCGGGGGGCACAGCACAATCTTCTTGGCCCGCCGGTCTTCGACAACGGCCTGGCGGCGCACCAGCCCCTGCCCTTCGAGGCTGTCGAGCAACCGCGCCAGGGTCGGGCCCTCGACGCCGACGCTCTGGGCCAGTTCGCGCTGGGTGGGCGCCTCCTCGAACCGCGCCAGGTGCAGCAGCACCAGCCACCGCGCCTGCGACAGATTGAGGCCGGCCAGGCGGCGATCAAGCTCGGCACGCCAACCACGGGACATCTGGGCAAGCTGCATGCCGAAGCGGTGTTGATTGTCGGTCAGGGGCATAAAGCGACTCGTTGAACAGTTCTAATTGTTAGGCAGCTAATCATGCGCGGCGCGACGAGGCAAGCCGTCCGGTCGCGCTGCTGCAGGGGAAACATGCGCTGGCATGACACGGATCAGCAAACCGCTTGGGGCAAGGCAGCGTGCATCGTTACAGCTCGAACTCTGCCGCCAAGGCGGCGCGCACGCAGTGCAAGACGCCGTCTGGCACACGTGATCCGAACAACGGCGCAATGGTGGAAACGGGTGGCAATTCGCCTTCGCCGTCGAGGAAGGCATCCTGGATCTCCGACAGAAGATCTTCCGGCAGGTCCAGCGCCTGTTCGAGGTTAAGCTCCTGACGCCCCAACGCCTCGGCCAGCAGGCTGTAGACATTCTTTTCCGTGCAGTCGAGCTGGCCGGCGATCTGCGCCGGCGTCATGCCGGCGCGGGCCAGGCTGACCAACTCATGACGCAAGTCCAGTACCACCTTCGGCGCCTCAGGGGTACCGCCACTGCCATTGAGCACTTCCAGGAAAGCCTGCCCGTAGCGTTCCAGCTTGCGGGCGCCAACACCGCTGACCTGCGCCATGTCGCTCAGGGTCACCGGCTGGCTGCGCAGCATCTCGAGCAAGGTGGAGTCCGGGAAGATGACGTAAGGCGGGACGCGGTGCTCTTCGGCAAGCTTGCGGCGCAAGGTGCGCAGCGCTTCCCACAATTCGCGTTCTTCTGCGCGCACCAACTGGCTGGCCGGGCTGCCGCCGCCAGAAGACGATGCCTTGGCCACGGTCTGCGGCTTCAGGTCACGGCGCAGTTGCAACGTGACCTCGCCCCGCAACAGCGGCCGGCAGCTGTCCGATAGGCGCAGGCCGCCGTAGCCTTCCAGGTCGATATCCACCAGGCCACGGGCCACCAGTTGGCGGAACAGGGAGCGCCAATCGGCCTCGGCCAGCGCCTTGCCGACGCCGAACACCGACAGCTTGTCATGACCGAAATTGGTCACTTTCTCGGTCTGCTTGCCCAGCAGCACGTCCACCAAATGCCCCACGCCATAACGCTGGCCGGTACGAAATACCGCTGACAACGCCTGACGGGCAGGCTCGGTGGCATCCCACGTCTGCACATTGTCGACACAGTTGTCGCAGTGCCCGCAGGGCTGTTCCAGCGTCTCATCGAAGTACGCCAGCAAGGTCTGGCGTCGGCAACGTGTCTCCTCGCACAAGGCAAGCATCGCGTCGAGTTTGTGCTGCTCGATGCGCTTGTGGCGCTCGTCACCTTCGGAGTTCTGCAGCATTTGCTTGAGCATGACCATGTCCTGCAAGCCGTACGCCATCCAGGCGTCCGAAGGCAGGCCGTCACGACCGGCGCGACCGGTTTCCTGGTAGTAGGCTTCCAGCGACTTTGGCAGGTCCAAGTGCGCGACGAAACGCACGTTGGGCTTGTCGATGCCCATGCCAAAGGCGATGGTCGCGACCATGATCAGCCCTTCTTCGTTGAGGAACCGATGCTGGTTGGCCGAGCGCGTTTCAGCCGGCAGACCGGCGTGGTATGGCAGCGCCGGGAAGCCTTGGTCGCAGAGGAAGGCAGCGGTTTCGTCGACTTTCTTGCGCGACAGGCAATAGACGATACCTGCGTTTCCACGGCGTTCGCCGAGAAATGCCATGAGCTGCTTGCGGGGCGCTTCCTTGGGGACGATGCGGTAGAAGATGTTCGGCCGGTCGAAGCTCGACAGGAAGCGCTCGGCCCCCTGCAGGTGCAGACGCTGGACGATTTCTTCCCGGGTACGCATGTCCGCAGTCGCGGTGAGCGCGATGCGGGGTACATGGGGGAACAGCTCGGCCAGTTGGCCCAGTTGCAAGTATTCGGGGCGAAAATCGTGGCCCCACTGGGATACGCAGTGGGCTTCGTCGATGGCGAACAGGGAAATGTCCAGGTCGCGCAGAAAATCGAGCATGCGCGGTTGCACTAGGCGCTCTGGCGCCAGGTAGAGCATCTTCACCTCGCCGCGGCGCAGGCGCCCGGCCAGCTCACGTTGCTGCTCGGCGTTGAGCGTGGAGTTCAGCGCAGCGGCCGACACCCCCAGTTCATCGAGCGTGGCGACCTGGTCGTCCATCAGTGCGATCAACGGCGACACTACCACGGTCAAGCCTGGGCGCAGCAACCCCGGCACCTGGAAACACAGCGACTTGCCGCCACCTGTGGGCATCAGCACCAGGGCATCGCCACCATTGGCTACGCATTCGATGATCGCTGCCTGGCGCCCTCGGAAGCTGTCGTAACCGAAGATGTCCTTGAGAACGCGCTGAGCCTGTTCGAGCATGTGCAACTCCAAAAACGCCGTACCACCCCGCTACAGGCTGGACGAAAAACCCGCGCCGCACACGCCGAATGCGTAAGCGGTTTTTGCCAAGGGCCCGACAACGGTGGGCCTTTGGCTGGAAACCGCCAAGTATACCGCACCCACCCCCTGCACTGGCACCGTTGCGATGGGCGTGTCTTTGCCCCGCTGACGCTGCAAGGTGCTAGAATTCGGTATCGTTTATTCCCAAGGTAGCCCCGTAATGTCCTTCGCCGAGCAACTGACCCGCCTGCAAGCCTTCCTCGACGCCGATGAGCTGCACGAAGAAGCGCTGGACTATGTCGCCGCCCACGGCTACCTCACTGCCTTGTCGATCAACGCCGAGGAGGTGCCCGAGCGCGAATGGATCGACGCCTTGTTCGCCGAAGAACCGCACTACGCCAGCGAGGCCCAGCGCGTGGAGATCGAAGCCACCCTGGTTGCCCTCAAAGGCCATATCGCGCGCCAGTTGGCCAGCGATGACGAGTTCGAACTGCCGTGCGACCTGGATCTGGGCGATGACCCAGACGACTCCGACCTGCGCGGCTGGTGCATCGGCTTCATGGAAGGGGTTTTCCTGCGTGAGGAAGCCTGGTTCGAGAACGCCGAGGAAGAAGTGAGCGAGATGCTGCTACCGATCATGGTCGGTTCCGGCCTGTTCGACGAGCAGCCTGAATTTGCCGACATCGCCAGTAATGCCAGCCTCCAGGACGACATGATCGTGCAGATTCCCGAGGCCCTGACCGCGCTGTTCCTGCTGCTGCATGCTCCGGAAGAGAAACCGGCACTGCTCAAGCCCCGTCACCACTAAGCCGGCATGCGCTACCTGTTGCTGGCCATCGGCTGGCTGAGCGTGGCGCTGGGCGTGGTCGGCGTCTTCCTGCCGGTACTGCCGACCACGCCGTTTCTCCTGCTGGCAGCGGCGTGTTTTGCCCGCAGCTCGCCGCGCTTTCACAACTGGTTGGTCAACCACCCTCGCCTGGGGCCCTGGATCAGGGGCTATCTCGGGGGCGAGGGGATGCCGCTCAAAGCCAAGGCTTATGCCCTAGGCCTGATGTGGTTGAGTATCGCCGTTTCCTGCTACCTGGTTGCGTTTCCTTGGGCACGGCTGTTCATGCTGGCCAGTGCGGTGGGCGTCACTGTCTACATTCTTCGACAAAAAACCTATACACCGCGTAAGTGACAATAATTTGTCGCCAAATATCAATTTGGCCTTCCGTGCTGGTTTTTTATCTAAATCCGTTCTGGAACTGCCTGTAGCCCACGTCCAGCGCCATCTGGACGGCGCCGAGTGGCGCCTGATTCAGCAGCAACCCTACTAATCGTTAGACAATTAATGTCGAACATGGCACGTTGATATGAATAAATCTTCTTACTCATTCCAGTGAATGTACTTAGCTGTGGGCTAAAAAACCTGCAACACTATACGGCATCAAAATATAGTCATTTTTTTGGCGATCTGCAGGAAAAACCAGGATCAGGGAGAGGTACCCATGCGTCTTTTGAACCCCATCACCAGCGCGTTGCTGTTGGCTCTGGCAAGTGCCCACGTGCAGGCGATGTCGATCACCGAAGCTGTCCAAAGCGCCGTGGATTACCACCCCCAGGTCAGCTCGAACCGCAACAGCAAGTTGTCTGCTGATGAAGATGTGAAGTTCGCCCGTGGGGGCTACTACCCGTCCGTCGACTTGGTGGCGGGCTACGGCCGTCAGCGCTCTGACAACGCCAATACGCGCGCAGAAGGCCGTCATAACAAAGAAACCCTCAACTACTCCCAGGCCGACCTGCGCCTGCGGCAGATGATCTTCGATGGGTTCAACACCTCCAGCGAAGTGGGCCGCACCCAAGCGGTCTCCACTTCCCGTGCGTACTACACCCAGGCGGTGGCTCAGGACGTTGCCTTGCGCGCCATCGAGGTCTACCTGGAAGTGCTCAAGCGCCGCGAACTGGTGAGCCTTGCCAAGAACAACCTGCAAGCCCACCTGCGAGTGAACGACCAGATCGGCCTGCGCAACGAACGGGGCGTAGGCAGCACGGCTGACCTGGACCAGTCCCGTGCCCGTCGCGCCCTGGCGGAAAACAACCTGGATACCGCAGAGGTCGACCTGGCCGATGCCGAGGCCAACTTCTTCAGCGTCGTAGGCCGTGTGCCGGATGAGCTGGAAGACCCGCAAGCGGTTGCCGTGCAGATGCCTGCAACGCTGGAAGAAGCACGCGAAGGCATGCGCCAGAACAACCCCTACCTCAAGTCGGCCCAGGCAGACGTTAACGCTGCCGAAGAGCAGTACAAGGTTGCCAAGTCGACCTTCTACCCGCGCTTTGATGCCATTCTGGCCACCGGTGCCAACAACAACACCGGCGGTGAAAAAGGCCACAGCAACAACGACTGGCAGGCAGGCGTAGAGATGAACTACAACCTGTTCCGCGGTGGCAGCGACAAGGCACGCCTGAACTCCGATGCGCACAAGATCAACCAGGCTATGGACATTCGCAACAATGCACTGCGCGAGCTGACCGAAAACCTGAGCCTGGCCTGGAACGCCTTGAACAACGCCAGCAAGCAGTTGCCTACCGCGCGCGAATACGCCGACACCACCAAACGGGTGCGTGCTGCCTACCAGGACCAGTTTGGCCTTGGCCAGCGCACCCTGCTGGACGTGCTCGACAGTGAGAACGAACTGTACAACGCCGACCGTCGTTACACCGAGGTACGCTACACCGAAGCCTATTCCCGCTACCGGGTACTGGCCACCATGGGCGAGCTGTTGAGCAAGCAGCGCATCTCGCTGCCGCCTGACGCCTATGCTGCCACCGAGGTGCGCACCGAAGCCCATCTGCCCGAGATGCGCTGATTGCACCGGGGCGCCGTTCAGGGCGCCCCTGTGTCCTTGCGATGATTACGCTGGTAGGTGCCTGCCCCCATGGCTTGGATCTGCCCTTCGATCAGGCCTTCGAACGGCGCCAGCACGGCGTCGAAGCTGACCGGTTGCTCGAGCACGTTCAAGGCCTGCACCACCGCCTCGATGGTCGATAGCGCGCCTGCCTCCGGGGCCTTGCGCAGTCGGTAGCGTGACGGCGTCACATTCCCTAGGGTTACTTTCGGCAGAGCCGCCAGCAGCGGGTTGAGGTACATCAACTTGCGCGCCTTGCGCCAGGTGCCGTCCGGCACGACCAGCAACAACGGCATGCCGTCGGTCTGCGTGTAAGGCCCGAGCGCTTGTGAGTCCGCGCCCGGGAACAACACCACTGGCCGATAACCTGGCATTGCCAGCCATTGATCCAGGTCCTTGAATACCTCACCTACGTGCAACTGGGCATTGACCAGGCCAAGCGCTGCCAGGCGAGCCGTGTTCAGCGCATGAGACGCCTCGCTTGGGTGCTGCAGCAGCAACACGCGGGTCCTGCTGCTGATCGCAGGTATCAAGGCGCAGAGGCAATGGTCGAGGGGGCGCAGGCAGCGCTCGCAGCGGGGTCTGGACATGGGGTCTCCTTGGCCGCGCAGTGTGCCACACAATCGCAGATCAACTGGCACGCCTTCAGGCCAAAGCGCGCCCAACGCAGGCATTGGCGATCAGCGATTGAAGCGCTCGGCCAAGCCATAGAGGTAGTCGGCCATGCGTTCGAGGTCCTGGCTGATTTGCGCGCCTTGCCGTGCCTGCCCGGCGCTTTGATCGCACAACTGGGCAATGCGCGTGATCTGCTGGTTGATGTCCTCGGCCACATGGCTTTGCTGTTCGGAAGCGGCAGCCATCTGCTGGCTCATGCCTGTGATCCTGCTGACCGCCTGGGCGATGCCGACCAGCGCGTTCTGCACGGCCTCGACGCTTTGCCTGCTGTCGCGCGCGATGCGTTCACCGTGGCCGGCGGAACTCACCGCCCGCTCGGCACCGGCGCGCAGGGTGGCGATGATCTGGTGAATTTCCTCGGTCGAGGTGCGGGTACGCTGGGCCAGCGAACGGACCTCGTCCGCCACCACGGCAAACCCCCGCCCTTGCTCTCCCGCACGGGCTGCTTCGATAGCAGCGTTGAGTGCCAGCAGGTTGGTCTGCTCGGCAATGGCAGTGATCACATCGACCACGCTGCCGATGGACTGGGTCTGCTGAGCGAGCGCATTGACGGCCTGGCCAATGTCACTGACCGCCTCGCTCATGCTGTCCATGGCATGCAGGCTCTGCTGGGCCAGCTCGCTGCCGCGCTGAGCGAGCTGATCGGCGTCACCGGCAGCATGGGCCGTGTTCTGAACGTTCTGCGTGACCTGCTGGATGGTGGCTGCCATCTCGGCGATGGCAGTGGCCGATTGATCCGTTTCACTGCGCTGACGGTCAAGCATCGCGGCCTGGGTGTCTGACAATTTCGAGGATTGTGACGCCCGGTCCTTGACCCCCACGCCTGCATCCTCAAGCCGGGTCAGGGCCGTTTGCAGGCGTGCTTCTTCACTCAGGATGGCCAGGTCCATTTGCCCATGCAGCCCGGGGCTGGCGCTATAGGTCAGCGCCACCAGCGGGCTGGTGAAAGCCTTGGGGTGTGCGGCCAGCGTGCGCTGGATGGCTTGGCTGTGCTGGCGTTCGATGACGTACCAGGCCAGCAGCAGACTGGTCATCAGTACCGCCAGCGCAGCGTAGGCCGGCAGGCTGGCATAGGCCAGCGCCGATATCACCCCGGCGGCGGCAAGCGGCCAGCCAGTCCCCAGGCGCTGACGCACACGTGCCACCCAAGGCAACGGTGCGCGGTCACTGCGCAGGCGTGCGTACAGGCGCTCGGCACGTGCGATCTGCGCGCGGCTGGGCACTGAACGCACTGACTCGTAACCACTGACGCGGCCTTGTTCGTAGATGGGCGTGACATAGGCACTGACCCAGTAATAGTCACCGTTCTTTGCCCGGTTTTTGACGATTCCCATCCAGGGCTTGCCCTGCTTGATGGTGTCCCACATATGGCCAAACACCGCGGCGGGCATATCCGGGTGACGTACCAAATTGTGGGGCTGACCCACCAACTCGTCATAGGTGAAGCCACTGATGGCCACGAACGCTTCGTTGCAGTAGGTGATTCGGCTATCCAGATCGGTGGTCGAGATCAGGCGCTGATCGCCGGGGAAGGTTCTTTCGTGCTCGGTGACGGGCAGGTTCGTGCGCATCTTCGGCGATCCTTGCAGGATGAAAATGTGAGAAAAATAGGCGCAAGGTTGATATGTAGCAGAGCGCTTTCAAATAGGAGGCCGTAGCCGCAGGAAATTATTGCATCCTGACGAAATACATCAACGCAATGTTTAACCCAATGTCGCAGCTGGCTGAAACAGGTCGCAATGAACGGGGATGAGCGCATGAAGCGGGAGGCATGACAGGGGGCGGAGCGGGGTTGCATCAGGCGGCATTAAGCCGCCTGAACAGACGGAACCTGGCAGCGGACGTGCCGGGAGCAGAAACGCTGATCGGAACAAAAAAGCCGCTCTACCCAAAAAGGGGAGAACGGCCTTCGCTCGCTCAGCGGCGTCGTGGCTGGCGAGGGCGCTGCTTTTCGTCAGTCGGTATGGGAACCGGCTGCAAGGGCGGCGGAATCAAACCCAAGGCAACCCCAAGGTCGTGGAGCCAGTTGTACAGTGCTTTATTCATAATGCCCCCTTTACGGGTAAGCCTAACGGCGAATCAGTTCGGCGCTGCCTTACACAGATCATAGCCGCATGTATCGGCTGACGCCTATATCTGATCTTACAGATGGGGGTGATTGTGACGCCGATCAAGCCGTTTGGGGGATTTCCTGGCACCGCCAATCGTTTCCCTATGTTACTGCTTGCCCCCTCATCCGACCCATTTGCGCAATTGCTGCCGTACCCAGGGCTCGGCACTTACCAGAACCACCCCCAAGAGCACCAGCACAGCGCCAAGTACGAAATTCACGGTCAGCGGCTCGCCCAGGATCAACACCCCGAAGGTGACGCCGAACAGGGGCGTGATGAATGAAAACACAGCCAGGTTCGATGCCAGGTATTTGCGCAACAGCCAGAACCAGGTCAGGTAGCTGATGAACGAGACGATTACGCCCTGAAACAACACGCTCCCAACCGCCAGCGGCGTCATGACCACATCGCCGGCCTGCCCCGTGATCAGCCCAATGAGCAGTAAACCGACGAAACCTACGGCTAGCTGATAGAACAGGGTAAGGGTTGCCGGCGCCTCGGAAAGCCGCGACCCCCTGACCACGACCGTGGTCGCGCCCCACGCCAAGCCGGCCAGTACCCCGAAGGCATCTCCCAGCAAGGTGCGCCCGTCCATGTTGGCCCATGACGTCCCACCCGCAAAGGCCATTGCAATGCCCACGAACGCCAGCAGTATACCCAGCCACTGCAACAACCTCAGCCGTTCGCTGGGCAGCATGAAATGCAGGCCAAGGGCGGTGAAGATTGGCGCTGTGTACAGGAACACTGACATGTGCGCGGCCGTGGTCAGCTTGAGCCCTTCGGCAATGAACAGAAACTCAAGCCCGAACAACCCACCCGCCAGTACACCCGCGCGCCAGGTCACCCCCATCTGCTTCCAGTCGCCGCGCCAAAGCACCATCAACCCGACCAGCACCGCAGCGATGCAATTGCGCAGGGTTGCCTGCATCACCGGGGCAATGTCCACGGCGGCCGTTTTTATCAGCACCTGCTGGCTGCCCCAGATCAGGCAGAGCACCACCATGACCTGGAACGCGAAGGCATCGGGGTTCTTGCGGGCCACGCTCATCGGCGGACCTCGAGACGGTACAAAGGCATGCGCAGTGATTCACCTGAAGAGAGGGACAGGAGATTATCGATTCACGCATGCCTCACTGGCCAGCCTTAAATGGCACCACCGGCAATCTGCGCCTTGGACGAGACGTGCTCGAAGGTGCGTTCATCCAACGCATCTTCCTGATCGTCCAGCACTTGCCGCGGGTGTTCAAAGCCTGGAATGCTGCTGTCGATCAGGCTCATCAGGCGCGACCCTCGCTCGGTCAGTACGAAGTTCTCGCCGTTACCACCCTCCTCTTCCGGGCGGCTTTGAATATAGCCTCGCTCCAGAAGCAGCTTCTCATAGTCGCAGGCCTGGGTTTTGAGGCGATCCAGGTCACCGACCGGCTCCCCCTTGGCCGCCAGATCAGCGGCATGCGCTTCGGCATAAGGGCGAGGCGTGAAGTTCTGCCCGCTACCGTTTTGTACTTCATGCAACAAGCGTTCGATCAGGTCCCAGTTATAGACAGTACGCATGCGATTACCTCCTGGTGTGCGTCGAGGATGTACACAGGCTTGGGACCTTCCGAATCTTCGCACGTTCCACGCAAATGGCCTGAAGGTCGCGTGCATTAGCTGCAAGAAACCACGCCAGCTTCTGCCCATTCATCCAAGGCTGTGAACCAATCGGTTTGCTGCACCTCAACCGTCCATCAACAACGCCGGAGGGCTAAAGGATGAAACCACTGCTGCGTATCACTTGCCTGGTTACCTTGTGCAGCGCGTTGCCCGCCTGGGCATGCACGCCGGAAGAAGCGACGCAAAAGCGCGAGGAACTGGCTGGGCTGGTGGCTCAACTGACCGAACAGAACCCGGCGAAGGCCAAGGAAATCAACGAGGAACTGCAAGGCATGCAGCTGGGAACCGCCAGCAAGGACTTGCCGGACAAGTGTCAGTTGATCGACACGCGTATCAAGGAATTGAAAGCGGCCGAGAAAAAGGCAGGGTGATACAGGGACGTTAGGCCAGAGCAGCGCTGAGCGCTGCCCTGGCCCAGGCCCCTGGTATTACTCGGCTGAGGGCTTGCGCTTCTTCAACGGTGCGAGCCCATCGGAGCTGGTCAACGGTGCGTTGGCCTTGGGCTTGGCCGTAGGCTTGCGCTTGGCAGTGGCCTTCTTGTCACCACCTTTCTTGTCCGTCTTCTTCTTTTTGGTACTGGCAGCCTTGCCAGACGCCTTGACCTTCTTGGGCCCGCTATAGGTGCCCTTGACTTCCTTGATGACCCGGCGCTCGAACTGCTGCTTGAGGTAGCGCTCGATGCTGGACATCAGGTTCCAGTCGTTATGGGTGATCAGCGAGATCGCCAAGCCTTCGCCGCCGGCGCGCCCGGTACGGCCCACCCGGTGCACGTATTCATCGCCGCTGCGTGGCATGTCGAAGTTGATGACCAGGTCCAGCCCATCGATGTCCAGGCCCCGCGCGGCCACGTCGGTGGCGACCAACACCTTGGAGCTGCCCTGCTTGAAGCGCTCGATGGCCAGCTTGCGGTCTTTCTGGTCCTTCTCGCCATGCAGCACGAACGCCTTGACGTCCTTGGCGACCAGGTGACCGTAGATACGGTCGGCCATGGCGCGGGTATTGGAGAAGATGATCGCCTTGTCGAAGGTTTCGTTGGCCAGCAGCCATTGCACGATCTGCTCTTTGTGCTGGTCATGGTCGGCGGTGATGATCTGTTGGCGAGTGCCCTCGGCCAATTGTGACACGCTGTTGAGCATCAGGTGCTCAGGGTCCTTCAGGACCTTGCCGATCATGTCGCGCAAGGCCGCGCCGCCGGTAGTGGCCGAGAACAGCAGGGTCTGCTCGCGGTTTTCGCATTCCTTGCACAGGCGCTCCATGTCCTCGGCGAAGCCCATGTCGAGCATGCGGTCGGCCTCGTCCAGGATCAGCACCTGGACGTGGGACAGGTCGAGGTTGCCGGCGTTGAGCTGCTCAAGCAAACGGCCCGGTGTGCCGATCAGCACGTCCGGCACCTTGCGCAGCATGGCGGCCTGTTCCTTGAAGTCTTCGCCCCCTGTCACCAGGCCCGACTTGATGTAGGTGAACTGCGAGAACAGTTGCACCTGCTTGAGGGTCTGCTGTGCCAGCTCACGGGTAGGCAGCAGGATCAGCGCGCGAATCTCCACACGACGCTCGCGCAGATCGACCAGACGATTGAGCAGCGGCAGAACGAACGCTGCCGTCTTGCCACTGCCGGTCTGCGCGGTGACACGCAGGTCCCGCCCTTGCAGCGCCAGGGGAATGGCGGCGGCCTGCACCGGGGTAGGCTCGACGAATTTAAGCTCGGCCACGGCTTTGAGCAGGCGTTCGTGCAAGGCGAATTGGGAGAACACGGAGGTAACCTCAGGCAAGTACGGAAATCAGCTGCATAGGGTAACGTTTTCTAGCGATTTAGCCGAATTTCTTTTGGCATGGGCCTGCCCATCCGCGTTCTAATAACGCTTCGTTTGGCAACAAGACTGTAAGCAAGCCCATGGACATCCAACGCTTCTGGCGCGACTCCCTCGACCTGTGGGGCACACTCGACCAACACCCCATGCTGCACGCCGCCATCGGCCTGGCCGTATTGCTGGTGATATCGCTGATTCTAGGGCGCCTGGCGCGCTTTCTGGTGCTGCACGGCGCCCGCCTGCTGGCACGCCAGCCAGCCCTGAAATGGCTCGACGACTTGCGTCACAACAAGGTCTTCCACCGCCTGGCGCAGACCACACCGTCGCTGGTGCTGCAGTTCGGGCTCAAGCTGGTGCCGGAGCTGTCCGACACCGCCCAGCACTTTCTGGGCAACCTGGCGTTGGCCTTCACGCTGCTGTTCATGACCATGGCCCTGTCGTGCCTGCTCGATGCCCTGCTCGACATCTATGCCCGCACCGAGCACGCCCGCACTCGCTCCATCAAGGGCTATGTGCAACTGGCCAAGATGATGCTGTGGATCTTCGCGGCCATCGTCATCGTCGCTACCCTGATCGACCGTTCGCCGTTGCTGCTGCTGTCTGGCCTGGGCGCGATGTCGGCCGTGCTGCTGTTGGTGTACAAGGACACGCTCTTGTCGTTCGTGGCCAGCGTGCAGCTGACCAGCAACGACATGTTGCACGTCGGCGACTGGATCGAAATGCCGCAGGTCGGCGCCGATGGCGATGTGGTGGACATTACCCTGCACACGGTCAAGGTACAGAACTTCGACAAGACCATCGTTTCCATCCCCACCTGGCGCCTGATGAGCGAATCGTTCCGCAACTACCGTGGCATGCAGCAATCAGGCGGCCGGCGCATCAAGCGCAGCCTGTTCATCGATGCCGCCGAGGTCCGTTTTCTGACCCGAGAAGAGGAACAGCGCCTGGGCCAGGTGCGCCTGCTGGGTGACTACCTGGCCGGCAAGCGTCAGGAGCTGCAAAGCTGGAACGAAGCCTTGGGGCCGGTGGCGGAACTCTCGGCCAACCGCCGCAAGCTGACCAACATCGGCACCTTCCGCGCCTTCGCTCTGGCCTACCTGAGAAACCATCCCGACGTTCACGCGAACATGACCTGCATGGTCCGCCAGATGCAGACCACGGCAGAAGGCGTGCCGCTGGAAATCTACTGCTTCACCACCACCACGGTGTGGGCCGAGTACGAGCGCATCCAAGGGGACATCTTCGATTACCTGTTGGCGGTGCTGCCGGAGTTCGGATTGAGTTTGTATCAGCAGCCCAGTGGCAATGACATGCGCGTAGGCCTGGCCGGGCACAATGCGCCCGTGCAGGAGCCGATGCCGCGGCGGATTGAGGAAATGAGCGAGGCTTGAGAGGGAGGGGGGCTGCTGCGCAGCCCTCTTGCCCTGTCCAGTAGTACAGAAGCTCTAGGGGGCACTCATCATTCCAAGCTCTGCGTCATCGAGTAAGGCCTTAGCCATCGCACATAGGTACTGCGAAGCCCATAGTAACTGTGGCTTGTCTTCCAGAGGACCGTCGAGAGACAAATCCCGTGCGTACCCCATCAACTCTGAAGCTTGCTCGCGCGCGTAATCGCAGGGAATACCAGGTTCGATACGAAACAAAGGATGGGTTTGATTTTGACCCTGATAAAACGTGGTTTTGCCTACGGTTAACGGAGTTTCTTCATTTGCCATCGACTGATCACCCTTAAGTAAGTTAGTTGACCCTTCTCGCACACAGCTCCGTCAGCCCAGAACAGCCCAACGAACGATTCGTGGAGTACGTTCGCGTCTGCGAGTTGAACCAATTCCTGCACTGACTCAAAAAGTACTGCGAGTGTCTTGGTGAGTGCAGCCACCGACATTGTGAGATGGGAAATCTAGGCTGCATGCCTGCGTGCCGCTAACTGCCAGCCTCGCACAGTACGAACAGCGTCCTGAAATCGAAAAGCAGTACCTGAAGTGGAGAGAAGGAAGGGGGATCCGGCACTATTTTCAGCATGGTATGACCCTCAATTTGAGATTGGGTACTACCACCATCTGCTGTCAAACAAAGGGTGGCAGCTGTACACAGGTTGACAGACCGGTCAAATTGAGAAACCCGGCGCACCCGAAGGCGCCCCATGTACAGCCGCCATTGAAGGCCAAGCTATGGATTGCAATTTGAGTCGGCCTGTCAAAGCCGGTCGTTGAGTCGCAACGACTGGCTGAGATTAGGGGCCAACCTGGAACACTGCAATGGGTGAGAGTATCTTTGGGAAATGCCCTACAGGGAAGATGTATAGTCTGATTTCTGCCGCTATGCACTGGACGGAGTAAGCGCTGACGGACATTGCAAGAAACAAGCGCGGCAGACCATTTCGCCAGCCAGACGACGGGCTATGATCGTTACGCTGTCGACGCGAGCCTCATACGAAACCGCGAGCGGTGAAATCACTTTGTCCGTCCCGCCGCCTTTGGTGAGTCACCCTCTTTCGGCGAAAGAACGCTTCAATCATCCCTCGGCCTGTACCGAAAGCTACCCATCATCTCTCTGTGATCAGGTCATCAAGTGAGGATAGTAGTTTCTGTAGGTCCACGAGCCTTGAAGCCTTGATGATGTCGTACTCACCTCGACTACTGAGCATGTAAACCTCTCGGGCTTTTTTGACACGCTCAAGCAACGGCACGACCACACCTGATGCCATCTCGAGAAAGTCATTGATGTCAGCTCTTGTTTGGGGAATCTTATATCCCTTGGATGTACTCGTGATGATGACATCAGCATCTCGTAACTTTGCAATGCCGCTCGACCTCACACGCTGCTTGGACAGATCACCAAAGCCCCTCTCCTCCAGATGAGCAAGGATGTCGGCTATTGGAATGTAGTCCTTGGTCACAAACTCACTCTGGAATCTGAGGTAATCCAGAATACTGAGCTGCAAACGCTCGTCCTCGTCCGGATAAAGGCCGGCTTTATCGATGAAAATATCCGCCTGACGCAGAGCCTCCTGATGCACATGCCAGTCCGCGTAGCTGGAATCATCCATCGAGGGAGCAAGCAGCGAATTGAACTTGGGTGGCCATTCGAGAATGCCGAGCGTCTGCTCACGTAGGATCTTTTTATAGACCTCAGTAATAATGCCGACAGCTTTTTGCTCATAGAGCTGGGCCACGGACCCCGCAAAGAAATCAGCGACCTGAATCAACACATCATCCTTGCTGGATTTTGTCTGGAATGCATGATCGTCCCCGAAGAGGTCTCCCATATAGCGATCCTCAACGTAGGCCTTAAGGCTTTCCTGAAACTCAGCTCCGCCATGCTCATCTACCATCATCTGCAGACTGTGGCAGTTCGTGAAAAGTCGGTTGTAAAGCAATCCGTTGATATGCTTCACGAACGAGGTCTTGAATTGCAGCCCCCCATCTTTGTAGATGCGCTCCTTCTCCACCGCCACGAAATAGAGCTTGATCGGAAGGTTCGCCAGGTCGGTCAGAATACGAACACGTCGCTCAGCATCCTTCGCCCGCACCTTACTGGACTTGATTTCGCCCGTTTGGAAGTGCTTCCGCCGGAGCGCCTCGGCACAGTGGTAGGCATCCTGCAGATTTTTCTCAGCAACAAGAATGGAACAAATGACGAAGAAACGAGAGCTCCCGGCCTTGGATATGCCCAGATCAGAATTACCTGACTCGTCCACATAGGCGTATGTCTTATCCAATTAGATGCCTCCTCATTAATAGGTAGCCGTAGTGCTACCAGGAGCAGGTCCTTCGCTGAATATGTGGACGCGATCAGGGCTGCTTCCACTCTGGCTATGGAGACTCCATAACTAGCGGAGCTATGCAGTCGCAGTCAAGCGCTACCAACAAAATCGCATGAAAGGAGTGTAGTGTCTCTATGGATTCTATGGACCCACGCCTATGCGGTCTAGTATTGCACCGGCGTCTGAACTGAGGTGAATCAAGCCTTAGTGCCTTACCTTATAAACGTTGAATCCGGCATGCCTAGACTCTGTACGAGCTTCCGAGAAAGCCAATTCCTGCCTCCCAACCCCAGAAGAACGTTACGAAAGACTATGGCTGTGTTCAAGGCTCGCCAGCCTCTCGAACCAGCTCCCTGCTCTTCGGTCAGATGACCTTGATACTCTTCGTCATCAACGCGCACTCACACGGATGTACCCCATGACCGAGCAAATCATCTACCCGGCCGACGACAACAGCCCTGCCCTTCAAGCCGCCATCGCCAATGCACAGGCCACGTTCAAGTTCTTCTGGCGCGAGCTCTCCTGGGAGGCGCGCCGGATCATCAAGGGCCTGGAAATGGCCGCCGTGAAGATGGCTTTCCCGGTCAAGGGCAACGACCCGGAACTGCCAACCGTCGAGAACATGTGGCTCAGCGAAGTGGCGTTCGACGGCGTCTCGATCAGCGGCGTACTGCTCAACGAACCGGAATGGGCTACGGGCTTCGATGCAGCGCAGCGTGTGACGCTGCCGTTTTCGGCGCTCACTGACTGGATGTACGTGTCTGCCGGTGAGGTCTATGGAGGCTTCACCATCGATGCAATGCGCAGCGAGATGCCCGCAACCGAACGTGCTGAACACGATGCGGCGTGGGGCCTGGAATTTGGTGAGCCCGGGTTCGTGGCGCTCGTACCGGCACCCAAAGGGCAACCTCAGGTATTGCTCTCGCGGGCCCTGGATACTCCTGCTGACGCCGAAGCGCTCAAGCGGCTGGAAGAGGCTGACCATCCCATGGCCGTGAACATGGTGGCGCAGGTGCACGATGCACTGGTGCAACATCCTGCCATGGTGACCGATCCCGATGAGGGCGGTTGGTTGCTGCTGCACCGCGAAACGCTGGCGGGCAACTACCCGGTGGTGAGCGCTCTGCTTGAGCACGGGGCCGACACCTCGGCGCTCAACCCGCTGGGTCAAACGCCGTTGCAACTGGCCGAGCAGGCAGGCTGGCCGCGACTGGTGCGATTGTTGCGCGGGGAGGAGGTGCCGCTTGCAGCGCCGCACGCCCCTGCCCCGCAGGCGCGACCCGCTGAACCTGACGAGGAGCAGACGCACACCCGGCCCCACGCCCAGGCGCAGCCACAGCAAAACAGCCGGCCGCGCTGGATGATCGTGGCTGGCGTGGTAATCGTGGTGGCCTTGATCTGGCTGCTGGTGCGCTAGCGACCTACCCGGCGGTCAAGCAGCCGTGTCGGTGAGGCGTTCTGGACCAGCGCCTCACCCTCAGTGTTCAGGTCCCGGCCAGCATGTCGCTGAACGCGATCGGAATCTCTGAGCGTTCGAACCGCTCATTCACTGCGCATACCCCAAAAGGTAAAGCAGCGCCGTCAAGGTCAGCAGTGAGACCACCGTTGACCAGAGAATGGTCCTGGAGATCAAGCCCGCATCCCGGTTGTAGTACTCCGCCAGCATGAACGGCCCAGTACCGGTGGGCAGTGCAGCCAGCAGCACGGCCGAGGCGGCCCACATGTCGGGCAGGTGAAACACCTTGTACGCCAGCACCCAGGTCAGCGCCGGCTGGCCGATCAATTTCAACGCCACCAGCGGCCAGGGGCTGGCCTGTGCGCGCGGCTGTTTCTCTGCCAGAAAGGCTCCGAGCGACACCAGTGCACAGGGCGTGGTGGCCAATGCGAGCATGTCGAGCAAGTGCATCACCGGTTCGGCCAGCCCCAGCCCGGTCATGGCCCACGCTGCACCTGCCAGCGGCGCGACGACCAGCGGGTTTTTGGCCAACGCCTTGAGCACCAGACCCACGGCGCGGCCCACTTCGGGCTCATCCTGCAAGCCGATTTCGATCAGCATCAGCGACAGGGCAAATACCAGGCAGACCACAATCAACGATGAAATCAGCGCTGGTTGCAAGCCAGGCTGACCGAACAGCAGCAAGCACAAGGGAATGCCGATGTAGCCGGTGTTGGCGTAGCCGGCACTCAGCCCATCGATGCTCGACGCCACTAATCCATGGCCGCCGCGCAGCCGCCATAGCAGGGTAATCGCAAACATCGCCAGGGCCCCGGCGCCAAATGCGGCGATGAAACCAGGGTGCCAGATTTCAGCCCAGGTGGCCGTGGCGGTGACCTTGAACAGCAAGGCCGGCAGGCACAGCCAGACCACCATCTTGTTGATTTCGGCCGCTGCCTTGTCGCCCAGTTTATGGGTACGGCGGCACAGGTAGCCGACGATGATCAAGGCGAAGATCGGTGCGACAATCACGAAAACGGTGTGCATGTCAGGCTTTGCCGGGCATTGGGGCCTGTGCCCGTGCACTGAAACGACTCAACCATACCGATCCCAGAATGATGGCTCCGCCTGCCAGAAGCCGCCCAAGCGGTTCATGCTGGTTCCAGATCAGCAGGTTGAGCAGCAGCCCCACCGGCACGTGCAGGTTGTTCATCACGGCGAGCGTGCCACCCGATACCAGGCAAGCACCCTTGTTCCACCAGTACAGGCCCAGCGCCGTGGGGCACAGCCCCAGAAACACCAACACGCCCCACTGCACCGACGTGCTGGGCAGGTGTGCGCCGTTGCCGAACAACACAAACGCAGGTAGGACCACCAACAGTGCCCCCAGGTAGAAATAGCCGAACCGCGCATAGTGCGGCAGGTCACTGGGAAAACGGGCAACCAGATGCCGATACAACACTTGGCCCGCGGCATACGTGAAGTTGGCCAGCTGTAGCAACAGGAAGCCCATGAAGAATTCGCCACTGATGCTGTCGAAGCGAATCACCGCCGCGCCGGCTACGGCCACCAGCGCTGCCAGCAGCGCCCATGGGTTGAACCGCCGGTTCATGGCATCTTCGATCAGGGTCACGTGCAACGGCGTAAGAATGGTGAACAGCAATACCTCAGGTACGCTGAGCACGCGAAAGCTCAAGTAAAGGCACACGTAGGTGATGCCGTACTGCAAGGCACCTATCAGCAGCATCGAGCGGACAAAGCGCGGTTCTACCTGCCGCCATCGGGTCAACGGCAGAAAGACCAGGCCCGCCAGCACCACGCGTGCAAGCACGGCAAAATAGCTGTCGACGTGGCCGGCCAGGTACTCGCCTATCAAGCTGAAAGAGAACGCCTGGATAAGCGCAACGATGATCAGATAGCCCATGGTTGTCTCTCGAAAATCAAGGTCGGGACCTTAGCGGGTTGAGGCAAGCGAGTTCAACCACGAAAAACGTAGGGACACGCCCTAAACGAGGCGAAGATGACGCCCATAAAAAAGGGCGACCCGAGGGTCGCCCTTTTTACCGATCAAACAGAACTCAGTTCTGCTTGGCCATTGCTTCGCGCAGCAGCGCAGCCATGGTGGTATCGGCAGCCGCTTCCGGAGCGTTTTTCAGGCTCTGGATGGCTTCACGCTCTTCAGCGTCGTCTTTGGACTTGATCGACAGGCTGATGACACGCGATTTGCGGTCAACGCTGATGATCTTGGCTTCGATCTCTTCGCCTTCCTTCAGAACGTTACGCGCGTCTTCAACGCGGTCACGGCTGATTTCGGAAGCTTTCAGAGTGGCTTCGATGTCGTCGGCCAGGGTGACGATGGCACCTTTGGCGTCAACTTCTTTCACGATGCCCTTGACGATAGCGCCCTTGTCATTGACAGCAACGAAGTTGGAGAACGGATCGTCTTCCAGCTGCTTGATGCCCAGGGAGATGCGCTCGCGCTCTGGATCGACCGACAGGATGACGGTTTCCAGCTCGTCGCCCTTCTTGAAACGACGTACGGCTTCTTCGCCGGTTTCGTTCCAGGAGATGTCGGACAGGTGAACCAGGCCGTCGATGCCGCCGTCCAGACCAATGAAGATACCGAAGTCGGTGATCGACTTGATGGTACCGGTGATCTTGTCACCCTTGTTGAACTGGCCGGAGAAGTCTTCCCATGGGTTGGACTTGCACTGCTTGATGCCCAGGGAGATACGACGACGCTCTTCGTCGATGTCCAGAACCATGACTTCCACTTCGTCGCCAACCTGAACGACTTTCGACGGGTGGATGTTCTTGTTGGTCCAGTCCATTTCGGAAACGTGTACCAGACCTTCAACGCCTTCTTCCAGCTCAGCGAAGCAGCCGTAGTCGGTCAGGTTGGTTACGCGAGCCTGTACGCGAGTACCTTCTGGGTAACGGGCAGTGATAGCTACCCACGGATCTTCGCCCATCTGCTTCAGACCCAGCGAAACGCGGTTGCGCTCGCGGTCGAACTTCAGAACGCGTACGTCGACTTCGTCGCCAACGTTAACGATTTCCGATGGGTGCTTGATACGCTTCCAAGCCATGTCGGTGATGTGCAGCAGGCCGTCGATACCGCCCAGGTCCACGAATGCGCCGTAGTCGGTGAGGTTCTTGACGATACCTTTGACTTGCTGGCCTTCCTGCAGGGTTTCCAGCAGGGCTTCGCGCTCGGCGGAGTTCTCGGCTTCCAGCACGCTGCGACGGGAAACGACAACGTTGTTGCGCTTCTGGTCGAGCTTGATGACCTTGAATTCCAGCTCTTTGCCTTCCAGGTGGGTGGTGTCGCGCACTGGGCGGACATCAACCAGGGAGCCCGGCAGGAACGCACGGATGCCGTTAACGTCGACAGTGAAGCCGCCCTTAACCTTACCGTTGATAACGCCCTTGACCACTTCTTCGGCGGCGAAAGCTGCTTCCAGAACAATCCAGCACTCGGCGCGCTTGGCTTTTTCACGGGACAGCTTGGTTTCGCCAAAGCCGTCTTCGACCGCGTCCAGCGCAACGTGCACTTCGTCACCGACCTTGATGGTCAGCTCGCCAGCTTCGTTGTAGAACTGCTCGAGCGGGATGACGCCCTCGGACTTCAGGCCAGCGTGTACGGTAACCCAGTCGCCGTCGATGTCGACAACGATACCGGTGATGATCGCACCCGGCTGAAGATTGAGGGTTTTCAGGCTTTCTTCAAAGAGTTCTGCAAAGCTTTCGCTCATTTTAATTCCTGTAGATTCGGGCGAAACAGACGCCCATCGCCACATTCCAGACAATGTGGGTTTCGTTTAGATAAAGGAAAGCGGGCAGGACGTTGACTGGTGCCCCTGCCTGCCTTCCTGGTTATCAGAGGAGATCGCGCAAGGCGAGCTCGCTCCTGATACGTTGCAACACCTGCTCGATGGACAACTCGGTTGAGTCCAACTGAATGGCATCGGCCGCTGGTTTGAGCGGGGCCACTGCACGTTGGGTGTCGCGCTCGTCACGCGCACGAATCTCATCCAGCAGACTCGACAGACTAACATCTTCACCCTTGCCCTTCAACTGAAGGTAACGGCGGCGGGCACGTTCCTCGGCACTGGCGGTCAGAAATACCTTCAGCGGCGCGTCCGGAAACACCACCGTGCCCATGTCACGGCCATCGGCAATCAGGCCTGGGGCCTCGCGAAAGGCGCGCTGGCGCACCAGCAGCGCATCGCGCACCGCAGGCAGCGAAGCAACCATGGAAGCACCGGCACCGACGGTCTCGGTGCGAATCACGTTGCTGACATCCTCACCCTCGAGAATGATCTGCTGCAGTTTACCGGGCTCGGCGGCAATGAATTGCACATCCAGATGGGCGGCAAGCTGAGTCAGCAACTCCTCGTTGGTCAGGTCCACGCCATGGTTGCTGGCATTGAAGGCCAGCAGACGGTACAGCGCGCCCGAATCCAGCAGCCGCCAGCCCAGCTCGCGCGCCATCAGACCGGCCACGGTCCCCTTGCCGGAACCACTGGGCCCGTCGATAGTAATGACTGGCGTCAAGGCGCTCACGACTTGCCCTCTTCGGCCACGCGGATGCCAACCTCAGCGCACAGCGACAGGAAGTTGGGGAACGAAGTGGCGACGTTGGCGCAGTCATGGATACGAATCGGCGCGCTGGCGCGCAGCGATGCGACGCTGAAGGCCATCGCGATGCGGTGGTCACCGTGCCCGTGCACCTCACCGCCGCCCAGTTGCCCGCCGTCGATGATGATGCCATCGGGGGTGGGCTCACACTGGATGCCCAAAGTGAGCAGGCCATCGGCCATCACCTGGATGCGGTCGGACTCTTTCACGCGCAGTTCTTCGGCACCGCGCAGCACGGTACGCCCTTCGGCGCAGGCAGCGGCGACGAACAGCACGGGGAATTCGTCGATGGCCAGTGGCACGAGCGCCTCCGGGATCTCGATACCCTTGAGCTTGGCACCGCGCACACGCAGGTCCGCCACCGGCTCACCGCCCACCTCACGCTGGTTCTCCAGGGTGATGTCGCCGCCCATCAAGCGCAGGATGTCGATGACGCCGGTGCGGGTCGGGTTGATGCCGACATGTTCGAGCACCAGTTCCGACCCCTCGGCAATGGATGCCGCCACCAGGAAGAACGCTGCAGACGAGATATCGGCCGGCACCTCGATGCGGGTGGCGGTGAGTTTGCCGCCGGACTGCAACGAGGCGACCGGGCCATCGGACTGCACGTGGTATCCGAAACCGCGCAGCATGCGCTCAGTGTGGTCGCGCGTTGGCGCCGGCTCGGTGACGGTGGTGCGCCCCTCGGCGTACAGGCCGGCCAGCAGCAGGCAGGATTTGACCTGGGCGCTGGCCATCGGCAGCGTGTAGGTCAGGCCCTTGAGCGGCTTGCCGCCGCGAATGGTCAGCGGCGGACGGCCTTCGGGGCCGGTCTCGACCACGGCGCCCATTTCGCGCAGCGGGTTGGCCACCCGGTTCATCGGGCGCTTGGAAAGCGAGGCGTCGCCGGTCATGGTGACGTCGAACGACTGGCCGGCCAGCAGGCCCGACAGCAGGCGCATCGAGGTGCCGGAGTTACCCACGTACAGTGGACCCGGCGGCGGCTTCAGGCCGTGCAGACCGACACCATGGATGGTCACGCGGCCCTGATGGGGGCCTTCGATGACGACGCCCATGTCGCGAAATGCCTGCAAGGTCGCCAGGGCATCTTCACCTTCGAGGAAACCCTCGACCTCGGTGGTGCCTTCGGCCAGCGAGCCGAGCATGATCGAGCGGTGGGAAATCGACTTGTCGCCCGGTACGCGGATTCGCCCGTTCAGGCGGCCACCGGGTTGGGCCAGGAAAATCAGATCGTTGGCGTTCATAGCGTCCACATAGGCCCGGCGGGCCAGGATTTTACTGAAATGCTCGCGGGCAAACCGAGCGCGGGTGAAAACACCCAGCAGCTGGTGCCCGTCCCCTTCAGCGATCGCGTCGCGCAAGGCGTCGAGATCACTGCGATATGTATCGAGTGTGCGCAGGACAGCGTCGCGGTTGGCGAGAAAGATGTCATGCCACATGGTCGGGTCGCTACCGGCGATTCTTGTGAAATCGCGAAAGCCTCCCGCAGCGTACCGGAAGATGTCCAGGTTTTCATTGCGCTTGGCCAGCGAATCGACCAGCCCGAAGGCCAGCAGGTGTGGCAAGTGGCTGGTCGCAGCCAGCACTTCGTCGTGGCGCTCGACGGGCATATGCTCAACGTCAGCCTCCAGCGTACGCCACAGGCGATCGACCAGGGCCAACGCAGCAGGGTCGGTTTCGGCCAGCGGCGTGAGGATGACCTTATGCCGACGGAACAGGCTGGCGTTGGACGCCTCCACCCCGCTCTGCTCGGAGCCGGCGATGGGGTGGCCAGGCACGAAGCGCGACAAGCGCTCGCCAAGGACCGAACGCGCTTCGCGCACGACGTTACCCTTGGCGCTGCCGACGTCAGTGATCACGGCCTCACCCAGATCGAGCCGGGCCAGGCGCGCCAGGACTTTCTCCATGGCCAGGATCGGCACGGCCAGCTGGATCACGTCGGCGCCAATGCAGGCCGTGGCCAGGTCCTCTTCGCAGCGATCGACCACGCCCAGGGCAACGGCCTGCTTGCGCGAAGGCGCATCGAGGTCGACGCCGACCACTTCGCGGCACAGGCCACTTTCACGCAGGCCTTTGGCGAACGAGCCACCGATCAGACCGAGACCGACCACCACCAGGCGGTCGATGATCGGGACGGGTTTGGTTTTTGCTGCTTTTACCACTGGTATGAACCCTGTACGAAAATCGAGGCAGTCCTTGAGGGCTTACGGGGCCATGCATCGGCCCAGAAGGTTGCGCTTCAAAGCACCGCCTTCGGATAAGACCCCAGCACTTTCAGCGCCACCGCCTCCTGGCTGATCTGTTCGAGCACTGCCTTGATCAACGGATCGCGGTGATGACCGACGAAGTCGATGAAGAAGACATACGTCCACTTGCCACTGCGCGAAGGCCGGGTCTCGATGCGGGTCAGGTCGATGCCGTTCTGGTGGAACGGCACCAACAGCTCGTGCAGGGCACCGGGCTTGTTGCTCATCGAGACGATGATCGAGGTCTTGTCGTCCCCAGTGGGCGGCACTTCCTGGCTGCCAATCATCAGGAACCGCGTGGCGTTGTCCGGGCGGTCCTCGATTTTCTCGGCAAGGCGGGTCAGCCCGTACAGGTTGGCCGCCATGTCGCCGGCGATGGCCGCCGAGTTCCACTCACCCTTGACCCGCTTGGCAGCCTCGGCGTTGCTCGACACCGCTACCCGCTCGACATTGGGGTAGTGGGCATCGAGCCACTTACGGCACTGGGCCAATGACTGGGCATGGGAGTAGATGCGGCTGATACTGTCGGTCTTGGTGTTCTCGCCCACCAGCAGATGGTGGTGAATACGCAGCTCCACTTCGCCACAGATCACCATGTCGTGCTCGAGGAAGCTGTCCAGGGTGTGGCTCACTGCGCCTTCGGTGGAGTTTTCCACCGGCACCACGCCGAAGTTCACGGCCCCGGCCGCCACTTCGCGGAACACCTCGTCGATGGCCGCCATCGGGCGGCTGACTACCGCATGACCGAAATGCTTCATGGCGGCGGCCTGGGTAAAGGTGCCTTCAGGGCCCAGGTAGGCGATCTTGAGCGGCTCTTCCAATGCCAGGCACGAGGACATGATCTCGCGGAACAGCCGCGCCATCTCCTCGTTGTCCAGCGGGCCCTTGTTGCGCTCCATCACGCGCTTGAGCACGGCAGCCTCGCGCTCGGGACGATAGAACACCGGCGCCTCGCCCTCGGCCAACGACGCCGTCTTGACCTTGGCCACTTCCTGGGCGCAGCGGGCACGCTCGCTGATCAGCTCGAGAATCTTTTCGTCGAGGCTGTCGATGCGCACACGCAGCGCCTGCAGTTCATGCTCGGACATCAACCGTGCTCCTTCTCGAATTCAGCCATGTAGGCCACCAGGGCTTCGACCGCATCCAGACCCAAGGCATTGTAGATGGATGCACGCATGCCTCCGACTGACCGGTGTCCCTTGAGGTTGAGCAGGCCACGGGCGTCGGCACCGGCCAGGAAGGCCTTGTCCAGACGCTCGTCGGCCAGGCGGAACGGCACGTTCATCCACGACCGGGCATTGACGCTGATCGGGTTGCTGTAGAACGCGCTGGCATCGATGAACCCGTACAGCAGGTCTTTCTTGGCACGGTTGCGCTGCTCCATGGCGTCCACGCCGCCCTGCTCCTTCAACCACTCGAAGACCAGGCCCGAGAGGTACCAGGCATAAGTCGCAGGCGTGTTGTACATCGAGCCATTGTCTGCCGAAACCTTGTAGTCGAGCATGGTCGGGCAGCTGCTGCGGGCATGGCCCAGCAGGTCTTCACGCACGATGACCACCACCAGCCCGCTGGGGCCGATGTTCTTCTGGGCACCTGCGTAGATCAGGCCGAACTGCGACACGTCGATGGGGCGCGAGAGAATGTCGGAGGACATGTCGACCACCAGCGGCACATCGCCGGTCTGTGGCACCCAGTCGAACTGCAGGCCACCGATGGTCTCGTTGGAGGCATAGTGCACGTAGGCTGCGTTGGCGGTCAGGTTCCATTCGTTCTGGCCAGGGATGGCCAGGTAGTCGTAGGGCTTGGCGCTGGCAGCCACGTTGACGTTGCCGAAGCGGCGCGCTTCCTCGATGGCTTTCTTCGACCAGATACCGGTCTCGATGTAGTCGGCGGTGCCGTCTTCAGGCAACAGGTTGAGCGGGATTTCGGCAAATTGCTGGCTGGCGCCGCCCTGCAGGAACAGCACCTTGTAATTGGAGGGGATGGACAGCAGGTCACGCAGGTCCTGCTCGGCCTTCTCGGCTATGGCCACGTAGTCGTCGCTGCGATGGCTCATCTCCATGACCGACAGGCCCTTGCCGTGCCAGTCCAGCATCTCGGCCTGGGCGCGCTGCAGCACGGCATCAGGAAGCGCGGCAGGGCCTGCGCAGAAGTTAAAGGCTCGTTTGCTCACATCCACTCTCGCTCTGCCAAATAGAACAACATCGTAATTCGGTGGCCCAGGCCTGCCTGGGGCCCTTGCAGGCCAAATGCCTGGCTTGATCAGTCAAACGGGGCGACCTTGGTCGCCCCGTTCGGGTTCAGCGCACTTACTCTTGCGGGGCTTCTTCGGCGCCCGCTGCATCTTGCTCGTCAGGGGCCTGGGCCTCCACGCCCTCCTCGTCAAGCTCGATGAGCGCATCGAGCTCTTCCTCGGAAGGCTCCTGGATGCGCTCAAGGCCCACCAGCGTCTCGTCGGAGGCCAGCTTGATCAGCGTCACGCCCTGGGTGTTACGGCTCAGGCTGGACACCTCGCCGACCCGGGTACGCACCAGTGTGCCCTGATCGGAAATCAGCATGATTTCCTCACCTTCCTGCACCTGGATGGCGCCGATCAGCAACCCATTGCGCCCCTTGGTACCCATGGCGATCACGCCCTGGCCGCCACGGCCGCGACGAGGGAACTTGGACAGCGGGGTACGCTTGCCATAGCCACGCTCGGACGCGGTGAGGATCTGCGCACCGGACTCCGGGATCAGCATCGAGATGATTTGCTGCCCCTTGCCCAGCTTCATGCCGCGCACGCCGCGGGCGGTACGGCCCATTTCGCGCACCACGCTTTCGGCAAAGCGGATGACTTTGCCGGCGTCGGAGAACATCATCACTTCCTTGGCGCCATCGGTGATGGCCGCAGCGATCAGGGTGTCACCTTCCTTGAGCTTCAGGGCGATCAGGCCGTTGGAGCGAGGACGGGCAAACTGGACCAACGGCGTCTTCTTGACAGTGCCGGAAGCGGTGGCCATGAAGATGTAGGCGCCAGTAGGCTCTGCCGCCCACTCGGGGGTGTCGCCTTCTTCCTCGTCCACTTCCTCGACTTCGACCAGCTCGCCTTCGAGCACGGCGTCATCGGCGTCTTCGAGTTCTTCTTCAAGGTCGGCGTTCTGCTGCAAGGCCTCAAGATCGACCTGCAGCATGGCGGTGATGCGCTCACCCTCTTCCAGCGGCAGCAGGTTGACCAGCGGGCGACCACGGGCAGCGCGAGATGCCTCGGGGATTTCGTAGGTCTTTTTCCAGTACACCTTGCCCTTGCTGGAGAACAGCAGCAGGGTGGCGTGACTGTTGGCGACCAGCAGGTGCTCGATGTAGTCCTCGTCCTTCACGCCGGTGGCCGACTTGCCCTTGCCGCCACGGCGCTGGGCCTGGTAGGCGGACAATGGTTGGGTCTTGGCATACCCACCATGGGAAATGGTCACCACGCGCTCTTCTTCGGGGATCATGTCGCCGTAGTTGAGGTCGTGGCTGGCATTGAGGATCTCGGTGCGGCGGGCATCGCCGTACTCGGCGCGAATCGCCTCGAGCTCTTCGCGGATCACTTCCATCAGGCGCTCGGCGCTGTTGAGAATGCGGATCAGCTCACCGATCTGCTCCAGGATTTCCTGGTACTCGGCCAGCAGCTTCTCGTGCTCCAGGCCAGTCAGGCGGTGCAGGCGCAGATCAAGGATCGCCTGGGCCTGTTCCGGCGACAGGTAGTACTTGCCGTCGCGCAGGCCGTATTGTTCAGGCAGGTCGGCCGGGCGGCACGAATCGGCACCGGCACGTTCGACCATGACCTGCACGGCACTCGATTCCCAGGCGGTGGACACCAGGGCTTCCTTAGCCTCCGACGGGGTGGGCGAGGCCTTGATCATCGCGATGACCGGGTCGATGTTGGACAGCGCAACCGCCTGGCCTTCGAGGATGTGGCCGCGCTCACGCGCCTTGCGCAGTTCGAACACGGTGCGCCGGGTGACCACTTCGCGGCGGTGGCGCACGAAGGCTTCGAGCAGGTCCTTGAGGTTGAGCAGGCGCGGACGGCCATCGACCAGGGCCACGACGTTGATGCCGAACACGCTCTGCAGCTGGGTCTGCGAGTACAGGTTGTTGAGCACCACCTCCGGCACCTCGCCGCGACGCAGCTCGATGACGATGCGCATGCCGTCCTTGTCGGACTCGTCGCGCAGCTCGGTGATGCCCTCGATCTTCTTCTCTTTGACCAGCTCGGCGATCTTCTCGATCAGGCGCGCCTTGTTCAACTGGTACGGCAGCTCGGTCACCACGATCTGCTGACGACCGCCCACCTTGTCGATGTCTTCGATCTGGGAGCGGGCCCGCATGTAGATGCGGCCACGGCCGGTGCGGTAGGCCTCGATGATGCCCTGGCGGCCGTTGATCAGGCCTGCGGTAGGGAAATCGGGACCGGGGATGTGCTGCATCAGCTCATCGATGGTGACGTCCGGGTTGTCGATCAGCGCCAGGCAGCCATCGATGACTTCGCCCAGGTTGTGCGGCGGAATGTTGGTGGCCATGCCCACGGCGATGCCGCTGGAACCGTTGACCAGGAGGTTGGGAATACGCGTCGGCATGACCGCCGGGATCTGCTCGGTGCCGTCGTAGTTGGGCACCCAGTCGACGGTTTCCTTGTGCAGGTCGGCCAGCAGCTCATGAGCCAGCTTGGCCATGCGCACTTCGGTGTATCGCATGGCCGCGGCGTTGTCGCCGTCCACCGAACCGAAGTTGCCCTGGCCGTCGACCAGCAGGTAGCGCAGCGAGAAAGGCTGGGCCATACGCACGATGGTGTCGTAGACCGCAGTGTCGCCGTGCGGGTGGTACTTACCGATCACGTCACCGACCACACGGGCGGATTTCTTGTACGGCTTGTTCCAGTCGTTGCCCAGTTCGCTCATCGCAAAGAGAACGCGGCGATGCACGGGCTTCAAGCCGTCACGCGCATCGGGCAGCGCTCGCCCGACAATCACGCTCATCGCGTAGTCGAGGTAAGACTGTCTCAGTTCGTCTTCGATATTGACCGGGAGGATTTCTTTGGCCAGTTCGCCCATGAGAAGCCTGATTCCTTTTTCTGGTGAAACTTCGCAGCGCCATCAAGGGCCGAACGAAGCTCGCCGCCGCAGTGCACTCGCCTGCGACGACTTACGACAAATCAATGAGTTGTGCCATGGATCTGCGCAATGAAGACCGCCGCACAGCGGGGTCTTGGAAACTGCCGGATATTACCACAACGGCAGGGGTAGTGGGAGATGCGGCAAGTGGCCAGCCGGGCCGCGAATTCATGCCCTGGCCGAGCGGTGCACGCCGGGGTGAACGGTAGCCGCGAGCCCCACAGGCCCGCGCTCGACAGCGCGCCGGGCAGGTGCGCCCGGGCGCGCGTGAACACCTGCTAGGTCGGCAGCGGGCTATGGCGCACGAAGGGTCTGCTGCGCCGCACTTCAGTGAAGGCGCTTGCGGCACATCATCTGCGCCAGCTTGGCGGTATCCGGGCGTTCGATAATGCCGCGCTCGGTCACGATCACATCAATCAGGTCCGCCGGGGTCACGTCGAAGACCGGATTGAATACCTCCACCTCCGGTGCCACCCGCGTGCCGGCATAGTCGAGCAGTTCATCCGGCTCGCGCTCTTCAAGCGGGATGTCATCCCCCGTCTCCAGGTTCAGGTCGATACTGCTGCTCGGGGCCACCACCATGAAGCGCACACCATGGTGCATGGCGCTGACCGCCAGTTGATAAGTGCCGATCTTGCTGGCCACATCCCCATTGGCAGCGATGCAATCAGCGCCGACCACGACCCAGGTGATGCCCTTGGTCTTCATCAAGTGCGCCAGGGCCGAATCGGCGCACAGGGTGACCGGCAGGCCTTCGTTGGCCAGCTCCCAGGCCGTGAGCCGCGCTCCCTGGAGCCACGGGCGAGTTTCCCCGGCGTACACCCGCTCCACCATGCCTTCCAGAAAGCCTGCGCGAATCACCCCCAGCGCGGTTCCGAAACCGCCGCTGGCCAAGGCGCCGGCATTGCCGTAGGTCAGCAGCGTCTGGGCATTGCCCTGGTGTCGGCGGATCAGTTCGGTGCCGTGCTGGGCCATGGTCAGGTTGGCCTCGCGATCGCTTTCGTGAATGGCCAGCGCCTCGGCTTCCAGTGCGCCCAGCACGTTCTCGTCGGGACGCAGGCGTTGCAGGCGCTCGCGCATCCGGTTCAAGGCCCAGAACAGGTTGGCTGCGGTAGGGCGCGCCTCGGCCAGGAGCATGAAATCCTCTTCGAGGTCCATCTCCCAGTCGCCACCTTCGGCCAGACGCTCCTCGGCGGCCAGTACCAGCCCATACGCGGCCACGATACCGATGGCCGATGCGCCGCGCACGGCCATGTCGCGAATGGCGGTGGCCACCTGGGCGACAGTGTCGCAGGCCAACCAGTGCTCCTGGGACGGCAGCAGGCGCTGGTCGAGCAGATGCAGAACGCCGCCCTGCCAGCGGATTCCGGTCACCTTCTCGGCCGCCAAAAGTTGCTCGCGCATCACCTCTCCCCGTCGTTCGCGTATCAAAAGCCGGCGATTATAGCGACCCGGCGCCCCGAGCGCTCGGGTATACTTCGGCCTTTTCCAGCGCAAGCTGCGCGCCGCAGACATCCGGCAGCACAAGCAAGGTTGGGCACAGCGTCGCTGGCCGAGGCGCCATCGCCGCCCGCCCTCTGGCATGGGCCTACTCGGCCACGCACAGAAAACCACCGTACTGCCCGACAGGCAAAAGGCCCACGGCGTGTGCACGAGCCCGGCCTGAACGCCGTGCGAACGCTTGGGCCAACGCCACCGTCTGTATGTCATGTACCTTGCAGCTTGCCACGTGAAGCTGATTCCCACGTTTCTGAGGACTGTTCAATGAGCAACGTCGACCGCGCTGAAATCGCCAAATTCGAAGCGCTGGCCCACCGCTGGTGGGACCGCGAGAGCGAGTTCAAGCCGCTGCACGATATCAACCCGCTGCGCGTCAACTGGATCGACGAGCGCGCCCATCTGGCTGGCAAGAAAGTGCTGGACGTGGGTTGCGGCGGCGGCATCCTCAGCGAAGCCATGGCCCTGCGCGGCGCCTCGGTGACCGGCATCGACATGGGCGAGGCGCCCCTGGCCGTCGCCCGCCTGCATCAACTGGAATCGGGCGTGGAGGTCGAATACCGTCAGGTCACGGCCGAGGCCCTGGCCGAAGAAATGCCCGGTGCCTTCGACGTGGTCACCTGCCTTGAGATGCTCGAGCACGTACCTGACCCGTCATCGGTAATCCGCGCTTGCTACCGCATGGTCAAGCCAGGCGGCCAGGTGTTCTTCTCCACCATCAACCGCAACCCCAAGGCCTACCTGCTGGCCATCGTCGGCGCCGAGTACATCCTCAAGATGCTGCCGCGCGGGACCCATGACTTCAAGAAGTTCATCCGCCCTTCCGAGCTGGGTGCCTGGAGCCGCGTCGCCGGCCTTGAGGTCAAGGATATCATCGGCCTGACCTACAACCCGCTGACCAAGCACTACAAGCTCAGCAGCGACGTGGATGTCAACTACATGATCCAGACCCTGCGCGAGGAATGAGCATGCGCCTGCGAGCGGTACTCTTCGACATGGACGGCACCTTGCTGGACACGGCGCCCGATTTCATCGCCATCTGCCAGGCCATGCTCGCCGATCGAGGCCTGCCGGCCGTCGACGACGAGCTGATCCGGGGTGTGATCTCCGGTGGTGCTCGCGCCATGGTGGCCGCCACCTTCGCCATGGACCCGCAGGCCGAGGGTTTCGAAGCCCTGCGCCTGGAGTTCCTGGAGCGCTACCAGCGCGACTGCGCCGTGCATACCCGCCTGTTCGATGGCATGAGCGAGCTGCTGGAGGACATCGAGCGAGGCAAGCTGCTGTGGGGCGTGGTCACCAACAAGCCGGTGCGCTTCGCCGAGCCGATCATGCAGCGCCTGGGCCTGGCCGAGCGTTCGGCCTTGCTGATCTGCCCGGATCATGTAAAGAACAGCAAACCCGACCCGGAGCCGCTCATCCTGGCCTGCAAGACCCTGGCGCTGGACCCTGCCAGTGTGCTGTTCGTCGGTGACGACCTGCGCGATATCGAATCCGGCCGAGATGCTGGCACCCGCACCGCCGCGGTACGCTTCGGCTACATCCATCCCGAGGACAACCCCAACAACTGGGGTGCCGACGTAGTGGTGGACAGCCCGCAGGACCTGCGTAAAGTCATCGACAGCGCCCTGTGTGGTTGCTGATCACCGCTAACGCCAAAGGATCTGACATGTTCGAATACACTGCCCGCCCCGACCTGCTCAAAGGCCGGGTCATCCTGGTCACCGGTGCCGGGCGCGGCATCGGTGCTGCCGCGGCCAAGGCCTACGCCGCCCTGGGCGCCACGGTGCTGTTGCTCGGCAAGACCGAAGCGAACCTCAATGCGCTCTATGACGAGATCGAAGCGGCCGGGCATCCCCAGCCTGTGGTGATCCCGTTCAACCTGGAAACCGCCTTGGCCCATCAGTACGACGAGCTGGCGGTCATGATCGAGGAACAGTTCGGGCGCCTGGACGGGTTGCTCAACAACGCCTCGATCATCGGCCCACGCACGCCCATGGAACAGTTGTCGGGCGACAACTTCATGCGCGTCATGCACATCAACGTCAATGCCACCTTCATGCTCACCAGCACCCTGCTGCCGCTGCTCAAGCAGTCCGAAGACGCTTCGGTAGTGTTCACCAGCAGCAGTGTCGGGCGCAAGGGCCGCGCCTATTGGGGCGCCTACGGCATCTCCAAGTTCGCCACCGAAGGCATGATGCAGACCCTGGCCGACGAACTCGAAGGGGTGGCGCCGGTGCGCTCCAACAGCATCAACCCGGGCGCGACGCGTACGGCCATGCGCGCGCAGGCCTACCCGAGCGAGAACCCCCAGGACAACCCGCTGCCCGAGCAAATCATGCCGGTCTACCTCTATCTGATGGGGCCTGACAGCAAGGGTGTGAACGGGCAGGCATTCAACGCCCAGTGAACGGCTCGTCTACCTGAGGCCGCCTTGCGCGTTCTCGGCCGTTTCGCAGCCCATCGCCGGCGTATCGGCGATGGGCTGAGCCTGCATCACGACAGGCGCGCAATCACCCCGCCGCCAACGCCGGGCTCGCCCGCTCGTGCTGGGTGGTTTCAAGTTGCATGCACCGCTCCAGGAACAGGTACATGCAGTCATAGCTCTTGCAGATGGCCCGGCGCAATTCGGTGCGCAAGGCCATGCTCGGGTTCTCGCCTACCAGCGTACAGATGATCTCCAGCGCCTCCCACGGGTGGGTGTCGTCATACTGCGCGTGCATCTTGAGCCACTTCATGGCCCGCTTGCGCTGCTCTTCCGGGAAGCCCATCGCGTAGGTGTCGGTGGAACACACCACCGCCGACCACTCCCCGGTGGCTCCTTCGATGGCATAGTTGGTGGCGGCCATGGCAATGGCCAGGTTTTCCGTGGCACACACACGCCAGCACCAATCGTTGAGGCCATTGAGCTCAGGCGGCACATCCTGAGCCTGCAGGTCGTGCAGGTGAATGCCGTGGGCGTGGGCCCAGTTCACCCAGTAATCGGCATGGTTAAGCTCCACGCGGATATTGCGCATCAACCAGCGCCGCGCCATGTCCTCGCCTGGGTGCCGGCCATAACGGGTCTTGGTGAGGTTATGGGCCATGTACAACGAGAACTGCTCGACCACCGGCCAGCCGCCGATCAGGTACTGGCGAATGGTCGCTTGCTTCAATTTGCCGTCACGCAGACGTCGATACACCTCATGGTCAACCACTCGCTGCTTGCTCTCATGGCAATCGGCAAGCAGTTGCTGGGCCCATTTGGGGTAACTGGCCGGGTCCATCAATGGCCCGATACGAACGAATGCATCAATCACTGTCTACTCCTTGTTCTTTGTGATTTCCAGCTAACGAAAGGTGCCAGGCGCCCGCTGCAACAGAGGCCGGGCGGCAATCCGTTGGCGATGCAGACTGTCACATGTGAATACCTGGGGCCGCTCGATCAGATAGCCCTGGGCGTAATCGACACCAATTTCCTGTAGCGCTTGTTCGATCATGGGTGTTTCCACGAATTCTGCAATGGTGCGCTTGCCCATGACATGGCCAATATGGTTGATGACCTCCACCATGGCCCGATTGACCGGATCGTCCAGCATGTCCTTGACGAAGCTGCCGTCGATCTTGAGGAAGTCGACGGGCAGATGCTTGAGGTAGGCGAACGATGACATGCCTGCACAGAAATCATCCAGTGAAAAACGACAACCCAGGCCTTTTAGCTCGTTGATGAAGCGAATGGCGCTGCCCAGGTTGGCAATGGCGCTGGTTTCGGTGATCTCGAAGCAGATCATGCGCGGAGGAATGGCATATTCGGCGAACAGGCGCTGCAGGTATTCGAGGAACTTGTCATCGCCGATGCTTGCACCGGACAGGTTGATGGCGCAGGTCGACAGCGGCCCCTGGTGGCCTGCATCCAGGCATTGGCGGATGATGATGAAGACGTTGCGCACTACCCAGCGATCGAGCGCGGTAATCAGCCCGTAGCGCTCGGCAGCCGGGATGAAGCTGTTGGGGAGTATGGTGCGCCCGCTTTCATCGTGCAGGCGCAACAGGATTTCGATGTGGCCGGGCCCCTCGAAAGCCTTCAACGGCGCGATCTCCTGGGCGTACAGGCAGAACCGGTTCTCTTCCAAGGCCACGTGCAAGCGCTGAATCCAGGCCATCTCGCCAAACCGAATGGACAGCTCGCTGTCATCGGCGTGGTACACCTGAACCCGGTTGCGCCCCTTTTCCTTGGCCATGTAGCAGGCCATGTCAGCAGCCCGCAGTGATGCCTCGAGGGTGCCGGGG
Source organism: Pseudomonas sp. URMO17WK12:I9 (assembly GCF_900230165.1). NCBI lineage: Bacteria > Pseudomonadati > Pseudomonadota > Gammaproteobacteria > Pseudomonadales > Pseudomonadaceae > Pseudomonas > Pseudomonas sp. URMO17WK12:I9. The sequence goes on along the minus strand of NZ_OCMQ01000001.1, from coordinate 390,093 downwards.
GCCTGAGCGATATGCACCAGCCCGATGCTGACCGTGGTCACGAACGGCCGGCCTTTCCACACGAAATGCAGGCTCTGGACGGTCTGGCGTAACTGCTCGGCAATCCGCTCGGCCTGCTCGGACGGGCAATTCTCCAGCAACACGCCAAACTCATCGCCCCCCAGCCGCGCCAGCGTGTCACCTTCTCGCAGGCCCGATTGCAGCACGGCGCAAATGTGCCGAAGCAGCTCATCCCCGGCGGCATGGCCGCACGTATCATTGACCAGCTTGAACTGATCCAGGTCCAGGAACATCAGTGAATGCCGCCCAGGCTGGCGCGCCAGCGCATTGAGCGCCTGCTCCAGCCGGTATTCGAACTCGCGACGGTTGGCCAGGCCTGTCAGCGCATCGTGCGTGGCCTGCCAGGAGAGGTTGGCGATGTACTGGCGCTCCTGGGTCATGTCGTGCAGCACCAGCACGATGCCATTGACCTGTCCGTCATTGACAATGGACGAGCCCACCAGGTTGATCGACACCGTGCTGCCGTCCAGGCGCTGAATCAGGCGGGCATGTTCGGCGCCCCCTTTCAAACTGCCACTGAGCACCTGCTCCACCAGGCTGCGGCCCTCGTCCACGTCGTGCTCGTCCACCAGGGTGAACAGGGCCGACAACGGCAGGCCCAGGGCCTGGGCGGCCTTCCAGTGGGTCAGCTGCTCGGCCGCCGGGTTCATGTAGCCGATCAAGCCCTCCACATCCGTGGTGATTACCGCGTCACCGATAGCCTGCAAAGTGATCTGCGCACGCTCCTTTTCTTCCTCCAGCGCGTTGGCAAACGCCTGGCGCTGGGCCAGCAGTTTGCTGGAGCGCCGCCAGGCGATGGTGATCAGGATCATCGCAGTCAGCAGGTTGGTGATCAGCAGCACCCGCAGCAGGACGCGCGACCCCTCGCCCAGGGCATCGCTGAACGCCTTGGCAGCCGGCGTCACCCCCTCGTTGATGGTGGCAATGCGGCTTTTCCAGGCACGAATCACCTGCTCATCGACCGGCCCGCTGGCGAAGCGCTGGTGCATCTCGCCTGCCAGCACGTTCAGCTTGGCCAGGTAATCGTCGCCGATGTCCCAGTAATTGATGGCTGTCTGCAGGTAGCTGACAGTACGAAAGTGGCGGTAGAACCAGATGATGCGTTGCACGTCGTCGGGGTGGTTGCCACCTTGCAGGACGGCCTGGCGCACCGCCTCCAGGTCCAGATTCGACTGATCCATGAGCTTGCGCGCGCGGTGATCGCCCTGGGGCACCACGATGGCCTGCTGGTAGCGGCCATAGGTGGCTTCGTCGCGCGTGGTGGCGTACAGGTTGAGGTAGTAGATGGCGTCTTTTTGCGCCTTTGACCACAAGCTTTCGCCCGCCACGTAGGCACGCACGGCAGAAAGCGTGTAGAGGCTGAGGCTGCCAAGGGCGACCTGGAAAACCACCACGGCGATGAATGGCCAGGTGAGCCCGAGGAGCTTGGGCGCTTCTTGAGTGCGATGTCCCTTCATGGAGTCCCTGTCACAGAGCAGATAAGGCGCGAATCAACCCAGACAAAGCACAGCGTAGGCCATCTGCCATTAACGCGATGAAAATTTAGGGGCCCGATTTCAGTCAATGATAGCCGCCGCGCCTGCTGCCTGCAGGGCGCAGCGTCTGGCTCGCCGGTTTGAGCGTGGCGCGGTGCTGGACCCATTGTCGCAGACACCGCACGGACCCCGTCAATCACGTCATGCCAGCCTGGTTTTTGGCCCACTCAAGTGCGCACCGCAGGGGCCGGGCTTGACCCGTGCGCACGGCGCGGGCCGACCGCTTGTCAGAGTTCGAGATCCAGCAGCGCCGCCCCCAGCGTCTTGCCATGGGCATCCAAGGCCAGCGATCGGGTCACACCGCCACGCAGGATGCCGGGCAGCACGAAGTTCAACGCCCCGAGCTGCGCCAGCTCGTACCGGCGAACGGGGGGGCCTGCCGGGTCCAGCAACTCGGCAAAGTGGGCCGTGACGCGCTCTACCGTCAGCCACTGGGCCAGGCGCGGGTAGTCAGCCGAATCAAAGGCGATTACCGAGATGTTCGACGTGTCGCCCTTGTCGCCAGTACGGCTGTGGGCTATATCGCGCAATTTCGTGTGGGTACTCATGCCACCTCCTCCAGATGCACCTGCAAGGCGACCGCGTCCCTGGGCAGCAACAGCGAAGCCACCGCCACCACCTGACGCACCGACTTGCTCGCTCCACCGCCGCCATAGGGGCCGTTGGTGTAGAGGGTTTCCACCTCGTTGCCGATGCGCACCGCATCATTTTTGGTGGCGCAGCGCGCCGCCACACGCAGCCGCACCTCCCAGGGCTCGCCCTGGGCGCGCTGGGCCAGGTCGTCACCGTGCAAGGCGCTGACGCCTATCAGCTCGCTGCGTATATCGTCGCAGGCCACACCGGTCAGTTGCAGGCGCTTGCGTACGATCGCTTCGGCCAGGCGCCCGCGGGCCACCGCACCAGGGCCGCCATAGGACATCTGCCCTTCGCCGATCCAACCGTCGAGAAAACCCACCGACACCTTCAACGCCTCCGGGCGCGCGCGCCCACTGGCGCCTCGCACCTGGACCTCATCTTGATCCAGGGCCTGAAACGTCACCTGACTGAAATCAGCCGTCACATCGGGCGTAAGGTAAGCGGCCGGATCATGCACTTCGTACAACAGTTGCTCGGTGCAGGTAGCGGTATCGATGCGCCCGCCGGAACCGGCCACCTTGCTGATCACCGCATGGCCCATGGCATCGATTTCGGCCAGCGGGAAGCCGAGGCGGTCGAGTTCGGGCACTTCCTTCACCCCGGGGTCGGCGAAGTAGCCGCCGCTGATTTGCCCTGCGCATTCGAGCAGGTGCCCGACCAGGGTGCCGCGCCCCAGTAGCGTCCAGTCGTCGACGCGCCAGCCGAACTCGAACAGCTGCGGTGCGAGAAACAGCGACGGATCGGCCACACGGCCGGTGACCACGATATCTGCATCGGCCTGCAAGGCCTGCACGATACCCTCTGCGCCCACATAAGCGTTGGCTGAAATCAATCGATCGCCCAGTTCAGAGAGGGTGGCACCGTTGTCGAGGGTCTGCTCGGGCCATTGCTGCAAGGTGGCGAGCACATCGTCGCCGGTCAGCGCCGCCACTTTGATACCAGGCAAGCCCAGCTCAGCCGCGATGCGGCGGATTTCAGAGGCCGCGCCCAGTGGGTTGGCCGCACCCATGTTGGTGATGATGCGCAGGCGCCGCCGCGTGCCGTCGGCCCCTATACCTACGTAGGGCAGCACGCGGCGCATGCGCTCGCCCAGCAAGGGGTCGAAACCACCGTGCGGGTCCAGCAACCGCGCTTGCTGCGCCAGGGCGATGGTGCGCTCGGCCAGGCATTCGAACACCAGGTAGTCCAGTTCACCCTGTTGCGCCAACTCGATGGCCGGCTCGATGCGGTCGCCCGAATAACCGGCGCCAGCGCCGATGCGTATGGTCTTCATCTAGAAAACTCCAATGACCAGGGCGGTCAAGGTCATCAGAACCGAGGCCGCGAACAGGAAAGGGATGGTGAAGCGCTGGTGATCGGCCAGTTCGATCTTGCACAGGCCAACCAGCAGGAAGGTCGCGGGGGTCAGTGGACTGACCGGAAAACCCGTGGTGTGCACGCCCAGAAGCGAAGCCTGGGCTACTTGCATCGGGTCCACGCCCAAGGCTCTGCCAACCTCGGCGACCACCGGCATGATGCCGAAGTAGAACGAATCCGGGTCGAACAGCAGGCTCAGGGGCATGGAAAGAAAACCGACTACCGCAGGAATCAGTTGGCCATGCCCTGCAGGAATCTGCCCCACCGCCACCTCGGCCATCGCTTTGAGCATGCCGGTGCCTTGCATGATGCCGGTGAAGACGCCCGCGGCCAGAAGAATGCTGGCCATGGTCAGCGCGGTCTTGGCATGGGCGTCGATGCGCGCCCGCTGCGCGTCCACGTTGGGGTAGTTCAGGCACAAGGCGAGCACGGTACCGACCATGAACATCACCACCGGGTCCACCACCCCTGCGATCATTACGCCCATCACCACCAGGGTCAGCAGCAAATTGGGCCAGAACATGCGCGGCTTGCGCAGCTCGCGTTCGGCGTCAGTCAGCACACGCTGGTGAGGGGTGACGTCGAGCGCGTCCCGGCCCAGACCCAGGCGCCGTTCTTCGCGTCGCCCAAGCCAGTAGGCACAGGCGAAGACGAAGATCAGCCCGACGATCTGCACCGGAATCAGCGGCTGAAACAGGTCAGCCACCGGCACGTGCAGCGCTGCCGATGACCGCAGCACCGGGCCGGTCCAGGGCAGGAAGTTGACCCCGGCCGCCATGGCCGTGACGCAGGCCAGGATGCGCTTGTCCATGCCCAGGCGGGTGTACAGCGGCAGCATCGCGGGGATGGTCACCAGGAAGGTCACTGCGCCCGAACCGTCCAGGTGCACCAGCAGGGCCAGCAGGGCCGTGCCCATGACGATGCGCGTCGGGCGTGTGCCGACGCGCTTGAGGATGCGGTCGATGATCGGGTCGAGCATGCCGGCGTCGGTCATGATGCCGAAGAACAGGATGGCAAAAACGAACATGCCCACGACCGGGGCGACGTTCTTGATGCCGGTGATGATGAAGCCGCTGGTTTGCAGGCCGAAGCCACCGAGCAACGCCGCGATGATGGGCAAGGCGATCAGGGCGACCAGGGGGGAGATGCGTTTGCTCATGATGCTCACGAGCATGCACAGGACAGTAGCGACACCGAGGGTGGCGAGCATGGGGTTTCCTCTTGGGCCTCTGGTCCGCGGTTGCGAGAGAAGGCCCTGTTGTTGTTTTGCAAGAGTAATAACAACGGCGTTAGGCTCTGTGAATTGAAATATTCGGCAGGCCACGTTCGGAAAAACAAAATGAAGAATGCGATCCAGCTCATCCGTGCGTTCCTGGCGGTGGCGCGAACCGGTAACTTTTCCAAGGCCGCCCTGACCCTGAACCTGTCGCCCTCGGCGCTCACCGTGCAGATTCGCCAACTCGAAGACTGGCTTGGGGTGACCTTGCTCGAACGCAGCCCGCGTCACGTAGGCCTCACCGCTGCGGGTCAGCATGCGTTGTTGCCGATGGAAAAGTTGCTGCTCGATCTGGACAACATCGTCGAGGCGGCCCGTGACCATGCCACCTCCCGCCGTGGTGTACTGACCATCGCGGCCCTGCCCTCGCTGTGCTCGGGGTTGCTGCCAGGCGTGGTGCAGCGCTTTCGCGAACGCTTCCCCGGCATCGAGGTCAGGCTGCGTGACGTGGTAGCCCAGCGCATCGATACGCTAGTGCTGGAGCAGGAAGTGGATTTCGGCCTGGGTGTGCAGGCACGGCCTACCCAAGGGCTGGCGTTCAAGGCCGTGCTCGAAGATCGCCTGTGCCTGTACGTACCGCACGACCACCCCTTGGCCAGGCATACGGCGGTGACGCTGGCCGAAGCGGCGGCATACCCCATGCTGCTGACCGGACGGGACAGCAGCGTGCGCAACCTGGTCGAGCGGCTGTTCGCCGACGCGCGCCTGCCCCTGGCGGCAGGGCTAGAAGCTAACTACATGTCGACGGTGCTGGCACTGGTGCGTCAGGGCCAGGGCGTGGCGTTGTTGCCCGAGTCGGCCGACGAGGGCCGTCACGAAGTGAGCAAGGTGGCGGTGGATCATCCGGGAGTGGTACGCGAGATCGGCGTGATCACGCGGGCTGAACAGGTGATGGCGCCGGCCGGTGTCGAATTCCTGCGATTGCTCAGGCCCTAGCCTGGGTGTGAAACGCTCGAATACTCGGTGAGACTGTGTTGCAAGCAGCCCCGTCTGACCGTCGCCCCAAGGCACTTCACACAGCGCTCAGAGCTGCTGCAGGTGCCCGTACAGTTTGGCGTACAACCCGCCCTCGGCAATCAACTGCTGATGGTCGCCGTCCTCGGCCACATGACCGCCGTCGAACACCAGCACCCGGTCCGCCTGTTTCACCGCCGACAAGCGGTGGGCAATGATCAGCGTGGTGCGGCCCTTGAGAAAACGCGCCAGCGCCTGATGCAGGTTGTATTCGGTGGCAGCGTCCAGCGCCGAGGTGGCTTCGTCCAGAATGACCACCTTGGGTTCGGCCAGTACCATGCGTGCAATGGCCAACCGTTGACGCTGACCGCCGGACAAGCGAACACCCGAACGTCCCACCACGCTGTCCAGGCCGTGAGGCAGCGCGGCGATGGTGCCGTCGAGCTGAGCGATCCGCAGTGCCTGCCAGCAGGCATCATCGGTGCAGTCCCGGCCCATGGTCAGGTTGGCCCGCACACTGTCGTTGAACAGCGACGGGTGCTGCAAGACCACGGCCACCTGCTCACGCAGGGTTTCCAGGCCGATTTCCTGCAGGGTGGCACCGCCGAAGCGAATGGTGCCTGCATCCGCGCTGTACAGCCCGAGCAGCAGCTGCACGAGCGTGCTCTTGCCACCCCCGCTGGCGCCGACAATGGCCACCTTCTCACCGGGTGCGATGGCCAGGTTCAGGTTATCCAGCACCGGCTCGTCGGCGTAGGCAAAGGACAGGTCCCGTACCTCGATGCCCACCGTGGCGTGCCCGGCGAAAGGGTCACTGGCTGCCGGGTACTGGGGCTCGTCGGCGCGTGCCAGCAGCTCATTGAGGCGGTTGAGCGCACCGCCAGCGGCATAGTAGGCATATTGCAGGTTCAGCAACTGCTCGACCGGGCCGATCATGAACCAGAGGTAGCTGAAGACGGCAAGCATCTGGCCAATCGACAAGTCCGAGAACAACACCGTCAACATGGCCGCTGCGCGGAAAATGTCGATGCCGAACTGGAACAACAGCCCGCTGGCGCGGCCGCTGGCGTCGCTCTTCCACTGCGATTCCACGGCGTAGTCGCGCACCTCGCGCGCCTTGACGCCCAATCGACCGAGGAAATAGCCCTGGCGGTTACTGGCGCGGACCTCCTGGATGGCATCGAGCGTTTCGGCTAACGCCTGGGTGAAGCGGGCCGTGCTGTCGTTCTCGAGCTTTTTCAGGTGCTTGACCCGCTTGCCCAACTGCACCGTGAAGTAGATGACCAGCGGGTTGAACAGCAGGATCAGCAGCGCCAGTTGCCAGTGCATCCACAGCAGGATGGCGGCCGTGCCGGTGAGGGTGAGCATGGCGACCAGAAAGCGGCTGAGGGTCTCGCCCACGAACTTGTCGAGGGTGTCCAGGTCCGTGACCAGGTGCGTGGTGACCGTGCCGCTGCCCAGGTTCTCGTACTCTTTCAGGGAAATACGCTTGAGCCGTTCGATCAGGCGAATGCGTAGCCGGTAGACGATGTCCTTGGCCAATCCGGCGAACAGCCTGGCCTGGATGACGTTGAACGCCAGTGCCGCCAGGCGCAGGCACAAGGTCAGGCACAACATCAGGCCGATATAGCCTGCTGCGACCTGCCAGCCAGACGGCAGCAGCTGGTTCATCCACTTGAGCGCGGCATCGCCGTGCCCGAGCAGCACTTCATCCACCAGCAGCGGCAGCAATAATGGGATCGGGACACTGCAGCAGGCTGCCAGCACGGCAATCAGGTTCGCCGTCCACAGCTGCTTTTTGTGGTGCAGGGCAAGCCGGCGGATTTCCGACCAGCTCAACCGGTCGGCCGAGCCCGCCGGCTTGGACGGCGCCGGGTCGGGCGACCCGGGCACATCAAGCATTGGCAGCCTGCTGCAGCCAGCGGCCAAGCAACGGTTGCAGACGCTCAAGCGGCTGATAACCGTTGGTCAGCAAGGCCAGTTGACCGTTGCGCTCAGCGAGCAAGGTCGGGAAGCCCGCGATGCCCAAGCCTTGCGCCCAGGCGAAATCCGCGGCGGTGGCAGCGCGGGTTTCGGCGCGGGTGAACGCCTCGGCGAACGGCCCGCGCTCAAAACCCGCCTGCTCGGCCAGCTCCACCAGGTGCGGGGCGGTGGTCACGTCATGAGCCCCTTCATAGAACGCAGACTGTATGGCTGCCAGCAGAGGCCAGAGGCGCTCGCCATCCAACTCGCGGGCAGCAACCAGTGCTCGGCAGGCCGGTTCGGTGTCGTAGACAAAGCCGTCGGGCATGGCGCCCTCGAAATTGAAAGGCTGCCCCGTTGTCTGGGCCACGGCCTGCCAATGCTCGAGAATGTACTTGCGGGTGGCGCCGTCCAGCGCGGCACTGCCGCTGCGCAGCCCGCCGACCACCAGATGGGTAGGCACGCCCGCCTGACTGGCCTGATCGATCAGCGCACTGGCCACCGGTGCGAAGCCCCAGCACCAGGAACACATCGGGTCCATCACGTAGATCAGGCGCGCAGACATCAATCAGGCCTCGGCTTTGTAGTTGTGGCCAATCGGGTGTGGCAGGTTGCGGGCCTTGGCCAGCTCGATCTGCTTCTGCCGGTCGATGGCGCTGCGGCGGGTCTTTTCGCTCAGCGAATCCCAGCAGTGCGGGCAGCTTACACCTGGCGAGTAGTGCTCCGAGGCACGCTCCTGGGCATTGATCGGGTGACGGCAGGCGTGGCACTGGTCATATTCACCCTCGCTCAGGTCATGGCGAACCGTGACGCGGTTATCGAACACGAAGCAGTCGCCCTCCCACAGGCTTTGTTCCTGTGGCACTTCCTCGAAGTACTTCAGGATGCCACCTTTCAGATGATAGACCTCCTCGAAGCCTTCACCGAGCATATAGCTGGACGCTTTTTCGCAACGGATGCCGCCAGTGCAGAACATGGCGACCTTCTTGTGGCGGGCCGGGTCGAAGTTGGCCTTGATGTAGTCGGGAAATTCGCGGAACGTTTCGGTCTTGGGGTCGATGGCACCCTTGAACGTGCCGATGGCCACTTCGTAGTCGTTGCGCGTGTCGACCAGCAGCACCTCGGGGTCGCTGATCAGCGCGTTCCAGTCCTTGGGCTCGACGTAGGTGCCCACCGCCTGATTGGGGTCGACCCCAGGCACGCCCAGGGTGACGATCTCTTTCTTGAGCTTGACCTTGGTACGGTAGAAGGGCTGCTCGTCGCAGTACGACTCCTTGTGGTCGATGTCCACCAGGCGCGGGTCGCTGCGCAGCCAGGCCAGCAGGCCGTCGATGCCTTCGCGGGTGGCCGACACGGTGCCGTTGATGCCCTCATGGGCCAACAGCAAGGTGCCTTTGACATGGTTGTCGAGCATGGCCTTGAGCAGCGGCTCGCGTAGCTCGACGTAGTCTTGCAAGGTGACGAACTTGTACAGCGCCGCGACGACGATGGGGTGTGACATGAATCAGGTTCTCCAGGTGGCTGCCCTCGTAAGGGGCGGACCGGGTTACACAATGAACAAAGGGCCGCCGCACGCCCATCGCAGGCACACCTGCCGCTTCAGGTGCCCGGTGCGTCAACGCAGTGGGGTTACCTGAAGCAGCTGGCGTACCAGCGATGGGCTGTGCAGCAGCCCCTTTTTGGGATGAAGCGGATTCTACCAGAACAACAGCAAGCTTTCAGTGCCCGCCGCCGGCGCAGACAGGCGATGCCGGCGCACTGCCGACCTGTGCCCATTCATCGCCGGTATAGGTGTGAATCGCCAGCGCATGAATCTGGCCCATCAGCTCGCCCATGGTCGCATACACCTTCTGGTGCCGCTTGACGCTGTTCAAGCCTTCGAACACCTCGCTCACGATCACGGCCTTGTAGTGGGTCTGCTGACCACGGCTGTGCATGTGGCTTTCATCGAGCACCTGCAGGTGCTGAGGCGCCAGGCTCGCCAGTTGCTGTTCGATACGCTGTTGCATGTTCATGGCCGTGCTCACTTCTTGGCTGGCGCGGCTGCCTTGCCGTAGTTAGGGTCCAGCTCCTTGGTCATGTCTTCAAGCAGCTTGTTGACCACCGGCACCGCCGGTTCGAGGGTCTGCTGGGTCAGCTGAGCCGATTGCTGGGTGACCTTGGGCATCTCGCGCAGCACCTTGCGGCCAAGGGGCGACTCGTAGAACTTGACCAGGTCCTTGAGCTCTTGCTCGGTAAAGGTCTGGGTGTAGAGGTCGACCATCTTGGGCTTGAGCTTCTTCCAGCCGATGGCGTTGTCCAGCGCGGCGTTGGCCTTGGCCTGGTAGCTTTCCAGCACAGGCTGCTTGGAGGCAGGCGCCTTGGTCTGGGCAAAGCGCTGGGCGAACATCTGCTGCACTTGCATGTACACCGGCGTGCCCAGTTTGTCGGCATTGGCCAAGGTCAGGAATTTCTCGGCAGCGGCGTTGTGGCTGGGGGTGGCGGCCAGGACCTGGCCACTGGCGCAAGCCAGGGCGACAGCAGCACAGAGGACACGAAGACGGGTCATTGCATTTCCTTCAGGAGGGGGAGGCGGTACCTCAGAGCGAGCATTCTGCGCCCGCCAGGGCGAGCTGCTCAAGTGGCACGACAGGCGATTGAACCGCCAGGTCGCATGAGGGCCTAAACTGCTGATTCTGACTGACAGGGAGTGAATGCAGCATGAGCCGTATCGAAACAGACAGCCTTGGGCCGGTTGAAGTTCCTGAGCACGCCTACTGGGGCGCGCAGACTCAGCGCTCGTTGATCAACTTCGCCATCGGCCAGCAACGTATGCCGCTCGCCGTCCTGCATGCCCTGGCGCTGATCAAGAAGGCCGCTGCCCGCGTCAACGACCGCAACGGTGCACTGCCCGCCGACATTGCCCGGCTGATTGAGCAGGCCGCCGATGAGGTCCTGGACGGCAAGCACGACGATCAGTTCCCGCTGGTGGTCTGGCAGACCGGCAGTGGCACGCAGAGCAACATGAACGTCAACGAGGTGATCGCAGGTCGCGCCAACGAACTGGCCGGCCAGGTGCGCGGCGGCAAGTCGCCGGTGCACCCCAACGATCACGTCAACCGCTCCCAGAGCTCCAACGACTGCTTCCCCACCGCCATGCACATCGCAGCCGCCCAGGCCGTGCACGCGCAACTGCTGCCGGCCATCGCCGAGCTGTCCTCGGGCCTGGCTGAGCTGTCGGCACGGCACCATCGCCTGGTCAAAACCGGACGCACCCACATGATGGATGCCACGCCGATTACCTTCGGCCAGGAAGTCTCGGCGTTCGTGGCGCAACTCGATTATGCCCAGCGCGCCATCCGCGCCAGCCTGCCGGCGGTCTATGAGCTGGCCCAGGGCGGCACGGCGGTGGGCACGGGCCTCAATGCGCCCCAGGGGTTCGCCGAAGCCATTGCTGCCGAGCTGGCCGCTCTGTCCGGGCTGCCCTTCGTGACCGCACCCAACAAGTTTGCAGCGCTGGCCGGGCACGAGCCGCTGACCAGCCTGGCTGGGGGGCTGAAAACCTTGGCGGTGGCCTTGATGAAGATCGCCAACGACCTGCGCCTGCTCGGATCAGGGCCCCGTGCGGGGTTGGCCGAGGTGCGCTTGCCCGCCAACGAGCCCGGCAGTTCGATCATGCCGGGCAAGGTCAACCCGACACAGTGCGAGGCGCTGTCGATGCTGGCCTGCCAGGTGCTTGGCAACGATACCACCATCGGTTTTGCCGCCAGCCAGGGGCATCTGCAGTTGAACGTGTTCAAGCCGGTGATCATCCACAACCTGCTGCAGTCCATCGAGCTGTTGGCAGACGGTTGCCGCAACTTTCAGCAGCATTGCGTAGCGGGCATCGAGCCAGATACCGAGCAGATGGCCGCACACCTGGAGCGAGGGCTGATGCTGGTAACGGCACTCAACCCGCATATCGGGTACGACAAGGCCGCAGAGATCGCCAAGAAAGCCTATGGCGAGGGCAAGACCCTGCGTGAGGCGGCGCTTGAGCTGGACTACCTCACCAACGAGCAGTTCGATGAGTGGGTAAGGCCGGAGAACATGCTGGCGCCGGGTGGCAAGGGTTGAAGTCTGTGGGGGCGGCTTGCGTTGCCCCCTTTTATTCGGCAACGCCAAAAAGGCTCGCGCATTGGGTGTGGGAGCAACTGTCTTGCACCGCATCCGGGCCAGCGAGTCCCCGTGTGAGCGGCAGGGATAGGCTGCCGAGCGGCCGCAACCATTCCTGCTGCTCCTTCTGCCCAACCGGCGTCTGATCAGAGGCGCCACCCGCCCCCAACACCTAGGACACCTGCGCAAGCCGCGCGCGACGTGCCCGCCATCCCGCCACCAGTGAAGGCCCGAGCGCAACCAGCGCCGAGCCTGCCACCACGACCACAGCCCCTACATACCCGAGCAGGTTGATCTGCTCCGCCTGCACATACTCAGGCCACACCAGCGCAGCCAGTGCCACCGCCACGAACGTCACCAAGGGCGTCAATGCCAACGTCGCACTGACCCGGGAAGCCTCCCAATGCGCCAGGGCTTCGGCAAAGGCGCCATAGGCCACCAGCGTGTTCAGGCAGCACGCCAGCAGCAGCCAGCTCTGTACGGGGCTCAGTTGCAAGACTTCCAGCGGCTGCACCCAAGGCGTCAGCAGCGCCGCGCAGCACAGGTAGATCACCATCATCACCTGCTGCGAGTTCCACACCGTCAGCAACTGCTTCTGGCTCAAGGCGTAGAACACCCAGATACTGGTGGCCAGCACAATGGTGAGCACACCTGTGGTATAGGCGCCAAGCGAAGTCAACAGTTCTTCCAGGCGCTGGTTGAAGAACAGCCCGAAACCTGCCAGCAGGATCAACAGCCCCACCCCCTGCCCTACGCTGAATCGCTCGCGAAACACGAATACGCTGGCCACCAGCAACAGCACCGGCCCCAGCTGCACCACCAGCTGCGCCGTACCAGGGCTGAGCAGCTTCAAGCCGATCAGGTACAGCACGTAATTGCCCATCAGCCCCAGCACCGCCACCCCCACCAGGCCCCTGCCCTTGCGCGTGAGCCTGCCCAAAGACGGCAGGCGACGGTTGGCCGTCAGCCAGGCGCACAGCAGCCCACCGGACACCAGCAGGCGATACCAGGTCACCGTCAACGGGTCCATCACCTGCAACACCTGCTTGAGCTTGATCGGCAGGATGCCCCATAGCAATGCAGTCAACAGGGCAAGCAGCAGGCCGTGAACCCAACGGCCGGAGGTGGTATGCATGGTGTCCTCGATCAGATCCGTGGTGGGGGTGGCTGAATTCTACGGGGTTGCGCAGGTAACCAGCGCAGGCATGCCGGGAAAAGAATTCATCACGTCATTCTATGGGGGCATGATGCGGGCAACACACCGGAGCGCAGCCGCGTTGCACATGCCCACCTGCCTGTCAGGGGTGCGCGCCCCGCCTACTTCTTGTGCTTGGCGAACGCCGCTTCCAGCGCCTCGTTGATAGTGCGCAGGACCTTGACCCGCGCCCAGCGCTTGTCGTTGGCTTCGACCAACGTCCAGGGCGCAATCTCGCTGCTGGTGCGGTCGACCATATCGCCTACGGCCTGGCTGTAGTCGTCCCACTTGTCGCGGTTGCGCCAGTCGTCCTCGGTGATCTTGTAGCGCTTGAATGGGGTTTGCTCACGCTCCTCGAAGCGTTCGAGCTGGGTCTGCTGGTCGATGGCCAGCCAGAACTTGACCACTACCACGCCCGCGTTCACCAGTTGCTCTTCGAAGTCGTTGATTTCGCCATAGGCGCGCATCCAGTCGGCAGGGCTGCAGAACCCCTCGACCCGCTCCACCAGCACCCGGCCATACCAGGAGCGGTCGAAGATGGTGAACTTGCCACGCGCGGGAATGTGCCGCCAAAAACGCCACAGGTAAGGCTGCGCGCGTTCTTCTTCGGTCGGCGCGGCAATGGGCACGATCCGGTACTGACGGGGGTCCAGGGCAGCGGCCACGCGCCGGATCGCACCGCCTTTGCCCGCCGCATCATTGCCTTCGAAGGCCGCTACAAGGGCATGACGGCGCATGTGCTTGTGACGCAGCAAACCGGCCAGGCGCGCCTGCTCGGTGACCAGTTGCTCTTGATAGTCGGCCTTGTCCAGACGCACTGTCAGGTCCAAGGCGCCGAGCAGGCTGCGCTGATCAATGCTGCGCCCGAGCGGCGCGACATTGCCCACGTGCTTACCCTTGGGATTGTTGGCCAGGGCCGCCTGCAAGCTGTCGAGCAGGATACGCCCGACGGCCAGGCTGCGGTAATTGGGATCAACCCCCTCGACGATATGCCAGGGCGCGTAATCGCGGCTGGTGCGGCGCAGCACACGTTCCCCGAAGCGCACGAAGCGGTCGTAGGTGTGCGACTGCTGCCAATCCAGCGGGCTGATCTTCCAGCTGTGCAAGGGGTCGTCCTTGAGGGATTTGAGCCGCGCCTTCATCTGCTTCTTGGAAAGATGAAACCAGAACTTGATGATCAACGCGCCTTCATCGCACAGCATCTGCTCCAGGCGTTCGGCGCCGTTGATGGCCTGGTCCAGCACCGCATCCTTCAACACTCCATGCACGCGCCCTTGCAGCATCTGGCTGTACCAGTTGCCAAAAAACACCCCCATGCGCCCCTTGGGCGGCAAGGCGCGCCAGTAACGCCAGGCCGGTGGCCGCGCCAGTTCCTCGTCGGTCTGCTGATCGAAGGTGAGCACATCGATCATGCGCGGGTCCATCCACTCGTTGAGCAGCTTGACCGTCTCGCCCTTGCCGGCCCCCTCCACGCCATTGATCAGCACGATGACCGGAAAACGCGCTTGCTGCTTGAGCTCATACTGGGCCTCGAGCAGTGCTTGACGCAGGGCTGGAACCTCGGCGTCGTAGGTTTGCTTGTCGATGCTGTGACCAATCTCGGCAGATTCGAACATGCACGGGCTCCTTCAATGGATAAACAAGACTAGCGCAAAAGCACACCTGGGGCGGGGGTTTGGGCTGCAAGAAAGCCCCAGCCATGCGACTATCGCCACTTCTTCAGTCGCTTGTCGCTGCGCACCCGCCATGACCGTATCTCCCCCTCTCCAGCACGCCCAGATCGACTGGGACGAACAGGGCCGCCCTCATTCGCGGCATTACGATGACGTGTACTTCGCCGTCAACGAAGGCATCGATGAAACCCGCCATGTGTTTCTCGGACAGACCCGCCTGGCGGAACGTTTCACTGCAATGGCGCCCCATGCCTGCGTGGTCATCGGCGAGACGGGCTTTGGCACCGGCATGAATTTCTACTGCGCCTGGCAACTGTTCGCGCAACATGCCCACGCAGACGCCCGGCTTCATTTCGTCAGCGTCGAGAAATTCCCCCTGGACCGCGATGACCTGGCCCGTGCCATCAGCCTGTGGCCAGAGCTTGCCGCTTACAGCCAGCCTTTGCTGGCGCAATACGTGGCAGTGCACCCGGGGTATCAGCAATTCACCTTCGAAGGTGGGCGCGTCACCCTCACCCTGCTGATCGGTGATGTGCTTGAGCAATTGCCAGAGCTCGACGCCCAGGTCGATGTCTGGTTCCTCGATGGCTTTGCCCCTGCCAAGAACCCCGACATGTGGACCCCGGCACTGTTCGCGCAACTGGCGCGGCTGTCCCACCCCGGCACCGTGCTGGGTACGTTCACCACCACCGGCTGGGTACGCCGCAGCCTCGTGGAGGCGGGTTTTGCCATGAAGAAGGTGCCTGGCATCGGCAAGAAGTGGGAAGTAATGAGCGGGGCGTATGTGGGCCCACCCCCTGCCCCGACAGCACCTTGGTACGCCCGACCGCCTTCAGGTGATGGGCCGCGTCAGGCCGTGGTGGTGGGTGCAGGGCTGGCCGGCAGCTGCACGGCGGCAAGCCTGGCCCGTCGAGGCTGGCAGGTCACGGTACTGGAGCGGCATGCGGCAGCGGCGCAGGAAGCGTCCGGCAACCCGCAGGGGGTGCTGTACCTCAAGCTATCGGCGCACGGCACGGCCTTGTCCCGAATGATTCTCGCCGGTTTCGGCTACACCCGCCGTCAGCTTGAGCACCTTCAGCGCGGCGAGGACTGGGACGCCTGCGGCGTCCTGCAACTGGCCTTCGACGACAAGGAGGCGGCGCGCCAGGAAAAGCTGGTGCAGGCCTTCGAGCCCGGGCTGGTACACGCATTGACCAAGGACCAGGCCCAGGCCGCTGCCGGCATCACCTTACCGGCAGGTGGGCTGTTCTATCCCGAAGGCGGCTGGGTGCATCCACCGGCGCTGTGCCGCCAACAGCTTGCGCATCCGAACATCCGCCTGGTCCCGCACCAAGAGGTTCTGTCGCTGCACAAGGTCGCTGGGCGGTGGCAGGCCTGGGCCGGTGATCAGTTGCTGGCCGACGCGCCGGTGATGGTCCTGGCCAGTGCTGCCGAGGTCAAACGGCTCGAGCCCTGTGCCGGCTTGCCGCTCAAGCGCATCCGTGGGCAGATCACCCGGCTACCCGCAACACTCCAGAGCCAAGGGCTGGGCACCGTGGTCTGCGCGCAAGGCTATGTAGCGCCTGCGCGATGCGGCGAACACACCCTGGGCGCCAGCTTCGATTTCCACAGCACTGACCTGACCCCCACGGCGGCCGAGCATGAGGGCAACCTGGCGCTGCTGGACGAAATTTCTCCTGACCTGTCCCTCCGCCTTGGCGCAACGGGGTTCAATGTGCAGGCGCTTGAAGGCCGCGCCGCTTTCCGGTGCACCAGCCCGGACTACCTGCCTATTGTTGGGCCGTTGGCCGACGACCCTGCCTTCGCCCAGGCCTATGCAGCCCTTGCCCGGGACGCACGACAAGTGCCGCAGGTGGCATGCCCTTGGCTCGAGGGCCTGTACGTCAACAGCGGCCACGGCTCACGGGGTTTGATCACCGCGCCGCTCAGCGGTGAGCTGGTGGCGGCCTGGGTCAGCGGCGAGCCGCTGCCGGTACCGCGAACGGTCGCCGAAGCCTGCCACCCCAACCGCTTTGCACTGCGCCGGCTGGTTCGGGGCAGATAGCAGGTGCCTCGTCCAGGCAGGCGCCCTGCGACAATAGGGCGCAGCTGCGACCTTTCATCCCCGAGCGCGAATAAGGCTTAATACGGGCCTTGTTCGCCTGGGGGTCGGATGACCGTACGTGCACGCTCACTTGTGTGTTTGCTTGCAGCCATTGCCGTGCTGTTCAACCTGCTGGCGATGCCGCTCGACCGCGCCTTGCAATCCCCCAGCATCGACAGCCAATCGCTGATCCTGGGCAGCTTCTGCAGCCTGCACGGTGCGCAAAGCCTGCCCAAGTCACTGCTGGCCCAGCTCAAGGCCGAACTGCCGCAGCTTGACGATCAGCCAGAAATGAAACACCAGGTCGGTGACTGCTGCTGTGGCCATGCCGGGCATGCCTTGATGGCCAGCAATTACTATCGCCACCTGTTCCCCCGCTACTGGCCCGACGCACTGCTGATCGGCGACAGCCACAAGCTGCCGTTGCCGCGTGAGCAGTGGCCCAAACTCAACCCCCGCGCCTCCCCCCTGGCCTGACCCGTCGCCGCTTACCCAATGCTGCCCCGCACCATGCGGCGCGCAGCGCTGCTCGACTGTCTCCAGGAAACACTTCATGTCTGCGTTTCGTCATACCGCACGCGCCGTCCTGCCCGTGCTCGCTGTTTACAGCCTTAGCCCCTTGTCATCGGCCGTTGCCGAAACACGCTCTGCCGAGAACTCGATAATGACCCTCGGTGCGGTCAGCGTGACCAGTACCGAAAGCGGCCCGCTGGCCACCCGCAGCGTGCTCAGTTCGGTGGATATTCTAGGCGGTGACATCCTCGAAAAAATGCCAGTGGCCTACAGCTGGGAGCTGTTGCGCCGGGCACCGGGGGTGATGCTCACCGAGTTCAACCAAGGCACTACCTCGGGCAAGCTGTCGTTTCGCGGCTTCAATGGCGAAGGCGAAGTGAATGCGGTCAAGTTGCTGATCGATGGGATCCCCAGCAACACCAATGACGGCAACATGCCCTTCATCGACGCGGTGTTCCCCATGGACATCGACAGCATCGACGTGGTGCGCGGCACCAGCGACCCGCGCTATGGCCTGAACAACATCGCCGGAAACGTCAACATCAACACCCGCACTGGCGGCAACTACAACAAGGCGCGCCTGCGCTACGGCAGTTTCAACACCCGCGAGGTGCAACTGGCCAAAGGCATCGAGACCAGCAACTGGACGCAGAACTACTTCTTCGCCCGCCAGCAGGTCGACGGTTACCGCGATCATGCCGAAACCGAACGCTACAGTTTTGGCGGCAAGTGGTTCTATACTCCTGACGATGGCAGCTATCGCCTTGGCCTGATCGCCCGCCACTACGAGTCAGAAGCTCAGGAGGCCGGCTACCTGACCGAGGATGACGCCCGCCATCATCCGCGCATGAGTAATGACTACAACGCCACGGACAAAGGCACGCGGCGAATGAATCAGGTCAGTGTGCACCTGGACGCCGACCTGGCCGAGACCCTGTCCTGGTCGGCCAAGACCTACTTCAATACCTATGACGACCGTCGCTGGACCCAGTACTGGCGCACGAGTTCACAGCAGGAGCGCGACACCTACGAGGACCAGTACGGCGCCATCACCTCGCTGACCTGGCGACCCCAGGTGGACTGGCTGCACGCCTTTGCGCTGGAAGGTGGCAGCGATGTGCAGAAGCAACAGAACCGCAGCGAGCGCTACCGCACCGTGGAGCGTGTACGCCAGGCGCAGACACGCGACCAGGACTTCGACTTCAACACGGTCGGTGCCTACGTGCAGGCGCAGATCGAGCCGTTCGAATCGTTGAAGATCGTGCCGGCCTACCGGGTGGACAAGATCAGTGGTGACTTCACCAACAAGATGACCGGGCAGGGCTACGACATCAACGACTACGGGCTGATCAAACAGCCCAAGCTCAGCATTGTCTATTCGCCATGGAAGTTCGCCAGCGTTTATGCCAACTGGGGCCGCACCTTCCAGGTCGGGACCGGCGCCGCAGCGTACAAGGTGCCGCCGCGCAACGAGGACCTGGCCCCTTCGATCAACGAAGGCTGGGAAACCGGCATCAAGTTCACCCCGGCCAGCTGGGTCGATGGCCGCGTGGCCTACTGGCGTCAGGATGCCTCTGGCGAAGTGAGCCGGCGCCTGAACGACCCCAGCGGGGAGTCAGACAATGTCGGTGAGACACGCCGTTGGGGCTACGACCTGCAGGTCAACCTGCACCCGGACGAGCGCACCGAGGTATGGATGTCGTACTCCTGGCAGTACTCCAAGATCCTTGAGCCCAGCAGCGCGTTACCAGGCAGCAAAGGCCAGGAAATCGATCACGTGCCCCACCATCTGTGGAACACCGGCATCAGCTACCAGGCCACGCCCGCGCTGCAGCTGACTGCCTGGGCGAACGGGCAGACCCACTACTACCTGGAGCGGGAGAACATCCAAGGTACGTATGGCGGCTACGTCCTGATGAACCTCGGTGCAACCTACAAGCTCAGCGAAACCATGAGCGTGGACTTGCAGTTGAAGAACCTGACCAACCGCTACTTCGAGTACGTCTGGTACGACCCGGATGGGGCAGATGCGTCACTGCACTCCCCCGGCGACGGCCGTGCGCTGTATGCAGGGCTCACCCTGGACTTCTGATGCAGGCCACGGCAAGCCCCCCAGGGTGGCTTGCCGTGGCGTCACCGCTTGAGCAACAGCATGAAGAACACCCCGCCCAGTGCTGCGGTCGCAATGCCAATCGGCAGGTCCTGCGGTGCGATCAGGGTACGGGCAGCCACATCCACCCACACCAGAAACACCCCACCCAGTAGCGCACTGACCGGCATTAGCCTCCGATTGTCCGCCCCCACCAGCAGGCGCGCTACGTGGGGCACCATCAGGCCAACGAAACCAATGGCGCCCGACAGCGAGACCAGCACCCCGGTCAACAAGGACGTGCAGATGAACACCTGAAGGCGCAGGCGCCGGCCGCAGACGCCCAGGCTGATCGCGGTCTGCTCCCCACTCATCAGTGCATTCAGGCCGCGCCCCATCACCTGTAGGGCACACAGCCCAAGCAGCACGCACAGTGCCGGCAGCCAGATGACCTCCCATCGGGCAGCCCCCAGCCCACCCAGCATCCAGAACACCACCGACGCCGCAGCGTGCTGGTCACCGGTATAGAGCAGCACGTTAACCACGGCCATGAGTACGAAGGACACCGCGACCCCCGCCAACAGCAGGCGATCGCTTTCCAGGCGCCCACTGCGACGCGCCACGCCGATCACCAGCAGCATGCTCCCTATTGCCCCCGCGAACGCAGCCAGCGGCAGGCTGAGTACACCGACAAAGTCCCCGACATAGAGCATCACCAGCACCGCGCCCAACGCCGCGCCGGCGCTGACGCCCAGCAAATGCGGATCTGCCAGGGGGTTTCGGGTGACGGACTGCAGGGCTGTGCCCACCAAGGCAAGCCCTGCCCCGACCAGTGCGCCCAACAGCACACGCGGGGCACGGATGAGCCAGACGATGTGCACCTGGCTCTTGCTGAGCGCAGGCCCCCAGTCGATGCCCAATTGCTGCGCGACGATCCCGATGACGTGGGTCAAGGGCACCGATGCCGGGCCAAATGCCAGCGACACGACCGATGACGACACCAGCAGGATGACCAGCATCACGATCAGCCAACCATAATGCACCGGGCTGCGCGCCAAGGTCACGGTGCCCCCGCTGCGAACAGCTCGGGGTGCAGGGCGCGGGCAATGTTCTCCACCGCCTCGACGTTCTCCACCGAGGGGGTGACCTGCAGGTAGGTCAGGGGTAAGAAGCGCTGCTCGCGAATGGCCCGTACCTCTTTCAACGCAGGCTGCTGCATCAGAAAATCACGTTTCTGCTGCCAGGTCCTTGGCCCGTAGTCGACAATCAGGATCACGTCAGGGTCGCGCTCTACCACGCTTTCCCAATTGACCTGGGTCCAACTGGCGGCCACCTCGTCCATCACGTTCACGCCACCGGCTGCGTCGATCAGTGCCTGCGGCATGCCCAGACGCCCCGATGTCATCGGACGATCTTCGCCGCTGTCGTACAAAAAGACCCGTGGTCGGTGTTGCGCCTGCCCTACCCGCGCTTGCACCGTGGCGATTCGCTGGCGCATCTGGTGGATCAGCGCTTGCGCCTGGCGCGGGTGATCGAACATGCGCCCCAGGTTGTCCAGATCGCGGTAAACGTCATCGAAACTCGCACGTTGGCCAGACATGACCCAAGAGCAGGACTCGCTCAACTCGTAGACCGGGACCCCAAAGGGTGCCAGCGTCGCGGGGGTGACCGGCCCTCCTACGTGCATGCCATAGTTCCAGCCGGCGAAAAACAGGTCGGTATCGACTGCCAGCAGCGTTTCAATGGAAGGATACCGACTGGCCAGTTGCGGTATGCCCTCCAGCGCAGCGTCAATCCATGGGTCACGGTGTTTACTTCGGGTGAACCCTGTGTAGCCGATGATGCTGTCTCGCAGCCCCAGGTGCAGCAGCATGGCGGTCATGTTCACATCGTGCACCACCACCCGCTGGGGAGCCTTGTTGAACGTCACCAGGCGCTCACAACTGCGCACGTTCAGCGGGTACTCGCTGGCCACGGCAGGCAGCGCAAACAAGAGCGTTATCAGGGCAATCAGAAAGCGAGCGTTCATGGTCGGGTTATCCAGGTAATGCGGGGGTAAGGGTGCAGCGGATGAAGGTCGACCAGCGCCTGGACACCAAACACCTCCTGGATCAGTTCGCCGGTCAGCACCTGCTGGGGCGTGCCACTGACACGGATTCGGCCAGCGTCGATGACATACAGGCGGTCGCAGAATGCCGCCGCCAGGTTGAGGTCGTGGAAGCTGGCCAGGGTGCTCAGCCCCAGGCTGCGCAAATGCCGCAAAAGCCCAAGCTGGTAACGCGGGTCGAGGTGGTTGGTTGGCTCGTCGAGAATCAGCAGTTCAGGGGCCTGGACCAGTGCCCGGGCCAGTAGCACGCGCTGCTTCTCGCCCCCGGATAGCGAAGCGAACGTGCGCCCGTCATAACCTGCCAGCCCAACCAGCACGAGCGTGTGAGCAACCCTTTGCCGGTCCTCGGGCGAGTCGCCGTCAAACAGGGCCTTGTGCGGCGTGCGCCCCATGGCCACCACTTCGGCAACACTCAATCCAAACTCGCCAGGAAACTCCTGAAGCACCACCGCGATACGCTGCGCACACCAGCGCGGGCTGCGTTGCCAGATATCGGCACCGCTCAAGCTGACGCTGCCTGCGGTGGGTGGCGTGGCGCGGTAGGCGCAACGTAGCAGGCTGGTCTTTCCACTGCCGTTAGGGCCGATAAGCCCTACGCACTCACCGTCGTCCACATGCAGGTCCACGCCTTGCAGGATCTGGCGCACCCTGCGCCCCGCCTCGGGCACTGCCCAGTGCAGGCCCTCGATACTCAGTCGAGTCATCGGATTCACTCCAGCAAGCACCGGCCCGAAGGACGGTGCAACAGGTCAGAAGCGGTAATCCGCCGTGACGAAAAATGACCTTGGCTCGCCCAGGTACCACTGGCGCCCATTGTTGCCGGTGGTGGTCGCGTACTGGCGATCGAACAGGTTGTTGAGCTGCAAGCCCAAGGTCAGGTCCGGCTGCACGTGCCAGTCAACGTTGGCGTCGACCACGGTGTAGCTCGGCACCTGCACGGTGTTGGCATTGTCCCCATAGCGGCTGTCGACATACCGCGCACCCGCCCCGGCACTGAGCAACCGACCAAAGTCCTTGCTCAACCACAGGTTGGCCGATCGCCGGGGCACATCGACCGGCCGATTGCCGCTGTAGTTGCTGGTGCCACTGGCAAACTCGTCGTACTCCGCGCGCACCCAGGCGGCGTTGGCCGAAAGCTGCACATCGTAGGGCAGGCGCAACGCCAAGGTGGCCTCGATGCCGTCCGAGGATTGCTGGCCGACCTGTTGCTGAAGGACAGGGTTGAGCGGGTCGCTGCTCAAGAGCTTTTTCTTGACGATGTGGTAGGTCGCAAGCGTCCACTCGCCACGGCCATCGGGGAGCATCTGTTTGACACCGACTTCGGTCTGTTTGGCGGTACTCAGGTCCCAGCTTTGTTGCGCTGTACTGAGCGTCAGCAGGTTGCTCACGCCCTCGGTGCTGGTGGCGTACTGACCATAGACCGAGAGGTCCTCGGTCAGCGCGAACACCAGGCCCGCCCGCCAGTTGTCGCCACTCAGGCTGCGGTCCGAGCGGGTATCGGTGTCCAGATCGTCACGGTTCAGATGCACCTGATCACGCCGCACACCGGTGATCAGCGACAGACGCTCGGTGAGTTGCGTGCGGTTTTCGGCGAACAGCGAGAATTGCCGTGCCTGGTTGGCTTCGCGCGAGCGATAGGGGTCAGTGCTGATGTAGTCACCGCCGCCCGAGCCCGACAGTGGCACGGTGTCGGTAAAGGTATTGCCGAAATCATGTTTGCGCACGAAGCGGATCGCATTGTAGTCGGCGCCAACAACGGTCTGGCTGTCCAGGCCGAACAACGCGTGCTGCAGGGTGAACGACTGGCGATCCCCGATCTGCTCTTGGGTCTGCTTGATGCTGATGAAACTGCTGCGCTGCACCTGGTCGCCAGGCAGCCAGGTGTAGCTTTCGGCATTTCGCCACCGGCGCTGGGCCTTGAGGAAGTACAGCTGATTGCTGGCGGTGAGGTTGTCGGTGATCACCCAGTCCGTGACCAGGCGAGTGGACTGATCGTTGTAATGCACCTCGGCATTGGCCACGTTGTAGTTGTGGTCACGCAGCGACTCACGGTAATGCCCATTGACCAGCGGCGTACCGAAATACTGCTGCGGGTCCTGGTCACCGTAGTCATGGCTGAGGGTGATGCTGAAATCGTCGTTCGGCTGCCAGCGCAATGAACCGCTGACAGCAACGCTGGCTGACTCACCACGGTCGACCCAGCCATTGCTGTCCAGTTTATTGAGGTTCAAGCGATAGCTCAGGGTATCGGTCAGCGAACCGCCGCTGTCCAACGCCAACTGCCGGCGATCATGGGAACCGTAGCCCAGGCGGACATGATTGCGAACCTCGCCGTCGAAGGGCTTCTTGGGCACCACGTTGATCACCGCACCGGTGGCGCCCTCCCCGTACAACACCGAAGCCGGGCCGCGCAGTACGTCGATGCGGTCCACGGCCCAGGTGTCCACGGGAAACGTGACGGTGCCAGCACCCACGTACAGGCGGGTGCCGTCATACAGCTGCATGGTCGAACTGTGCCCGGTGAAGCCACGGGCCGAAAGCGCAGTGCCACCGTTGCCAGGCGTGCCGATGAAGGTGATGCCGGGGGTGCGGGTCACTGCTTCCTGCACCGTGGCGTTGTTGCGTCCACTGATGTGCTCGGCGCTGATGCTGGTGACGCTGGCTGGCGTTTCCAAGGGCGTGAGGTGCAGGCGCGAACCGCTGGTGCCAGGGGTGTGCAAGTCCATGGGAGGGTTCTGCTCGGCAGTGCCGGTGATGGCCGTGGCGGGCAATGCCAGTGCAAGGCCGTCTTCGGCTGCCTGAATCGGTACGGCCATGCACACACAGGGCACCAGGCTCGCACCCAGCAACGCCCCTTGAGGGGTATGAAAAACACTAAAGCGGGACATATCTTTCCTTTTGCAGCAGGAATGAAAGAATCCCGGAGGGAACAACGCATGGGGAACGCGCAGGCGCACGCGCCCACGGAAACCGGCCTGCGCCCGCCCACCGCGGGTTTGCCAAACAAGGCTTCAGGCCGGTCTCCGGGCTCGCGAGGGTCATGATGCCGTCACCTTCCCATGCCTGTGGCACAGTGGTCTGTCGAAAGCATCGCTCGCATACCGTTGCGGGGGCAGCGCCGGACTGATCACCCTGGGGCGACGAACCGGCTTCCCGTTTCACCCCATGCACGGCGGCAGGGGGCACCTGAAACAGGCGCGCAGATGACCACCAAAATCGTCCTGGGTCAACATCCCGTGTGGATGATTAGCCGCCGCCAAGCGTCGACGAACGGCATTGCGAAGATTAACGCCCCCCGCCTGGCGGGCTTCATCCGAGCGTGCGAAGGCGCGCTCAGGTAGGCGTAGCACTGGGTTTGAACGCGATGGATCGATGCTGGACGTCGACCCACAGAGGCGGACTTCAGCGACGAGGAATCACCGAAAATCGCACCAAAACCAGGCGCCCACGTAAAGTTTTATTGAACGATCGGGCCTTGCATGCCCTCGAAAAACCCAGACCGCTCACCGAGGCGCGTTCAGATGACGTGTTCGCGCCCAGTGGGACAGACGACCGTTCGGCGCTGTTCATACGCCCCGAAGCGAGTCAACAACGTTACTGGCTGGCAGCTTTGCGTACGCTTGGTATCAGGCACCGCAGGCTGTACGACACGCGCCACACGTACGCGACCATGTGCCTGGTGGCCGGCATGAACCCGGCATTCATCGCCGCGCAACTCGGGCACAGCGTGCAGGTGCTGCTCTGCATGCGCCAGGTGGATCACCCCCTCACGATTGGGCGGGGCTTGATCAGCCCTGGCGTTTGGAGGCGGTACAAATGGGGTACGAGTGAAAAGCCAGTGACGCCATGAGTGCCGAAACTCAAAGGGTTTACGTTACATGTGCGGACTAGCTGGAGAATTGCGTTTCACCCCCCTCGGTCAAGCCCCTCGCCCAGCCGACCTGGCTGCCGTTGAGCGAATCACTCATCACCTGGCGCCACGTGGCCCGGATGCGTGGGGCTTTCACAGCCAGGGGCCGATCGCCCTCGGCCACCGTCGCCTGAAAATCATGGACCTGTCCGACGGCTCCGCCCAGCCCATGCAGGACAGCACGTTAGGCCTGTCACTGGCCTTCAACGGCGCCATCTACAACTTCCCTGAACTGCGCCAGGAACTGCTGGACCTGGGCTATACCTTCTGGTCCGACGGTGACACGGAAGTGCTGCTCAAGGGGTACCACGCCTGGGGCGAGGCGTTGCTGCCCAAGCTCAACGGCATGTTCGCCCTGGCTATCTGGGAGCGCGACAGTCAGCGCCTGTTCCTGGCCCGCGACCGCCTGGGCGTAAAGCCCCTGTACCTCTCGCGCAACGGCGAGCGCCTGCGCTTTGCCTCCACCTTGCCGGCGCTGCTCAAAGGGGGCGACATCGACCCGATGCTCGACCCGGTGGCGCTGAACCATTACCTGAATTTCCATGCCGTGGTCCCGGCACCGCGCACGCTGTTGGCCAACGTGCAGAAGCTCGAACCCGGGACCTGGATGCGCATCGACCGCCACGGCGAAGTCGAGCGCAGCACCTGGTGGCAACTCCAGTACGGCCCCAACCCGGATGAGCGTGACCTGACCCTCGAGGATTGGACCACACGCGTACTGGACGCCACCCGCGATGCGGTTGCCATCCGCCAGCGCGCCGCCGTCGACGTGGGCGTGCTGCTCTCCGGCGGTGTCGATTCCAGCCTGCTGGTCGGCCTGCTGCGCGAAGTGGGTGTGGATGACCTGTCGACCTTCTCCATCGGTTTCGAGGATGCAGGCGGCGAGCGCGGAGACGAATTCCAGTACTCGGACCTGATCGCCAAACACTACGGTACCCGCCACCATCAACTGCGGATTGCCGAGCACGAGATCATCGACCAACTGCCCGCGGCGTTCCGTGCCATGAGCGAGCCGATGGTCAGCCACGACTGCATCGCCTTCTACCTGCTGTCGCGGGAAGTGGCCAAGCACTGCAAGGGCGTGCAGAGCGGCCAGGGAGCCGACGAGCTGTTTGCCGGCTACCACTGGTACCCGCAGGTCGATGGCGCCAACGATGCATTCGCGGCGTACCGCGAAGCGTTCTTCGACCGCAGCCATGCCGAATACCGTGACACCGTGCAGCCGGCCTGGCAGCTGGAGAACGATGCCGCCGGCGACTTCGTCCGTGAACACTTCGCCCGCCCTGGCGCCGACGCCGCCGTGGACAAGGCCCTGCGCCTGGACAGCACGGTGATGCTGGTGGACGACCCGGTCAAGCGCGTGGACAACATGACCATGGCCTGGGGGCTGGAAGCCCGTACGCCGTTCCTGGACTACCGCCTGGCAGAACTGTCGGCCCGCATTCCGGCACGCTTCAAGCTGCCCGACGGCGGCAAGCAGGTGCTCAAGGAGGCGGCGCGCCGAGTGATTCCGCACGAGGTCATCGACCGCAAGAAGGGTTACTTCCCGGTGCCTGGCCTCAAGCACCTCGAAGGCGCCACCCTGGGTTGGGTCCGCGACCTGCTGACCGACCCCAGCCAGGACCGCGGCCTGTTCAATCCGGCCATGATCGACCGTCTGCTAAGCAACCCGCACGGCCAGCTCACCCCCCTGCGCGGATCCAAACTGTGGCAGTTGGCGGCGCTGAACCTGTGGCTGACCGAACAAGGACTCTGAACCCATGAAAGCCCACGAAACGGCCTATGGCCAGCGCCTGCTGCGCGGCCAGGCGCCCTCTTACGAGCGCCTGCAGGCACGCCTTGCGGGCGATGGCAGCGAGCCTCACGATCAGCCACGTGCCCTGCACTGTGGCTGGGGACGACTATTGATCGGGCATACCTATGCCGACCCGGCCAAGCTAGCCGAAGACCTGTTGGGCGAATGCCGCGGCGAACGCGACATCGCCCTGTACGTGGCAGCGCCCCAGCAGGTGCTGGCACACGCGCCGCAGCAACTGTTCCTGGACCCCTCGGACACCCTGCGCCTGTGGTTCACCGACTATCGCCCGGCGCAACGGGTATTTCGCGGGTTTCGCGTGCGCCGTGCGCAAAATCCCAGTGACTGGCAAGCCATCAACACGCTCTACCAGGCACGCGGCATGCTGCCCGTCGACCCGGAGCTGCTCACCCCGCGCCACCTGGGTGGGCCGGTGTACTGGCTGGCCGAGGACGAAGACAGTGGCGCGATCATCGGCAGTGTCATGGGCTTGAACCACGCCAAGGCCTTCGACGACCCGGAACACGGTAGCAGCCTGTGGTGCCTGGCCGTCGATCCGCACTGCACCCGCCCCGGGGTGGGTGAAGTACTGGTGCGTCATCTGATCGAGCACTTCATGAGCCGCGGCCTTGCCTATCTGGACCTGTCGGTGTTGCATGACAACCGCCAGGCCAAGCGCCTGTACGAAAAACTGGGCTTTCGCAACCTGCCCACGTTCGCCGTCAAGCGCAAGAACGTCATCAACGAACGCCTGTTCCTGGGCCCTGGGCCACAGGCTGACCTCAACCCCTATGCGCGGATCATCGTCGATGAGGCCCTGCGCCGGGGTATCGAGGTGCAGGTGTGCGACGCGGCTGCCGGGCTCTTCACCCTGAGCCTGGGCGGTCGCCGTGTACGCTGCCGGGAGTCGCTCAGCGACCTGACCAGCGCCGTGACCATGACCTTGTGCCAGGACAAGCGCCTGACCCAACACGCCCTGCACACCGCAGGTCTGCTTGTGCCGGCGCAGCAATTGGCCGGTAACGCCGATGACAACCTGGCGTTCCTCGAGGACCACGGCGCGGTCGTGGTCAAACCCGTGGATGGCGAACAGGGCCAGGGCGTAGCGGTCAACCTCACTACCCTCGAAGACGTCACGCGTGCGGTCGAACACGCCCGTCAGTTCGACAGCCGCGTGCTGTTGGAAAGCTTCCATGCAGGGCATGACTTGCGCATCGTGGTCATCGGCTATGAAGTGGTCGCGGCCGCGATTCGCCACCCGGCGCAGGTGATGGGCGATGGTACGCACAGCATCCGCGAACTGATCGACGCACAAAGCCGGCGCCGCCAAGCGGCCACCGGGGGCGAAAGCAAGATCCCGGTGGACGATGAAACCGAGCGCACGCTGGCCGCGGCCGGCTTTGGGTTCGAGGATGTGTTGCCCGCAGGTCGCCAGCTGGCCGTGCGGCGCACCGCCAACCTGCACACCGGCGGCACGCTCGAGGATGTCACGGCACGCCTTCACCCTACACTCGCCGATGCGGCCATTCGTGCAGCGCGGGCACTGGAGATACCCGTGGTGGGCCTTGATTTCATGGTCAAGGATGCCAGCGAACCCGACTACGTCATCATCGAAGCCAACGAGCGCGCAGGCCTGGCCAATCACGAGCCACAACCCACGGCAGAGCGCTTCATCGACTTGTTGTTCCCCCATAGCAGGCCGCTGGCCTGATACACCCATGCTCCGCTTCGACGGGAGCCCGGCGCCAGCGCCGCTCCCGCTCGACTGTTACGACCGGATCATCCAACGATTTTTCAACCGACCGGAGGCCTGGACATGTCCGAACGACATCCCGAACCCGATCTCGAGTACCTCAAGCGTGTCTTGCTGGAGATGCTCGCCATCCCCAGCCCTACAGGCTTCACCGATACCATCGTGCGCTACGTGGCCGAGCGCCTGGACGAGCTGGGCATTCCCTACGAGCTGACTCGACGCGGCACTATTCGCGCCACCCTCAAAGGGCGTCAAAGCTCCCCGGACCGCGCCGTCTCCGCACACTTGGACACCATTGGCGCCAGCGTGCGCCAGGTGCAGGACAACGGTCGCCTGGCCCTGGCGCCGGTGGGCTGCTGGTCCAGCCGCTTCGCCGAAGGCAGCCGCGTCAGCGTGTTCACCGATACGGGCGTATTTCGTGGCAGCGTACTGCCGCTGATGGCCAGTGGGCATGCCTTCAATACCGCCATCGACCAGATGCCCATCAGTTGGGACCATGTGGAAGTGCGCCTGGACGCTTACTGCGCCACCCGTGCCGATTGCGAGGCGTTGGGCGTGGGGATTGGCGACTTCGTGGCCTTCGATCCGCTGCCCGAGTTCACCGACAGCGGTCACATCAGCGCCCGTCATCTGGATGACAAGGCCGGGGTCGCCGCCTTGCTGGCGGCCTTGAAAGCCGTGGTGGAAAGCGGCCGTCAGCCGCTGATCGATTGCCACCCGCTGTTCACCATCACCGAAGAAACCGGCTCGGGTGCCGCCGGCGCCCTGCCCTGGGATGTCAGCGAGTTCGTCGGGATCGATATCGCCCCGGTCGCCCCCGGCCAGGCCTCCAGTGAGCACGCCGTCAGCGTGGCCATGCAGGATTCGTCCGGGCCGTACGACTACCACTTGTCCCGGCACTTGCTCAAACTTGCAGGCGAACAGGAATTGCCGGTACGCCGCGACCTGTTCCGCTACTACTTCAGCGATGCCCACTCTGCGGTGACCGCAGGCCACGACATCCGCACGGCGCTGGTCGCCTTCGGCTGCGATGCCACCCATGGCTATGAGCGCACGCACATCGACAGCCTGGCCGCGTTGAGCCAGCTGTTGTCGGCTTACCTGTTGAGCCCGCCCGTGTTCGCCAGCGACTCGCAGCCGGCCAATGCGTCCCTGGAGCGCTTCAGTCACCAACTCGAGCACGATGCGCAGATGGAGAGCGACACTCGCGTGCCGGCGGTGGACAGCCTGGTTGGTCAGAAGACCTGACGGAACGCGCGGGACCCCCTGGCGGGCGGTCCCTGCGCCATCGAAATCGCGTAGGATGCCTACAACTCATTCAGACACGTTACCCATGCTGATACCCTACGAACACCTGCAAGCCGACACCCTCACCCGCCTGATCGAGGACTTCGTCACCCGCGACGGCACCGACAATGGCGATGACACACCGTTGGAAACCCGTGTGCTGAGAGTTCGCCAAGCGCTATCCAAGGGGCAGGCGTTCATCCTGTTCGATCCGGAAAGCCAGCAGTGCCAGCTGCTGGCCAAGCACGACGTGCCCCGCGAACTGCTGGAATGATGCCCGTGCGCGTCGACGCCAGTCGGCCTCATGAAGCCTTGTTCGTCCTGCGCGCCCTGGCACATTGCGTTTCCTTGATGCGCCTGTAGACCTCGGCGCGGTGCACCGGCACTTCCCTGGGTGCATCGACACCGAAGCGCACCACCCCGTCCCGGGTTTCTACCACCATGATTCGGATGTCATCGCCGATCATGATGACCTCGCCCACTTCGCGTCCTATTACCAACATGTTCCGGTCCTCCAGCGAAAGGGAAAACCGGAGCGTGCAGCGTAGCCATTTGGCTACTCAATACTTCCACCCTCATTCAGAAAGACCCGACACGCCTAGGTAACCTTTCTTACGGATCCACCCTAAGCCTTAACGGGCTCGGGCCTTCGCACGCATCTTCACTGCCATGTCGGCCATTTCATCGTACAGCCGCTCAGGTGCCTGGCATTTCAACGCCCAGGCCTGACGGCCCGCTTCGTGGGGCAGGATCAGGAACTGCCCGTCAGCCACCTGGCGGTAGATGCAGTCGGCGATATCGCTGGCACTGATGGGCGAGCCTTCCAGCAGCTTGCCGACCTGTGCTTTCATGGCCGGGTCCGGCCCACGGAAGGAGTCCAGCAGATTGGTCTGGAAAAATGACGGGCAGACCACGTGCACACCCACCCCCAGTTGGCGCAGCTCCACCAGCAGGCTTTCCGAGAGCGCCAGCACCCCCGCCTTGGCGACGTTGTAGTTGCTCATGCCGGGGCCCTGCATGAGCGCTGCCATGGAGGCGATGTTGACGATGCGCCCTTTGCTACGCTCAAGCAGCGGCAGAAAAGCCTTGCAGCCTTTGACCACGCCCATGAGGTTTACCGAAATCTGCCAGTCCCAGTCTTCGAGCGACAACTCGGCGAAGAACCCGCCTGATGCCACGCCGGCATTATTGACGATGAGATCGATGCCGTCGAAGTGCTCCTCGCAGGCCTGGGCCAGCGCGGTGAGCTGGCTGTAGTCACGTACATCGCACCGTTGTACGAACCCGTCGCTGCCTGCGGCACGCACCATTTCCAGTGTCTGACGCAGCCCAGCCTCACTGATGTCGGCCAACGCCAGGCGCCAGCCTTCGCGCGCCCAACGCAGGGCAATTTCGCGGCCCAGCCCGGAGCCTGCGCCCGTGATCATGATGCGCTTGTGCATGGCGACTGCCTTTTTCAGAGGTTGTGGCCCCAGTCTAATCAAGCCTATGCCCAGAGCGGGTGCTTATCAGGCAAGTGAATGAGCGGCCATGAATCGCCCGCTGCGCACAAAGACGGGGCGATGACCAACACGCCGATGGAATCTTTCACAAGCGGCGCCGGTCATTAGTTACAAGAGGCCGGCAACCTGGGCCCTTGACCCTCAACCACGCAAGGACTCCTCCATGACCACGATTCTCATCATCATCCTGATCCTCCTGTTGATTGGCGGCTTGCCAGTGTTCCCGCACTCGCGCAGCTGGGGTTATGGCCCGTCCGGCATCGTCGGTGTGGTGCTGGTGATCTTGTTGGTGTTGCTGTTACTCGGCATGATTTAGTGCAGCAAAAAAAACCGCGCCGAGGCGCGGTTTTTTCATGCCTGCGAATCAGTGCGATACCGCCCCTGAAGCGCCCAGGCCAGTCTGCGAGCGTACGAACTGCGGGAAGAACAGCGCCCGCTCGTTTTCGGCAGCCGTGGACTTGTCGGTGATCGAGAAGAACCAGATACCCACGAAGGCAATCAGCATCGAGAACAAGGCCGGGTACTCGTAAGGGTAGATCGCTTTCTCGTGACCAAGGATCTGCACCCAGATGGTCGGGCCGAGCACCATCAGCGTCACCGCGCTGATCAGGCCAAGCCAGCCGCCAATCATGGCGCCACGGGTGGTCAACTTCTTCCAGTACATCGAGAGCAGCAGTACGGGGAAGTTGCAGCTGGCCGCAATGGAGAAGGCCAGGCCCACCATGAAGGCGATGTTCTGTTTCTCGAACAGGATGCCCAGGCCAATGGCCAGGACGCCCAGTGCAACGGTGGTGATCTTCGAGACGCGGATTTCGTCCTTGTCGTTGGCCTTGCCCTTGCGCCACACGCTGGCGTACAGGTCATGGGACACCGCCGAGGCACCCGCCAGGGTCAAGCCTGCCACAACCGCCAGGATGGTGGCGAAGGCCACGGCCGAGATGAAGCCCAGGAACACACTTCCGCCTACGGCATTGGCCAAGTGCACGGCGGCCATGTTGTTACCGCCCAGCAAGGCGCCGGCGGCGTCCTTGAAGTCCGGGTTGGTGCTGACCAACAGGATGGCGCCGAAGCCGATGATGAAGGTCAGGATGTAGAAGTAACCGATGAAACCTGTGGCATAGAGCACGCTCTTGCGGGCTTCCTTGGCATCGCTGACTGTGAAGAAGCGCATCAGGATGTGTGGCAGGCCAGCCGTACCGAACATCAAGGCCAGGCCCAGCGAGAAGGCCGAGATGGGGTCTTTGACCAGACCGCCGGGGCTCATGATGGCCTCGCCCTTGGCATGCACCTTGATGGCTTCGGAGAACAGGGTGTTGAAGTCAAAGCCCACGTGCTTCATCACCATCAGCGCCATGAAGCTTGCACCCGACAGCAACAGCACCGCCTTGATGATCTGTACCCAGGTGGTGGCCAGCATGCCGCCGAACAGCACGTACAGGCACATCAGGATACCGACCAGGATCACGGCCACGTGGTAGTCCAGGCCGAACAGCAGTTCGATCAACTTGCCTGCACCGACCATCTGCGCAATCAGGTAGAAGGCCACCACCACCAGCGAGCCTGAGGCCGACAGGGTGCGGATCTGCTTTTGCCCCAGGCGATAGGAGGCCACATCGGCGAAGGTGTACTTGCCCAGGTTGCGCAGGCGTTCGGCGATCAGGAAGAGGATGATCGGCCAGCCTACCAGGAAGCCGATGGAGTAGATGAGGCCATCGTAGCCGGAGGTGAACACCAGTGCGGAAATACCCAGGAACGAGGCTGCCGACATGTAGTCCCCGGCGATGGCCAAGCCGTTCTGGAACCCGGTGATGCGACCACCGGCAGCGTAGTAGTCCGAGGCGGATTTGTTGCGCTTGGAGGCCCAGTAGGTGATGCCCAGGGTGAAAGCCACGAACGCCACGAACATGGCGATGGCAGAAACGTTCAGCGGTTGTTTCTGCACCTCGCCGGTCAGGGCATCGGCAGCCCACACGGCGGGTGCGAAGACGCCGCAGGCCAGAACGGCCAGTGTCTTGGCATGACGAATCATTGTTGCGCCTCCTTCAGGATGGCCTTGTTCAGCTCATCGAATTCGCCGTTGGCTCGGCGCACGTAGATGGCGGTCAGGACAAATGCCGAGATGATCAGCCCGACGCCCAGGGGAATGCCCCAGGTGATCGATGACTCAGGGCTGATCTTGGCGCCCAGTATCTGGGGACCGTAGGCGATCAGAAGGATGAAAGCGCAGTACAGGCCGAGCATGATCGCCGAGAGTATCCAGGCGAACCGTTCGCGCTTGCTGACCAGCTCCTTGAAACGGGGGCTGTTTTGTATCGAGAGGTAAATGCTGTCGTTCATTGTTTTTGTCCTAGCAGCACAGAGAGGGAATGTAACCCACGTCCTTACTTTATGCGGCTGTTGGACGGCAACCAGACGACCTTAGTCTTAGATGCAACGGTGTTTTACCGATTGCGCAACAAAGCGGATGACGGAGGTGGGGTTCGAGGGGAGTTTCTGCCTGATCGTGTGCAGAGAGAGGTGGCCCTCCCTCAGAGCTCAGCACACAGCGTACCGAGCAATCGGTGAATCGGACTTCAGACTACATATACCCGGGGGTTGTACGCGTGCGACGGGTGTGGGCATCGGTGGATTTCCAGTAATCTGCTACAGGGTTTAATACTGCGCCCAGTGTTTCAATCAATCATTTTCAATATTGAATGAGTGCAACCTGGCAACCTTGGTAACTTCCAAAGATCTTGCCAAGCCACTCACTCCGCCCTACTCTGCTGTTGCTGTTGCTGTTGCTGTTGCTGTTGCTGTTGCTATTGCTCTTGATCTTGATCTTGATCTTGATCTTCGCGACTTCAGAAGGCCGAACGCAGGTCTTGCGGAGGGAGGTGACAGGCATGGATGCCTGTCAAGCGCTGGGCCCCAGGATGGGGCCTGCAGCGCGGTCCTCCCGGGAGCAAGCCCGGAGTGAGGGAACCCCGAAGCGCAGCGTAGGGGCCGTATGAACGGAGCGCAGCCTTTTTTGGTTACTTTTTGTGGCGTTTGACAAAAAGTAACTCGCCGTAAGGGCGAAAAGGTGATTAAGCGTCGCCATCGCAAATGGACTATGCTCAATATCAACACCCACACCAATGCAATCAAACTTAAAACTTCAAACTTCAAACTTCAAAGCGTGGGCGCATACAGCAAGTTGGTATTCATTGGCGCGGGTGGCGCACAGTCACCCTTCCGCCCTTACGGCGGCTCACTTTTTGTCTTGTCAAAAAGTAAGCAAAAACCGCCTGCTCCTATCATCCGGCCCCTACGCTCCGCTCCGGGGTTCCCTCGCTCCGGGCTTGCTCCCGGGAGGACCGCGCTGCAGGCCCCATCCTGGGGCCCAGCGCTTGACGGGCATCCATGCCTGTCACCTCCCTCCGCAAGCCCTGCGCTCGGCCTCCTGAAGTCGCGATCTGTGTTGCCTGGACTACCGCGCGCTTAGAAGCAAAAGCAAAAACCAAAGCAACGACAACGGCAACGGCAACGGCAACGGCAACGGCAACGGCAACGGCAACGGCAACGGCAACGGCAATGATACGGCAAGGTTCGTGGGTGCGCAGATAGCGAGCTCGACCACTGAGCACTGGACCCTAACCATTTGCGTCCCAGGCAAATGTTTAGCCAATCCCGATGCAAAGGTTGCCATTCACTACTTTAATTCTCCACAACCGACATGTGAGTATCGAATGCATGATTCCCGCCCTGCCCAGCCCACCATCGTCCAATCGCCCTTCGCCGTCGAAGCCCCAGACGCTGTGCGGCGAGAATCCGCTGGTGCATGTCATCCTCGCCTTCTGGGCATTGTGGCACTGCCGTCACGCCCGCCCGCCCGACACCTCGCTCATGCCTGCATGACCTCACCCGGCCTGTTTAGGGCCGTTTGACCCAGCCAGGCCGCCTGCACAGGCAGAGGCCTGAGCGTTCGCGAGCGAATGATTATGCACTTTGCACCTGTGGATCAGGCCAGCCAGTTCCTGGCCGCCAACCCCGATATCGATCTGTTCGAACTGTTCATCCTCGACGCCAACGGCGTGCCACGCGGCAAGCTGCTGCACCGTGATGAACTGCTGGCCGTATACCAGACCGGTCGGCCATTACCCAGCACCATTCTCGGCCTTACCGTAAACGGCGACGACGTGGAAGATTCGGGCCTGGTCTGGGATGTCGGCGACATCGATTGCCGCGCCTACCCACTCGATGGCAGCCTGGTTCGCCTGCCCTGGCGCCGGGTGCCGACCGCAGCGCTGCAAGTGAGCATGCACCCGCGCCAAGGCCTGCCTGCCAGCGTGGCCGACCCTCGTCATGTACTGTTGCGCACCGTCGACGCCCTGAAGGCCGATGGTTATCACCCCGTGATGGCCTGCGAACTGGAGTTCTACCTGCTCGACCAGCAGCGCGATGCCCACGGCCATCCACAGCCGGCGCTCGACCGGGACGGCGGACGCCCTCGCAGCACTCAGGTGTATGGGCTGCGGGAGCTGGAGCAGATCGAGCCGTTCCTGGCAGACCTGTACGCAGCCTGCAAGGCGCAAGGCATACCCGCGCGCACGGCCATTTCGGAATACGCCCCAGGCCAGGTGGAAATCACCCTCGAACACGGTGATGCGCTGCAGGCGATGGATCAGGCGGTACGCTACAAGCGCTTGGTCAAAGGCGTCGCCCACGCCCACGGCATGCAGGCCTGCTTCATGGCCAAGCCGTTCGGCCACCTGTCCGGCACTGGCATGCACATGCACCTGAGCCTGGCCAACAGCGCCGGCCGTAACCTGTTCGCCAGCAAAGACCCGGCCGGCACACCGCTGCTGCGCCAGGCAGTGGCCGGCATGTTGCAGCACCTGCACGAGTCACTGCTGCTGTTTTGCCCCAACGCCAACTCCTTCCGCCGCTTCCAGGCCAACAGCTACGCGCCCCTGTCGCCCACCTGGGGCGTGGACAACCGCACAGTCAGCCTGCGGGTGCCGGGCGGACCGGCCAACAGCCGGCATGTAGAGCACCGTATCTGCGGGGCCGACGCCAACCCGTATCTGGCTGCCGCCGCCATTTTGGCCGCCAGTCACGCCGGCATACGTGATCAGCTCGACCCAGGCGCGCCGATTCAGGGCAACGGTTATGCCCAGGCGACCGAACACCTGCCAACTGACTGGCTCACCGCGCTGCAGGCCCTGGAGCAGTCCACTTGGGCCCGCGATGCATTGGGCGATGCGTTTCTTGGCGTGTACCTGAAGGTCAAGCGCGCCGAGTACAGTCAATTCATGGCCGAAGTCAGCGAACAGGACTGGCGCTGGTACCTGCACCAGGCCTGAGCCCCATACAGAACAAGGATTACCCATGAACGCAGCAGTCAACAAAGACCCGGCGCAACGTGCACCGTCCTACTACACCGCCACCCTCAACGACCCCACCACCTACCCCCAGCTCAAGGGCACCGTACAGGTGGACGTGGCAATCATCGGCGCGGGCTTCACCGGCTTGGCAACGGCTGTGGAGCTGGCCGAACGCGGCCTGAAGGTCGCGGTGGTCGAGGCCAACCGGGTGGGCTGGGGCG
The DNA here is from genome assembly GCF_900230165.1 of Pseudomonas sp. URMO17WK12:I9. Lineage (NCBI taxonomy): Bacteria > Pseudomonadati > Pseudomonadota > Gammaproteobacteria > Pseudomonadales > Pseudomonadaceae > Pseudomonas > Pseudomonas sp. URMO17WK12:I9. The sequence continues at coordinate 352,704 of NZ_OCMQ01000001.1, read as the reverse complement.
CCAGCGGGCGCAATGGCGGGCAAGTGACCGGCAGCCTGTCGGGGGACGAGGCCATGCGTGCACAGATGCGCAAGCGGCTGGGCAGCGACGTGGACGATTTCATCTGGCACCTGCGCTGGCGGGGCCACCAGATCATCGAGCAACGGGTGGCCCGCTATGGCATCGACTGCGACCTCAAGCACGGTCACCTGCACGCGGCCATGAAGCCCTCGCACCTGGACGAGCTACGGGCTTTCGAGGCCCAGGCACAGCGCTATGGCATGGGGGATCAGGTCGAACTGCTCGACCGCCAGGCGATGGCCGAGCACCTGCAAAGCCCCCTGTATCTGGGCGCCCTCAAGAACCGTCGCAACCTGCACCTGCACCCGCTGAACCTGTGCCTGGGCGAAGCCCGCGCCGCCCACGGCCTGGGCGCGCTGATCTTCGAGCAGACCGAAGTGCTGGAAATCATCCACGGCGCCCGCCCTGCCGTGGTGACGGCCCATGGGCGTGTAGACGCGCGCCAAGTCATGCTGGCGGGCGATGTCTACCACAAGCTGGAAAAGCGCCAGCTCAAGGGCAAGATATTCCCGGCCATGGGCGGCATCGTCACCACGGCGCCACTGGGCGAGCTGGCAGCGCAGATCAACCCGCATGACCTGGCCGTCTACGATTGCCGGTTCGTGCTGGACTACTACCGCCTGACGGCCGACAAGCGCCTGCTGTTCGGCGGCGGCGCCAACTACTCAGGGCGTGACTCGCGGGATATCGAAGCTGAACTGCGCCCCTGCATCGAGCGCACCTTCCCAGCCTTGAAGGGCGTGCCCATCGCGTTCCAGTGGAGCTGCGCCATGGGCATCGTGGTCAACCGGATTCCCCAAGTGGGCAAGCTTTCGGACCATGTCTGGTACTGCCAAGGGTATTCCGGGCACGGCATCGCCACCAGTCACATCATGGGCGAAATCATGGCGCAAGCCCTGACGGGCACGCTGGAGAAATTCGACACCTTCGCCCAGTGCAAGCATGTGCGTGTGCCGATGGGGGACGTGTTGGGCAACCCGCTCTTGGCGGCGGGCATGTGGTACTACCAGATGCTGGAAAAACTGCGCTGAAGCCCAGGCCCGTCAATCGCCCTGCGCGGCCTCATCAAAAGGGCTGCAAGGCGATTGCGGGCGGTGCACGCCAGGTCAGGCGCTTTTCTTGAGGTTGAGCTTCTTGAGCTCTTCGTCACGCAGTTCGCGGCGCAGGATCTTGCCGACATTGGTGGTCGGCAAGGTGTCGCGAAACTCGACCTGACGCGGCACCTTGTAACCGGTGAGGTTGGCACGCATGTGCTCCATCACCTGCTCCTTGGTCACGGTCATACCGGGTTTGACCACGACGAAGACCTTGATGAGCTCGCCGGATTTCTCATCCGGAATGCCGATGGCCGCACACTGCGACACGCCGGGCACCGCCGCCAGCACGTCTTCGAGTTCATTGGGGTAGACGTTGAAGCCGGACACCAGAATCATGTCCTTCTTGCGGTCGACGATACGCATGTAGCCGTCGGGTTGGATCAGGGCGATGTCGCCGGTCTTGAGCCAGCCGTCGCTGTCGAGAATCTCGGCGGTGGCCTCCTCGCGCTGCCAGTAGCCTTTCATCACCTGAGGGCCCTTGACGCAGAGTTCGCCCACTTCGCCCAAGGGCAGCTCGTTGCCGGCGTCGTCGACGATCTTGCACAGCGTGGACGGCACCGGAATGCCAATGGTGCCCACCTGGTTGGCCTGCGCCGGGTTCACGGCGGCCACCGGGCTGGTTTCGGTCATGCCGTATCCTTCGCAGATGGCGCAACCGGTCACCGTACGCCAACGCTCGGCAACGCTCAGTTGCAGCGCCATGCCGCCGGACAGGGTGATCTTCAAGGCCGAGAAGTCCAGGGCGCGGAACGCATCGCTGTTGCACAGCGCCACGAACAGCGTATTGAGACCCACGAAGCCCGTGAACTTCCACTTGCCCAGCTCCTTGACCATGGCGGACAGGTCGCGGGGGTTGCTGATCAGCACGTTGTGGTTGCCGATCAGCATCATGGCCATGCAATGGAAGGTGAAGGCGTAGATGTGGTATAGCGGCAGCGGGGTGATGAGGATCTCGCACCCTTCCTGCAGGTTCGAGCCCATCAGCGCCCGGCACTGCAGCATGTTGGCCACCAGGTTGCGGTGAGTCAGCATGGCGCCTTTGGCCACACCGGTGGTACCGCCGGTGTATTGCAACACGGCCACGTCATCGGCCTGCGGGTTGGCCTCGGTCACCGGCTGGCCCTTGCCCAGGGCCAGGGCATCGTTGAAGCGCACGGCGCTGGGCAGGTGATAGGCCGGCACCATCTTCTTGACGTACTTGATCACGCTGTTGATCAGCAGCCGCTTGAGCGGGGGCAGCAGGTCTGCCACCTCGGTGACGATGATGTGCTTGACCTGGGTCTTGGGCACCACCTTCTCGGCCAGGTGCGCCATGTTCGCCAGACACACCAACGCCTTGGCGCCGGAGTCCTTGAACTGGTGCTCCATTTCCCGGGCGGTGTACAGCGGGTTGGTGTTCACGACGATCAAGCCGGCGCGCATGGCACCGAACACCGCCACTGGGTACTGCAGCACATTAGGCAACTGCACCGCGATACGGTCACCGGGCTTTAGGTCGGTATGCTGCTGCAACCAGGCGGCAAAGGCACCGGACAGGGTATACAACTCACCGTAAGTGAGGGTCTTGCCCAGGTTGCTGAAGGCCGGTTTGTCGGCGAAGCGCTGGCAGGATTGCTTGAGTACCGCCTGGATGTTGGGGAATTCGTCGGGATCGATCTGCGCCGCGATACCGGCCGGATACTTGTCCTTCCAAAAATGGTCGATCATGCAAGCCCACTCCTTCAGCAACAGCGAAGTTCGTTTCACGCGTCGAGGCGTTTATTATTGATATGAGATGACGGCCTGATGCAAACCAGATCATCTGAAAGCGGGCCGAGAGTAGCAGCTTTGCCGAGGGTCTACTAGAGCCCAAAGCGGGCTTGACAGTCACAAAAGTGACTCAAAGAATTCTTCGGGTCACGTTTAGAGTATTTGACTTAATTTACCCTGGGCGTCCAGCAGGATGTGCCGTGCCAGAGGCCCTGGCGCACGGCACCACGTTCTCACCGCAGGCTACCGATCTAGCTGGCGTCGCGCAGTTCGCGCCGCAGGATCTTGCCCACGGGCGTCATCGGCAGCGCCTCGCGCAGCACGATGTGCTTGGGCACCTTGTAGCCGGTGAGGTTGGCCTTGCAGTAGGCCTTGAGCTCCTCGACATCCACACCACCCTCGCGCGGCACCACGAACAGCTTCACCGCTTCGCCGGAACGTTCGTCCGGCACGCCGATGGCGGCACAGTTGGCCACCTTGGGATGGCCCATCACCACCTCTTCGACTTCGTTGGGGTATACGTTGAAGCCAGACACGATGATCATGTCCTTCTTGCGGTCGACGATGCGGGTAAAGCCGTCCGGGTCGATCACGGCAATGTCACCGGTCTTGAACCAGCCTTCGGCGTCCAGTGCCTCGGCCGTGGCCTCGGGTTGCTGCCAGTAGCCCTTCATGACCTGCGGGCCTTTGATGCACAGCTCGCCGGGTTCCCCCAACGCCAGCTCGTTACCGTCGGCGTCGATCACCTTGAAGGCCGTGCCCACCACCGGGATGCCCACCGTGCCCAGCCGCGCCAGCGTGCCATAGGGGTTGGTGCTGGCCACGGGGGACGTTTCGGTCAGGCCGTACCCTTCGACGATGCGGCAGCCTGTCAGCTGTTCCCAGCGCTCTGCCGTGGCCTTGACCAGGGCGGTGCCGCCGGAATTGGTGACCTTGAGTGCGGAGAAATCGAGCTGGCGGAAGCCGGGGTGGTCCATCAGCGCGACGAACAGGGTGTTGAGGCCCAGCAACGCAGAAAACCGCCACTTGCCCAGCTCCTTGATGAAGCCAGGTATGTCCCGCGGGTTGGTGATCAATACGTTGTGGTTGCCGGTGACCATCATGCACATGCAGTTCGCAGTGAAAGCATAGATGTGGTAGAGCGGTAACGGCGCGATCATCACCTCTTCGCCATCCTTGAGCAGCTTCTGCCCGTCCGGCCCATGTTGGGAGAAGCACGCCAGCACCTGCAGCATGTTCGCCACCAGGTTGCCGTGGGTGAGCATTGCGCCCTTGGCCAGCCCCGTCGTGCCGCCGGTGTACTGCAGCACGGCGATGTCACCCAGGCCCAAGGGCACAGGCTGGGGCACGCCACCGCGGCCCTGGCGCAGCACCTGCTTGAACGACACAGCCTGGGGCAGCGCATAGGCCGGCACCATCTTCTTGACCTTGTCGACCACGGTGTTGACCAGCCAGCCCTTGAGCGTGGGCAGCATGTCGCCCATCTTCGCTTCGATCAGGTACTCAATACCGGTATCGGGCAGGACCGTCTGCACACGCTTGCCGAACAGGTTCATGTACACCAGCGCCCGGGTACCACTGTCCTTGAACTGGTGCCGCATTTCGCGCTCGGTGTACAGCGGATTGGTGTTGACCACGATCAGCCCTGCGCGCATGGCGCCGAACACCGCGATGGGGTACTGGAGCACGTTGGGCATCTGCACCGCGATGCGGTCGCCCGGCTTGAGGTCGGTATGTTGCTGCAGCCAGCTGGCGAAGGCAGCCGACAGGCGATCGAGGTCGGCGTAGGTCAAGGTCACGCCCAGGTTGCTGAAGGCCGGGCGATCGGCAAAGCGCTTGCAGGAGCGTTCGAACACCTCGACCACAGACGCGTAGGCTTGCATGTCCAAGGTGGACGGCACGCCCGCCGGGCGCTTGTCATTCCAGAAGTCGGCTTGCATTTATTGTTGTTCCTCTGCCGGGACCTGCACTGCGTCCTGATTAGTCCGAGTGCCTGCGCGCAGGCGATGCACAGGCGTTGATTCGACGTTAGCAGGTAAGCCAGGCACGGCCCAGCCGTCAGCGCCTGCCATTAACATTGTGAATCTTATTTGTGCCCTTCCTGCAATTTGCTCGACTGTGGGTACACTGACGTGGGCGCAGAATGTGATCCGGGCGACCCCGGCAAGCGTCTCACCCGTCTGGCCGACGCCCTGCGTGCGACCGGCATCCGACCTGTACTGCTTAAGGAAGCCCTGATGTCCCAGCTCAGCAACACGCCCTACGAAACCCTTGAAGTCGGCCAGCAAGCCGAATACACGAAGTTGGTCGAGGAGCGCGACATCCAGCTGTTCGCCGCCATGTCCGGCGATCACAACCCGGTGCACCTGGATGCCGAGTTCGCGGCCAAGAGCATGTTCCGCGAGCGCATTGCCCATGGCATGTTCAGCGGCGCGTTGATCAGTGCGGCGGTGGCCTGCACGTTACCAGGCCCTGGTACCATCTACCTGGGCCAGCAGATGAGCTTCCAGAAGCCGGTCAAGATCGGCGACACCCTGACGGTGCGCCTGGAAATCCTGGAAAAACTGCCCAAGTTCAAAGTGCGTATCGCCACCAACGTGTACAACCAGCACAACGAACTGGTCGTCGAGGGTGAAGCCGAGATCCTGGCACCGCGCAAGCAGCAAACCGTCGAACTGGTTTCCCCGCCGAACTTCGTGGCCAGCTGAGCACCGTCGTGCAGTCATGGCCGCCAGTGCACTGCACCCGGCTTTCAGCCCCGGAACGGCGGCTGCTCGACCACTTCTATCGCCAACAGGGCTCGCGCATGCGCGCCCCTGCGCAGGGCACGTTTTGGGTGGCCAGGTCGCCGGGCATCATTGCTGGGTTGTCCCTCAGCGAGGTGGACGGTGGTCAGTGGTTGACGGGGCTGTTGGTGGCGCCTGATCGGCGCTCGGAAGGCGTGGGTGAGCAATTGGTCGCAGCGGCCCTGGAGAACGCCTGCGCCAGCACATGGTTGTTTTGCCATCCATCGCTCGCCCTCTATTACGGACGCCAGGGGTTCGCGCCGGCTGGAGCGCTACCCCGGTCGCTGCATGACAAGTTCCAGCGCTATCAACGCAGCAAGGCCTTGATAGCGCTGGAGCGCACCGCCCAACCGGGGCAGGTCAGCGCGGGGTAGGTTCAACGCCCGCCGCTTCATCAGCACCGGGGCGTTCCTTGCCCAATACCTTGGGCTTCTCGTCGTCGCGGGTGCCATCGAAGTCTTTTTCGCCTGGGTCCTTGCCCTCGGCCGACATGTGCTCGATCACCGCGTTCATCTCTGCGCCCAGCAACAGCACAGCAGCCGAGATGTAGAAGTACAGCAGCAGTACGATGATCGCCCCGATGCTGCCGTACATGGCGTTGTAGTCTGCGAACGTCTTCACGTAGTAGGCAAAGCCCAGCGACGCGATGATCCACACCACGACCGCCAGCACCGAGCCCGGGGTGATGAAGCGAAATTTCTGCTCCACATCGGGCATGACGTAGTAGATCACCGCGACCGCGACCATCAGCAGAATCACGATCACCGGCCAGCGAAGAATGGTCCACAGGGTGACGATGAACTCTTCCATGCCAATCTGCGCCGCGATCCACTCCATGACCTGCGGGCCCAGCACCATCAGCGCAGCGGCCGCCAGCAGCATGCCTGCCAACCCGATGGTGTACAGCACCGACAGCGGGATGCGTTTCCAGACCGGGCGCCCTTCTGGTACATCATAGGCCGCGTTCATGGCGCTCATCATCAGGCGCACGCCGGCCGAGGCCGTCCACAGGGCAATGACGATACCCACCGACAGCAAACCACCCTTGGACTGCTGCAATTGGTCGATGACCGGGTTGACCTGCTCAAGGGCTTGGGGCGGCAAGACCAGTTCTGACTGCAAGCGCAGCCAGGAAAAGAAGTCTGGCAGGTGCAGGAAACCGATCAGGGCAATGAGAAACAATAGGAAGGGGAACAACGAGAAAAGAGCCTGGTAGGCCAATGCCGAAGCATAAGTGGACATCTCGTCATCGAGGAATTCGTTGACGGTGCGCACCAGTACGCGGTGCAAGGGTAAGCCCTGCAAGGCGGAAAAAATCATAGCGTCTCCTTTCGCCGCTTGATCGATCTGACGTTCAGTCTAATAGACCCTGCGCTTGGGGTGCTGCTCCCGGTCGTCATGCAACGGCTTTGAATACTTCTGCCGGTCACCGTCCCCTGTTTCGAAGCGCAGAGGACGGCTCGGCAGGCGTGAATCATTACTTGGTCAGGTCGTCGGCCTTGTTTTTCACGTCGCCTTTGACCTGCTGGCCTTCGCCCTTGATTTCCTGGGCCTTGCCTTCGCCTTTGAGTTTTTCGTTGTCAGTGAGGTTGCCAACACCTTGCTTGATGTTGCCCATTGCCTCGTTGGCCATACCTTTAATTTTGTCTCCAGTACCGCTCATGGCAAAACTCCTGTGATGTAGCACGCGTATCGTGCCGACAGAAGGTTGACCCAGCCGCTTGCACAGGAGTTTCAAGAAATTTGCGTCAACAAGCCAAACGGTTGAAAGGCGTAGGCGTAAATGCGGGGATCAGGGCCTGAAACCTTGCCCGCCAAGGTGCCACCCCTCACAATGCGGCCTTTGAAGGCTTCGACCCGCAGGAACCTGCATGAAACTCGACAAACCCGCTGCCATCGCCCGACGCAACAGCGCACTGGCGCGCCCGGTGCTGACCAGTGCCAATACGCTGTTCGCCATTCTCGACCCCAAGCGCAACCTGTGGTGGTTCGAGGTCCCGGTGGCCTTGCTTCGCAAAGGCCAGCCCGACTGGGTCAACCTGCTGCTGCATACCCCGCTGACCGATGAACTTCAGCACCTGAAGGTGCCGATCAACTTCCTGCGGGCCCACCAAGAGCAGATGGAAGTGCGCAACCCTGGCAAGCGTCGCTCCACCATCAGCCTGGCCCTGAGCGCTGACCGCGACTCGTTGCTGCGCGACACGCGCCCCGGTGGCGATCAGCTGGACTTCAACACCTTCGTGCAGGGCTGATCAGGCTTTCTCGATCCGGTCGTCATGGATGACGATGCGGCCCTGCTTGAACAGCCCGCCAATGGCCTTCTTGAAATTGCCCTTGCTGACATTGAACAGCTTGCTGATCAAGGCAGGGTCGCTCTTGTCCGAAACAGGCAACACCCCACCCTCGGCGTCAAGGCGCGCCATGATCTGCTCCTGCAAGCTGTCGGACAGCGCAGCGCCCACCGGCTGCAAGCTGAGCGAAACCTTGCCGTCGGCCCGCACTTCCTTGATGTAACCCTGCTCGTGCATGCCTGAGCGCAGGAACTTGAACACCTCGTTCTTGTGAATCAAGCCCCAGTGACGGTTGTTGATGATGGCCTTGAACCCCATCGGCGTTTCGCCGGCCACCAGCAGCTCAACCGGCTGGCCAGGTTTGTAGTCTGCAGGCGTGGTGTCGAGGTAACGGTCCAGGCGCGAGGTGGCGGTGATGCGGCGGGTGCGCTTGTCCAGGTACACGTGCACCACGCAGTAGTCACCGATCTTCAGCGGCCGTGCTTCTTCGGAATAGGGCATCAGCAGGTCCTTGGACAGGCCCCAATCCAGGAAGATACCCGCACCGTTGATGTCCTTGACCTTGAGGCTGGCGAACTCGCCCACCTGCACCTTGGGCTTCTCGGTGGTGGCGATCAGCTGGTCTTCGCTATCGAGGTAGACGAACACGTTCAGCCAGTCATCGACTTCGGTCTCGGCACCCTTGGGAATGTAACGGGACGGCAGCAGGATTTCCCCGTCGGCACCGCCGTCCAGGTACAGGCCAAAGTCCACGTGCTTAACAATTTGCAAACTGTTGTAACGCCCAAGCAGAGCCATTTTCGAACATCCTCAAGTCAAGGCGGCTATTTTCCGGATAGACCCGCCCTGGTGTCAAAGCCTGCGGTCGGTTCATCGCCGCTCACGCTTCCACGTGCCATCCGGTGGAACCGCAGGTCTCGTGCTGCGTCTACCCCTTGGCTGCCACTGCAAGGACCCGCACATGCCTGCACGCCTGCTCAAAGTCCTGTCGATCTGCCTGGGTTTCGCCCTGATGCTGGGCGCCTGCAGCCGCATCGACCTGGCCTATCGCAACCTCGATCGCCTGGTGCCCTGGTCGCTGGGCGACTACCTGGACATGAACCGCGAGCAGAAAACCCTGCTCGATGATCGCCTCAGGCAGCACCTGGCGTGGCACTGCCAGACGCAACTGCCCGGCTACCTCGACTGGCTGGACCGCCTGCGCACCATGGTGGCCGATAACCAAGTCACCGACCAGGCGCTGCAGCAGCGCACCGAGGAGGCCCGCGAGGCGATTGGCCGGGTCGCGGCCGAAATCACGCCGTCGGCCACCGAGTTGCTGCAAGGCATGAGCGACGCGCAGGTGGGGGAAATGCGCGATGCGTTTCGTGACGATATTGCCGAGCGGCGCAAAGAATATGTCGATACGCCCCTGCCCCGCCAGATCAGCGAGCGCGCCGAGCGCATGGAAAAACGCCTCAAGCCTTGGTTCGGCGAGCTGACCGAGACACAGCGGCAACGGGTTGGCGCCTGGTCCCGCGCGTTGGGTGACCAGAACAGCGAGTGGATACGCAACCGGGCCCATTGGCAGCAGCAACTGCTGTTGGCGGTGGAACAACGGCACGAGTCAGGCTTCCCGGCACGGGTCGCGACCTTGCTGCAGAACAAGGAAAGCCTATGGACGGCCGACTATCGCCGGGCCTTCCAGAACACCGAGCAGCAAGCACGCAGCCTGGTGGTGGACCTGATGCAGCAGAGCACTCCCGCCCAGCGCCAGGTGCTGCTGGATCGGCTGACCAAGGTGCGCAGCGACTTCAGCGCCTTGAAGTGCCTGCGCGGGGCTTGAACAGGCTATGGCAGGACACTGACTGAACTTCGCTGGGCAAGAAAGCGCAAGAATCCGCCGGCCTGCTGACGTACACTCGCGCCCCTGCCAAGCCCTCGGAGACCGTCGTGAGCCCCACCGCCCTAGCCCGCCTGCTGACCCTTGCTGCCGTATGGGGCGCGAGCTTTCTGTTCATGCGCATCATCGCCCCTGTACTGGGCACCGTGCCAACGGCCTTCTTCCGTGTCTCCATCGCCTGCCTGGGCTTGATCGCGCTGCTGGGCGCAGCGCGCGTACGCTGGGATTTCCAGGGTAAGTTAGGCGCCTGCCTGGTGCTGGGCATGATCAACTCGGGCATTCCGGCCACCTTCTACTCGGTGGCAGCCCAGGTGCTGCCGGCCGGTTATTCGGCCATCTTCAATGCCACGACCCCTTTGATGGGCGTGCTGATCGGCGTGTTGTTCTTCAAGGAACCCATGACGTTGGCCAAGTTGAGCGGCATTTTCCTGGGCCTGTTCGGCGTGGGTATCCTGAGCGGCGCGGGGCCTGTTGCCCTGGATGCAGCCCTCTTGCAAGGCGCCCTGGCGTGCCTGGCGGCCACGACCTGCTATGGGTTTGCCGGCTACCTGGCCCGCCGCTGGGTCAGCGGCCTGGACAGCCGCCTGTCGGCCCTGGGCAGCATGCTCGGTGCGACCCTGCTGCTTACCCCGTTGTTCGCCTGGAGCGTGCTTACCCAGCCACCGGCCAGCTGGGGCGGCTGGCCGGTCTGGGGCTCGCTGGTGGGGCTTGGCCTGTTGTGCACGGCGTTCGCCTACATCCTGTACTTCCGCCTGCTGGCCGAAATCGGCCCGGTCAAAGCCAGTACCGTGACCTTCATGATCCCCGTGTTCGGCGTGCTGTGGGGAGCCTGGCTGCTGAATGAGCCGTTGTCGATGGCCCACCTGTACGGTGGCCTGCTGATCGGCGTGGCTTTGTGGCTGGTCCTGCGCCCGGCACGGCGCCGGGGCGCTGCATGAACAGCGTCTACAAAAAAGTGCTGTTCCCGCTGCAGCAGGACGCCAATGGCTATCCGCCGGCATCGGTGGAAGGGCTATGGGCCAAGGCCGTCGAAGACGGTTACGTGATCGACAACATCCCGTTCCATGTCTACGGCATCGCCCCAGGTGACGTGATCTGCACTCATGAAGAGGCTGGCCAGCACTGGTTCGCCCGTTTGCTGCGCAGCAGTGGCAGCTCGGTGTTCCGGGTTCGGGTCAAGCCGCCCGAGACACTGGAGCAGGTCAGCGAAGCCTTGGTGGAATTCGGGTGCACCTGTGAAAGCGAACCTGCGGTGAAGATGCTGGCGATCGCCATCCCACCGGCACGAACGCTCGACACCCTGCTGTATTACCTGATCACCCAGCGTGAAGCGGGTTTTCTGGACTTCGAGGAAGGCGTGCTGCGCCACTGCGTTGCCCACGAGTTTCGCCAGGGATAAGGGCGACTGCCTTGCAGGCGCCCCTCCCGGTCGAGGGCGTCGTCAGAACAACCAGCGGTACAGCAGATAGGCTACGACGACGGCCAGAATCGGTCGCAACACGCGGTATGCCTTGGGGTTGGCACGCTTGAACTGCTTGACGCGCGTGCTCAGCTTGTTGCTGAACCGCTTGCTCCAGGCATAAGCCTGGTTGATCCCGCCCACGCGTTCATCGTCGGTATTCTGTGGCGCGGTGGCGCGGCCCAGAAATGCGCTGACCTTGCGGTTGAGGCGGGTCATGATTGGGCTGTTCAAAGGACGCTCCACGTCGCAGAACAGGATCACACGGGTGACGTCGGTCTCATTCTTGACCCAGTGCACGTAGGTTTCGTCGAACATCACGTCCTGGCCATCGCGCCAGGCATAGGGCTGGCCGTCCACATAAATGCGGCAGGCATCGGAGTTGGGGGTCGAGAGGCCCAGGTGATAACGCAGGGAACCTGCAAACGGATCACGGTGCGGATTCAGGTGGCTGCCGCCGGGCAACAGGGCGAACATCGCGCCCTTGACGTTGGGGATGCTGCTGACCAGCTCGACGGTTCGCGGGCACAGCGCTTCGGCAGACGGCAGGGGTTTGTCGTACCACTTCAGGTAGAAGCGCTTCCAGCCTTTCTTGAAGAACGAACCGAAACCGGCATCGTTGTCCTTTTCGGCTGCCCGGATATAACCCTCGTCGAACAGGCGCATGGCCTCCTCCCGAATTTCCTGCCAGTTGTCCTTGAGCACGTCCAGCTCCGGGAAGCGTTGGCGGTCCAGGTACGGCTTGGACGGCACCCCCGAGAACAGGTACATCAACGCATTGTAGGGGGCGAACAGCGCCGAATGGTTGACGAACTGGCGCAACACGGGCAGGCGGGCCTTGCCGCGCAGGTGGACGAACAGCACGCTGCCGAAGAACACCAGCAGCACACCTGCCTTGGCGAGGAAGGAAACGGTCATGCAACACTCCTAGGGCGGGACACAGGCCAGCGCTGCCTGATCCGGGGAAAATCATCCGGGCATCATAAACCTATCGCGCCCAGGCACAAACCACCTGGGCGCAACGAGACGGATGAAGATTGTGCAATGAACCCCGCCGCCAGGTATTGCTTCGGGTCACCGCCAAGGCAGGTTATTGCTGGGTTTCCTGCTCGCTGAACAGGTCGCTGAACAGCATGCTGGACAGGTACCGCTCGCCTGAGTCGGGCAGAATCACCACGAGGGTCTTGCCCTGCATTTCCGGCTTTTCTGCAAGGCGCACGGCAGCGGCCATGGCGGCACCGCAGGAAATACCACACAGGATGCCTTCTTCCTGCATCAGGCGGATCGCCATGGACTTGGCTTCGTCATCGCCCACCGTCATGACCTGATCGACGATCGACAGGTCGAGGTTCTTCGGCACGAAGCCCGCGCCGATGCCCTGGATCTTGTGCGGCGTGGGCGTGAGCGCCTCGCCTGCCAGGGTCTGGGTGATCAGCGGCGAGCCGATGGGCTCGACCGCCACCGAGGTGATCGCCTTGCCCTGGGTGTGCTTGATGTAGCGCGAGATACCGGTGATGGTGCCGCCGGTGCCGACACCAGCAACGATCACATCCACGGCGCCATCGGTATCGTTCCAGATCTCAGGGCCCGTGGTCTTTTCATGGATGGCCGGGTTGGCAGGGTTTTCGAACTGCCCGGGCATGAAGTACTGCTCGGGGTTGGAGGCGACGATTTCGTTAGCTTTCTCGATGGCGCCCTTCATGCCCTTGGCAGGTTCGGTGAGCACCAGTTCGGCGCCAAGGGCCTTGAGCACCTTGCGCCGCTCCAGGCTCATGGAGGCCGGCATGGTCAGCATGAGCTTGTAACCCCGGGCGGCAGCGACGAAGGCAAGGCCGATGCCGGTGTTGCCCGAGGTGGGTTCGACGATGGTCATGCCGGGCTTGAGCTTGCCGCTGCTCTCGGCGTCCCAGACCATGTTCGCGCCGATGCGGCATTTGACCGAATACCCTGGGTTGCGCCCTTCGATCTTGGCCAGGATGGTCACGCCGCGCGGCGCGAGGCGGTTGATCTGCACCAGGGGCGTGTTGCCGATGGAGTGGGCATTGTCTGCGTATATACGGCTCATGGCAGGGTCCTTGGCATGATGAAGAACTCGGAAAGGCCCAAGGGTAAGCCCCGGCCCCAAGGCCCGTAAAGCCTGTTCGAACTCCGGCGCAGCCCCTGCGGTCAACCACACACCTTGCCTTGGAGAACTGCCATGAGAGCCCGCTATCGCTGGCCGCTGATCGCCCTGGGCAGCCTCATCGTGCTGCTGGTGGCCTTGCAGCTTGCCCTGCCCTACCTGGTGCGCGACTACCTCAATGAAAAGCTGGCCGACATGGGCGACTACCGTGGGCAGGTCAGCGATGTGGACCTGGCCTGGTGGCGCGGCGCCTATACCGTCAACGGGCTGAAGATCGTCAAGACCACAGGTAAGGTGCCGGTGCCCTTCCTCGACGCCCCGGTGATCGACATCTCGGTCAGCTGGCATTCGCTGTGGTACGACCGCGCCGTGGTGGCCGAAGTGGCGTTCCTGCGCCCGGAGCTGAACTTCGTCGATGGCGGCGACAAGCAGAACTCCCAGACCGGCCAGGGCACTGACTGGCGTCAGCAACTGGACAAGCTGCTGCCCATCACGCTCAACGAAGTGGTAATCGACGACGGGGTGCTGACCTTCCGCAACTTCAACTCCAAGCCCCCGGTCACGCTCAAGGCGACGCAGTTGCAGGCCAGCGTTCGCAACCTCACAAACATCCGTGACGAAGCCGGCCGGCGCGACGCCAGCTTCGAAGCCCGTGCCCTGGTCGCAGGCGATGCCAAGGTCGAGAGCCGTGCCACCTTCGATCCGTTCAGCGACTTCGACGACTTCGAGTTCCGCCTGCGTGCCACCGGTATCGAGCTGCGCCGACTCAACGACTTTGCCAGCGCCTATGGCAAGTTCGACTTCAAGGCGGGTCATGGCGATGTGGTCATCGAGGCCGAGGCGACCAACGGCCGTCTGAACGGCTACATCAAGCCCCTGCTGCGCGACGTCGAGGTATTCGACTGGCAACAGGACGTGGAGGACAAGGACAAGGGCCTGTTCCGCTCGGTGTGGGAGGCGCTGGTGGGTGCCACCGAAACCGTGCTCAAGAACCAGCCGAAAAACCAGTTCGCCACGCGCGTTGAGCTCAGTGGCAGCGTGCGCAGGCAGAACATCAGTGCGTTCGAGGCTTTCCTGCAGATCCTGCGCAATGGTTTCGTGCAGGCGTTCAGTGCGCGCTACGAGCGCAGCGCGCCGGATTCCGACTAAGGCGCGGTGACGAGGCATTCGGGGACTGAATACTCGGTCTGCGTTTTCAGTCGTCGTACCCCCGCGTTATAGTCGGGCCACCATCACACACCCTGTGTTGGCCACTTGAGCACCAGCCTGTCGCCCACCCCACCAAGGTCTGGCCTAGCAGGCCGGCTGCGCGTGGCCCGCAAGCCCAAGCAGAGGAAAGACCCAATGAAGTTCGAAGGCACGGGTGACTATGTCGCCACGGACGACCTGAAACTGGCCGTCAATGCGGCCATCACCCTTGAGCGCCCGCTGTTGGTCAAAGGTGAGCCCGGTACTGGCAAAACCATGCTGGCCGAGCAGCTGGCAGCTTCGTTCGGGGCGCGCCTGATTACCTGGCACATCAAGTCCACCACCAAGGCTCACCAGGGCTTGTACGAATACGATGCCGTGAGCCGCCTGCGCGACTCCCAGCTGGGTGTGGACAAGGTGCACGACGTACGCAACTACCTCAAGAAAGGCAAGCTGTGGGAAGCCTTCGAGGCCCAGGAACGGGTGATCCTGCTGATCGACGAGATCGACAAGGCCGATATCGAATTCCCCAACGACCTGTTGCAGGAACTCGACAAGATGGAGTTCTACGTCTACGAAATCGACGAGACCATCAAGGCCAGGCAGCGCCCGATCATCATCATCACGTCCAACAACGAAAAGGAGCTGCCGGACGCTTTCCTGCGCCGCTGCTTCTTCCACTACATCGCCTTCCCCGACCGGGCTACGCTGCAGCGCATCGTGGACGTGCACTACCCCAACATCAGCCAGTCGCTGGTCAGCGAGGCGCTGGATGTGTTCTTCGACGTGCGCAAGGTACCGGGCCTGAAGAAAAAGCCTTCGACGTCCGAACTGGTCGACTGGTTGAAGCTGTTGATGGCCGACAACATTGGCGAAGCGGTACTGCGCGAGCGCGACCCGACCAAGGCCATCCCTCCGCTGGCCGGGGCGCTGGTGAAAAATGAGCAGGATGTGCAACTGCTCGAGCGCCTGGCCTTCATGAGCCGGCGCGGCAACCGCTGAGGGAGCCTGGGCCATGTTGCTCAACCTGTTCAACGAAATGCGCGCGGCGAAGGTGCCGGTGTCGGTGCGCGAACTGCTCGACTTGCACCATGCCTTGCAACGGCATGTGGTGTTCGCCGACATGGACGAATTCTATTACCTGGCCCGCGCCATCCTGGTGAAGGACGAACGCCATTTCGACAAGTTCGACCGAGCCTTCGCCGCTTACTTCAAGGGCCTGGAGAACCTGGATCGTCACATCGAGGCGTTGATCCCCGAGGACTGGCTGCGCAAGGAATTCGAGCGCTCTCTGACCGCCGAGGAGCGCGCGCAGATCCAGTCCCTGGGCGGGCTGGACAAGCTGATCGAGGCGTTCAAGCAGCGCCTGCAGGAGCAAAAGGAGCGCCACGCAGGCGGCAACAAGTGGATTGGCACCGGAGGCACCAGCCCGTTCGGCTCGGGTGGGTTCAACCCCGAAGGGATCCGCGTGGGCGACGCTGGCGAGCGCCAGGGCAAGGCGGTGAAGGTCTGGGACCAGCGCGAGTACAAGAACCTGGACGATCAGGTGGAGCTGGGTACACGCAACATCAAGCTGGCCCTGCGGCGCCTGCGCAAGTTCGCTCGCCAAGGGGCTGCCGAAGAGCTGGACATCGATGGCACCATCGACCATACCGCGCGCGATGCGGGGCTGCTGAACATCCAGATGCGCCCGGAGCGGCGCAACACGGTGAAATTGCTGCTGCTGTTCGACATCGGTGGCTCGATGGATGCCCATGTCAGGGTCTGCGAGGAGCTGTTCTCGGCATGCAGGACCGAATTCAAGCACCTGGAGTACTACTACTTTCACAACTGTGTGTATGAGACGGTGTGGAAGAACAACTTGCGCCGCACGTCGGAGCGTTATTCCACCTTCGACCTGCTGCACAAGTACGGCGACGACTACAAGGTGGTGTTCGTCGGGGACGCTGCCATGGCCCCTTACGAAATCACCCAGCCGGGCGGCAGCGTGGAGCACTGGAACGAGGAAGCCGGGTATGTCTGGATGCAGCGCATCATGGCCAAGTTCCGCAAGGTCATCTGGATCAACCCATACCCCCGCCAGGCCTGGGACTACACCGCCTCAACCCATCTGGTGCGTGAACTGATCGAGGACCGGATGTATCCGCTGACCTTGCAGGGGTTGGAGGATGGGATGCGGTATTTGTCGAAGTGAGGCAGCCAGGATAAGCGCCCTTCTATGCTCGCCAGCGTTCCAAGTACCCCTGCTGCTCCCGCCATGCCTGCTCCTGCACTACCGGTCGGAACCGCACCGTCGCGCCTGGCATGCACTGTGCCAGTTGTGCCAGTGCCAGCGGCGTCAGCGCCCCCAGGCGGGGATAACCGCCGATGGTCTGGCGGTCATTGAGCAACACGATCGGCTGCCCGTCGGGCGGGACCTGGAGGGCGCCAAGGGGAATGCCCTCGGAGATCATGGCCGGGCCTTGGTAAACCAGAGGTGGGCCAAGCAGGCGTATACCCATGCGGTCGGCACGGGTATCCAGTGTCCAGTCGCGGTTGAAGGCATCGAACAGGCTGAGGCCGGCAAAGTCGCCGATCTGCGCGCCGATCACCAGGTCCAAGATGGGCTTGGCAACATATTCAGGGCGCGCCCGATCAGGCACTTCGCCGATCGGTTTCGCTGCACCGGCAAAACTCAAGCATTGACCTTCACGCAACACACTCCCCTGGCCATCGACTCCGCCCAGCCCCTCACGCACGACCGTGGCACAACTGCCCATCACAGGCTCGGCATCGAAACCGCCCGGTGCAGCCAGGTAAGCGCGTACGCCCCGCCGGGGTTGCCGGAGAGTAAGGCGCTGCCCCTTGGTCAGGGTGAAGCTGCGCCAAGGGGCCAGGTATTGATCGTCGATGTGCGCGTCCAAGTCGGCCCCGGCCAGCGCCAGCACGCAATCATGCTGCGCCACCACGCTGAACCCACCCAAGGCAACCTCTACGACGGGAGCCTGCAGGGCATTGCCCAGCAACCAGTTGGCCCAGTGCATCGCGACCCAATCCAGAGCACCGCCCTGGGTGACCCCAAGGTGCCTCACGCCAAAGCGACCCGCATCCTGTAATGCACACAGCGGTGTGCTGGCCTCGACTCGCAAGTGCTTCATGCCTGTGCCTCTTCATCACCGCCCAACGCCAGAAATTCCTGCCGCGTCACCGCTACGAAACGGACGCGGTCACCCGGTTGCAGCAGGCTGTAGCCGTCGCGCTCACGGTCGAACAACCGTACCGGCGTCCGTCCGATCAGGTTCCAACCACCGGGTGAAACGGCCGGGTAGGCGGCGGTCTGGCGCTCGGCAATCCCGACACTGCCCGCTGCCACCTGCTTGCGCGGGGTGCTTAGCCTCGGGGTGGCCAGCCGTTCGTCCACCAGCCCCATGAACGCGAAACCTGGCGCGAACCCCAGGGCGAACACCGGGTAGTCACGTTCGCTGTGCAAGCGCACGACCTCAGCTTCGCTCAGGCCTGCCTGACGCGCTAGCACGGGCAACTCCGGACCGACGCTGGCGTGGTACCACACCGGTATCTCGTGCCGACAGCCGCTGCTGTCAGTGCCAGGCTGTAGCCCATCAAGGGCTTGCCTGATCAGGCAGCGTGCATCGGCCGGCGCCAGGTCGAAATGCACCATCAGGGTGGTGTAGGACGGCACCAGGTCGCGCAAGTGCGCACCGAACGCTGCTTGCAAGCGCTGGCTGGCGGCAAGCACCCAGGGCATGTTGGCTTCCTCGATGCGCTCGAACAGGCGCACCATCAGACAATCGATACCGACCACTTCGATGCGCGGGGTCATGCTGATACGATCCCATCAAGCGCCTGGCGAATCTGCCGAACTGCAGCCACCGAGCTGTCGTTGTCCCCATGCACGCAGAGCGTATGGGCCTTGAGCAGCAACGCAGTGCCATCGCTGGCCAGCAATGGGTGACCGTGGGCCAGCTTCACGGCTTGCTCCACCACCTGGGCCGGGTCGTGGTGCACGGCGCCCGGCAGGCGTCGCGACACCAGGTGGCCGCTGGCGGTGTAGGCCCGATCGGCGAACGCCTCGAACCAGAGCGGTACGCCGATTTCAGCGCCCAGCGCCTGGGCGGCCGCATCGTCGGCCGTGGCCATGAGCATCAGCGGCAGGCCACTGTCATAGGCCGCCACGGCCTCCAGCACCGTGCGCAGGATCAGCGGGTCGGCCATCATGTCGTTGTACAACGCACCGTGGGGTTTCACGTAGGCGACGCGTGTGCCCAGCGCCTTGCAGATGCCATCGAGCGCGCCGATCTGGTAGTGCAGCAAGTCGCGGATTTCTTCGGCACTGCACGCCAGGCTGCGCCGGCCGAAGCCGACCAAATCCGGGTAGGCCGGGTGCGCGCCCACGGTGACGTCGTGAGCCAGGGCCAACGTCACGGTGCGGCGCATGATGCCGGGGTCGCCGGCATGATAGCCACAGGCGATATTGGCACAGTCGATGTAAGGCATGACCTCGGCATCCAGGCCCATGCGCCAGCTGCCGAAGCTTTCGCCCATGTCGCAATTGAGTAGCAGGCGTTGCACCACGGTGTACCCCTTGTCGTTATCCATGTGCCTACCTTAGCGCGCCTGCAATTGTTTGCCGCGTGTTTCTGGCAGGCTCAGCGCTGCTACGATCACCACGCCATAAGACACCGCCGAGAACAGGCCAATGCCCAGGCCCAGCGGCACCTGCTGCCCCAGCATGCCGATCAGCAGCGGGAACAGCGCCGCGACGATCTTGCCGACGTTGTAGCAAAAACCTTGCCCCGAGCCGCGAACGCGCGTGGGAAACAGCTCGGTCAGAAAGGCCCCCATGCCGCTGAAGATGCCCGAGGCGAAAAAACCCAGCGGGAAACCCAACCACAGCATCACCCCATCACTGACGGGCATTTGCGTGTACAGCAGCACGATGACGAACGAGCCTACGGCGAACAGGATGAAATTTTTCTTGCGCCCAAGCAGGTCGGACAGGTAGGCGCTGATCACATAGCCCACATAGGAGCCTACGATCACCATTGCCAGGTAGCCGCCGGTACCCAGCACGCTCAGCCCACGCTCGTTCTTCAGAAACGTGGGCAGCCAGGCGGTGATTGCGTAGTAGCCGCCCAGGGCGCCGGTGGTCAGCAGCGAGGCACGCACGGTGGTCCAGAGCATGCCGGGGGCAAAGATTTCATAGAAATGCGAGGGCGCCGCAGTGGCTTCGGTTGCCTTGGCCTGGCGGTAGACCTCCGGATCCTTGACCAGCCGCCGAACGAAGATCACGAACACGGCCGGCACCAGCCCGAGCAAGAACAGCGCCCGCCAGGCCTGCTCCGGCGGCAACCAGGTGAACAGCAGCGCGTACAGGATGGCCGTCAGCCCCCAGCCGATGGCCCAACCCGACTGCACCATGCCCACCGCCTTGCCGCGGTCCTGGGCACGAATGACCTCGCCGATGAGCACCGCACCTGCCGTCCACTCACCACCGAAGCCAAAACCCATCAGGGTCCTGGCGACCAGCAGTTGCTCGTAGTTCTGGGCAAAGCCGCAGAGGAAGGTGAAGAAGGCGAACCACAGCACTGTCAGTTGCAGGGTGCGGACCCGGCCGATGCGGTCTGAGAGAATGCCGGCCACCCAGCCACCGATGGCCGAAGCGACCAGGGTACTGGTGTGGATCAGCCCAGCCTCGGTGGTGGTGATGCCCCACAACATGATCAACGTGGGGATGACGAAGCTGAGCATCTGCGTGTCCATGCCGTCCAGGCCATAGCCGATCTTGCAACTCCAGAAGGTACGTCGCTGTTGTTGATCGATGTCGCGGTACCAGGCAAAAGGCCCGGAGGAGGATGGGGAACTGATCTGCTGCTGCGTGCCGGTGGGGTTCATGGATGCCTCGGCTTGTTGGTATTGTTTTATGGGGCGACAGCAAAGGTCGCGGCCTGGGCTTCATGTTCAGAGCACGCGGCGCTGGCGTCCAACGAGAAAAACCCCGGGTCTGGAACAAGAAAAACTGATCATGAACCTTCGCTTTCTCGAAACGTTCGTCTGGGTCGCTCGCCTCAAGAGCTTCCGCCTGACCGCGCAGAAGCTGTTCACTACCCAGGCGTCGGTGTCCAGCCGTATCGCGGCGCTCGAAGCCGACCTGGGCGTTAAGCTGCTGTTGCGCGACTCGCGCGGGGTCAGCCTGACCCCGGAAGGCAGCAAGGTGCTGGAACATGCCGAGCGCATGCTGGAAACCGCCAAGGCGCTCAAACAGTCGCTGGACAGCGACCGGGCCAAGGTCGGGCGTATTCGTCTCGGGGTAATGGACACGGTCATTCATACCTGGATGAGCGCGCTGGTGGCCGAATTGACCGAGCGTTATCGGTAGGTAGAGATCGAACTGGTCGCCGACACGGCGCTGAATTTGCGCGAGCAACTGCACAAAGGCTTTCTGGACGTGATCGTGCAAACAGACTTGCTGCGCGAGCCTTCGATCCGCAGCCTGGATCTGGCGCGCTATCCGATGGGCTGGGTGGTCGCTGCCGGGTCGCACCTGCACAGGGACTACGCGTCACTGGCCGAGCTGGGGCGCGAGCGCATCATTACTTTCTCGAAGAATTCCCGGCCCCACCAGGAAGTACTGGCGTTGCTGCAAGGGGCCGGGGTGCAAACGCCGCGGCTGAACTGCGTCAATTCGGTAGCGGCCATTACCCGCTTGTTGCGCGACGGTTTTGGCATCGGGGCCTTGCCACCTGCCCTAGTGGAGCCCGAACTGAACCAGGGTGACCTGGTGCTGCTGGCTGGGCTTCAGCCTCCGCCAAGCCTGGAGCTGGTAGTGGCCTGGCAGACCGGGGTGGCATTGGTGGATGAAGTGGTTGGTGTCTGTCGGCAGGTGCTGGAGCGCTATGCGCAGGACGTGGGCGGGCAACGGATCGTGCTGGTGCCGGGGGGGATGTAGTAAGGGTTTTGACTCGATTTGGGGTAACCGCGCAAATGGCTAGGCCAACGTGTCAGCCCCCAGCCTAACGCCAACTCTCCTTAACCGCACCACGTCGCCCACCCAGTATCAACCGACCTATCCCCAGCAACAGGCTTTCTACCACGAATGCCAGCACGAACCCGGCGCCGACGCCCCAGCCGATGGCCTGCGGAACCAGCAAGACCTGGTAGCTGTAGCCGTTGAGCGTTTCTTCTCGCAGCCGCGGGTCGGCTTGCGTCAGGACATGCCAGGTACGCTGCGCCCATGAACCTTGCAGCGCCTGCCACTCGTCTTCGAGCATCTGGTTGCGAATCATCAGGCTTTCGATGCTGTTGGCATCACTGAGAAAAACGGGGTCGTCACTGCTGCGGTAGTGTCGCAACAAGGCTTGCAGGTCGCCGTTGAAAAAACGCTCAGCCGTCTGGCGAAAACCGTCCAGCGCCTCGCGAGATTCGAATAGGTGGGCCTCCACGCGCTGGCTATAGTCCTTGACCAGCCCCGGGACCTGGATGCCGGCCAACAGCCCGAGGGTGAACAGCAGCAACCGCAGGTAACTTCTGAACATGCAGCATCCTTAGCTTTGCCCGTGCGCGGTGCACTCGCCGTGCCGCCACAGGGCCCACTGACCTGGCGCGTAGCGGTTCCAGGTTTCGTTCTCGGTCAAGGCCTCGGTGGCGATCACCGTGACCACGTCGTTGGGGGTGGTTTGGGTATGGAAATCGACGATCAGGTCTACATCCTTCAGCCGCGCCGCGCCAAACGGCGCGCGGCGGGTAATGTGGACCAGTTTCGTCGAACAGAAGCAGAACAGCCAGTCGCCATCGCTGAGCATGCAGTTGAACACGCCGCGGGCGCGATAACCGGCACAGGCTTCGACCAGCACCGGCAGTAGCTGTTCCACCGGCACCGGCTCCGGGAAGGCGCCGCGGATGCGATTGAGCAGGTCACAAAACGCCGCCTCGCTGTCGGTATCGCCAATGGGCTGGTAAAAGCTTGTGGAACCGGTGAAATCACCCAGTTGGCCGTTGTGGGCAAAGCACCAGTTGCGCCCCCACATCTCGCGCATGAAGGGGTGGGTGTTGGCCAGGCAGACCTTGCCGACATTGGCCTGGCGGATGTGCCCGATCACCACTTCGCTCTTGATCGGGTAGCGTCTTACCAGGTTGGCCACTTCGGACTCGCTGCTGGCGGCAGGGTCCTGGAACAGGCGCAGGCCGCGCCCTTCGTAAAAGCCGATGCCCCAGCCGTCACGGTGCGGGCCGGTGCGCCCGCCGCGTTGGATCAGGCCGGTGAAGCTGAAGACGATGTCGGTGGGGACGTTAGCACTCATGCCCAGCAGTTCGCACATGGCGGTGTCTCCGTTTACAGGCGGGGCTCGACCCGGCCAGCGCCGGCAGGCAGCGCAGGCGGGTCGTCACGGTAACGATCGCTGCGTTCCGCGGCCAAGGCCTCCCCAGGCGCCAGCGCCTGCGCTTCGGCGGCCTCGCGCTGGGCGGCGGCTTGGGCACGCAGGCGGCGCTCGCGGGCGCGTTTCTCCAGCGGCCAACGCACCAGCACGAACAGGAAATACAGCACGAAGGCGATCATGCCGTACATGGCAAAGTCCGATACTGCGCGCCAGGCGTTGTTGCCCACTTTGAAGGCGACGTCCAGCACCGTGATGGCAATGGCCGGAGCGAAGCTGTCCTTGACTGGGTCGACCACGGTCGGCGTAAGCAGCAGCACCGCCAGCACGACGCGCAGTGGTTCGCGTAGCCAGCGCCACATCCAGCCGGTGAGCTTGAAGCCCACCAGAAGGCAGCCCAGGGCGGCCACGGCGTAGAGGCCCCAGGCCAGGGTGTAGTCGTTCTCGATCATGGTAATCGTGCAAGCCAGGCAAAGAGGTGCCTATGATAAACACATTTCCTGGCGCAAACAGTGTTTGCCTGTACCGGCACGCCAACGAAGCTGCCGGCAGCGCCCTTCAAGAACCGAGAGAAATTCGATGCCAAGCACCCACTTGCCGCCCCTGGCCAGAGCCGACGACGCGACCGACCCCTATGCGTGGCTGCAACAGCGTGACGAGCCCCAGGTACTGGCCTACCTCGAAGCGGAAAACGCCTACCAGCAAGCCTGTCTGGCTCATCAGGCCCCGTTGCGCGAGCAGTTGTTCGAGGAGATCAAGGGCCGCATCCAGGAAACCGATCTGTCCCTTCCTTCGCCATGGGGGCCCTACCTGTACTACACCCGTACCACCGCTGGCGATGAATACCCCCGCCATTACCGCTGCCCACGCCCTGGCGATGATTCCAACACGGTCGATGAAGGCCAGGAGCAACTGTTGCTGGACCCCAACGCCCTGGCAGGCGGGGGCTTTCTTTCGCTGGGGGCGTTCAACGTTAGTCCCGACCATCGCCTGTTGGCCTATAGCCTGGACACCAGCGGGGACGAAATCTACACCTTGTACGTCAAGGATCTGGCCACAGGCGATGTAACCACCCTGCCCTTCGACGGCTGCGATGGCAGCCTGACCTGGGCCAATGACAGCCGCACGCTGTTCTTTGCCGAACTCGACGATACCCATCGCCCTTGGCGGCTGTACCGGCATACGTTGGGTCAGGACGGTGCCCAGCGGGTGTTCGAGGAGCCCGATGGCCGGTTCTTCCTGCACTGTTACCGCACCAGTTCCGAACGCCAATTGGTGCTGCTGCTCAACAGCAAGACCACTAGCGAAGCCTGGGTGCTGGACGCGGCCACGCCGCAAGCGCCGTTCACCTGCCTGGCACCGCGCGTGGAAAGCCATGAATACTTCCCCGATCATGGCCTGCTCGATGGGCAGTGGCGATGGTTCATCCGCACCAACCAGGACGGCATCAACTTCGCCTTGTATCACGCCCCAGTCGACCCCGTGCCTAGCCGCGCCCAGTGGCAGCTGTTGGTAGGCCATCGCGATGACATCATGCTCGAAGGGCTGAGCCTCAATGCCAGCGCGTTGACCCTGAGTCTGCGTGACGGCGGGCTGCCGATCATCGAAGTGCGCCCACAGGGGCTGGCGCCCTACCGGGTGGCTTTACCCGACGCCGCCTATAGCCTGTACGTGCAGGACAGCCTGGAATTCGACAGTCCTCGGATACGCTTGCGCTACGAGGCGCTGAACCGGCCGGCCCAGGTGCGGCAGCTGGCGCTGGCCACTGGCGCACAGGAAGTGCTCAAGCAGACGCCGGTGCTGGGGCCCTTCGATGCCGACGCTTATGTCAGCGAACGCCTGTGGGCCACGGCCGCAGATGGCACCCAGGTACCGATCAGCCTGGTGCGACGGCGTCAGGATGTGGGCCGCACGACACCGCTCTACCTGTACGGATACGGCGCTTATGGCGAGAGCCTGGACCCGTGGTTCTCCCATGCGCGGCTGAGCCTGCTGGAACGTGGCGTGGCGTTTGCCATTGCCCATGTGCGCGGCGGCGGCGAGTTGGGCGAGGCCTGGTACCGTGCCGGCAAGCAGGAGCACAAGTGCAATACCTTCAGCGACTTCATCGCGTGCGCCGAACACCTGATCAACGAGGGCGTGACGTCCCCCGCCACCCTGGCCATCAGCGGGGGCAGCGCTGGCGGGCTGCTGATCGGCGCCGTGTTGAACCTGCGTCCCGAGCTGTTTCGCTGTGCCATCGCCGAGGTGCCGTTCGTGGATGTCCTCAACACCATGCTCGACCCTGAGCTGCCGTTGACGGTGACCGAGTATGACGAATGGGGCAATCCCGAGGTACCTGAGGTGTATGAGCGCATCAAGGCCTATGCGCCGTATGAGAACGTGAAAGCCCAGCCTTACCCGGCGATGTTGGTGGTGGCCGGCTACAACGACAGCCGGGTGCAGTACTGGGAAGCGGCCAAGTGGGTCGCCCGCCTGCGTACGCGCAAGACCGATGACAACTTGCTGCTGCTCAAGACCGAAATGGGTGCCGGACACGGGGGTATGAGCGGGCGTTACCAGGGGTTGAAAGATGTAGCCCTGGAGTACGGGTTTGTGCTGGGTGAGCTGGGGGTTGCCTGAGGTTTCGAGCTGTTTGTGTGTGTGAGGCGGCCCCAGCGGCCTTGGCGTTCGTGTTCGGTTGTGGCGCTATCGGCAACGCTAGGACAGCCGCCTTCGCTCACTCCTGGTCCCGCACCGGTTTCTCTGCATCCTGCCGCAACCCTGGTAAAGGCTGGTCCTTTGGCGGGCCAGGCACTGGCATTGGCGGTAGCAAAGGTGCCCCTTGGGAAGTGCCGGTGGCCTTGGGCGGGCTGCTTGGGGTGATCTGCGGATACGGCGTGGGGGTAGGCGTGCCCGGCGCGCCGGGTACAGGTGTGGTCAACCGGGGTGGCGTGCTGGCAGCGTGAGCCGCAGGCACGCCTGCCGCCAGGACAACGGCGAGAATCGCAGCAAGCATCGGCAACCTCCTGTTCAGAACCTTCCTACAGGCTACGCCCATATGACATTTTTCGCCTGTGCGCCGATCATGCAGCCGCGCTAGACTCGACGGCATAACCGTCATTTGCCTGATCAGAACGAAGGAAACACCATGACCTCCTCTACTTCCGCCGCCACTGCGCGCCTGGACCGCATTCTCGCCGATGCCAAGCGCGACAAGGAAATGGGCTACCGCGACAAGGCCCTGAGGATGTACCCGCATGTATGCGGGCGCTGCGCACGCGAGTTCGCCGGCAAGCGCCTGAGCGAGCTGACCGTGCATCACCGCGACCACAACCACGACAACAACCCGCAGGACGGCTCCAACTGGGAGCTGCTGTGCCTCTACTGCCACGACAACGAACACTCGCGCTACACCGATCAGCAATACTTCAGCGAAGGCTCTACCAGCACCCCTAGCATTGCCAAGGCCACCCACAATCCGTTCGCAGCGCTGGCAGGCATGCTGAAGAAGGACTGACCGGTAGCACCCGCTATGACCGGGCAACCCGTATAATCGCGTCTTTTTTGCGAAGGGCCCCGGTTCGTGGCTAACAAACGATACAGTTGCATCGGCCTGTTCAACCCCAAGTCGGCCGAAAACGTAGGCTCGGTGATGCGTGCGGCCGGCTGCTACGGGGTAAACTCGGTGTTCTATACCGGCAAGCGGTACGAACGCGCGCGGGACTTCGTGACCGACACCAAGCGCGTGCACTACGACATTCCGCTGATCGGCATCGATGACCTGCAACGCATCATCCCGCTGGACTGCACCCCGGTGGCGGTGGAGCTGGTCGAAGGCGCCCGCCCCCTGCCCGACTATACCCACCCGGACCGGGCCATCTACATCTTCGGCCCCGAAGACGGCAGCCTTAGCCCCGACGTCAGGGCCTGGTGCGAGGAAACCATCTACATCCCCACTACCGGTTGCATGAACCTGGCAGCGACGGTGAACGTGGTGCTGTACGACCGCCTGGCCAAGGGCCTGAACACCCGCTCAGGCCCGAAATTCAAGTGATGCGTGCGCTGTCATGACCGCCAGGAGGCTCGCCTGGCACATGGAGTGAACGCCGCCCGCCGCCGGCAGGTCAGCTGCTTACACATCACGAAGAGGGCTTACCAATGCTTGATAATCACGCTGATGCACCGTTGCAGGAAAAGAACGTCCATGGCATCGAACGCGCCACGTCGTTGGCCGGTGGTGCTTTGCTGGTGGGCAAAGGGCTGAGCCAGGGCGGTATCGTAGGGCTGTTCAAAGTGGCCGTCGGTGGCCTGGCGCTGGTGCGCGGCTTTACCGGGCATTGCGCTACCAAGGCGTGGTTGCAGCACCACCGCGATCAGTACGATCAGCTGAAATCGGACCTCAAGCGTACTGGGGACGAGCTGACTGCACTGAAGGACAGTGCTAAAGCGGCCACCGAAGGCGTGACGGTGACTGGCAAGGACCCTGTCGCTGGAGTGTGATGCCCTGGCCAGTGTTTTGGCCTTGCCGTGGCGGCGCTGCGGCAAGGCGTAACCATGACGTCTTGCGGTTTGATTGGTAGTCGTCACACGTTCGACTTGAGGGCGGCCGGGGCGCCGGACCGGCCGCGACGGGCTGCGCAGCAGCTCCGGAATCTCAGATTCCGTACTGCTGGAACCGCTTTACGGACCCGATGGCCTTCAAAGGTTGTGCAACGCGTGGCTTCCATCAGGCATTGCGTAGCGCGTCAACGCAGCACTTTGCTCTGCAACGCCTCCGACCGACGCCCAAGTACGTTTTCACTGATCTGCACGAAGTCCTCGAGGCTGACGCTCGGTAGCCGCATCAGCCCTCGCGCCACGTCGTCGAGCGATTGCCGGGCCTGGGTGTGAATACGGATCTCCTTGTCCAGCGCCTGCAACAGCATCACCCCTCGCGCCACTTGGGCAGGCGTTGCCTGCTGCCCCTTGAGGTGCTTGACACTTGCGCCCTGCTTGCTCAGGCGCGCCTGCCAGGCCTGGTAACGGTCATCACTCAGGCCGCCTGATCGGCGCAGGAGCTCGGTGGCGTAATAGTCGGTCAAGCTCTCGATCAACCAGTCATTGCCCTCACGCCCACGCAGCTGCGTGAACAACTGGACCACTTCGCGCAGCAGTGGGCTGCTACCGCTCTCGCTGACCATGGCCTGGCCACTGTGCAGGTAGAGCGAGCCGTGAGCGGCCATCGCCCCGCGCCACATGTGATCGCGTGCGCCCACCACCAGCAGTTTGGGCGGGTTTCTTGGGAAGGTGGCCTGCAGTTGCGGCCAGATGTAGGTCAGCAAGGTCAGGTTGTCCAGGCGGCGCATCCCCTCCCCGACCGGCGCTGCCACCGTCACGTCGGTTTCGCCCAGGCGCGCACGGCGGCTACCCAGGTTGCCAGCCAGCATCCAGCCGGTGGGTCGATCAAACAGCCGCGAGACGTTGTCGATGCGGAACTTGTCCTTACCAATACGTGGCCAGGCGGTCTCGACGCTTTTCCAGCCTTCGGGCAAATCGAATGCCAGGCGGGCGACCAACTCCGTGCCGTCCTGCTGGTCCAGCCGACCGGGTGGGACCAGTTGGTCGCCCAGGAACAGTGCCCAGTGCGCCGTCATACGGGTGTTGTACACCCCAGGACCGTGGAGCTGGTTCAACTGCACGCGATAGCTCAGGCTGGTCTTGCCAGCCGCTGGCTGCCATACCCCGCGCTGGCCGCGAAGCTGCCAGTGGCCATCTGCCTGGAAGCCGCTGTAGGCCCCCGCCTTGCCCAGGTCGAAGTCCAGGCTGCGCACGGCGCTGCCATCGGCAAGCGTGAGGCGCACTTCGGCTTGCCCGGTCGCGGGCAACAACCGGACCTGATAGTCAAGATCGACTTTTTTCGCCCAGGCCGGTGCCACCGCCAGCAATCCCAACATGGCCACCAGCACACTCAAACGGCAACGCATACCGACACTCCTTGTTCACCAGTGGGTAAAGCGCCTGGTTAGCTGGCGCGAAAGATCAGGTGGTCTTCCCAGTCGTCCTCGTGCACGTCACGCTCGCTGAGCATGCGCCCGGCCTGGGATATGCGCTGTTCATGCACTTGCTGGCGGTCACCGCATACCAGGTGGTGCCAGGCCGGCAGGTCCTTGCCTTCGCTGACCAGCCGGTAACCGCAGGTCGCTGGCAACCACCGAAACTGGTCAGCCTTGCCCGGGGTGAGCTGAATGCAGTCGGGCACTTGGGCGAAGCGATTGGGGTAGTCGGTGCACTGGCAGGTGTCGAGGTCGAGCAACGTGCAGGCGATGCGGGTGTAATAAACACTGTTGTCGTCCTCGTCCTCGAGCTTTTGCAGGCAGCACAGCCCGCAACCGTCGCACAGCGATTCCCATTCCTGCGGGTTGAGTTGCTCGAGGGTTTTGCGCCGCCAGAAGGGGGCGTTGTCAGCGATCATGACGCGAATTCCTGCAAGGGATCAGCAGCGCGTGTCCGGCATCGGGCCCGAAGCAGACAGCGCCTGAAACGGTTCGTTAAGGCGTGCAGCATGGAGCTGCTGGCCGTGGCGGCGCCAGTCTAGGGCCTGGCATGCAGCAATACCAGACCGCTTGTCAGCCATGCTCGCGCACAGGCGCGTGGTAGATCGGTACGCGTGAAGGGCCGCCATGAGGCGCTACCCGCAGGCAACGCGCTCTGGCCCAGGCCGAACGATCAATACCCGCGGTCGAAGTCCACTTCGCCGCGCAGCGCCTGGTCGGCTTCGAACGCCTGCAGGTTGTCGAGAAACAACCGCACCATGGCCGCAGGCGTGGTGGGCGCGGCGCTGTGTCCGGTGAGCAACAGGCCCCAGGCGGTCCAGAACGGATGCTGCCTGGGCAGCGGTTCCTGGCGGCATACATCGATCACCGCCCCGGCCAGGTGACCCTCCTTCAGCGCATCCACCAGGTCCGCGTCGACGACTGCCACACCGCGTCCGGCATTGATGAACAAAGCAGTCGGCTGAAAACGCCGGAACATCGCCGCGTCAAAGATATCGTGCGTGGCCGGCGTGTCGGGCAGCAGGTTCAGCACATAATCGACCTGGCCCACCAGGCGCGCGAGATCGTCCAGGGCGGCTACCTCGACGAATGGCGGCTGTTCACGGGCCTCACTGGCCACACCGTACAGCACCACCCCGAACGGACGCAGGAACTCGGCCACCGCCTGACCGATGTCGCCGGTGCCAACGATCAACACCTTGCGGCCCTGCAGCGAGCAACCGGGGCGGTCGTCCCAGCGCCGCTCCACCTGGCTGACCAGGCGCGACAGGACGTGCCGTTCATGGCCCAGCATGTAGGTGAGCATGTATTCGGCCATGACCTGACCGAAAATGCCCACGGCGCGGGTCAGGCGATACTCGCGGGGCAGTCCCGCCGCCAGCAGCGGCGTCACGCCGGCCCAGGTCGACTGCATCCAGTGAGGCCGATGCCCCTGGCGCAACAGGCTCGCCAGCAGGTCGGGCTGACCGAGCCACACCGGGCACTGCGGCGCCAGCCGGGCCAGTTGCGCGGAGTCGTCGCTGGTCAGGACGTCAAGGTGCGGTGCCGCCTGGTGCAACAGGTCGGCGTAGCGGACGTGGTCATGCTCGGCAATCAGTACGCGCATGATCAGGCGGGATCGTTACGGTGCAGCAACTCATCGGGCAGGTGCTCGATGTACTCGTCATCCGGCGGCGGCATCTGCAGGTGATACCCCTGGTTGTCGAGGTTTTCCAGCACCTTGGTGATGTCTTCGCGGGCCAGCTTGCGTTCGGGGCTGAGCACCAGGTCGAAGGCGTGCTGGGGCGTGCCGAAGAACGGCAGCAAGCCTTCGGGTACGCGTTGCAGGCCATCGGCCTTGAGCACGTATAGGTACATTTCGTTCTTGCGGGGGCTCTTGTAGATCGAGCAGATGCGTTTCATTGAGGGTCTCCGGCACCGGCCAGGCTGTCCAGCAGTGCCTGGCCCATCCGCTCACGGCGCCAGCCGCGCAGCGAATCGGGCAAGGTGTAAGGGCCGTCGGGGTAACCGCTTTTAAGCAGGGCCTCGAGGGTTTTCTTGCGCAGCATCAGCTCGGGCGCGATGCCCAACCGCTGCCCTTCGGCCTGGCCGACGGCGCGCAGTTGCTTGAGAATGCCCGAGGCTTCGATCGGCAGCGGCTCAGGCAGTGGCTCGGGCCATTGTTCGGCCGGCAGGCTGGCGGCGTGCTTGATCAGTTGCAGCAAGGTTTCGCCATCCTGGCGCAAGGTGCGCGGGTGCATGTCGTCGATGCGGGCCAAGGCCGCCAGGTTGGTCGGCTGGCTCTTGGCAATGGGCCACAGCGCATGCTCCTTGAGGATGCGGTTGCGCGGAACATCGCGCAGGCGGGCCTCGCGCTCGCGCCAGGCGCACAGGGCGCGCAGCACCGCCAATTGCTGGGGCGACAGTTTCCACGCCAGCTTGACCTCGCGGTACAGGCTGTCGGGCTGTACCTCGCGGCGCAACTGGGCCACCAGTTCAGCACCGTCTTCCAACACCCAGGCATACTTGTCGTCGGACAGGCGCGCACGCAAGGCGCTGAACAGCTCGGCCAGGTGCACGGCGTCCTCGGCAGCATAGCTGACCTGGGTCTCGGACAGCGGGCGTTGCAGCCAGTCGGAGCGGGTTTCGCCTTTGGGCAGGTCGATGCCCAGCACCTCCTGCACCAACCGCGAATAGCCCATGGAGAAGCCCAGGTTGAGGTAGCCGGCGGCCAGCTGGGTGTCGAACAGCGGCTGGGGCAGCTTGCCGGTCAGGCGCAGCAACACCTCCAGGTCCTCGCTGCAGGCATGCAGCACCTTGACCACGTTACGGTCTTCGATCAGCTCGGCCAGCGGCTGCCAGTTGCCGATCAACAGCGGGTCGATCAGGAACGCGCACTTGCCATCGCCAATCTGGATCAGCCCTGCCTTGGGGTAGAAGGTGTCGACGCGCATGAATTCGGTATCGACCGCGACAAAGGGCAATTGGCGCCAGTCGCGGCAGTGTTCGGCCAGGCTCAGTTCGTCACGGATCCAGTGAATTTCGATGGCCACAAGGCTCTCCCACTAACATTGGCGCGCAGTATATACGGCGCGGGCACTGCTGGTGAAACCCGGGCCATCCTTGATGTCGATCAATGGTGCAATTTCATGGACTGTGCAACCCGGCCGGCGGCCTGCTCAACGCTTGGCGGTGAGCCAGGGCCGGCAGCTGGCGAACAGGTCCAGGGAACGCTCGTACACCTGGGTGTGAACTTGCAGCAACCCCAGCATCGAGTGGAACAGGTTGTCCTGGGACAAGGGCGCGTCGTTCAACTTGGCCAGGCAACCGGTATCGACACCGAAGTCCTGTTGATAGCTGTCGGAGAACCAGGCCAGCAGCGGTACATGCTTTTGCTGTTCCGGAGCGATGGCGTACGGTGTCCCGTGCAGGAACAGGTTGTACTCGCCCAGCGATTCGCCATGGTCTGACAGGTAGATCATGGCCGTATCGACCTTGTCCTGCCGGCTGCGCAGGGTGTCGATCAGGCTGGCCAGGACCCGGTCGGTGTAGGCCAGGGTGTTGTCGTAGCCATTGATGATCTGCGCTTGGCTGCACTGGTCCAAGGCGTTGCTCTGGCACACCGGGGCAAAGCGCTGCTCGGCCTTGGGGTAGCGTTTGAAGTAGTCGGGCCCGTGGCTGCCCATCTGGTGCAGCACCAGCACGGTGTCCTTGTCCAAATGGTCGATCAGCTCGCCCAGGCCCTGCAGCAGGATTTCGTCGTGGCACTCGCCTTCGGCGCAGAACTGCGGGTCCTTGAGCTTGCTCATGTTGATGAACTGCACGCGGTCGCAGGTGCCCTTGCACCCGGACTGGTTGTCGCGCCACTGCACGTCCAGGCCTGCCCGTTCGAGGATATCGAGCAACCCTTCACGGTTCTTGGCAACGCGGGCATCGTAGGCTTTGCGGGGCATGCCGGAGAACATGCAGGGTACCGACACAGCCGTTTCAGTGCCGCAGGAATGAACGTCCGAGAACGCCAGCAACCCCTGCTCGGCGGCAAGCCTGGGGGTGGTATCGCGGTTGTAGCCCAGCACGCCGAAGTGATCGGCGCGCGCGCTTTCACCCACGACCAGCACCGTCAGGGATTTGCGCTGGTGATGCTGCCAGTCCGGGGTGCGGGCGGCATCTTCGCCATAGTGCGCAAAGGGGCGTGCACTAGTGACCACCCGCTCGCTCACGTACGCCATGGAGGCACCGACGATATTGCTGGGGGTCAGCATCAGGCGCAGTTCATGATGATTGCGAAACAGCGACGACAGGCCCTGATAATTGGCCAACCCCACCGAGCCCAGGCCTACCACGCAGGCCGCCGTGACCACCAGCTTGCCGAACAGCTCGCGCTGCCACGGCCGGTACACCACCGGTGCTCGCCATAGCAGCACCGAGGGCAACACCCCAAGGCCAAGGATGTACAAGGCGAACTTCAGCGACAGCAGGTCGCGCACTTCTGCCACGTTGGTTTCGGCGATGTTGGCGAACATGCCCGCGTCGATCAGCACGCCGTAGCGATTCATGAAGTACGCCACCGCCGCGCCACTGACGAACAGCAGCACCAGCAAGGGCTTGAGCACATAGCGGAAGGCAATGAGGGTAAGGATGAGGTTGAAGGCGAACAACATCAGCACCGCAAACGCGAGGGTCAGCCACAGGCCGGGCAAGCCGGGGGGCACGACTTGCTCCAGGTGCTGCCACAGGAAAACATTCATGCCGATCAACAGGTACAGGCTGGCCAGCAGCGTGACCCATTCGGTGCGCAGGGGTTTGATGTTGAGCATTCAGGTTCGCAACCAAGAGAAGTGACCACCAGCGCCGGATGGCACTGGGAGCAAGCAGGGCGAACTCTAGAAACCGGGCCATCAATTTTCTGTGAAAAATAACGTAACAATTTAGTGAAAGCGCTGATTTCGATGAGGACCTGTCAGTCGTTCAGCAGGGGTTCAGGATTCGCGGCCTCCCCCGTCGAGGCAAACGCGGCTATCCTCAGAGGTCAGGACCTTAACCAATCCCCCTGACAGAGGTGAAGAAATGCCTGTTCCGCACGATCTGCTCGCTGACTTGCACGTTACCGCTGACGCATTCCAGGCGCTCATTGACAAGGACCAGACGCTGCATGGCTTGCACAAGGAGTACAACGCCAAGGACAAGGAAGTGGTCGCCGCCGAGAAAAACGGCACCAACGACGACGCCGTCACGCGCTTGCGCCGCGAGCGGCTGCTGATCAAGGACAAGATCGAGCGCATCATCCACCCGCCCAAGTAATCACCGGCCTCTTTGCTGGCGCCAGCCCATCATCGGTCGCATGACGGGTTGGCGCTGAACCCCTCGCCAGTACAGCCTTGCCCTTGTTATCCGGCCAAAGCGCCCAGCGCCGTTTCCAGGTCATCGATCAGGTCGGCAACCGCCTCGATGCCCACTGACAGGCGCAACAGGTTTTCGCTGATGCCCATCGCCCCTTTCTGCTCGGGGCTCATGGAGCAGTGGGACATGGTCCAGGAATGGTTGATCATGCTTTCGACCCCGCCCAGCGAATCGGCCAGTACGAAAATCTGCAGC
Organism: Pseudomonas sp. URMO17WK12:I9; assembly: GCF_900230165.1. NCBI lineage: Bacteria > Pseudomonadati > Pseudomonadota > Gammaproteobacteria > Pseudomonadales > Pseudomonadaceae > Pseudomonas > Pseudomonas sp. URMO17WK12:I9. The sequence continues at coordinate 318,110 of NZ_OCMQ01000001.1, read as the reverse complement.
GCTTCGACCAGACGGTTTAGCGCTGCCCGATCGCCCTTGACCTTGATGGCGACCACGGCCCCGCCGCTGCGCATCTGGCGCTTGCACAGGTCATGCTGCGGGTGGCTTTGCAGCCCTGGGTAGTACACCTGCTCGACCTGCGGGTGGCCTTCGAGCCTGCGGGCCACTTCCAGCGCGTTGGCACACTGGCGTTCCATGCGCACGTCCAGGGTCTTGAGGCCGCGCAACGCCAGGTAGCAATCGAACGGCCCTTGCACCGCGCCGATGGCCATGCTGATGCGGCGCAGTTGCCGGTGCAGGTCTTCGCTGGCCGCCACCACCACGCCACCGGTGAGGTCGGAATGGCCACCGATGTACTTGCTGGCCGAGTGCATGACCAGGTCTACGCCCAGGGTGATCGGGCGCTGGTTCCACGGTGAGCAGAAGGTGTTGTCGATGCAGGTCAGGATGCCCCGGGTACGGGCAAGGTCGCACACGGCCTTGATATCGACCAGGTGCAACAATGGGTTGGTCGGTGACTCAATCCAGATCAGCCGGGTTTCGGGCTTGATGGCAGCAGCCACGGCTTCCAGGTCATTGAGATCGACGTACGTGGTGGTCAGGCCGGAAGTACGGCTGCGGTAGTCCTCCATGATACGGAAGGTGCCGCCGTATACGCCGTTCATCACCACCACGTGGGCATCCTTGGGCAGCAGTTCCAGCACGGTGGCGGTGGCATTCACGCCTGACGCACAGGCCACCGCCCCGACGCCTTCTTCCAGGGCTGCAACACAGGTCTCGTAGGCGTGGCGGGTGGGGTTGCCTACGCGGCTGTAGGAGTAGTCCGGCGTGTCGTCCAGGCCGCGCTTGATGAACGAACTGGCCGTGAAGATGGCCGGGAAAATGGCATTGTCGGCGACTTCGAACTGCTCGCCGGCATGAATGGTTCGGGTGGCGAAATGGCGCGGCTTGTCGGACATGGTCGGGCTCGTTGGCAGAGGTAAGGTTGCCACTATCGCACAACGCAAAAGCCCTGACCTTGGAGTACCCTGTGAAAACTTCTTCGCCACGGCCCATGCCCCCTATGGACAGCTTCGACCGACACATCCTGACCCTGTTGCAGCGCGATGCCGCGCTCTCGCTCAAGGCCTTGGCCGAGGCCGTCAACCTGTCCACCACCCCGTGCTGGAAGCGGGTCAAGCGTCTGGAAGACGAAGGCTACATCGTTGGTCGTGTGGCCCTGCTGGATCCTGACCTGCTGGGGCTGGGCCTGACCGTGTTCGTGCAGGTCAAGACCCAGCGTCATGACAGTGCATGGCTGGAGCAGTTTGCCGCCACGGTCACGGCGTTCGAGGAGGTGATGGAGTGCTACCGCATGTCCGGCGACTGGGACTACATGCTGCGGGTGGTAGTGGGTGATATCGCAGCGTATGACCGGTTCTACAAGAAGCTGATCACTAGTACTGATGGGTTGTCGAACATTACCTCGAGCTTTGCCATGGAGCAGATGAAATACACCACGGCTTTTCCAGTGAATCGCGGTTGACGCGGGGTTGCAGAGGTGACCCTGTCGCCTGATCAGACTCAGTCGGTCGCCAGTGCCGCTGCAATGCGATTATCCGCCTTGGCCTTCTCGACCTTGATCGCCACGAACTTGGAGGTCGGGGTATAGGTCCCTTCACCATAACTCTCCAGCGGCACCAGGGGGTTGGTTTCCGGGTAATAGGCGGCAGCCTGCCCCGGCGGTACGTCATAGGCCACCAGACGAAAACCCGACACCCGACGTTCGACGCCGTCGTCCCACAACGACACCAGATCGACGCGCTCACCCGGCTCGAACCCCATGCGCCGAATGTCGGCCTCGTTGACGAACACCACTTCGCGCAGCCCGAACACACCACGGTAACGGTCATCCAGACCGTAGAGGGTGGTGTTGTACTGGTCGTGGGAGCGCAAGGTCTGCAAGATCAAGTCTGGCTTGTCGCCACGCGCCAGCACCTGGGCGTTGACCAGTTCTGCGGGGAGCGCATTGGGGCTGAATTGTGCCTTGCCGGTGGCGGTGCGCCAGATACGGTCGGCGGCGTGGTTGCCCAGGTGAAAGCCCCCAGGTTGCTGCAGGCGTTCGTTGAAGTTTTCGAAGCCTGGAATCACATCGGCAATCAGGCTACGGATATGGGCGTAATCGGCCACTGCGTGTTCCCAGTCGATGGGGTGCTTGCCCAAGGTGGCCTGGGCCATGCCGGCAATGATCCAGGGCTCGGAGCGCATGTGGGGCGAACGTGGCCGCAACTGGCCGTGGGAGATGTGCACCATGCTGAAGGTGTCTCCGACCGTCACGCCTTGCGGGCCGCTGGCCTGCAGGTCGATTTCGGTGCGGCCCAGGCAGGGCAGGATCAACGCATCGCCACCGGTCACCAGGTGCGAGCGGTTGAGCTTGGTGGAAATCTGCACGGTCAGCGCGCAGTTGCGCAGGGCGGCATGGGTGCGCGCGGTGTCAGGGGTGGCCTGGGCAAAATTACCCCCAAGGCCGATGAACACCTTCGCCCGGCCTTCTTCCATGGCCTTGATCGCCAGTACGGCATTGTGCCCGTGGGTGCGCGGCACCTGAAACTCAAAACGAGCTTGCAAGGCATCGAGCAAGGCGGCCTTGGGCTTCTCGTCGATGCCCATGGTCCGATCACCCTGCACGTTGCTGTGGCCGCGCACTGGCGAAAGCCCTGCGCCGGGTTTGCCGACATTGCCACGCAGCAATTGCAGGTTGACGATTTCCTGCACGATGGCCACCGAATGACGATGCTGGGTAACGCCCATGGCCCAGCACATGATCACGCGTTCGGCCTTGCGGTACATGCGCGCGGCCTGCTCGATCTCGGCCTGGGTCAGCCCGGACTGCGCCACGAGGGCAGGCCAGGGTGTAGCATCCAAGGTCTGCAGGTAGGCCTCGATGCCGCTGGTGTGCTCGGCAATGAAAGCATGGTCGAACACCGCCGGTTCACCCTTGGCCTTGGCTTCGCGCTCCCATTGCAGCAGGTACTTGGCAATGCCGCGCATCACCGCCATGTCTCCGCCCAGTGCCGGGCGGAAGTAGGCGGTATTGGTAGGCTCGGAGCCATTGCTGAGCATTTCCAGCGGGTGCTGCGGGTGCTGGAAGCGCTCCAGACCCCGCTCCTTGAGCGGGTTGAAGCACACCACCTGGGCACCGCGCTTCACGGCTTCGCGCAGCGGTTCGAGCATGCGCGGGTGGTTGGTGCCAGGGTTCTGGCCAATGACGAAGATGGCGTCTGCCAGTTCCAGGTCGTGAAAGACCACGGTGCCCTTGCCCACGCCCAAGGTCTGCGCCATGCCGACGCCGCTGGCCTCGTGGCACATGTTCGAGCAATCCGGGAAGTTGTTGGTCCCGTAGGCGCGCACGAACAACTGATAAAGAAAGGCTGCTTCGTTGCTGGCCCGGCCCGAGGTATAGAACTCGGCCTGATCGGGTGATTCCAGGGCGTGCAGGTGCTTGGCGATCAGCGCGAAGGCCTCTGCCCAGCTCGTTTCGACATAGTGATCGGTGGCTGCATCGTAGCGCATGGGATGGGTCAGGCGACCCTGGTACTCCAGCCAGTAATCGGTCTGATCGGCCAGGGCGCTGACGCTGTAGCGGGCAAAGAAGGCCGGATCGACCGAGCGCCCAGTGGCCTCCCAGTTGACGGCCTTGGCACCGTTCTCGCAAAACTTTACCGTGTCGTTTTCCGGCGACTCGCCCCAGGCGCAACCAGGGCAGTCGAAGCCGCCATTCTGGTTGGTCTTGAGCATGGCTCGCAAATTCTTGAAGGCGTTGTCACTGCCCAGCCAGCTTTTGGTCACGCTCTTGAGCGCGCCCCAGCCGGCAGCGGCGCCTTTGTAGTCGCGGATGTGTGGATCCTGGCTCATGGGTGAAGTCCTCGCCCTGCTATGGCTTTTGTCCAGCCTATGAAGCCTGGCGTAGAGCCGTCCAATCGAAAGATCCTACGAGGTGATAAGCGCCTTCGATGACCCCCGTAAACGCGGGGGCTGCACGGTGATAGAGAGCATTTATCGGTCGGTCGGTCAAAGCCATTTGACGGCCCGCCCCACCAGGCGCTAGCTTGGAGGCCAACCTCCCTGATTCGAGCGCGTACGTGGAACAGAGCAGCCGGGCACTGATCGACGGCTTCAACCGGAAAATCGACTACCTGCGGATGTCGGTCACAGACCGCTGCGACTTCCGTTGCGTGTACTGCATGGCCGAGGACATGCAGTTTCTGCCCCGCCAGCAGATCCTGAGCCTTGAAGAACTATTCCAGGTAGCCGAGCGTTTCGTGGCGCTGGGCACCCGCAAGATTCGTCTGACCGGGGGCGAGCCGCTGGTACGCCAAGGCATCGTCGACCTGTGCGGACGCATCGCTGCCCTGCCGGGGCTGCGCGAGCTGTGCCTGACCAGCAACGGCTCGCAGCTGGGGCGCCTGGCGCAACCGCTCTTCGATGCGGGGGTGACGCGGCTGAACATCAGCCTCGACAGCCTGGATGCCGACCGGTTCAAGCAACTGACCCGCACCGGCGACCTGCACCAGGTGATCGCCGGCATCGATGCTGCACGTAAAGCCGGCTTTCGCCGGACCAAACTCAACTGCGTGGTACTCAAAGGGCGCAATGACGACGAACTCGTCGACCTAGTGCGCTTTGCGATCGATCGCGAACTGGACATCACCTTCATCGAGGAGATGCCGCTGGGACAGATCAGCGAGCACGCCCGTGAAGAGTCGTTTTTCTCAAGCGATGAGGTACGCGCGACGCTGGCCGAGCAGTTCAGCCTGGTGGAGTCGACCGAATCTTCGCAGGGCCCCGCGCGGTACTGGCGCCTGGCCGATGCCCCGCAAACCCGGGTGGGGTTCATTTCGCCCCACAGCCACAATTTCTGCGCCACCTGCAACCGCGTACGTCTCACCGTAGAGGGGCGCTTGTTGTTGTGCCTGGGCAATGAGCACTCGGTCGATCTCAAGCACGTGCTGCGTGCCCACCCCGGCAACGCTGAACGGCTGGAAAAAGCCATTCGTGACTCGTTGCACCTCAAGCCGTATCGCCATCACTTCGAGGTGGGCGGCGACGTTCAAATCCTGCGCTTCATGAACATGACCGGCGGCTGACCCGCCGTCTCTGGATTGCCATGATCGTTCATCCCACCCAGGGTGTGCTGCGAGTGCTGTTCACCCTCAAAGGGTCGATCATCAAACAGATCGCCCTGCGCTGCCTGATGGTCACACTGCTGGCGGCGGTCATCGTCCTGGTCGAACGGCATTACCCAGCGTTCTTCTATCCGGTCAGCGCTACGCCGTTCACCTTGCTCGGCTTGTCGCTGTCGATTTTCATGAGCTTTCGCAACAACGCGTGTTACGACCGTTGGTGGGAGGGCCGCAAGGCCTGGGGCAAGTTGATCGTCGAGATTCGGTCGTTCACTCGCGAAAGCGTGGTGATCGCCGATGCCGCGCTACGCGCCGAGATGCTGCGCAGCCTGTGCGGGTTCGCACAGGCGCTCAATGCCAGGCTGCGAGACGAAGACGACCTGGCTGCCGCGCGGCCCTGGCTGGGGAATGCCGAGGCGGTCAGCCCTCACAACGTGTGTAACGGCATCCTCCTGCAACTGGGCGAGCAGTGTTCGCGGCTGACCGAGCAGCAGGGCTTGTCCGAGTGGCGCTACAACCTCCTGGCGCAGCGGTTGGCGGGCCTTGGGGAGGTTCAGGCCACCTGCGAGCGGATCAAGGGCACGCCGTTGCCCTTCCCCTATACCTTGCTGCTGCACCGCACCATCTACATCTTCTGCCTGTTGCTGCCGTTCGCCCTGGCCGAACCGCTAGGCTGGCTGGCACCGCTGTTCACGACCATCGTGGGGTACACCTTCTTTGGGCTCGATGCCATTGGCAACGAGTTGGAAGACCCGTTCGGCCGCGACGAGAACGACCTGCCTACCGATGCCATGGTGCGAACGGTGGAGCGTGATGTATTGGCCGCACTGGGGCAGACGCCGCTGCCGCCAGCGCTGTTGCCGGTGGGGTATGTATTGAGTTGAACGCGCTGCGAAGCTCGAATGAAGCGGTCACCCACAAGCGCTGATACAGGTGCCCGGGGTGAGATTCGCTGCAGTCAGGCTACCGAAGCCAGGCTTGCCCTGGCCTGGTTCAGGCCCTTTTCATGGAAATCCCCGCTCATGTTCAGGCCCTCGGCATGAATGAATGTCACGTCGTGAATGCCAATGAAGCCCAGCACCTGCCGCAGGTAGGGCTCCTGGTGGTCGCTACCAGCCCCTGCATGGATGCCGCCGCGCGCTGTCAGTACGATGGCGCGCTTGCCATTCAACAGGCCCTGAGGGCCGGTGGGCGTGTACTTGAAGGTGATCCCGGCGCGCAGCACATGGTCCAGCCAGGCCTTGAGGGTGCTGGGTATGGTGAAGTTATACATGGGCGCCGCCAGCACCAGCACATCGGCTGCCAGCAATTCGTCGGTCAGCTGGTTGGAGCGCTCCAGGGCTTGGAGCTGTGTTGCACTGCGCTGGTCTTGCGGGTTCATCCAGCCGCCGAGCAGGTCGGCGTCCAGGTGCGGCACCGGGTTGGCCGCCACGTCACGCACGGTAATCTGGTCGGTCGGGTGAGCGGCACGCCACTGGGCGGTGAAGTCCCGGGTCAATTGGCGGGAAATCGAATCCTGCTGGCGTGCACTGCTTTCGACGATCAGAACGTGGGACATGACGGCCTCCATTGGGCTGGGATAAATGCGATGGAGGAAGGTTAGCGCTTGACCTATCGATGAAAAAGCGTAAATAGTCGGTACGATTTATCGATTAATTAGTTTATTCAGCCGCGCAGTTCACGGTGACGCGCAGCTTGATGATCTGACGGGTGAACTTGGCGGTGACGTCGGCGCGTTTGCCGGCCGGCACATTTATCCGGCGCACCCGCGGGGCTTCAGGACCGTTGCGAAAGGTCACCTTGCAGGCGGCGGGCACCTGGCCGTAGTTCTCCAAGGTAATGGCGCCCAGGTCATAGGCCGTGTCGTAGGCAGTGGCGTCGACCTTTACCCCGTCCATGTGTTTTTCCATGTCGATGGGATAGGCAAAAGCGGTCACCGGCAGGCATAGCAACAATGCCGCACAATAGTTCTTCATGGGCGTTCTCCTTGTGTAGAGCGCAGCTTAGGCCAACAGGAGCAGGACATGAAAGCGCCGCGCGTGACGCTGGATCAATGGCGGACCTTGCAAGCTGTAGTCGATCACGGCGGCTTTGCCCAGGCTGCCGAGGTGCTGCACCGATCACAGTCATCGGTCAGTTATACCGTGGCGCGCATGCAGGAACAGTTGGGTGTGCCGTTGCTGCGCATCGACGGCCGCAAGGCGGTGCTGACCGAGGCAGGCAGCGTGCTGCTGCGCCGCTCGCGGCATCTGGTCAAGCAGGCCAGCCAATTGGAAGACCTGGCGCACCACATGGAACAGGGTTGGGAAGCCGAGGTGCGCCTTGTAGTCGATGCGGCCTACCCCAGCGCGCGCCTGGTACGTGCCCTGGCCGCCTTCATGCCGCAAAGCCGCGGCTGTCGCGTGCGCCTGCGCGAGGAAGTGCTGTCCGGGGTCGAGGAGGTGATGCTCGAAGGCATCGCCGACCTTGCCATCAGCAGCTACAGCATTGGCGGCTACCTGGGCGCGGAGTTGAGCGCGGTGGAGTTCGTGGCCGTGGCTCATCCAGACCACAGCCTGCACCGGCTGGGACGCGAGTTGACGTTCCAGGACCTTGAAAGCCAATTGCAGGTGGTGATTCGAGATTCGGGCCGCGCTCAGCCACGCGATGTGGGCTGGCTTGGCGCCGAACAGCGCTGGACGGTCGGCAGCCTGGGTACGGCTGCCACCTTCGTCAGCAGCGGGCTGGGCTTTGCGTGGTTGCCGCGGCATATGATCGAGCGGGAGCTGCGTGACGGTGTGCTCAAACCGCTGCCGCTGGACCAGGGCGGTAGCCGCCATCCGCTGTTCTATCTTTACGCGAGCAAGGAGAAGTCCTTGGGCCCGGCCACGCAGATCCTGATCGACCTGCTGCGCAACTTTGACACGGCGCCGTTGGATGTGCCCTTCGCAGCCCCGGCCCAGGCGTGAGGGTGATGGCCAGGGCCGGCTGCGAACGCCGGCCCCGGCTGGCTGTCTGAGCGGGGTGCAACACCTCGCGATCAGCCCTGACACACGTTCAAACGCTGCGCCTGTGCTCGGCCCGCAACCTGCACTGGCAGACGTCGAAGATTCACGGCACGCTATTGCCCTTGTTCATTGCGATGTATCCACCGTACCGGCGGCCCTCGAAAGCCGCCGCCTCCACTTTGAAGGACCTTTGCGCCCATGTTGAAAAAACTGCTGCTTACCGCCTGTTCCGTCGCGTTCGCCACCAGCGTCATGGCTTCCGACAAGACGCCGCACGTTGTGCTGGACACCAGCTTCGGCCAGGTGGAAATCGAGCTCAATGCAGAGAAGGCACCTGTCAGCACCAAGAACTTCCTGCAGTACGTGGACAGCGGCTTCTACAACAACACCCTCTTCCACCGGGTAATTCCGGGCTTCATGGTGCAAGGCGGCGGTTTCACTGAACAGATGGTGCAAAAGGGCACCAAGGACCCGATCCCCAACGAAGCCAGCAATGGCCTGCAAAACACCCGCGGCACCCTGGCCATGGCCCGCACCTCGAACCCGAACTCGGCCACCAGCCAGTTCTTCATCAACGTGGCCGACAACGATTTCCTCAACCCAGGCCGGGACGCGGGTTATGCCGTGTTCGGCAAGGTAACCAAGGGCATGGAAGTGGTCGACCAGATCGTCAATTCGCCCACCACCGTCAAGAAAGGCATGCGTGACGTGCCTGCCGACCCGGTGTTCATCAAGTCGGCTAAACGCATCGATTGATCACGGGTCTCACAGGGACGTGACCCGATTACCGGTCGGTTGAACAGGAGTTTCAACGCTGATGCTGTACCGTCGTTTCGAGCAACTGATCGACATCTTCCGCGAGGCCCCCAGTGAAGCGCCGCCCAGCGGCGTATGGGCGTTCTATATCTATTATCTGCGCCAGGTATGGCCGAGCTTTCTGGCCTTGCTGGTGGTTGGGCTGATCGCTTCGTTGATCGAAGTGGCCATGTTCAGCTTCCTGAGCCGCATCATCGACCTGGCCCAGGGCGCGCCCAACGCCCGTATTTTCAGCGAGCACAGCGGCGAGTTGATCTGGATGCTGGTGGTGGTGCTGTTGCTGCGTCCGTTGTTCTTCGGGTTGCATGACCTGCTGGTACACCAGGCCATCAACCCGGGCATGACCAGCATGATCCGCTGGCAGAACCACAGCTACGTGCTCAAACAGAGCCTGAACTTCTTCCAGAGCGACTTCGCCGGGCGCATCGCCCAGCGCATCATGCAGACCGGCAACTCGCTGCGCGACTCCGCGGTGCAGGCGGTGGATGCGTTATGGCATGTGCTGATCTATGCCATCACGTCGCTGGTGTTGTTTGCCGAGGCTGATTGGCGGTTGATGTTGCCCTTGGTGATCTGGATCGTGTGTTTCATTGCTGCCTTGGCGTATTTCGTGCCACGCGTCAAAGCGCGCTCGGTGGTGTCGTCCGAGGCCCGCTCCAAGTTGATGGGCCGCATCGTCGATGGCTATACCAACATTGCCACGCTCAAGCTCTTCGCCCATACCGATCACGAACAGCAGTACGCCCGCGAGGCCATCAGCGAGCAGACCGAGAAAACCCAGTTGGCTTCGCGGGTGATCACCAGCATGGACGTGGTCATCACAACGTTGAACGGCTTGCTGGTCGTCGGCACTACCGGGCTCGCCCTGTGGCTGTGGAGCCAGTCGCTGATCACCGTGGGGGCCATTGCCTTGGCGACGGGTTTGGTCATCCGCATCGTGAACATGTCGGGGTGGATCATGTGGGTGGTCAACGGCATTTTCGAGAACATTGGCATGGTGCAGGATGGCCTGCAGACCATCGCCCAGCCCGTCACCGTCACCGACCGCCCTGCTGCCCCGGCCTTGAAGGTCACCCAGGGCGCCGTGCGGTTCGAGAACGTGCGCTTTCATTATGGGGAGGCGAGGAATGTGATCGAGGGGCTGAACTTGGCGATCAGGCCCGGGGAAAAGATCGGGTTGATTGGGCCGTCGGGGGCCGGGAAATCGACCCTGGTGAATTTGCTGTTGCGTCTGTACGACGTGCAGGGTGGGCAGATTCTGATCGATGACCAGGACATTGCGCAGGTGAGCCAGGCAAGCCTGCGTGCGCAGATCGGCATGATTACCCAGGACACATCGTTGCTGCACCGTTCGATCCGCGAGAACCTGCTGTACGGCCGTCCGGATGCGACTGACGCCCAATTGCAGGAAGCGGTGCGCCGCGCCCGCGCCGATGAGTTCATCCCTCACTTGTCGGACGCCCAGGGCCGTACCGGCCTAGATGCGCATGTGGGTGAGCGTGGGGTGAAATTGTCCGGCGGCCAGCGCCAGCGCATCGCGATTGCCCGGGTGCTGCTGAAGAACGCGCCGATTCTGATCATGGATGAGGCCACATCGGCGCTGGATTCGGAGGTGGAAGCGGCGATTCAGGAGAGCCTGGAAACGCTGATGCAGGGCAAGACCGTGATCGCCATCGCCCACCGGCTTTCCACCATTGCCCGCATGGACCGGCTGGTAGTGCTGGACAAAGGTCGTATCGTGGAAGTGGGTAGCCATTCGGAGTTGCTGGAGCAGCGGGGGTTGTATGCGCGGCTTTGGCAGCATCAGACAGGTGGGTTTGTGGGGGTTGATTAGGTGAGGCCCCGGCTTTAAGGTTTCAGGCTTGAGGAGGGAGATGAAACCTCGCGCCTGCTCAAAACCCGGGGCCGCTGCGCGGCCCATCGCGGCCGGTCCCACCCCTGATAGCGCTGGCCTTCGGGTGTCATGAAGGTGAGCAATTCTTCAAAGAGCAACTGCTTGCGCCGACTTGGAAGCTAGCAAACTTCCGGGTAGGAGCGGCCTTGCCGGGGCGCCGGACCGGCCGCGATGGGCCGCAAAGCGGCCCCACTCTGATAGTGCTGGCCTTCAGGTGTCATGTAGCTGAGCAACTCTTCAAAGAGCAACTGCCTGCGCCGACTTAGAAGCTAGCGAACTTCCGGGTAGGAGCGGCCTTGCGCCGCGATGGGCCGCAAAGCGGCCCCAAGTCATAAGCTGTAAAACTGTCTCACTCTGCCCACTTCAATGGCCAGCTACCCTTGAAATGACTACGCAAGGGGGTAGCCATGATAGGCCGAGGTTCTCATCGCTTACGTCTGGGCAGGTTCTCCGAACCTGGGCGTTTATACCTGCTGACCACCGTCACCCGAAACCGTACCCCACTCTTCAAACACTTGTACTACGCCAGGGCCGTGATCCAGCAATTGCGACTCACCGCTACGCACCGTCAGTGTCAAAGCCTCGCCTGGGTACTGATGCCCGATCACCTGCACTGGCTAATCACGCTCGGCCACTGCAGCCTCGGCGAACTGATGCGTGAGTTCAAATCACGCAGCAGTTGCGCGCTTTACAGGCAAGGCGCCGAGCACCAGCGGATCTGGCAGCCTGGCTTCCATGACCGCGCCCTGCGCCGTGACGAACAAATGCGCAGCCTCGCTCGCTACATCATTGCCAACCCGATCCGCGCTGGCCTGGTAACGCGAGTGAGCGATTACCCACACTGGGACTGTGTCTGGCTCAATGCCCCTCGTTCCGGCGATAAGGCAACATCTCCCGTGCCTGCGCAGCATACGCCATCACCCCTTCACGCTCCTGGAGCAGAAAATCGGCCACCGCCGTACGCAACCCGGGATGCAGCAGGTAATGCCACGACCGGGTGATCACCGGCTCGAACCCGCGGATCAGCTTGTGCTCACCCTGGGCGCCAGCATCGAAACGTTGCAGCCCATGGGCAATGGCGAAGTCCATGCCCTGGTAGAAGCACGTCTCGAAATGCAGGCGATCGAATTCGGCCAGGCAGCCCCAGTAACGGCCATAGAAGCTGTCGCCACCTACCAGGCTCAGTGCCATTGCCACGTCTCGCCCGGCCTGGCGGGCCATTACCACGCGCAGGGCGTGGGGCATGCGCTCGGCCAGCAGGCTAAAGAACTCGCGGGTCAGGTAAGGCGCCCGGCCGCGCACGGCGTAGGTGTTGGCGTAGCACAGGTAGACGAAATCCCATTGGGCTTCGTCCAGTTCGTCACCCTGATACCAGCGAAAATCGATGCCCTGCCCCGCCACCTGCTCACGCTCCTTGCGCATCTGCTTGCGCTTGCGCGAACTGAGGGTGTCGAGAAAATCCTGGAAATCGCGATAGCCGCGGTTCTGCCAGTGAAACTGGCAACCCAGGCGCTCCATCCAGCCCGGCAGACGCGCCATCTGTACGTCCAGCGCAGGCTCGGTGAAGTTGATGTGGGCGCCGGACAGGGCGGCTTTGCTCAGGTACTCGGGCAAGGCTTGCAGTAACAAGTGCCCGGCTGCCGGATCGGCCGTCAGCAAGCGCGGGCCACTGACCGGGCTGAACGGCACGGCCCCCAGCCATTTGGGATAGTACGCGATGCCCGCCCGTTCGCAGGCGTCCGACCAACCATGGTCGAACACGTACTCACCGTACGAATGCCACTTGCGGTAACCCGGCAGCAGCGCTTGCACCTTGCCCTCATGCTCAAGCACCAGGTGTTCGGCCGCCCATCCGGTGGTGCGCGCGACACTGCCACTGTCTTCCATCGCACTGAGAAAGGCATGGCTGAGAAACGGCTGGCCCGCAGGGACCAAGGCGTCCCAGGTGGCGGCTGGCATATCACGTAAATGAGCAAGGCTATACAGACTGGTCACAGGGTCGGCTCGCGGCATCAAGGCCCCCAGTATCACCAAGCCGGGCGCCGGACTCAAATGACGATCGCCTGGCGGCCTTCACTTCACAACAGTGCCACTATTCCGACATTAATCTGTCACTCGCCCCCGCAATACTTGCGCCTGTTTTCCGGAACCACAGAACCTGTCTATTCAGGCCCTTTCGGAGACGTGCCAACACAGGGGCGGGCGCTCGGCGTCCCCCATCTTATTCAGTAGGGAGAACCGTATGCGTCTTGTTTCTACACTTACCGGAGCAAGCCTGACCGGCATGGTGCTGGCCATGAGCACCACTCCGGCCAGTGCGGCCGTTGACGCCAAGCTGCTCGAAATGCTCCGCGCCAATGGCTCGATCAATCAGGCGCAATACAGCGAGCTGCAGGCCGACCTGGCCCAGGAAACCAAGGAAAAGGCCGCTCAGAAAGCCCAGTCCGAGCGCATGAGTTCGTTCGAGCAGAAAGTAGCCTGGGCAGCGAAGACTCAGATCAAAGGCGACGTGCGCCTGCGTTATGAAGACGTCAACGTGGACAACCCGATTTCCCGCAGTGGCAACCAGGACCGGGAACGTGTGCGTGCCCGCGTCGGTTTCTACAGCGAAATCAACCCGCAAGTAGACGCCGGGGTACGGGTAGCCACCGGCAGCAGCGCCGATGCACGTTCGACCAACCAGAGCCTGGACAACTACTTCGAGAAGAAATCGCTGTGGGTCGACCTGGCCTACCTCGACTGGCACCCCACTGCCGTGCCGAACCTGCACCTGATCGGCGGCAAGATGATGCAGCCCTGGGTGAGCATGGGCGACATCATCTGGGACAGCGACATCAACCCTGAAGGCGTAGCCGCCACCTACAAGACCAACCTGGGCCCTGCCGAAGTGTTCGGCAGCATTGGCCACTACAACCTCAAGGACAACGTCGACGGCGACGGCGTGCAGTTCAAGCACGATGCACAGCTCTACGCCGCGCAGCTTGGGACCAAGTTCAACGCAGCCGATACCGTCAAGGTCACGGTGGGCGGCAGCGTGTACGGCTACGACAACGACAAGTCATCTGCGGCCCTGCGCTCGCTGGGCAACACCACCGACGAATTCAACCTGGTCGAAGGTTTTGGCCAGGTGGACTTCACCGGCTTCGCCATCCCGCTGTCGGCCTATGGCCAATTCGTGAAGAACACCGAGAGCACCGATGGTCAGGACAAGGCCTGGCTGGCGGGTCTGAAGAGCAAGATCGGGGCATGGAGCCTGGACTACAACTACCGCGACGTGCAGCGCAATGGCGTCGTGAGCCTGTTCACAGACTCGGACTTCGGCAACGGCTTCACCGGTTCGCGCGGCCACAAGTTCAAGGTTGGCTACGAGATCGACAAGAACTTCGCACTCGGTGCGGCCTACATGATGGCCAAAACCGACTACTCCAACCTGCCCAACAGCAACGCCGATGTGGATACGCTGCAGGTGGACCTGGAAGCCAAGTTCTAAGCATCGCCAAGCTGCAAACGGCCGCCCCCATCCGGCCGTTTGCGCGTTTATGCGGGCATCGCCCGCCTTGCCGGCTTAGCGTTTGCGCAAGATCACGCTGCCAATCGAATACCCCGCCCCGAACGAGCTAAGCACCCCCAACGCACCTTGCGGCAAGTCATCTTGATACAAGTGGAAGGCAATGACCGACCCTGCCGAACTGGTGTTGGCGTAGCGGTCCAGGATCACCGGTGCTTCCTGTTCACTCACTTCGCGCCCCAGCAGCTTCTTGACGATCAGGTGGTTCATGCTGAGGTTGGCCTGGTGCAGCCAGAAGCGCGCCACGTCGCTGGGCTGAAGGCCGTTTTCCTGCAAATGCTCGCCTACCAGCTCCGCCACTTTCGGGCACACCTCGCGGAACACCTTGCGGCCTTCCTGGATGAACAGCTTGTCTGCGGCGCCCTCGCCCTCCTCCGCTGCGCGGTTGAGGAAACCGAAGTTGTTGCGGATGTTGTTGGAAAACTCCGTCCACAGCTTGCTGCTGACCACGTCGAACTGGTGCACCGATGTGGCTCGATCGGCGCGTTCGAGCAGCACCGCAGTCGCCGCATCGCCAAAGATGAAGTGGCTGTCACGGTCGCGGAAGTTAAGGTGGCCGGTGCACACTTCGGGGTTGACCATGAGCACGGCCCGCGCCTGCCCCAGCGCCACGCTGTTGGCGGCGGTCTGGATGCCGAAGGTGGCTGACGAACAGGCCACGTTCATGTCGAACGCAAACCCCTGGATGCCCAGCGCCTGCTGCACTTCGATGGCAATGGCCGGGTACGGGCGCTGCAAGTTGGAGCAGGCGACGATGACCCCGTCCACATCGGCCGCGCTGCGGCCAGCGCGCTCCAGCGCCTGACGTGCCGCTGCCACGGCCATTTCGCACAGCACGGAGGGTTCGTCGTTGGCGCGCTCTGGCAGGCGCGGTTTCATGCGCTGCGGGTCGAGGATGCCGGCCTTGTCCATGACGAAGCGGCTCTTGATACCGGAGGCCTTTTCGATGAACGCCGCATCGGACAGCGGTGCGGCTTCGACCTCGCCACGCTCGATGGCCTGGGCGTTGTCCTGATTGAATTGCTGCGACCAGGTGTTGAAGGACGCTATCAGTTCTTCGTTGGAGATGCTCTGGGCCGGGGTGTACAGGCCGGTGCCGCTGATCACGACATTATGCACGGTCGTTCCTCTGTTCGTGGGCCATCGCCACCCGGCGCTGGCTGGAAATACACTGGATTAGTGGCACTTTAGTACTAACTTCACGACGAGGGCCAAGCCCTCGTTTGACAGTAGCCCGTCTCACTTAAGCCATCACCCCGCGAACGGTGAATGGACAAGCGAAGCAGGGCTGCCCGCACTGGGCCGCCAAGCGGCCTGAAATTGTCTCAATAGTGCCACAACTGTGTGAGTTTAGCCTTCCACCAGGCTCCACTGCTTGCTCAATCGCTTGTCTGAAATCGGCACTTTTGTGCCCAACTGCTGGGCGAACAGCGACACGCGGTATTCTTCCAGCCACCAGCGGTACAGGGCCAGTTGCTCGTCGCGCTTGCCTTCCTGAGCATGTTTGTCGGCACGGGCCTTGTACTGCGCCCACAGATTGGCCAGTTCGCCACTCCATACCCGGTCCTTCTGCACCTGAGAACCCAACTTCTCCAGGCGCAGCTCGATGGCCCTGAGGTAGCGTGGCAGTTCCTTGAACCATACCGCCGGCGTTTCGCGCACAAAGCCGGGGTACACAAGGTTGCCCAACTGCTGCTTGATATCGTTCAGGGCCACGGCCTGGCTCAGGTCGATCTTGCCCTTGAAGCGTTTCTGCAACCCGTGCCACAGCTTCAGCACCTCGAGGGTTTGCCGCGCCAGGCGCTCGGCATGTTCGGCCCAGCTGCCCCGCTTGCGTTCGGCCAGCGCCGCCAGCGCGGCACCTTCACGGGGCAATACCGGCTCACCGTCGAGGATGCAACTGTCCAGGCTTGCCAGCAGAATGTCCTCGACCAGCGCGTCGACCCGGCCCATGTCGCGGTACAACAGCCCCAGTTCAGTCAGGCCAGGCAGTTTGCCACGCAGGAACTTGGCCGGCTCGGCCAGCTGTTGCAACAGCAGGCGCTGCAAGGCGCGGCGGTGCTGGAAGTCGGCCTCGGCCTGGGTCGAGAAGCGGCCTTCACGCACCGTGCCGTTATCCTCGACCAGTGCCGGGTAAACCGTCATCGACAGCCCTGCGATCTTTTGCTGCGCCGTGGGCTTCACTTCGCTGAAGGCCTTGGCCTGCACCGGCTGCTCGCTCTTGGCATCGCCTGGCACCGCCAGGGCTGCCTGGCTGGCAGCGGCGAACCGCGCCGTAAGCTCAGCCAGGTCACGCCCTTCACCCAGGAACTTGCCCTGCCCGTCGACCACCTCGATGTTCATGCGCAGGTGACCTTCAACCAGGCTGACCGACTCGTCCCAGGCGTCATCGGGCACGCGCGCACCGGTCATGCGCAGCAGTTCATGGCCCAAGGCCTGGGGCAACGCGCCTTGGCCAAACGTCATGCGGGCCAAGGCGGCCTTGACGAAGTCCGGCACCGGCACGAAGTTCTTGCGCAGGGCCTTGGGCAAGTTGCGAATCAGCGCCACGCACTTGGCCTCGAGCAGGCCTGGCACCAGCCACTCCAGGCGCTCGCCCGGCAGGCTCGGCAACAGGGGTGCCGGCACCCGCACGGTCACGCCGTCACGGGGGTGATTGGGCTCGAAGTGGTAGGTCAACGGCAAGCGCAGTTGGCCGACCTGCAAGCTGTCGGGGTACTGCGCGGCGGTCACCTCACTGGCCTCGCGCGCCAGCACGTCTTCCTCGCGCATGATCAGCAGGTTGGGATCTTTCTGGCTGCCCATGCGGTACCAGCTGTCGAAGGTGGCCGTCTGGTGGATCTCGGCCGGCAGACGCGCTTCGTAGAAGGCATAGAGCGTTTCTTCGTCGGCCAGAATATCGCGACGGCGGGCCTTGGCCTCGAGGGCGTCGAGCGTTTCGAGCAGGCGCTTGTTGGCCGCCAGGCACTTGGCCCGCGACTGGATCTCACCGCCCACCAGGGCTTCACGAATGAACAGCTCGCGGGAGGTGGCCGGGTCGATGGGGCCAAAGTGTACCGGCCTGCGGCCGACCAGGATCAACCCATACAGGGTGATCTGCTCATAGGCCACGACCTGTCCGCGCTTCTTCTCCCAATGGGGCTCGAAGTGGTTCTTCTTGATCAGATGGCCGGCCAGCGGCTCGATCCAGTCCGGCTCGATGCGCGCGACCACGCGGGCATAAAGCTTGGTGGTTTCCACCAGTTCGGCCGCCATGACCCACTGCGGACGCTTGCGCCCGATACCCGATGACGGGTGCACCCAGAACCTGCGCTGCCGCGCGCCTTGGTAGTCACCGTCTTCGGTCTTGTGGCCTATCTGGCTGAGCAGGCCGCTGAGTACGGCTTTGTGCAGCTTGGGGTAGTCGCACGGTTCCTTGTTGACCGTCAGTTGCAGCTCGCGGCAGATCAGCGCCAGCTGGCGATGGGCGTCGCGCCACTCGCGCAGGCGCAGGTAATTGAGGAACTGCTTGCGGCACCAGTTGCGCAAGGGGTTGGCCGTCAGCGCCTGGCGCTGCTCCTCGAAGCCCCGCCACAGGTTGACCAGTGCGGCGAAGTCCGAATCCACGTCCTTCCATTGTGCGTGGGCCTGGTCGGCGGCCTGCTGGCGCTCAGGGGGGCGTTCGCGTGGGTCCTGCACCGACAGGGCGCTGGTGACGATCAGCACTTCCTGCAGGCTGCCCAGGCGCGCGCCTTCGAGCAGCATACGGCCCAGGCGCGGGTCGATGGGCAGCCGCGCCAGCTGACGCCCGACCGGCGTCAGTTGGTTTTCACGGTTGACCGCCGAGAGCTCTTGCAGCAGGTTGAAACCGTCGCTGATCGCCTTGCCGTCTGGCGGCTCGATGAAGGGAAACGCGTCGATGGCGCCCAGGCGCAGGTGCAGCATCTGCAGGATGACGGCCGCCAGGTTGGTGCGCAGGATCTCGGGGTCGGTGAAAGCCGGCCGGCTGTTGAAGTCTTCTTCGCTGTACAGGCGCACGCAGATACCCGGCTCCACCCGTCCACAACGGCCCTTGCGCTGGTTGGCGCTGGCCTGGGACACGGCTTCGATGGGCAGGCGCTGCACCTTGGCGCGGTAGCTGTAGCGGCTGATGCGGGCCGTACCGGTATCAATCACATAACGGATGCCGGGCACCGTCAGCGATGTTTCGGCCACGTTGGTGGCCAGCACCACACGCCGCCCGGCATGGGGCTGGAAGATCCGTTGCTGCTCGGCTGGCGACAGGCGCGCGTACAGGGGCAGGATTTCGGTATGGCGCAGCTGCGCCTTGCGCAGAATCTCGGCGGCGTCGCGGATTTCGCGCTCACCGGGCAGGAAGATCAGCACATCCCCCGGGCCCTTGCCCTGGCCGCGCTCGTGCTGGGCCAGTTCGTCGAGGGTGGCGAGGATAGCCTGGTCGACGGTGAGGTCGTCCTCGATCGGGTTGCCCTCCTCGTCCTGTTCGCTGGTCAGCGGGCGGTACCAGGTTTCCACCGGGAAGGTACGGCCGGACACCTCGATGATGGGCGCGTTGTCGAAATGCTTGGAGAACCGCTCCAGGTCGATGGTGGCCGAGGTGATGATGAGCTTGAGTTCGGGCCGCCGGTGCAGGAGGGTTTTGAGGTAGCCGAGCAGGAAGTCGATGTTCAGGCTGCGTTCGTGGGCTTCGTCGACGATGATGGTGTCGTAGCGTTCCAGGAAGCGGTCGTGCTGGGTTTCGGCCAGCAGGATGCCGTCGGTCATGAGTTTGACCAGTGTGTTGGCATCGCTCTGGTCTTCGAAGCGCACCTGGTACCCCACCAGGCCGCCCAACGGCGTGCCCAACTCCTCGGCCACCCGGGCAGCGACACTGCGCGCGGCGATCCGGCGTGGCTGGGTGTGGGCGATCAGGCCATGGCTGCCACGGCCCAGTTCCAGGCAGATCTTGGGCAGCTGGGTGGTCTTGCCCGAGCCGGTTTCGCCAGCGATGACCAGCACCTGGTGTTCGGCCAGGGCCTTTTTGATCTCGTCGCGCTTGGCGGCGATGGGCAGGCTGTCGTCGTAGCGCACCAATGGCACGCTCTGCTGGCGGGCGGTGACCTGGGCGCAGGACGCCTGCACCCGCTCAGCCCACTGCGCCAGCTTCGCCTCGTCGGGGCGCTTGCGCAGTTCGTGCAACTGGCGCCGCAGGCGGTGGCGGTCGGCGATCATGGCGTGGTCGAGGTTTTGCAGCAGTTTGTCGATGGCGTGGTCAGTCATTGGGCTTTTCGGTGATGCAGGTGGGCCTGCGGTGTGATCGGCATTCGAAAGAGGTGTGATTGTCGCAGATTTGGTTAGTGCGTGCTGGGGGTGCTTGAGCGGTTGGGCTAGCGGGTCGGTGTGAGGGTTCAGTTTCTCTCGGCGGGGGTGTAGCTGGGGGGTGCAGGGATGATGGACGGTGATGTGGGTGAGAGCAGGCGATGTGCGACTGGCTGAGGTCGCCTGGGCCGATTTGCGCCCATCGCGGCCGATCCGCGCCCCGCCAAGGCTGCTCCACGGAGCACTGGACAGCCTCGTAACGCAGCGCAATGGGGTCGTTCCCACGCCAACGAAACCGCTCGAACGCTTGAGGCTCGAACGGCTTCATTTCAGGGCATCAGCGCACAGCGTTTTACTTGCCCGTCCAGTCCTTCACGCGCTCAGGGTGCTTGGCCACCCAGTCCTTGGCAGCCGCTTCGGGCTTGGCGCCTTCCTGGATAGCCAGCATCACCTCGCCGATCTCATCCTTGGACTGCCAGCTGAACTTCTTCAGGAACTCGGCCACTTCCGGGGCCTTGGTGGCCAGCTCCTTGCTGCCGATGCTATTGACGGTTTCAGCAGCGCCATACACGCCTTTGGGGTCCTCGAGGAACTTGAGTTTCCATTTGGCGAACATCCAGTGCGGTACCCATCCGGTCACGGCGATGGATTGCTGCTTGGCGTAGGCACGGCCCAGCTCGGCGGTCATTGCAGCACCGGAACTTGCCTGCAGCTTGTAGCCGGTCAGGTCGTAGTCCTTGATCGCCTGATCGGTCTTGATCATTACACCCGAGCCAGCATCGATGCCGACGATTTTCTGCTTGAACGAGGAATCGGTCTTCAGGTCAGCGATGCTCACCGCCTTGACGTACTCAGGCACGATCAGGCCAATCTTGGCATCCTTGAAGTTCGCGCCGTAGTCGACCACGTTGTCCTTGTTCTTGGTCCAGTACTCACCGTGGGTCACCGGCAGCCATGCCGACAGCATGGCATCGAGCTTACCGGTGGCCACGCCCTGCCACATGATGCCCGTGGCCACGGCTTGCAGCTTCACATCGTAGCCAAGCTTCTGCTTGATCACCTCGGCGGCCACGTTGGTGGTCGCCACACTGTCTGCCCACCCATCCACGTAACCAATGCTGACTTCTTTGGCCATGGCCTGTGCGCCGCTCAAGGCCAGTGCCAGGGCGGTACCTACGCCCAGGAAACGACGCATTTTTGTTGAAGTAGCCATCAAAGCATTCCCTCGTCAGGTCTCGGAGATTCCATCATCTGCCTGCAACCAAGCCAGACCTGATCCAAGTACGACGCCCAGGCGCTCATACGCGACAGCACTGTGCCATTAGCGGCAGCGGCATGAACCTGCCTGCGCGATCCTTGCATGCCAAAGGTTTGGCGCCGGGCTACTATTGACCCTTTTGCCCCCGATGATGGACCGCCCGATGCCCAGTTCCACCCGCCTGCTGACACTTCTGTACACCCTTGCTTGCCTGATCGGTCTGCTTGGGCTCGGCGTGCTCTGGCACGGGCTGGGCAGACCGGTGCACCTGCCCGACGCCGCCAATGCCACGCACAAGCTGCAGTGCGCATCCTATACCCCGTTCGACAAGGACCAGTCGCCCTACGATCAACCCATGCAACTGCGCCCGGCGCGCATGGATGCCGACTTGGCCCTGCTCGCTGAGCGATTCCAGTGCATCCGCACCTATTCGATGAGCGGTCTTGAGGCTATCCCAGCGCTGGCGCGCAAGCATGGACTGAAGGTGATGCTCGGGGCCTGGGTCAATGCTCACCCGGCCGACACCGACCGGGAAGTCGCGCTGCTGATCGCCGCCGCCAATGCCAACCCCGATGTGGTCCGCGCCGTCATCGTGGGTAACGAGACCTTGCTGCGCAAGGAAGTCACCGGCAAACGACTGGCCGAGTTGATCGCGCGGGTCAAGCGCCAGGTAAGCGTGCCGGTCACCTACGCCGATGTGTGGGAGTTCTGGTTGCAGCACCCCGAGATCGCGCCTGAAGTAGACTTTCTCACCATTCACTTGCTGCCGTATTGGGAAGACGAGCCACGGGGCATCGACGATGCGTTGGCCCATGTCGCCGACATACGCCGACAATTCGGCCAGCGCTTCGCGCCCAAGGACATCCTGATCGGTGAAACCGGCTGGCCCAGCGAAGGCAGGCAGCGTGAAACCGCCCTGCCCAGCCGGGTCAACGAAGCGCGCTTCATTCGCGGCTTCGTCGCCATGGCCGAGCACAACGGCTGGCGCTACAACCTGATCGAAGCCTTCGACCAGCCCTGGAAACGCGCCAACGAAGGTGCCGTGGGCGGGTATTGGGGCCTCTACGATGCCGACCGGCAGGACAAGGGCATCCTTGAAGGGCCCGTCAGCAACTTGCCCGACTGGCCCACATGGTGGCTGGCATGCGCGGCGCTGGCGGGGCTGATGCTGTGCATGGCCGGGCGGCCACGCACACGCCGTGGCGCGTGGGCCATGCCAATACTGGCCATGTTCGGTGCGGCGTGCCTGGGCCTGTGGGGCGAGCTGATGCGCAGCCACGCCCGTTTCGCCCCCGAATGGATGTGGGCAGGGCTGTTGGCGGGGTTGAACGTGCTGGTACTGGCCCGGGCACTGCTGCACCTGTCCCAGCCGCAAGGCGTGCGCGGGCGCTGGTCTGCCTGGCTGCAAAGGCGAGCTGGCGGGTTGCTGCTGCTGGGCGGCTTTGCTGCCGCCGTAAGCACGTTGGCGATGGTGTTCGACCCCCGCTACCGCAGTTTCCCCAGTGCCGCGCTGGCCTTGCCAGCCCTGGTGTTCATCCTGTGGCCCGTGCCAGTGCGGCGACGGGAGGCCACCTTTCTGGCAAGTATCATCGGGCTTGGCATACTGCCCCAGCTACTCATCGAGGGGATGAACAGCGGGCAGGCGTGGCGCTGGGCAGCAGTGAGCGCGCTGATGACCGCCGCCCTGTGGCGCAGCCAGAGACTCGGCCGCGCCTGATACCTCTATTTGTCAGCGTCACGGAGCGCCCCCTGGCGGGCGCACGTTTACCTGACCAGGCGCAACCCCGCCAGGACCAATGCGAATACGGCGATGCTCGCGGTATACAGCACCAATGCTGGCACTGCGAACAGCAGGGCAATGCCGGCCAGCCATGTACCGGTCCGCCCCTGTAGCAGCCAGCCAAGCGCTGCCAGGGCCAGCCCGGTCCAGGCCAGGACCTGGTGGTGAATGCCCAACCCCAGCACTGCCCGCATCTTGCACTGCCAATAGGCGGCTGGCTCCGTGCACAACCCCACCCACTGGCCGTCCTCCATCAGTCCATAGCGCACGCCGTAGCTGGCAGCGAGCCAGAGCCCGACGAACATCAGCAGTAGTGCGCCAGGCAGCCTGCGACTCATTGACTTTTCCCACTTGATTGATCAAAAAATCAATGATCGCTTACATCACGGTCTAAGGCAAAATACCTGCCTGCAACACGGTTCAGATAACTGGCACACCAAAGGCCATCACGCCCGGCAACTTTGCCACGGCCCATGTGGTCTTAGCTTGCACACGCGCTACCTTGCGTTCTTTTGGGGGATTACATGCTTCGTTCTTTGCGCCTCGCTGCCGTTCTCGGCAGCCTGCTCATGGCTGTGGCCGCTTCTGCGCGGGATATCGATGCCGCGAGCTATGGCTACCCCCTGACCAACCCGTTCGAGGCGACCATCGCCACGACGCCGCCGGACCAGCGCCCGATGCTGCCCAGCGATGACGAGATCGACCAGTCCGACTACAGCCTCACCTTGCGCCCGGAGCGTGAATTCACGCTGCCGGACAACTTCTGGGCGGTCAAGAAACTCAAGTACCGCATGGCCCAGCAGGACCACGCTGCCCCCTTGATCTTCATCATTGCCGGCACCGGTGCGTCCTACAGCAGCAGCATCAACGAATACCTGAAAAAGCTGTACTACAAGGCCGGCTTCCACGTGGTGCAGCTGTCCTCGCCCACCAGCTACGATTTCATCAGCGCCGCGTCTCGCTTCGCCACGCCCGGCATCAGCCAGGATGACGCCGAGGACATGTACCGGGTGATGCAATCGGTCCGCGCCCAGCACCCTCGCCTGCCGGTGACCGAGTTCTACCTGACCGGCTACAGCCTGGGCGCGCTCGATGCGGCCTTCGTCAGCCACCTGGACGAAACCCGGCGCAGCTTCAACTTCAAGCGTGTGCTGCTGCTCAACCCACCCGTGAACCTCTACACCTCGATCAACAACCTGGACAAGCTGGTGCAGACCCAAGTCAAGGGGATCGACCGCAGCACCACGTTCTATGAGCTGATGCTGGAAAAACTCACGCGCTACTTCCAGGAAAAGGGGTTCATCGACCTCAACGAAGCGCTCTTGTACGACTTCCAGCAGTCGCGCCAGCACCTGTCCAACGAGCAGATGGCCATGCTCATCGGCACCTCGTTCCGCTTCTCGGCCGCCGATATCGCCTTCACCTCCGACCTGATCAACCGCCGCGGCCTGATCATCCCGCCGAAGGTCAAGATCACCGAAGGCACGAGCCTGACGCCCTACTTCAAGCGTGCCTTGCAGTGCGATTTCGACTGTTACATGAGCGAACAGGTAATCCCGATGTGGCGTGCCCGCACTGGCGGGGGCACCATCCTGGAGCTGACCAACCAGGTCAGCCTGTACGCCCTGGCCGATTACCTGCAAAACAGCCCCAAGATCGCCGTGATGCACAATGCCGACGATGTCATTCTCGGCCCTGGCGATATCGGGTTCCTGCGCAAGGTGTTCGGTGATCGCCTGACCCTTTATCCCCATGGTGGCCATTGCGGCAACATCAACTACCGCGTCAACAGTGACGCCATGCTGGAGTTCTTCCGTGGTTAACAAACTGCTCTTTGCCACGGCCCTGCTTGCCGCAGGCCATACCCTGGCCGCCGAGACCGCTCCCCGAGCCAGCGTCATCGAGGCTGATCCGCAGGTGATCGGTACCGCCCCGCTGGCACCGGAAGCCGATGGCTTCCTCGACCCGCTGCGCGAGTTGAAATTCAACCCGGGCCTGGACCAGCGTGAGTTCGAGCGCTCGACCCTCGAAGCGCTGAACGTCTACGACCCGCTCGAGTCGATGAACCGCCGCATCTATCACTTCAACTACCGCCTGGACCAATGGGTGCTGCTGCCGCTGGTCAATGGCTACCAGTACGTCACCCCGCGTTTTCTGCGCAGTGGCGTGACCAACTTCTTCAACAACCTGGGGGACGTGCCCAACCTGTTCAACAGCGTGCTGCAGCTCAAGGCCAAACGCTCGGCCGAGATCACAGCGCGGCTGATGTTCAACACGATCATCGGGGTAGGCGGTTTGTGGGACCCGGCGACCAAGATGGGCCTGCCGCGCCAGAGCGAGGATTTCGGCCAGACCTTGGGCTTCTATGGCGTACCGGCAGGCCCGTACCTGATGCTGCCGCTGTTGGGCCCTTCGAACCTGCGCGACACCACCGGGCTGGTGGTGGATTATTCCGGCGAGCAGGCGATCAATTACCTGGACATGGCCAAAGTCAGCCGCGAGCACCCGGAGTTCTTCGGCCTGCGGGTCATCGACAAGCGCTACACCACCAACTTCCGCTACGGGCAGATGAACTCACCGTTCGAGTATGAAAAGGTGCGCTACGTCTACACCCAGTCGCGCAAGCTGCAGATCGCCGAGTGAGCCGGCAGCGCCACTGCCATTACGGCAGCGGCGCACTCGCTTTCAACGCCCTTTCTTTTCGTACAGCCTTGGGGCCCCGTCCGGTCGGGACTTGAACCGGCGGTGTGCCCACAAGTACTGCTCGGGGCATTCGCGCAGTACCTGCTCGACCCATTGATTGATTCGCAGGCAATCAGCCTCTTCGCTCTCACCGGGGAAATCGCTCAGTGGGGGATGAATCACCAACCGATAACCGCTGCCGTCTTCGAGTCGCTTCTGCGTGAAGGGAATGACCTGGGCGCGGCCCAGGCGCGCAAACTTGGTGGTGGCCGTGACCGTGGCTGCCGGGATCCCGAACAAGGGCACGAACAGGCTTTGCTTGGCGCCGTAGTCCTGGTCGGGTGCGTACCAGATTGCGCGGCCGGCGCGCAGCAGCTTGAGCATGCCCCTGACATCCTCGCGTTCGACGGCCAGTGAGTCCAGGTTGTGCCGTTCGCGTCCGCTGCGCTGGATGAAATCGAACAGGGCATTGCCATGTTCGCGGTACATGCCATCGATGGTGTGACGCTGGCCGAGCAAGGCCGCACCGATTTCCAGGGTAGTGAAGTGCACCGCCATCAGGATTGCGCCCTGCCCCGCCTGCTGGGCGGCCTGCAAGTGCTCAAGCCCCTCGACATGGGCCAGGCGCGCCAACCGCGTCTTGGGCCACCACCAGCTCATGGCCATTTCGAAGAAGGCGATGCCGGTCGAGGCAAAATTGGCTTTGAGCAGCCGTTGCCGTTCGTCCGCCGACAGCTCGGGGAAGCACAGTTCCAGGTTGCGCGCAGCGATACGCCTGCGTTCACCGGCAAAGCGGTACATGATCGCGCCTAACGCCGCACCCAGCTTGAGCAATGCCCGGTACGGCAACTGCACCACCAGCCACAGCAGCCCCAGGCCCAGCCACAGGCCCCAGAACTTGGGATGAAGGAAATAGGGACGAAAACGCGGGCGATCCATTGAAGCTTCCAGCAAGACATGGGCCGCGCATTCTACAACGGATCGGCTCATGTTGCGGGCAACCGGTCTTATCGTTATAAGTCAGGGCACTTTTTCCGCAACAAGCCGTCTATGCAGACCATGAGCCCAAACCACACCCCCGACACCCCCTCCGTGTTCCAGCTCAAGGGCAGCATGCTTGCCATTACCGTTCTGGAACTGGCGCGCAACGACCTTGAAGCCCTCGATCGCCAGTTGGCGGCCAAAGTGGCGCAAGCGCCGAACTTCTTCAGTAACACGCCGTTGGTGCTGGCGCTGGACAAGCTGCCGGCCGGCGAAGGCGCGGTCGACTTGCCTGGTTTGATGCGGATTTGCCGCCACCATGGCCTGCGGACCCTGGCCATCCGCGCCAACCGCATCGAGGACATTGCCGCGGCCATCGCCATCGATCTGCCAGTGCTGCCCCCGTCCGGCGCCCGCGAGCGGCCACTGGAACCCGAGCCCGAGGCCAAGAAACCCGAGCCGGCCCCTGCCCCGCCACCGGTACTCGAACCTGAGGTGCGCCCCACGCGCATCATCACCGCTCCGGTACGTGGCGGCCAGCAGATCTATGCCCAAGGGGGGGACCTGGTGGTCACCGCCTCGGTCAGCCCGGGTGCGGAACTTCTTGCCGATGGCAACATCCATGTGTACGGCGCCATGCGTGGCCGTGCCCTGGCAGGTATCAAGGGCAATACCAAGGCGCGTATCTTCTGCCAGCAGATGACCGCCGAAATGGTCTCCATTGCCGGCCAGTACAAAGTGTGCGAAGACTTGCGCCGCGATCCTTTGTGGGGGGCGGGCGTACAAGTCAGCCTGTCTGGCGACGTGTTGAACATCACCCGTCTTTAACGGATACTTGCCAGCATTTTTAGAGCAACTTTTTTATCGTTGCCGTTATTTCAGTTATTTGCAGGGACTTGCGTCCCGATCATTTTAGGGGTGAAACACCTTGGCCAAGATTCTCGTGGTTACTTCCGGCAAAGGGGGTGTGGGCAAGACCACCACCAGCGCCGCCATCGGTACCGGCCTCGCACTGCGTGGCCACAAGACGGTTATCGTCGACTTCGACGTGGGCCTGCGTAACCTCGACCTGATCATGGGCTGCGAACGCCGCGTGGTGTACGACTTCGTCAACGTGGTCAATGGCGAAGCCAACCTGCAACAAGCCCTGATCAAGGACAAGCGCCTGGAAAACCTGTACGTGCTGGCGGCCAGCCAGACCCGTGACAAGGACGCGCTTACTCAGGAAGGCGTCGAGAAAGTCCTGATGGACCTCAAGGAGCAGTTCGAGTACGTGATCTGCGACTCGCCGGCCGGTATCGAGAAAGGTGCCCACCTGGCCATGTATTTCGCCGACGAGGCCATCGTGGTCACCAACCCCGAAGTGTCTTCGGTCCGTGACTCCGACCGCATGCTGGGCATCCTGTCGAGCAAGTCGCGCCGCTCGGAAAACGGCGAGGAGCCGATCAAGGAGCACCTGTTGATCACTCGCTACCACCCCGAGCGCGTCGTCAAGGGCGAAATGCTGAGCGTGGCCGACGTGGAAGAGATTCTCTCGATCAAGCTCAAGGGCGTGATTCCCGAATCGCAGGCGGTGCTCAAGGCATCCAACCAGGGTATCCCGGTCATTCTCGATGACCAGAGCGATGCCGGCCAGGCGTACAGTGACGCAGTCGACCGCCTGCTGGGCAAAGAGAAGCCGATGCGCTTCATCGATGTACAGAAGAAGGGATTCTTCGAGCGCATTTTCGGGAGCAAATAAACCATGAACCTTTTTGACTTCTTTCGTGGCAGACAGAAACAGACCAGCGCGTCGGTGGCGAAAGAGCGTCTACAGATCATCGTGGCGCACGAGCGCGGACAACGCAGCGAACCGGACTATCTGCCCGAGTTGCAGAAGGAACTGCTGGAAGTGATTCGCAAGTATGTGAACATCGGCAATGACGATGTGCATATCGAGCTGGAAAACCAGGGCAGCTGCTCCATTCTGGAGCTGAACATCACCCTGCCGGATCGCTGATCCGGCCAAGAGCCGGGGCTGCGCTGCAGCCCATTCGCGGCACGAGGCCGCTTCGACAAGGGATCGCGTTCCCCTGTCGGAGCGGCCTTGCCGCATATGGGTTGCGGCACAGCCACGCTTTTTTCTCCCGATTCAACAGAGACCACGCAATGCCGCTGTCCACCCTCCAGATCCTTCACGAAGACGCCGCCATCCTGGTGATCAACAAGCCGACGCTGCTGCTGTCGGTCCCGGGCCGGGCTGACGACAACAAGGATTGCCTGATCACCCGCCTTCAGGAAAACGGCTATCCCGATGCGCTGATCGTGCATCGCCTGGACTGGGAAACCTCGGGCATCATCCTGCTGGCCCGCGATGCCGACAGCCACCGCGAGCTGTCGCGCCAGTTCCATGACCGGGAAACCGAAAAGGCCTACACCGCCCTGTGTTGGGGGCAGCCGGCCCTGGACAGCGGCAGCATCGACCTGCCACTGCGGTATGACCCACCCACCAAGCCACGCCACGTCGTGGATCATGAACAAGGCAAGCATGCGCTGACGTTCTGGCGGGTGGTGGAACGTTGCGGCGAGTATTGCCGTGTGGAGCTGACGCCGATCACAGGGCGCTCGCACCAACTGCGTGTGCACATGCTATCGATCGGCCACCCGCTGCTGGGTGATCGGCTGTATGCCAACCCCCAGGCCTTGGCCGCCCACGAGCGGCTGTGCCTGCATGCATCGATGCTCAGCTTTACCCACCCGGTGTCCGGTGAACGCCTCAGATTCGAGTGCCCGGCACCGTTTTGATGGGGTGTGGCTGTGGCTAGCAGTCCACGAGCGCTGCTGGCCCTGCCCTGACGAGCTGTAATGCGAGCCGAAGCGCTGGGGCCGCAGTGCGGCCTGGAGCCTGCGCTATACCTTCGCAACAACTGTCGCCTGGCCAACCGCACAACCCACAGCCCGACACCGCTCGGCGACTCAATACGCTAAACTCGCGCCACTGCTGTCTGGAGTGAACTATGCGCGATGTACTCAATGCAGGCCTGATCGATTTTCTGAAGGCCTCCCCTACTCCCTTCCACGCTACTGCCAGCCTGGCCCTGCGCCTGGAGGCCGCTGGTTACCAGCGCCTGGACGAACGCGAGAGCTGGTCCGTCGTGTCGGGCGGGCGCTATTACGTCACCCGCAACGATTCCTCGATCATCGCGATCAAGATGGGCAGGCAGGCGCCGCTGCTCAACGGCATCCGCATGGTCGGCGCCCACACCGATAGCCCCTGCCTGCGGGTCAAGCCGCAGCCGGAACTGCAGCGCCAGGGCTTCTTGCAACTGGGCGTGGAAGTGTATGGCGGTGCCCTGCTGGCGCCGTGGTTCGACCGCGACCTGTCGCTGGCGGGGCGGGTCACCTACCGCCGTGACGGCAAGGTGGAAAGCCAGCTGATCGACTTCAAGTTGCCGATCGCCGTCATCCCCAACCTGGCCATCCACCTCAACCGTACCGCCAACGATGGCTGGCATATCAACCCGCAGACCGAACTGCCACCGATCCTGGCCCAGGTGGCCGGTGACGAGCGCATCGACTTTCGCGCCCTGCTGACCGAGCAACTGGCACGCGAGCACCAACTCAACGCCGACGTGGTGCTGGACTACGAGCTGAGTTTCTACGATACCCAGGACGCCGCGCAGATCGGGCTCAATGGCGACTTCATTGCCGGCGCCCGCTTGGACAACCTGCTGTCGTGCTATGCCGGGCTGCAGGCCCTGCTGGCCGCTGACAGCGATGAAACCTGCATCCTGGTGTGCAATGACCACGAGGAAGTCGGCAGCAGCTCGGCCTGCGGCGCCGACGGGCCGATGCTCGAGCAGACGTTGCAGCGCCTGTTGCCCGACGGTGACGCCTACGTGCGCACCATCCAGCGCTCGTTGATGGTCTCGGCCGACAATGCCCATGGCGTGCATCCGAACTACGCCGACAAGCACGACGGCAACCACGGCCCGAAACTCAACGCAGGGCCGGTGATCAAGGTGAACAACAACCAGCGCTACGCCACCAACAGCGAAACCGCCGGCTTCTTCCGCCACTTGTGCATGGCCGAAGAAGTACCGGTGCAGAGCTTCGTGGTACGCAGCGACATGGGCTGTGGCTCGACCATAGGGCCCATTGCGGCCAGTCACCTTGGCGTGCGGACGGTCGACATCGGGCTGCCGACCTTCGCCATGCACTCCATCCGCGAGCTGTGCGGCAGCCATGACCTGGCGCACTTGGTGAAGGTCCTGACAGCGTTCTACCGCAGCCACGACTTGCCGTGAGCCACGCGGGGCGCCGGGGTGCTACACACCCGGCGCCAACAGGCCGCGCTGCTGCACATGGCCGACGAGTCCGCTTCCAGCAGGCCAGGTCGGGGGTTAGCGACTATGCTAAAGGCATGTCTCACTGCAAAGGACTGTCGCCATGTCACCCTTCCTGGCCCTGCTGATTCCCGTCTGCGCATCGCTGTTGTTGCTGACCCTCGGGTTCGGCCTGCGCGAGCGCGATGTTGGCGTGCTGATGATGTGGGTGGGCACCCTGGGCATCTTCGGCCTGACCTGCTGGAAGATCCTGGAGAAACTGCCGTCATAAACCTCTACACTCGGGCAATCGTTTGACCTGAGGTAGATCTGCCCGTGCCTGCCCTTCTGCGTTACCTGTTTGTTGTGCTGTTGCTGTTCATAGGTTCTGCACACGCAGCAGGCCTGCCCGGCCTTCTGGGTTCCAGTGCCCCCGCCCAGCCCGAGGCTTCCGAGCCGCTGGGCAAATCCCTGGACGAGGTGATCAAGAGCCTGGAGAACGACCAGCAGCGTGCCAAACTCCTGGCCGACTTGAAAAAGCTGCGCGACGCTACGCAAAAGTCGCAACCGAGCGTTGAGCAAGGCGTGCTCGGCTTGATCGGTGGCGCCCTGCACGATTTCGAAAAGCAGTTCACCGGGGAAGCCAACCCGTTCCAGCGCTGGGGCATGGAAATCGACCAGGCCCAGGAAGAACTGGCGGCCTTGATGGTGCCCGTTCATCAATGGCCCGCGATCCTGTTCGGCTTTGCTGCGGTTATCGCGGTGTGGAGCGTACTGGCGTTCGCGTTCAACTGGGTGGGCCATCGGGTCCGCCTGCGATTCGGCCTGAGCGAAGAACTGCCCCAGCATCCTCGCACCTGGGACCTGGTCCGCTTCGCCCTGCGCAAGCTGGGCCCCTGGTTGGTCGCGCTGGTGTTCACGGTGTACCTGAGCTTCGTACTACCCCCGTCGCTGGGTAAATCGCTGGCCATGGTGCTGGCGTATGCCCTGGTGGTCGGCACCTGCTTCTCGGCCATCTGCGTGATCGCGTTTTCCCTGCTGGACGGCCCGCACCGCCACCGGGCATTGCACATCCTGCGCCACCGTGCATTCCGGCCCTTGTGGCTGATCGGCAGCTTTGCAGCCTTCGGCGAGGCCATGAGCGACCCGCGCCTCACCGCTGCGCTGGGCATACACCTGGCCCATGGGGTGGCAACCCTGGCCAACGTCGTCGCCGCGGTGTGCACCGGCCTGTTCATCCTGCGTTTTCGCCGGCCG
Source organism: Pseudomonas sp. URMO17WK12:I9 (assembly GCF_900230165.1). NCBI lineage: Bacteria > Pseudomonadati > Pseudomonadota > Gammaproteobacteria > Pseudomonadales > Pseudomonadaceae > Pseudomonas > Pseudomonas sp. URMO17WK12:I9. Next base: position 286,126 of record NZ_OCMQ01000001.1, on the reverse strand, counting down.
ATTGCCCACCTGATTCGCAATCAACCCCTGTCGCGCCGGCTGACGCGACGAACCCTGAGCGACACCATCGAGATCCTGGGCAGTTTCTGGTTCATTCCGGCGCTGATTCTGGTAGCCATCTCGCTGTTCGCCACTTTCGTTTCGGCCGGTGATACCAGCACGGCGCTTCGCCAGTCACTGATGTGCACGGTGCTGGTGGTGGTGTGCATGGTGCTCAATGGCCTCGTCCGCCGCCACGCTGCCAACCCCAAGCGCGCCGGCAAGCGCCATGCGGTGTATGCCGAGCGGCTGCGCAACTTTGGCTACTTGTTGGTCCACCTGTTCATCTGGCTGGTGTTCATCGAACTGGGCCTTCGGGTATGGGGGCTGTCGATGATCAGCTTCGCCGAAGGCGATGGGCATGACATCAGCCTGCGCCTGATGGGCCTGGCAGGGACGCTGATTGTCGCGTGGCTGGTGTGGATCCTGGCGGACACGGCGGTACACCATGCGCTGGTCCGCTCGCGCCGCGGCATGGCCAACGCCCGGGCGCAGACCATGATGCCGTTGATCCGCAACGTGATGTTCGTGTTCATCTTCATCATCGCGGTGATCGTGGCCCTGGCCAACATGGGCATGAACGTGACGCCGCTGCTGGCCGGTGCCGGTGTCATCGGCCTGGCGATCGGCTTCGGCGCCCAGTCGCTGGTGGCCGACCTGATCACCGGGCTGTTCATCATCATCGAGGACTCCCTGGCCATCGACGACTACGTGGATGTCGGCGGCCACCTGGGTACGGTGGAAGGCCTGACCATCCGCACCGTGCGTCTGCGGGACATCGATGGCATCGTGCACACCATTCCTTTCAGCGAAATCAAGAGCATCAAGAACTACTCCCGCGAATTCGGCTATGCGATCTTCCGCGTGGCGATCCCCTACAACATGAACATCGACCAGGCGATCACACTGGTGCGCGAGGTCGGTCAGAAGCTGCGCAGCGATCCGCTGATGCGCCGCAACATCTGGTCGCCGCTGGAACTGCAAGGGGTGGAGAGCTTCGAGTCGGGTTCAGCGGTGTTGCGGGCACGCTTCAAGACGGCGCCGATCAAGCAGTGGGAGGTGTCGCGGGCCTTCAACCTGGCACTCAAGCGCCAGCTCGACGAAGCCGGGTTGGACTTGGCAACGCCCAGGTTGTCGGTGCAGGTGGTAACGGCCGGCGCAGGCGCCATGACACAAACCGAGCCGTCCGGTTGAAGCCGGTTGGCCATGGATCGCGTCCTCGCTGGCGCCCTCAAGAGGCCGCCCGGCTAGCCTGCCTGTGCCCTGATGCAGATGGCGTCATGGCGCCAGTATTCAAGGTCGCAGTCGATCAGTTGCCCCTGCTGGTCGCTGTTGACCCGGGTGATTTGCAGCCCAGGGCTGCCTGCTGACACCTTCAACGCACCGGCCGCCTGCACGGGCAATGCGGTGGGCAGGATCTCGAAGCACACCTGCCCGTAGTGCAGACCGTACTGGCGCGCGTAGATTTCGGTCAATGACTGGGCCAGGTCTTGCTCGAGGATGGCCGGAAAGTAACGCGGGTTGAGGTAGTGCTCGGCGTACAGCACCGCCCTGCCGTCGATGCGCCTGAGCCTGCAGATGCGCACCACACTGGATAACGCCGGCAGTTGCAACCGCTCGCAAATGGCCGCCGACGCCGGCTGCAGCCGAGCCGACAGCAACTCGGTACTGGCGGCCCGCCCCTGCTCACGCACCATTGCATGAAAGTGGCTGCGCGCGATGAGGTCATAGCTCAAGCGTTCGGGGGCGACGAACCAGCCCCGCCGCTCCTCGCGATAGATCAACCCCCTTGCCTCCAACTGCACCAACGCTTCGCGCAGGGTGATGCGCGTGGTGGCGAAGAGTTCGCTGAGCCGGCGTTCGGCAGGCAGCTTGCCGCCAGGCGCCAAAAGGCCGTGTCCGATCTGCTCCTCAAGGGCGTTACAGATGGCTGTTACCGCGCGCGGTGGCATCGGCTGCATCAAAGGTTACCTATCTGGACTAGGCCAGCCCCACTACAGGGCACGGGGCACTGGATACAAGCCTAGGCAGGGCTGATGAACATCCCGTGACAAGACTGCCCGGCTGGTGCTGCCAGAAACGGGCCAGGCCTTGTGAAGCCCCGCTCGCAGGTGGTCTACGCTGTATTGCCAGAGGCCGCGATCAGGCAGCTGGACCTGGGGCTACATCAAATTGTCACGCTACCGGCCTACCTTGGCTCAAGGTTTGCTGACCTAGACCAAGGCTGCAGACAACGGCTTCATACACAACAGCGTTCGGTCGATGCACCCACCCAAGGAGCTACGGATGAAAAAGTTGTTCATGGCGTCACTGCTCGGTTCGGCAATCGCGTTCTGCACGTCGGCCATGGCCGCAGATGACCTCAAGGCACTGGAGGATGCCGCCCGCAAGGAAGGCATGGTCAACAGCGTGGGCATGCCCGACGCCTGGGCCAACTGGAAGGACACCTGGCAGGACCTGGCCAGCAAGTACGGGCTCAAGCACAGCGACACCGACATGAGTTCGGCGCAGGAAATCGCCAAGTTCGAGGCGGAGAAAGACAACGCCAGTGCCGACATCGGCGATGTGGGCGCAGCGTTCGGACCCATCGCCATCGCCAAGGGCGTAAGCCAGCCGTACAAGCCAAGCACCTGGGACCAGGTGCCAGAGTGGGCCAAGGACAAGGACGGCCATTGGGCGCTGGCCTACACCGGCACCATCGCGTTCATCATCAACAAGGACCTGGTCAAGGAGTCAGAGCGGCCCAAGACCTGGCACGACCTGGAGCGCGGCACGTACAAGGTGGCCATCGGTGATGTCGGCACCGCCGCCCAGGCCGCCAATGGTGTGCTGGCCGCCGCCATCGCCTACAAGGGCGATGAGAGCAACGTGGCCCCAGGCCTGCAACTGTTCACCAAGCTGGCCCAGCAAAAGCGCCTTTCTCTGGCTAACCCGACCATCCAGACCCTGGAAAAGGGCGAGGTGGAAGTGGGCGTGGTCTGGGACTTCAATGGCTTGAGCTACCGCGATCAGATCGACCCCAAGCGCTTCGAAGTGCTGATCCCATCGGACGGCTCGATCACCTCGGGCTACACCACCATCATCAACAAGTACGCAAAACACCCCAATGCCGCGAAGCTGACGCGTGAATACATCTTCAGCGATGCCGGGCAGATCAACCTGGCCAAGGGGCATGCACGCCCGATCCGCGCCGAGCACCTGAAGTTGCCGGAAGATGTGCAGGCCAAATTGCTGCCCAACGAGCAATATGCGCCTGCGCAGCCGATCAAGAACGCCGAGGTGTGGGAAGCGACCTCCAAGAAGCTGCCGCAGATGTGGCAGGACCAGGTGATCATCGAGATGGAATGAGGCATGCAGACGGGCCTGCCAGCTGCCACGCTGGCCGTCCCGCCTGTATGGCAGCCCCAGCGAGCCGGCGTCGCGCCAGCAGTAACTCCCCGGCGCGGCGCCGCGCAATGCGAGCGCCCCCTTCCCCGATGGTTTTTTGCGGAGTCATCAATGAGCCACAACGTCATCCTGGTGCTGTTGGACGGGCTGAACTATCAGGTTGCCCACCACGCCATGGGCCACTTGCACGCCTATGTCGAGGCCGACCGCGCCGCGCTTTACCGCATGGAGTGCGAGTTGCCGTCGCTGTCCCGTCCGCTGTACGAGTGCATTCTCACGGGTGTGCCCCCTATCGACAGCGGCATCGTGCACAACAACGTCAACCGGCTTTCCAACCAGCGCAGCGTGTTCCACTACGCCCGCGAGGCCAACCTGGGCACGGCAGCGGCGGCCTATCACTGGATGAGCGAGCTCTACAACCGCTCCCCGTTCGACCCCCAGCGTGACCGGCATACCCACGCCCCCAAGTTGCCCATCCAGCACGGGTTGTTCTACTGGGACGATCGCTACCCCGATTCACACCTGCTGGCGGACGGCGAATACCTGCGCCGGCGCCATGCGCCCAACTTCCTGCTGGTGCACCCGATGAGCATCGACGATGTGGGCCACCACCATGGGCTGGACAGCAGCCAATACCGCAATGCTGCCCGCAGCGCGGACATCCTGCTGGCCGATTACCTGCCCAGGTGGCTCGACGAGGGCTATCAAGTGCTGGTGACCGCCGACCATGGCATGAACAACGATCGCTCGCACAACGGGCTGCTGGCCGAAGAGCGCGAAGTACCCCTGTTCGTGTTCGGCGCAGCCTTCAGCCTCGACCCATCGGCCAAGCCACTGCAGACCGACCTGTGCGGGACCATCTGTGAGTTGCTTGGCGCCGCTCACGACAAATCGGTCTGCCGGGAGTTGCTCAAATGAGCCAATCGCCTCGTGGCCGTAACCTGGCGTTGCTGTGCCTGGTGCCCTTCGCTGCCGTTTTCGTGATCTTCCAGATCGCCCCGCTGGCCTGGGTGGCGCTGAGCAGCCTGCAGTCGGAGGCGGGTTGGGGCATGGACAACTTCAGCAAGGTGTTCGCCTCCAAGTTCTACCTGCAAGCCCTGCAACGCAGCCTGGAGATCAGCTTCTGGTCCAGCCTGTTCGGCATCTTCATCGCGACCTTGGGCGCCTATTCGCTGCGTCAGGTGGACTCGCGGCTGCGCGACTTCGTCAGTGCCTTTGCCAACATGACCAGCAATTTTGCCGGCGTGCCGCTGGCGTTCGCGTTCATCATCCTGCTCGGCTTCAACGGCGCATTGACCTTGTTGCTCAAGCAGATGGGCCTGCTGGAAGACTTCAGCATCTACTCCAAGAGCGGGCTGATCCTGGTGTACACCTATTTCCAGATCCCCTTGGGTGTCCTGCTGCTGTACCCGGCCTTCGACGCGCTGCGCGAAGACTGGCGCGAGTCGGCTGCGCTGCTGGGCGCCAATCACTGGCAGTTCTGGCGGCACATCGGGCTGCCGGTGCTGGCCCCGGCGCTGCTGGGCACCTTCGTCATCCTGCTGGCCAATGCCCTGGGCGCCTACGCCACGGTCTATGCCCTGACCACCGGTAACTTCAACGTACTGCCCATACGCATCGCGGGCCTGGTGGCCGGCGACATCAGCCTCGATCCGAACCTTGCCAGTGCCCTGGCAATGGTGCTGGTAGGGCTGATGACGGTGGTTACCGTGGTGCATCAATGGTTGTTGAAAAGGAGCTACCATGCGCGCTGACCCCAAAGGAGGCGGCTGGTACCACCGCGCCGTGGTCTACCTGCTGTTTCTGATTTTGCTGATGCCACTGGCCGGCACCCTGCTCTACTCCCTGGCCACCAGTTGGTCGGCCACCCTGCTTCCCAGCGGCCTGACCCTGAAGTGGTACGTGGCGTTGTGGAGCGAGCCGCGCTTTCTGGCGGCATTCGGCCAGTCGCTGCTGGTGTGCGTCGGCGCGCTGCTGCTGTCGGTCGTGCTGATCCTGCCACTGCTGTTCGTGGTGCACTATCACTTCCCCCGGCTCGACGCGTTGATGAATGTCCTGATCCTGCTGCCGTTTGCCGTACCACCTGTGGTGTCGTCGGTGGGGTTGCTGCAACTGTATGGCAGTGGGCCGATGGCCATGGTGGGGACACCGTGGATTCTGATCGGCTGCTACTTCACCATCGCCCTGCCCTTCATGTACCGGGCCATCACCAACAACCTGCAGGCCATCAATCTGCGCGACCTGATGGACGCGGCGCAGTTGCTGGGCGCGAGCACCTGGCAGGCGGCTTTGCTGGTGGTACTCCCCAACCTGCGCAAGGGCCTGATGGTGGCCCTGCTGCTGTCGTTCTCGTTCCTGTTCGGGGAGTTCGTGTTCGCCAACCTGCTGGTGGGCACGCGCTACGAGACCCTGCAGGTGTACCTCAACAACATGCGCAACAGCAGCGGTCACTTCAACAGTGCGCTGGTGATCTCCTATTTCGCCTTCGTGCTGATCCTGACGTGGGTCGCCAACCGCTTGAACAAGGACAAGACCTGACATGAGCTACGTCAGCGTACGCAACCTGCAAAAAAGCTACGCCGGTAGCCCGGTATTCAGCCAGATCGATTGCCAGATCGAACGGGGCGAGTTCATCACCCTGCTCGGCCCCTCAGGGTGCGGCAAGTCCACGCTGCTGCGCTGCATCGCCGGGCTCACGCCCGTTGACAGCGGGCAGATCCTGCTCGACGGCATCGACATCGTGCCGCAGAGCCCGCAGAAGCGCGGTATCGGCATGGTCTTCCAGAGCTACGCGCTGTTTCCCAACATGACGGTGGAGCAGAATGTCGCCTTCGGGCTGCGCATGCAGAAGGTCAGGGGTGATGAAAGCCAGGCACGGGTGCGCGAGGCATTGCAGCTGGTGGAATTGAATGACTTCGCCGCACGTTACCCTCACCAGTTGTCTGGCGGGCAATGCCAGCGCGTCGCCCTGGCCCGCTCCCTGGTCACCCGCCCCCGACTGCTGTTGCTGGACGAGCCGCTTTCGGCGCTCGATGCGCGTATTCGCAAACACCTGCGTGAACAGATCCGCGCCATCCAGAGGGAACTGGGTTTGACCACGATCTTCGTTACCCATGACCAGGAAGAGGCCTTGACGCTGTCAGACCGCATCTTCCTGATGAATCAGGGCCGTATCGTGCAAAGCGGTGATGCAGAGACTCTCTACACGGCCCCGGTGGACCTGTTTGCCGCCGGTTTCATCGGCAATTACAACCTGCTGGACGCCGACAGTGCCAGCCGCCTGCTGCAGCGGCCTGTCACCGGGCGCCTGGCCATACGCCCAGAATCCATCACACTGGGTCTGCACGGCGAACTCGACGCCCAGGTGCGCAGTCACAGCCTGCTGGGCAACGTGATACGTTATCGGGTGCAGGTACGCGAGGTAGAGCTGGTGGTGGATGTGCTCAACCGCTCACCCGCCGACCTGCATGCCGACGGTCAGCGGGTCAGCGTGTCGATAGACCCCAGTGCGCTACGGGAAGTGGCTTAAGGAGATGCATGTATGGCGCTAGCCATTTTCGATCTGGACGAAACCCTGATTCACGGCGACTGCGCGTCACTGTGGAGCGAACACATGGCCCGGCTGGGGTGGGTGGATGGTGACACGTTCTTGCGCCGTGACCGCGCGCTCATGGAGGCCTACAGCAAAGGCGAGCTGGCGATGGAAGATTACATGGCGTTCAGCCTGGAGCCGATTGCCGGGCGGACCCTGGAAGAGGTCGCACACTTGGTCGAGCCGTGGGTGGAAGATGTCATCGAACCGATCATTTTAGGCGATGCCTGCCGCTGCATCGCCGAACATCGCAAGCGCGGGGACCGGGTGCTGATCATTTCTGCGTCAGGGGTACACCTGGTTGGACCGATTGCTGCACGCCTGGGCGTGGACGAATACCTGGCAATCGACTTGGAGGCCCGCAATGGCGTCTATACCGGGGCTACCCATGGCGTACTCACCTACCAGGAAGGCAAGATCACCCGCTTGATGGCCTGGCTGGACCAGGAGCAGGAAAACCTGGAGGGCGCGAGCTTCTATTCCGACTCGCGCAATGACCTGCCCTTGTTGCTGAAGGTGGATCACCCTTGTGCCGTGAACCCGGACCCTGTGTTGCGCGAGCATGCGCAAGCCCACGGTTGGCCGATCTTGAGCTGGCACTGAACCCGCGTTCGCTGTTCAGTGCCAAGGCTTGCCCTGCCCCCGTGGGCCTGCGTTCACGCAGGCCCGCAGGGACTATGAGGGCGTCATGAGGCCAGTACCCGAGCAGGCAAGCGGGCCCGACACTAGGCCAGGCTCGGGTCGATGATCATGACCAGCTTGCCGGACACCTGGTTGGTCTCGAGTTCGGCGTAGGCTGCCTGGGCGAACTCCACCGGGTAGGTATCAACCAACTGCGGTGACAACCGCCCCTCGGTAAACAGCGGCCAGACTTGCTGGTGCAAGTCACTCAACAGTTCGGCCTTGAATGCATCGTCACGGTTGCGCAAGGTCGAGCCCGTGATCTGCGCCCGCTTGCCCATGACCTGGGCCAAGTCCAGTTCGAACGTGCGTCCACCCATCACGCCGATGATCACCCAGCGCCCGTCGCGGGCCAGCAGCTTGAGGTTCAGCTCGCCATAGCTGGCGCCGACCGGGTCGAGAATCACATCGAATGGGCCGATGGCTTCCAGGTCATCGAGGTTCTGGTTGCGCACCACGCCACCTGCCGCGCCCAGGGCCTGGCAATACGCCAGTCGCTCGGCCGAGCCGACGCTGACCCAGACGCTGTTGCCGAACGCCTTGCACAGTTGAATGGCAGCCGACCCCACGCCGCTGGCACCGGCGTGCACCAGCACCTTCTCGCCGGCTTTGACGCCGCCCAGCTGGAAGATGTTCAGCCACGCCGTCGCGTAGACCTCCGGCAGGGCTGCCGCTTCATGCAGGCTAAGCCCTTCGGGCACAGGCAGCACGTGCCGCGCATCGACGATCACTTCCTCGGCCATGGCACCGCTGGCCAGCAGTGCGCACACCCTGTCGCCCACCCGCCAGGCTGCCCCGGCCCCCACTTCTGCGATCACGCCGGCACATTCCAGGCCCATGTAGGGGCTGGCGCCGGGCGGCGGCGGATAGAGCCCTTTCATCTGCAGCAAATCGGCACGGTTCAACCCCGCAGCCGCGACCCGGATGCGTACTTGTCCTGCGTCACACGCCGGACGTTCGGCTTCGACCCAGGTGACATGTCCGTCAACGCCTTGCAATGCCTTCACAGTGCCTCCATAGTTGAATCATATGACCGAGCCTGGGCCACCCGTGCCCAGGCTTTTTGCAGTATGCGCCCGGTTTTTATGGAACCGGCGAACGGAAAAGACGGCCTACTATGCGTGATCAATTGCCCCCACGTCGAATCAGCATGAAGCATTTCCTACCCAGCACCGCCCTGGCACTGATGATCGGCCTTGGCAGCCTTACGCTCGGCGGCAATGCGGCGGCCGCCAACAAATGGGACAGCCTGCAACCGGACCGCGACGAAATCGTCGCCAGCCTCAACGTGGTGGAGCTGCTCAAACGCCATCACTACAGCAAGCCGCCCTTGGATGACGCCCGTTCGGTCATCATCTACGACAGCTACATCAAGCTGTTGGACCCGGCGCGCAGCTATTTCACCGCCGCCGACATCGCCGAATTCGACAAGTGGAAGACGCAGTTCGACGACTTCCTCAAAAGCGGCAACCTCGACCCTGGCTTCACCATCTACAAGCGCTACCTGGACCGGGTCAAGCAGCGCCTGGACTTCGCCTTGGCCGAGCTCAACAAGGGCGTGGACAAGATCGACTTCACGGTCAACGAGACCTTGCTGATCGACCGCAAGGACGCGCCTTGGCTCAAGGACCAGGCTGCCCTGGACGACCTGTGGCGTAAACGCGTCAAGGACGAGGTGCTGCGCCAGAAGATTGCTGGCAAAGAGCCCAAGCAGATTCAGGAAACCCTGATCAAGCGCTACAAGAACCAGCTGGCACGCCTGGATCAGACCCGCGCCGAAGACATTTTCCAGGCGTACATCAATACGTTTGCCCAGTCCTACGACCCGCACACCAACTACCTGTCGCCGGACAACGCCGAAAACTTCGACATCAACATGAGCCTGTCGCTCGAAGGGATTGGCGCGGTGCTGCAAAGCGACAACGATCAGGTCAAGATCGTGCGCCTGGTACCGGCGGGGCCTGCGGCCAAGACCAAGCAGGTCGCACCGGCCGACAAGATCATAGGCGTTGCTCAGGGCAACAAGGAAATGGTCGACGTCGTCGGCTGGCGCCTGGACGAAGTGGTCAAGCTGATTCGCGGCCCCAAGGGCTCGGTGGTACGCCTGGAAATCATCCCGGCGAGCAACGCCCCCAGCGATCAGACCAGCAAGATCGTGTCGATCACGCGTGAAGCGGTCAAGCTCGAAGAGCAGGCGGCCAAGAAGTCGGTGCTCAAACTCAAGCAGGACGGGCGTGACTACAAACTCGGCATTATCGAGATCCCGGCGTTCTACCTGGACTTCAAGGCCTACCGCGCAGGTGATCCGGAGTACAAGAGCACCACGCGTGACGTGAAGAAGCTGCTGACCGAGCTGCAGAAAGAGAAAGTCGACGGCGTGGTCATCGACTTGCGCAACAATGGCGGTGGTTCGCTGCAGGAAGCGACCGAGCTGACCAGCCTGTTCATCGAAAAAGGCCCTACTGTGCTGGTGCGCAATAGCGATGGCCGTGTGGATGTGCTTGAAGATGAAAACCCAGGTGCCTTCTACAAGGGGCCGCTGGCCTTGCTAGTCAACCGCCTGTCCGCCTCGGCATCGGAGATTTTCGCTGGCGCCATGCAGGATTATCACCGCGCGTTGATCATTGGTGGCCAGACCTTCGGCAAGGGCACCGTGCAGACCATTCAGCCACTTAACCATGGCGAGCTCAAGCTGACCCTGGCTAAGTTCTACCGGGTTTCCGGGCAGAGCACCCAGCACCAGGGCGTATTGCCGGACATCGACTATCCGTCGATCATCGACACCAAGGAAATCGGCGAAAGCGCCCTGCCCGAGGCGATGCCATGGGACACCATCCGTCCTGTCGTCAAGCCTGCGGTAGACCCCTTCAAGCCTTACCTGGCCCAGCTCAAGGCTCAGCACCAGGCACGCAGCGACAAGGATGCCGAGTTCATCTACATCCGCGACCGTCTGGCATTGACCCAGAAACTGATGACCGAAAAGACCGTCAGCCTCAATGAGCAAGAGCGTCGGGCGCGTCACGATGAAGTCGAGGCCAAGCAACTGGCTCTGGAAAACATCCGTCGCAAGGCCAAGGGCGAGGAACCGCTCAAGGAGCTGAAGAAAGAAGATGAGGATGCACTGCCGACCGAGGATGAAGACACCAAGCCGGAAGACGACGCCTACCTGTCGGAAACCGGGCGCATCCTGATCGATTACCTCAGCGCCAGCACCAAGGTGGCTAAGAAGTAAGCGGCAGACCCTGGGGAGGGACGATCCATTCGCCACCCTCCCCTGATGTGTAAAGAAAAGCCGGGCTCATTGATGCCCGGCTTTCTTTTTGGGTCATTGGTAGGAGCGCCTGGAGAAGGGTTGAAGGGCTCAGCGTTGCTGGGTCTGATCAGGCGGGATCGGGATACGTGTATTCGAATACGCGTGCGACTTCAGAGGCATGCCAGGAAGCGGCCTCCATGCCATCGACAGGCCCTGTGAAGCGCCCTAACCGCTCGACGCACTCAAAGAAGCCTGTGCGCGGCAAGCGGCTGGCACCCTGGCTGATCACCAATGAACTGCGCAGGGGTTGTTCGGCACGCGCATCCAGCACTGCCAGGTACTCAAGCGCTGCGGTCAGTGTCTGCATGGCAGGACTTGGCAGTTGCAGGCGCTCGATGAGCGCTCGGTAGGTCAGCAAATGACGTTGCCGTCGGGCCAGATCCAGCTCGCCCAGCAGGTTGTCCCAGTGCTGGCGGCTGATCCTGACCTGACTCATGAAGCCTCGCTCCAGCCAGGCACACCCAGGTGCCAGGCCAGGGCACGGCGAATGGCGGCATCGGGCTCCCGCTCGCCCGACTCGATCATCGCCAGGTAAGCCGGGCTCACCCCCACATTGCGGGCCAGGTGCTCGGCGGCGATGCCTTTGTCCCGGCGTATGGCACCTACTTCGCTAAATGCGGGCAAAGCGGCATGTGAGGCGGCTTCTTCGACAGGTGACTGTACTGGGGTATTCGCTGGGGCCTGCCCTGCTGCCTTGAGCAGCGCCTGGTAGTCTTCCCACGGTACGACGGCATACTCGGGTTGACCGTCGCGGCTGATGACCTGAATATCCATTGCAAAAATCCCTTCGAGAGGACTACTGAAGGTAATCCATTGGCGTGTTTCATGTGCCAATTATATGACCAAGTTCAGGATCTTTGCAGTCGAGCGCTGGCAGGGTTCTACCGTGTCACTGACGCCTCAAGGGATTTCACGCTCCAGACGCAGGTCTTCGGGGGTGGCTGGAAGACGCTCAACTACCTGCAGCCGTTCTGGCGACTGGGTGTCCCGCCAGGCCTTGAAGCGCTCCAGTTCATCGGAAACGGTCTTGAGCACCCACCCCAGCACGGCGATGTCATCCAGAAAACCTACGCCCAGCAACCAGTCCGGGATGGCGTCGATGGGGCTTACGAAATAAAGCAGACCGGCAACGATCGTAATCAAGGCCTTGCGGTTGATCGCCCGGTACTCGCCTCGCCACCATGCCAGGCACAGGGCCTGCATCAACTTCACGTCTTCGCGCAGTTTGCCCAAGCGTGGCCCTTTGCGGGCCACCGCGAACAGCAGCGCCGGCAAGCGCCCACGGCTGAGCAGGCGCTCTGCCAGGGGCAGGAAGCGCGTGAAATTCCAAGGTGCCTTCATAGTGCCTCCAGACGGAAAAGGTTATCCACATTTATTGTGGATAACCTTGTGAACAGGGGGACGTTTCCGAGCCCGCTGGCCCATAAACAGGGCACCGGACAAGATCGGGCATTTTTTACACAGCGGTTACAGAGCACTGCGCGGGCCCGCCCTAGGACAGTTATTTCAGACGCAGCTTACACCCAGCGCCTGTCCTTGTTCGGACCATGGGCGCCAGAGCAGGTTCGAACGGGATGCCCAAATGCGAACGTCCTGTAAGGCAGCTCCGCCACAGGTTCAGCACGGCTCTGAATGTCATCAGATACCCGTGTAGGCGGAGTACGCTGTACCCGCGCAGTTACGGCCTTGCCGGGGCTGCGGATCGGCCGCGCAGCCTCCCCAGGATTTAGCTTTGCCGCAGATACTATTAGGGCCGCATAGCGGCCCCAATGGTATCAAGTGAACCGAACGCTCCGTGATGACAGCGCGCTCGTTTCAATCGAAACACGCCTTACTTGGCAGGTGCTTCAGCCGGTGCGTCGGCAGGCGCTTCGGCCTCAGGCTCACCACCTTGCAGCTGCGCTGGGTCCTTGATCGCGATCAGTTCCAGGTCAAACACCAGAACCGAATTGGCTGGGATCAACGGGCTCGGGCTCTGGGCGCCGTAGGCCAGGTCAGCAGGGATGAACAACTTGTACTTCTCGCCAACGTGCATCAATTGCAACGCTTCGACCCAACCTGGGATCACGCCGCTGACCGGCAGGTCGATCGGGCTGCCGCGCTCGACGGAGCTGTCGAAGACCTTGCCGTCGATCAACTTGCCTTCATAGTGAACGGTCACCACGTCGGTTGGCTTGGGCTGCGGGCCATCGGCCTTCTTGACAACTTCGTACTGCAGACCCGAGGCGGTGGTCACCACGCCTTGCTTCTTGCCGTTTTCTTCAAGGAACTTCTTGCCCGCAGTGGCCGCCTCTTCGCTGGCCTTGGCCAGGCGTTCTTCGGAACGCTTCTGCAAGGCAGTGAAGGCTTCTACCAGTTCTTCGTCCTTCAGGCGCTGCTCTTTCTTGCCAACGGCGTCCTCGATACCCAGCGCTACCGCCTTGGAATCGAGGTCGTCCATGCCTTCCTGCGCCAGGCTCTTGCCCATGTTCAGGCCAATGCCGTAGGAAGCTTTCTGCGCAGGCGTCTTCAGTTCGGGGCTGCTGGCCTGCTGATCACAACCAGCCAGTACCAGGCCTACCAGGGCAACCGCAGCCGCCAAACGATGCTGTTTCATGCTAATTCCTTGTTCATGCGCCATAAGGGCAATCAGGGTAGAGGCCGCGAGCTTAGCAGGCGGCCCTCACCAATGGCTACCGGCATAGGAGCGGGTTTGAGTAAGTAAGTTCAGCAAGTGAATCGTTATTCATCAACCAGGTAACAGCTTCATGCCATGACCTGACAGATCCCCCGCGCCAGCGCTAAAGTCATGTTTAAAACAGCAGGTACCGACAAAGAAATCATCCACGATCAAGTGACGCATCGGTGCTCGACGGTGGCATGTGGGTATGCCGTGGGTCTATGCTTTGAGGCATTCTAGCTGGAGTGATTATTCGCGTTTATGTCCAAGGTCATCATCAAATCCCCCGCCGAGCTCGACCTGATGCGCCGCGCAGGCCAACTGCTGGCACAGGTGTTCGCCGAACTCGACAGTTTCATCCGTCCAGGCATCACCACCCTGCAGATCAATGACCACGCAGAAGACTTCATCGTCCAGGCCCTTCGGGCAAGACCGGCCAGCAAAGGCCAGTACGGCTTCCCCTATGCGCTCAATACCTCGGTCGATCATGTGGTGTGCCATGGCATGCCTGACGCCGATGAAGTACTCAAAGAAGGTTCGATCGTCAACGTCGACATCACGCTGGAACAAGGCGGTTACATTGCTGACTCTTCTAAAATGTACGCCATCGGGCAGATCGATGATGAAGCCCGGCGCCTGATCGACACCACCTATGCGGCGCTGTGGAAAGGCATCGAGCAAGTACGACCTGGGGCCACCCTGGGTGACATTGGCCATGCCGTGCAGGCGCATGCCGAGGCCGCAGGCTACAGCGTGGTCCGAGAGTATTGTGGGCATGGCATTGGCCAGCAGATGCATGAAGCGCCAGAGGTGCTGCATGTCGGTCAGCGCGGCATGGGCATGAAGCTCAAGCCAGGCATGGTGTTCACCATCGAGCCCATGATCAACCAGGGCGGGCGCGGCACCCGCACGCTCAAGGATGGCTGGAGCGTGGTGACACGTGACGGCAGCCTGTCAGCGCAATGGGAGCACACGGTGGCCGTGACGGACGAAGGGTTCGAGGTACTGACCCTGCGGGCCGAGGAGCGCCCAGGCCTCAATGGCCAGGCGGCCCGGGCCTGAAAGGCGACTATAAAACTGAAATGCAGGCATAAAAAAAGCGACCCTAAGGTCGCTTTCTGTTTGCTTCAGGGTGTTCAGTGGGCCCTTGAAGCTGAATATGGCGCAGCGGACGGGACTCGAACCCGCGACCCCCGGCGTGACAGGCCGGTATTCTAACCGACTGAACTACCGCTGCGTTTTATTTCGGGTTGCGCCCGATTGAAACTTGGGTCTACCCACCAGACAGCCTGGGGGAAGGCATGAAAAACGGCTCAATGACCATTCGTCATGGTTGCCTCAAGGTGTTCTAGGGACCTTGATGCGAAGATGGCGCAGCGGACGGGACTCGAACCCGCGACCCCCCGCGTGACAGGCCGGTATTCTAACCGACTGAACTACCGCTGCGTATCGTTCAGGCTCGCGCCCGATTGAAACTGGGTCAGCCCAAGGCGCTCGACCTTGTGGCTTCAGACCGGTGACAAGCACCCATCTGTTAATCAAAATGGCGCAGCGGACGGGACTCGAACCCGCGACCCCCGGCGTGACAGGCCGGTATTCTAACCGACTGAACTACCGCTGCGCTATACATCGAGTGGTGGGTGATGACGGGATCGAACCGCCGACCCTCTGCTTGTAAGGCAGATGCTCTCCCGGCTGAGCTAATCACCCTTCGTCTCGGTGTGGGGCGCATTCTACGGACGGCCCTGCCCCCTGGCAAGCACTTTCTTTCACTTTATTTCGAAAAAAGTACAGATCTTTCAACGACCTAGCGTAACGGCCCGATTTCGTCCGGTTTGTGCACTGCTGGCCCTCTGACAGGGTTGGCCTTCCGGGGCTGGTAGGAGAATAATGCCCGCCTTATGCATTAATGAGAGACTTCCCCGATGTGGTTCAAGAACCTGCTGACCTACCGCCTGACCCAGGACGTGCCCTTCGAGCCTGAAGCTTTGGAGGCTGCCCTGGCCAGCAAGCCAGCCCGTCCGTGCGCCAGCCAGGAGCTGACCACCTACGGTTTCGTCGCCCCGTTCGGCAAGGGCGAAGATGCCCCGCTGGTGCACGTCAGTGGCGATTACCTGCTGATCGCTGCACGCAAGGAAGAACGTATTCTGCCCAGCAGCGTGGTCAATGACGCGGTCAAGGAAAAGGTCGAAGAGATCGAGACCGAACAGATGCGCAAGGTCTACAAGAAGGAGCGTGACCAGATCAAGGACGAGATCATTCAGGCCTTCCTGCCTCGCGCCTTCATTCGCCGCTCGATGATCTTCGCTGCCATCGCCCCGCGCCTGGGGGTGATTCTGGTCAACTCGGCCAGCGCCAAACGCGCCGAAGACCTGCTGTCCACGCTGCGCGAAGTGATGGGCTCGCTGCCCGTGCGGCCGGCCACCGTCAAGATCGCCCCGGTGGCCACCATGACCGACTGGGTCAAATCCCAGAATGCCGCCGAAGGCTTCTATGTGCTGGACGAATGCGAGCTGCGCGACACGGCCGAAGATGGCGGCATTGTGCGCTGCAAGCGCCAGGACCTGACTGGCGAGGAAATCCAGCTGCACCTGAGTACCGGCAAGGTCGTGACCCAACTCGCCCTGGCCTGGCAGGACAAACTGTCGTTCGTGCTGGACGACAAGATGGTCATCAAGCGCCTGAAATTCGAGGAACTGCTGCAGGAGCAGGCCGAGCAGGATGGCGGTGACGAGGCCGCGCA
The DNA here is from genome assembly GCF_900230165.1 of Pseudomonas sp. URMO17WK12:I9. Lineage (NCBI taxonomy): Bacteria > Pseudomonadati > Pseudomonadota > Gammaproteobacteria > Pseudomonadales > Pseudomonadaceae > Pseudomonas > Pseudomonas sp. URMO17WK12:I9. The sequence goes on along the minus strand of NZ_OCMQ01000001.1, from coordinate 269,712 downwards.
GCAGTTCGACGCCAGCTTCCAGCTGATGATGATGACATTTGCAGAGTTCCTGCCCGTGCTCTTCGAAGCTTTGGGCGGCGAAGAAATCCCGCAAGGGGTGTGAGCCCGCTGCGGGTTGGCAGTACCCACGACACTTGAGTGCGGCACCGTTGCCGCACTTGACCCCCTGCCTGCAGCGACAATGCCCGGGCATGCAGTCGAACTGGAGATAACCCCATGCGCGCCCTCGCCGCCTTGAGTCGATTCGTCGGCAACACCTTTGCCTTGTGGGTATTGGTGTTCGCCGTGCTGGCCTTCCTGCAACCGCAATGGTTCATTGGGTTGAAGGTGGCCATCGTGCCCTTGCTGGGGCTGGTGATGTTCGGAATGGGCCTTACCCTCAAGCTCGACGACTTCGCTGCCCTGGCCCGTCAACCCTGGCGGGTCATGCTGGGGGTGGTCGCGCATTTCGTGATCATGCCGGGCATGGCCTGGCTGCTGTGCCAGCTCTTCGAGCTACCGCCGCAGATCGCCGTGGGCGTGATCCTGGTCGGCTGCTGCCCGAGCGGTACGGCCTCGAATGTGATGGTGTGGCTGTCGCGCGGCGACCTCGCGCTGGCCGTGGCCATCGCAGGCGTCACCACGCTGCTGGCGCCACTGCTGACCCCTGCGCTGATCTGGTTCCTGGCGTCGGCCTGGCTTCCGGTGTCCTTCATGGATATGTTCTGGTCGATCCTGCAGCTGGTCATGCTCCCGATCGTACTCGGCGTGCTGGCCCAACGCCTGCTGGGTGAGCGCGTGCAGACCGCAGTTCAGGTTTTGCCACTGGTATCGGTGGTGAGCATCGTACTGATCGTATGCGCCGTGGTGGCCGCCAGCCAGGCGAAAATCGCCGAGTCGGGGCTGTTGATCATGGCGGTGGTCATGTTGCACAACAGCTTCGGTTATTTGCTGGGGTACATCACCGGCAAGCTGTGCAAACTGCCCTTGGCCCAGCGCAAGTCGCTGGCGCTGGAGGTCGGCATGCAGAACTCCGGGCTAGGAGCAGCCCTTGCCGCTGCGCACTTCTCGCCCCTGGCGGCCGTGCCCAGTGCGCTGTTCAGCGTGTGGCACAATATTTCCGGGGCGCTCCTTTCCACCTGGTTCCGGCGGCTGGAGGACACCTCCTCCGACGTCGAGGGCGCAAAACGTGTCAGACGCTGACAGGCGATTGGCCCGCAGGCTTGCCCGGCAGACCGTAGATGTGCACCATGGGCTCACGGTGAGGACGACCTCACGACGCCCAGCGTGATCATCCAGGGGACGGCCCCATCACTTGCAACGATGGAGACGCATCATGTCCTGGATCATCCTGTTCTTCGCCGGCCTGTTCGAGGTCGGCTGGGCCGTTGGCCTCAAGTATACCGACGGCTTCAGCAAGCCACTGCCCACCGCGCTGACGGTTGCCGCCATGGCCGTCAGTCTCGGCCTGCTGGGCCTGGCGATGAAAGAGCTGCCGCTGGGGACGGCCTATGCCATTTGGACCGGCGTCGGCGCGGTGGGCACCGTGATCGCCGGCATCATCCTGTTCGGTGAGTCCATGGCGTTGGTTCGACTGGTCAGCGTGGCACTGATCGTATGCGGCCTGATCGGCCTCAAGGTCAGCGCCAGCTGATACCGGTCAGCTGGCCAGGTTTGCTCAGCGAATGCCTGCGCGCAGGCCAATGACCTGCTCGCGCAGCCGCTCTGGTAGCGCCTCCTGTGCAGGGATGGCGCTGCCTGCCACGACGGTCACACGGGACCACATTCTTCTGAAAAACCCTTTGGCCGGGTCGCGACTGAAGAAACTGCCCCACAGCCCTTGCAGCGCCAGGGGAATCACCGGCACCGGCGTCTGTTCAAGGATATGGCTCAAGCCGCCCTTGAACACGTCGACCTCACCGTCCCCTGTCAGCTTGCCCTCGGGAAAGATGCACACAAGCTCGCCGTCAGCCAGGTAACGGGCAATGCGGGTGAAGGCGCGCTCGTACGTCGCCAGGTCCTCGCTGCGTCCGGCAATCGGAATGGCGCCTGCGGTGCGAAACACGAAGTTGAGCACGGGCAGGTTGTAGATCTTGTAGTACATGACGAAACGAATGGGACGGCGTATCGCGCCAGCGAGCAACAAGGCATCGACGAACGACACGTGGTTGCACACCAGCAATGCCGCGCCTTCGTCGGGAATGTGCTGCAGCCCCTGGTGCTTGACGCGGTACATCGAGTGACTGAGCAGCCAGATGAGAAACCGCATGGTGAATTCAGGCACGATGCTGAAAATGTAGGCGTTGACGGCGATGTTCAGCAGCGAGACGACCAAAAACAGCTGCGGGATGTCCAGCCCAGCCACGCCCAGCAGCACCATGGTCAACAGGGCCGATACCACCATGAACAACGCATTGAGGATGTTGTTGGCAGCGATCACCCGCGCGCGCTCGTCTACGGCGGTGCGTGCCTGAATCAATGCGTACAGCGGCACGATATAGAAACCGCCAAACACCCCGAGCCCGACGATGGACAGCAGAATCCACCACGCCTGGCTCAGGCCCAGCAGGTCGAGCCAGTCATGGGCGCTGGCAGCGCTGGGCACATCCCCGGAATGCCACCACCACAGCAGGCCGAACACGGTCAGGCCAAAGGAGCCGAACGGCACCAGCCCGATCTCCACCTTGCGCCCGCTCAGACGCTCACACAACAAGGAACCCAGGGCGATGCCCACCGAGAACAGCGTCAGCACCAGGGTGACCACGGTGCCATCGCCGTGCAGCCAGTCCTTGGCATAGGCCGGGATCTGGGTCAGGTAGATGGCGCCGACGAACCAGAACCAGGAGTTGCCGACGATCGAGCGCGATACCGCAGGCGGCTGGGCAAGGCCCATGCGCAGGATAGTCCACGACTGCCTGAAGATGTTCCAGTCCAGCTTCATGTGGGGTGAGGCAGCGGCGGCACGGGGAATCCAGCGGCTGGCCAGATAGCCCAGTACGGCAGTGCCCACTACGCCACCGGCTACCACCGCGGCATAGCGTTCGGTCGACATCATCACCCCGGCGCCGATGGTGCCGGCGAGGATAGCCAGGAAGGTGCCCGTCTCCACCAGCCCATTGCCGCCTACCAGCTCTTGCTCACGCAGCGCTTGGGGCAGGATCGAGTACTTCACCGGCCCGAACAGCGCCGAATGGGTACCCATGCCGAACAAGGCCACCAGCATGAGGGCCAGGTGATTGGTCGCAAACCCCAGCGCGCCGATCGACATGATGCCGATCTCCGCCAGCTTGATCACACGAATGAGCGCGTCCTTGGGAAATTTCTCCCCGAACTGTCCACCCAGCGCCGAAAAAAGAAAGAACGGCAGGATGAACAGCAAGGCACACAGATTGACCCAGATGGATCGGTCACCGTCCCCAAGGCTCAGCTTGAACAGGATGGCCAGGATCAGCGACTGCTTGAACAGGTTGTCGTTGAACGCACCGAGCGACTGAGTAATGAAAAAAGGCAGGAAGCGCCGCTTGCCGAGCAAGGTGAATTGCGAGGAATGACTCATCGTCCTTGGTCCTGGGTGAAGCCGCGAGGGCACGGGTGAAGGAAGGTCGTGGGGATTGCACAGATATCGGGGATAGGCAACTGGTAGATCTGCGAGTAGCGAGCTTGATCACTCAGGTGGCAATGTCAGGGAAATTCGCCCAGGAAGTCAATGGAATGACGCCTCCTCGCAAGCGAGCAACCCGCTCACCTGCACTCACGGCCATGTTGATGCTTTGCGCAGCGATAGGGCCTGTCACCGCCCTGGCTAACAAGCCTGACGCGCAGCAAAAGACGTTCATCGACAATTTGCTCTCGCAGATGACCTTGCAGGAAAAGATCGGACAGTTGCGAATGGAATATGCCGCTCAAGGTGATGCGCCTCAAGACATGAACACAGCCATCGCAGCCGGGGATGTGGGGGCGATGTTCACCCACCCGGCTGCCAACAGTACGGATTTGCGCAGGCTGCAGGCCATGGCGGTCGAGCGTAGCCGGCTGGGTATCCCGCTGTTCTTTGCAGGTGATGTAATCCATGGACGTCGCACCATCTTTCCCATCAACTTGGGTCAGGCGTCCAGCTGGGACCTGCGCGCGGTGGAAAAAAGTGCACGCGTTGCAGCAATCGAGGCGACCAACGATGGCTTGGACATGACCTTCGCTCCCGTCTTGGATGTCAGTCGCGACCCGCGGTGGGGACGCATCTCCGAAGGCTACGGCGAAGACACGCACCTGGCCTCGCGCATGGGTGAGGCTGCCATCCGCGGTTTGCAACGACCGCATCTGGCAGCACCGGACAGCCTGATGGTTTGTATCAAGCATTTTGCCGGTTATGGAGCGGTTGAGGGAGGGCGCGACTACAACACGGCTGACATGAGCGAACAACGCCTTCATCAGGATTACCTGCCCCCCTTCAAGGCTGCCATCGAAGCCAAGGCCGGTGCCGTGATGACTGCACTGTCCAGCCTTAATGGCATCCCTGCAACGGCCAACGGCTGGCTCTTGAAAGACCTGCTTCGCACACAGTGGCAGTTCAAAGGCTTAGTCATCAGCGACCACGGCGCAGTGGCAGAGCTGATAGACCATGGCGTGGCCCGTGATGGCACCCAGGCGGCCAAGGCAGCGCTGACCGCTGGCACACAAATGAGCATGAGCGACCGTCATTACCGTGACCAGCTGGCTGGCTTGATCAAGCAAGGACAGGTCAGCGAAGCCGAGCTGGACGGCGCGGTTCGCCAGGTGCTCACAACCAAGTACGAATTGGGCCTGTTTGATGCCCCTTATCAGCGCCTGGGTGCCGACGCCGCTAGCGAGCAGATCGGACAGCATCGTGCCCAAGCGCGGGATATGGCGCGCCGCTCCTTGGTGCTGCTGAAAAACCGAAACCGCACGCTGCCGCTGCATAAAAGCATGAACATCGCCTTGATCGGCCCATTGGCCGATAACGCGGCAGACATGCTTGGCAGTTGGTATGCCAATGGCAGACCCGAGGAGGTGGTCACGCTTCGCTCCGGCATGCATCAGGCTCAGGCGGGCAAGGGTCGATTGCGCTATGCCAAAGGGGCCAACATCATTGACGATCCATCGGCCCTGATGCTTCTTGCGGACAAACACGTCGACATCGATCCAAGCCCTCCCGCAGCGATGCTCAAGCAGGCCCTGGCGGTGGCTCGGCAAGCCGATGTAATCGTCGCGGTGCTTGGCGAGGCGCGCGGCATGTCCCATGAGGGTGCGAGCAGGACCGAGCTGGGTCTACCCGGCGGACAACGTGCGCTGCTCAAGGCATTGAGCGATACCGGCATTCCAGTGGTACTGGTTTTGATGAATGGCCGCCCGCTTGCCCTCGACGACGAAACCAAGTGGGCCGATGCCGTACTGGAAACCTGGTATAGCGGGAGCGAGGGGGGTAATGCCATCGCTGATGTGCTGTTTGGCGACTACAACCCCTCCGGGAAACTCCCAGTGACGTTCGTGCGCAACGTCGGCCAGATCCCCCTGTATTACAACCATCTGAACACCGGCAGGCCGTTCGACCCCATCGACCCCGCACCTTACCGGTCGCGCCACTTCGACGTCGATGACACCCCTCTTTTTCCTTTTGGCTTCGGGCTGAGCTACACCCAGTTCGATGTCTCAGCCCCACGCTTGTCCACCGACCGTCTGCGTCCGGGTGAGCGCTTGAAGGTTCGAGTCACTGTTACCAATCAGGGACCGTTGGCGGGCGAAACAACCGTGCAACTCTATCTTCGGGACCTGAGCGCCTCTGTCAGTCGGCCCGTCAAAGAACTCAAAGGCTTCCAGAACATCTTCCTGGAGCCTGGCGCTGCCAGAGACCTGACGCTGGAGATTGCACCCACCGCGCTAGCATTCGTGGACCGTAACCTGCAATGGGTGACCGAGCCCGGTAACTTCGAAGTGATGGTCGGACTGGACTCGCACCACGTCAAAACAGCCACATTCGAACGCCTGCCGTGACTGCTTGCCCCGACGCCCCCGCTACAGGAGCGCTATTGGTTGACCGAAGCCTTGCGTACCCATTCTTTGGCTCAATTGAAACGGTACAAGTCCTTGGCCGTCTCCAGCAACAGCGCCTTGCGCAACTCGCTGGAGCAGCCTAGGGCCTGCAATTGCTCGAGCGCCTGGCCATAACTCATCGTGCGTTCGTGCTGCGTATGCGGCCAATCGCTGCCCCACATCAGGCGCTCGGCCCCATAGTGCGCTTCCAGCGCGCCCAGCGCCTGGCGGGCGAACAGCTCGTTCTGCTCGGGCGAGCCTTCCAGGCGGTAGATACCGGAAACCTTCACCCAGACATTGCCCTGCCCGCCCAGGGTCAATAGGTCGGCGAAGCCTCCCTGCCCCAGCCCGCTGCGCGCATCGGGCCTTCCCAGATGGTCGATGACGATATCCAGCCCGTACGGTTGCAGCGCCCGCACCAGGGTGGGAATGTCCGCCAGTTGTCGATGCAGCTCGACGTGCCAGCCCAGTTCGGCCATGCACGCGAAGCGATGGCGCCACTGCGGGGCCGCAAGGTCCGGCAGTGGTTGCCCCATCAGGTTCAGGCGCACGCCTCTGACCCCAAGCTGGTCCATCTGTATGAGGGTTTGGCGCGCAACGTCCGGCTCAAGCATCACCACCCCCCGCAGGCGCCCCTGAGCGGCTTGCAGGGCACCCAGCAGATAGCCATTGTCGGTCCCCAGGAAACTGGGCTGCACCAGAACGCCGTGACTGAAACCGTGCGCCTGCAACTGGCTGAGGTAATCCGCCAACGGTGCATCGTACGCGGGGGCATAACGGCGCTCGCGCGCCAATGTCAGCCCTTGACTGAACACGTGGGCATGGCTGTCGATGGCAATCATGGATGAAGCAGGGTTGTGAGGCATGTCTTTGATCTTTCGGTCAGGTTACTGGGCGGCCACACCGGGCGCTTGCGGGGCAGGCTCGAGGTTGCGGCCGCGCGTTTCAGGCAGGCACAGTGCAGCGATCACCGCCACGCCGTAGGCGATGCCGGCATCAATGCCGATGGCGGTACCCAGCGACATGGATTCGCTCATGTGCCCGACCAGGAAGGGGAAGACCGCCGAGAGCACACGGCCAAAGTTGTAGCAGAAGCCAACCCCCGCTCCCCGCACATCGGCAGGATACAGCTCGTTGAAGAAGGCGCCGAGGCTTGCTGGAATGCCGGCTGCGAAGAAGCCCAGCGGGAAACCCAGGAACAGCATCTGCGTATTGCTCAACGGGAAGAAGACATAGGCCTGAACCGTCAGCACGCAGCACAGCGCAAACAGCAGGATGTTGCGACGCCTGCCGATGCGATCGATCAACAACCCGCTGACCACGCAGCCACACCAGAACGCAAAGATGATCACCGCCAGGTAGCCACCGGAATTGAGCACCGACAAGTTGCGTTCGGTCTTAAGGAAAGTCGGCAGCCAGGTCATCACCGCGTGGTAGCCACCATGCGCCCCCAGGCCCAGCAAGCCGCCCAGCAACGTGACGCGCAGCAATTCAGGGCGAAAGATCCCCGCCATCGAGGCGAAGAAACCCTGGGGAATGGCGTTCTGTTTCTGCAGGCGTTGAAAGCTGTCCGGTTCTGGAACGTTGCGACGCACCCAGATGATCAGCAGCGACGGCAACAGGCCCACGAAGAACATCACGCGCCAGGCGAATTCCTGCGGCACCAGCGAATAGATCAAGGTGAACAACGCTACCGCCAGGCCCCACCCTACCGCCCAGGCGCTTTGCACCGTACCCATGACCTTGCCGCGGTACTTGGGGTTGATGGTCTCGGCCATCAGCACGGCCCCGGCCGCCCACTCCCCACCAATGCCAAAGCCTTGCATGGCCTTGACGAACAGCAGTGGATAGAAGCCTGTGACGAAAGCCGAGAGGAATGTGAAGCAGGAGAACCACAGGATCATCCACTGCAAGGTGCGCACGCGGCCGTACCGATCCGACAGGGTTCCGCCAAGCCAGCCGCCGATCGCCGAGGTCACCAGGGTCAGGCCACTGATCAGGCCCGCATCGCCTTTGGACAGCGAGAAAGCCGCGATCAGCGCGGGAATGGCCAGGCCGAACATCTGCACTTCCAGCGCATCGAGCGACCAGCCCCCAAAACAGGCCCAGAAGGTCTTGCGTTCGCGCGATGTAATTTGGCGGTACCAGCTGAACATGATTCTTATCCTTTTAAGGGTGAAGGGTACGCTGGGTTGCCCTCAACGCAGACAACCGAGCAGGCGAAGCCACTGCGCCCTGGTGACGGGGCGCAGGCAGATAAAGAAGGTTGAAACGGCGCGGTCAGCGAATATCGATGCGGTAGCGGAAGTGCTGCGCGTGTCCCCGCGACCGGCGCCACTCCAGGGGTTTGCCGGCGTAGTCACGGGCCAGCCGTTCGATCACCACAATAGGGCTGCCGGCCGGTACCTGCAGAAGGCGCCCATGCACTTCATCCACGGCCTCGGCAGTCAGGGCTTCTTCGGCGGCTGCGACCACTTGCCCACACAGCTGTTCGTAGATCGGGTAGAGCAATGGGCCCTTGTTATCCAGATCAGTCTCCAGCAGCAACTGGAACGGCTGGCGGGGCAGCCAGATGTCCTCGGCCAGCACGGGCTGGGCATCGAGCAGACGAAGCCGCTGCAGATGGATCACATCGGCCCCGGGTACGAGCCCCAAGGCCTGAGCCACGGCAGACGGTGCCGCCACGGCGTTCATGCTCAGGATGCGACTCATCGGCACGACGCGCTCGCCGTTGACAGCTTCGAAGCGGAAGAAGCGAAACAGCGAGGATTGGAACTGTGGACGGCGGATGAAGGTACCTCGCCCCTGCTGGCGCTCAAGCACGCCTTCGGCGACCAGCGCATCGATGGCCTTGCGCACCGTGCCCACCGACAGGTCGAATTCACTCGCCAGTGCAGCCTCGGTGGGGATCGCCTCACCCGGGTGCCAGCGGTTGTTAGCGATCTGCGCTACCAGATGGTCGCGTAGCTGTTGATAGCGTGGCAGTCGTGTGTCGCTGGCGAGTGGAAGCATGGCTGTATTCTCGTCTTGTTATATAGACATCTATATGAATTTTTCGAGAGTATTTGCTTCCCGGCATCGCCTGTCAATCCTCCACCCGTCTGCTGGGCCCCACACGAGCCCGCAATTTGAGTGCGTCACGCTGCGACCACCTGCCACTGCGACCATCGTCTGCGCTGACGGCGCGCCACCTGTCGTGCCAGACTGGCTGACCGGGCCTCGTTATCCATTTAGCTTCGGAGTCACCATGTCGTTGTCCAGCGGGCTGATCGCCGCGGTCGCCCTGGCCTATATGGCCGTCATGTTCGCCATCGCCTTCTATGGCGACCGGCGCAGCACCCCTTTGCCGCCCAAATTGCGTGCCTGGGTGTACAGCCTGTCGCTGGCGGTGTATTGCACCAGCTGGACGTTCTTCGGCGCGGTCGGACAAGCGGCCGAGCAGCTGTGGGCATTCCTGCCGATCTACCTGGGGCCGGTATTGCTTCTGGTCTTCGCACCGTGGGTGGTGCAGAAGATGGTGCTGATTAGCAAACAGCAGAACATCACGTCCATCGCCGACTTCATCGCTGCCCGTTACGGCAAATCCCAGACGCTGGCCGTGGTCGTGGCTCTGATCTGCCTGGTGGGCGTGCTGCCCTACATCGCCCTGCAGCTCAAAGGCATCGTGCTGGGCGTCAATCTGTTGATCGGCGCCAGTGCAGACGCCACCGGCACGCGCGTACAGGACACTGCGCTGGTGGTGTCGCTGGTGCTGGCGCTGTTCGCCATCGTATTCGGCACGCGCAGCCTGGACGTCACCGAGCACCACCGGGGCATGGTGCTGGCGATCGCGTTCGAGTCGTTGATCAAGCTGTTGGCGTTTCTGGCCGTGGGGATCTTCGTCGTCTTCAACCTGTACGATGGGTTCGATGACCTGTTCACCCAGGCGCGCCAGTCCATCGAGCTGCACGATTACTGGACAGAGACCATCAACTGGCCGTCGATGGTGGTCCAGACGGCTGTCGCCATGATGGCCATCATCTGCCTGCCTCGGCAGTTCCACGTGACCGTGGTGGAAAACATCGAGCCACAGGACATGCGCCTGGCACGCTGGGTGTTCCCGATGTACCTGGCCCTGGCTGCACTGTTCGTGGTGCCCATCGCCCTGGCGGGGCAGATGTTGCTGCCAGGGACGGTGATGTCGGACTCGTTCGTGATCAGCCTTCCCCTGGCCGAGGCACACCCCAGCCTGGCGCTGCTGGCATTCATCGGTGGCGCGTCAGCGGCTACCGGCATGGTCATCGTAGAAGCGGTCGCGTTGTCGACCATGGTGTCCAACGACATGCTGCTGCCCTGGTTGCTGCGTCGCAACAACGCCGAGCGACCGTTCGAGGTGTTCCGCCACTGGATGCTTTCGGTCCGGCGGGTCACCATCGTGGTCATCCTGCTGCTGGCGTACGTCAGTTACCGCCTGCTGGGTTCTACGGCCAGCCTGGCGACCATCGGCCAGATCGCGTTTGCTGCCGTGACCCAACTGACGCCCGCCATGCTCGGGGCGCTGTACTGGAAACAGGCCAACCGCCGGGGTGTATTCGCAGGTCTGGCGGCGGGCATCTTCCTGTGGTTCTACACCCTGGTGCTGCCCATCGCCGCCCACAGCCTGGGCTGGTCGTTGCAGGTGTTCCCAGGGTTGGCGTGGTTGCACGGCAACCCCCTGAATCTGCCGATCAGCCCGCTGACCCAAGGCGTGGTGCTGTCGCTTGCCGGCAACTTCACCCTGTTTGCCTGGGTCTCGCTGCTGTCGCGTACCCGCGTGTCCGAGCACTGGCAAGCGGGCCGCTTCATTGGCCAGCAGACCAGCGCCCGCCCCAGCAGCAAGCCCTTGCTGGCGGTGCAGATAGACGACCTGCTGACCTTGGCATCGCGTTTCGTGGGTGAGGAGCGCGCGCGCCAGAGCTTCATCCGTTTCGCCTACCGCCAGGGCAAGGGCTTCAACCCCAACCAGAACGCCGACGGTGACTGGATCGAGCACACCGAGCGGTTGTTGGCCGGTGTCCTGGGCAGTTCGTCTACCCGTGCAGTGGTCAAGGCAGCGATCGAAGGCCGCGACATGCAGCTCGAAGACGTGGTGCGCATCGCCGATGAAGCGAGCGAAGTGCTGCAGTTCAACCGGGCACTGCTGCAGGGCGCCATCGAAAACATCAACCAGGGCATCAGCGTGGTCGACCAGAACCTGCATCTGGTGGCCTGGAACCGGCGTTACCTTGAGCTGTTCAATTACCCGGACGGGCTGATCAGCGTGGGACGGCCCATTGCCGACATCATTCGCTACAACGCCGAGCGCGGCCTGTGCGGCCCAGGGGAGGCCCAGGTGCACGTAGCCCGGCGTCTGCACTGGATGCGCCAGGGCCGGGCCCACTCGTCCGAGCGGCTGTTCCCCAATGGGCGCGTGATCGAGTTGATCGGCAACCCGATGCCCGGTGGCGGTTTCGTGATGAGCTTTACAGACATCACGCCGTTCCGCGAAGCCGAGCAAGCGCTGCGCCACGCCAACGAAAGCCTTGAGCAACGCGTGGCAGAGCGCACCTACGAGCTGTCGCAACTGAACCAGGCGCTGACCGAAGCCAAGAGCCATGCCGAAGCGGTCAGCCAGTCCAAGACTCGCTTTTTGGCTGCGGTCAGCCACGACCTGATGCAGCCTCTGAACGCCGCCAGGTTGTTTTCCGCGGCCTTGTCGCAGCAAGCCGAAGGCATGACCGAGGAAGCCCGACAACTGGTTCAGCACATGGACACTTCACTGCGTTCGGCCGAAGAACTGATCAGCGACCTGCTGGACATCTCGCGCCTGGAAAACGGCAAGATCACCCCCGACGCCAAGCCATTTGCCTTGAACGAGCTGTTCGACACCCTTGGGGCGGAATTCAAGGTACTGGCGGCAGAGAAAGGCCTGGCGTTCCGCCTGCGCGGCAGCCGCCTGCGGGTCAACAGTGACATGAAGCTGCTGCGCCGCGTGCTGCAAAACTTCCTGACCAACGCCCTGCGCTATGGCAAGAGCCCGATCCTGCTGGGTGCCCGCCGCCAGGGCGAGCGCCTGTGGCTGGAAGTCTGGGACAGGGGCCCTGGCATCGCCGACGACAAGCTGCACGTGATCTTCCAGGAGTTCAAACGCCTGGACAGCCATCAGACCCGCGCCGAAAAAGGCCTGGGCCTGGGCCTGGCGATCGCGGACGGACTGTGCCGAGTCCTGGGTCACACACTGGAGGTACGTTCCTGGCCAGGCAAGGGCACCGTGTTCCGTGTGAGCGTGCCGATCTCTCTACAACCAGCCCCTGTCACTTCGGCGGTGGAGCAGCGCAGCGAGCCGCTGGCCGGGCTGCAGGTGTTGTGCGTGGACAACGAAGACAGCATCCTGATTGGCATGAACAGCCTGCTCAGCCGCTGGGGCTGTCAGGTGTGGACCGCACGCAGCCGCAGCGAGTGCGAGGCCCTGCTGGCCGAGGGCATGCGCCCACACCTGGCCTTGGTGGACTATCACCTGGATGAAGGCGACACCGGCACGCGCCTGATGGGCTGGCTACGCACCCGATTGGGCGAACCGGTGCCCGGGGTGGTCATCAGCGCCGACGGCAGCAAGGAAACCATCGCCCTGGTGCATGCCGCAGGCCTGGACTATTTGCCCAAGCCGGTCAAGCCGGCTGCATTGCGGGCCCTGCTCAACCGTCATCTGAGCCTGGTGCAGTAACTGCCTGGTCGGGCACTTCATCGGCGAAGGCGCGTTCGAGCAAGTCGGGCGACAGGCTTTTGCTGGCCCGGGCGCCGAGCAGCTTGAGCTGCTCGCTGCGACTGACGAGATTGCCGCGCCCTTCGCACAGTTTGTTACGTGCTGCCGCATAGGCCTTGTCCACCTGTTGCAGGCGGCTGCCCAGCTCATCCAGGTCCTGGATGAACAACACGAACTTGTCGTACAGCCACCCGGCACGTTCGGCGATTTCCCGGGCGTTCTGGCCTTGGCGTTCCTGCTTCCACAAGCTGTCTATCACCCGCAAGGTGGCCAGCAAGGTGGTGGGGCTGACGATGACGATTTGCCGGTCGAAGGCTTCCTGGAACAGGTTGGGCTCGGCCTGCAGTGCCGCCGAGAACGCGGCCTCGATGGGCACGAACAACAGTACGAAATCCAGGCTGTGCAGGCCTTCGAGGCGGCTGTAGTCCTTGCTCGACAGGCCCTTGACGTGACTGCGCAGCGACTGGACGTGCTGCTTGAGCGCCGCCTCGTCGTTGCCTGACACGAACTGCTGATACGCCGTCAGGCTGACCTTGGCATCGACCACCACCTGCTTATTGCCCGGCAACATGATCAGCACATCTGGCTGGAAGCGCTCACCGTCAGCGCTCTTCAGGCTCACCTGCGTCTGGTACTCCCTACCCTTCTCCAGCCCTGCGTGTTCGAGCACGCGCTCCAGGATCAGCTCGCCCCAATTACCCTGGGTTTTCTGCCCCTTGAGCGCCTGGGTGAGGTTGGTCGCTTCATCGGACAGACGCAGGTTGAGTTGCTGCAGGCGCTCGAGTTCCTTGCCCAGCGAAAAACGCTCGCGGGCCTCTTGCTGGTAACTTTCCTCGACACGCTTTTCGAACGCCTGGATACGCTCCTTCAATGGGTCGAGCAGTTGGCCAAGGTGCTGCTGGCTGGTTTGAGCAAAGCGCTGCTCACGCTCATCGAAAATCTTGGTGGCCATGTCGGCAAACTGGGCGCGCAGCGTATCGCGGGCCTCCTGCAGGTCTTCGAGACGCTGCTGGTGGCTTTCCTGCTGTTCTCGCAGCTCGGCTTCGAGGCGTGCGGCCTGGGACTCCAGACGGCGCTGCTCGGCCTCGCGAGTCGCGCGTTCCAGGTTCCAGGCGTGAGCGGCATCACGGGCGTTGTCTCGCTCGATCTGCAGCAGCTCCAGCTCTCGTCCCTGGGCTGCCAGTTGCGTCTGCTTGAGGGTATTGGCTTCGCTGAGATCACTGACTTCATCACGGCTGGCTTCGAGTTGCGCCTGCAAACCGGCCTGGGCCAACTGCGCTGCGTTCAGACGCTCGTCAAGCAAAGCACGCTCGCCATCACGTGCTGCATGCCGACGCTGAAGCTGCATGACCCACACCAGGCACGGCACCGCGCCCGCCACCAAGCCCAGCAGAATGCTGGCCAGATCCACTGTCATGCCTACCCCGGTCACTGTTGGCAAATTCGCTGAAGCTTAACAGCCTGACCGGCAGGTTGCCCGTGCCGCCGTCACCTGCAGGGGTCGTCAGTGCCCAAACCACTGACGCAGCAATCGACGGGCCTCATGGGACCCCTTCCCGGCCGCCAACTCCAGCCAGCTACGGGCCTGTTCGGGCGCAGACGCCCGGCACGCCCGTGCATACTCCACCTGGGCACGACAATCGCCAGCGCGTGCGGCCTGGCGTAGCAGGTCATGGCCGATACGCCGATCACGGGCGCTGCCACAATCGCGGCAAAGCATCTGCCCCAGGCGGCTTTGAGCCACCACCACACCCTCGCGGGCTGGGCGCTTGAGCAACCGCCCAGCCAAGTGCTTGACCTGAGGCTTGTCACCCAGACGCGAATTGTCGAGTAGCCACAGGGCAACCTTTAGGGTGAACCGTCCGGAACGCTCTGCAGACGAGGGCATGGGGCTGGCAAGTTGTTTACTGCGAGACTTCATGAGCGGCAGGTCAGGCAAATCGAAAAGCGCGCCACTCTACCGGTTTTCGACGTGCGGGCCTAACCCTGAGGATTTTTTTTATAAAAATTTCATGTGATTGTTTCTTGACGTTTGCGAGACGATGGATGGTCATTCGAACTGGTCTGATTCTTGGCGAGACCCGAGGCAGCTTGGCGCCAACCCCGCACTAGAGCAAGCGGCGGCGACAATCCACAGTTCCTGTGGATAAGTCGGTGGACAACACCCTATTCCCCCCCGCCAAGCCCCGAATTACGGGGGCTGCTGTCAAACTGACGATTTTTTCACCAACGAAAAATAGTGTTTTTTTTCATTGACTTAACTGGCTAGTCAAGTCATTGGCGACTGGAGCGAAAGGTGGGACAGGTTTGATACACGTCCTCCTTTCGGTGTGAACAAACATCAACCGCGCATCCGTTCGTGTGTGAGCAAGGCGGCCAGGACACCCTTCGAGCACGCTCGGCCCCTTCCCACCGCCGGCATTAAGCGCCATACTGCTCGGCTACCCACGCACAATCAGGGCTTGCCTTCACCGAAAGGCTCAGGTAGGATGCGCCTCGTTAGTACCAAGCTGAAAGTCAATTCTGGCCCACAGTGTCCTTGCAGACTCGCTCTCCCAATAGCGCGCTGCTGAAACCAGGACCGGCCCTTTCGATGATTCGCCCGCAGCCGATACGCTGCCGCGACATCCATCACGAGTCCAATTGATCAGGATCCCGCGCGAAGGCCTAGAACCTTGGCTCCGCGTGCTGCCTGCCCTCTGAAGTACCTACCAGTCAGCCCAAGCGCCCACCATTGATTGCGCTCCCTCTGGCTGCTTTGTTCCAGCAGGTTCTCTCGTCCCTTAATAAAGACGTCACTGGAACGTTTCTATGATGCACGGATCTACTCCCCGTGTTTAATGCAGGAACCTCCAATAATATGCAAACTCAACATCAAATCCAGGCTGCAATCGGTACCCTTTCCCAGGCGTTCTCGCCGTTGAAATGCTTGCTCGTCGCACCCCGCAAAGGCAGCTTCAGCTTTACGCTGGTGGACGAACACGGTATCGCCTGCCATACCGAACGCCTGTACCACGAGCAGTACAGCCGCAGCGAACCGCTGCAGGCCGTCATCGCCCGTACCCGCCAGTCACTCACCGCGTGAGCGGTGAATGCTGCGGCATTCACCCATCAGATACACCCCCTCCCAGCTTGCCTGCACAAATCCAGCGTAATTGCCTTCGGGTATATCGCTCGGCTTGTCAGGCAGCAATCGATTTAAAAACAGCCTTTTACGTCACCCTTATCACACTACACTTCAACTCGAGCGGTGCACGCCGCTTCCGGCGGGCCTGACCGTTCACACAGCTGCCAAGCGCCTGCGCCCGCCGGTCCCTTACTGCTCGGGGGCACCATGGGTATTGCGGCCAAAGAACTATGTCAGCATGTCATCAGGCCCACACTGATCTACCTTGACCGTCACTGCGCCAGCGCCGAAGTGTTGTTGCTCGGCATCGCTGCCTGCCAGTCGGCTTTGGGATCGGCGCTGCACGGCAGACGCGGGCATGGCCTCTTTCGCATAGATGATCAGCGTCATCGGGCGCTCTGGGACGACTACCTGGCACGCGATCCAGACTTGGCCAGCCGTGTACGCGGCCTGGCCAGCCAACATGCCTTCCTGGGCGGACCCGACCTGGAACTCACCGTCAACCTGCGCTACGCCACTGCCATTGCCTGGCTGCTTGTGGAGGTCCAGGTGGTGAGCTTGCCTGCCGTGGACGACCGGATGGGCCAGGCGCGTATCTGGCGGCAGATTTTCAACCCTCAGGGTCGCTTGCGAGACTTCACCGAAGCCTGGCAAGCCTGCATTGATCAGAAACTGCCAGTAGCTTCTTGAGACGGTTCTTACAGACTCAACTGAGAAAAGGAATTTTAGTCGGATTGTCCTACAAAACCGCTCTATCTCCTGCGATTGCGCCTATAGCGCGACGCGTGATTTGTTGGTAGCTTTTCGCCTCGGAGATCCCAAGGAGTTCTAATAATGAAAAAAGTAATGCTCAAAACCTCCCTTGGCGTTGCTGTTGCGCTCGCTTCGAGCCAACTGTTCGCCAGCGGCTTCGCGTTGAACGAACAAAGCGTCAGCAGCATGGGGACAGGTTTCGCGGGACGTTCCTCTTCTGCCGAGGATGCCAGCACCGTATACGGCAACCCGGCCGGCATGTCCCGCCTCAAGCGCCAGCAGGTCACCGTCGGTGGCGCAGCGGTCATCGCCAAAACCGATATCTCGGGGCCTGGCAGCAACCTTGGGGGGGAAACTGACGGTGACATGGTACCGGTCGTCGGCGTACCCATGGGTTACTACGTCAAGCCCATCGACGACCACTGGACCGTCGGCTTCGGTGTCTACGTGCCCTTCGGTCTGGTGACCGATTACGGCAGTGACGACGCGGCGCGCTATTGGGGCAAGAAAAGTCACGTGGAAGTGGTGACGTTCCAGCCTACCGTCAGCTATGCCTTCAATGACAAGGTATCGATCGGCTTCGGCCCGACCTTCAACCGGATCAAAGGCGAACTGGGTTCCAACCTGATCAACCCGGCCACCCCTGGGCGCAACGACGGTGAAGTCAAGATCAAGGGTGACGACACGGCAGTCGGCTACAACATCGGCCTGATGGTGCAAGCCACCGACCGCACGCGCATCGGCCTGACCTATCACTCCATGGTCGACTACAAGCTCGAGGGCAAGACCAAGGTCAACACCCCGCTGATCGGGCCATTCAACGGCAGCAAGTTCGATGCCTCGCTCAAGATCAAGACGCCGGAGTCGGTTGACCTGTCGGTCACGCATGAACTCGACGACCAATGGACGCTGTACGCTGGCAGCACCTGGACGCGCTGGAGCCGCCTGAAGGACATCACTGTACAGAACGATGTCCCGCGCCCATTGATCGGCTCTGCCTTCCAGACCATTTCGGAAGAACAGAACTGGCATGACACCTGGGCCCACGCCGTGGGTGCGTCGTACAAGGTCAACAAGGAGTGGGTGCTGCGCACCGGCTTCACGGTCGACCAATCGCCGACCAACAACCAGGACCGTTCGCCGCGCATCCCCACGGGCGATCGCAAGATCTTCAGCCTGGGCGCCGGCTGGAGCCCGAGCGAGGACATGACCATCGACGTGGCGTACTCCTACCTGTGGGAAGAAGACACCAAGGTCAATCAGGTCAGCGCCACCAAGGGCGCCTACCGTGCCAAGTACGAGAACAGCGCGCACGGTGTAGGGGCATCGCTCACTTACCGCTTCTGATCGTTACCGTTACCTTGAAAAACCGCCCTTGTGGCGGTTTTTTCATGTTGGCACTTGCCACTCGTCGCCCAGGTGGTCGCGCAGGTAGTGCATGAAAGCGTGTACCTTGCTCGTGAGTGCGAAGCGGTCGGCCACGCAGAGATAAACGTCCATGGGTGCTGTCTGCGCGTACGCCTGCCCGTCAGGGCCATGTTCGAACAGCGGCACCAGGGCACCGCAAGCCAGGTGCGGCCGGGCAATGAACGCTGCCAGGCGCGTGATGCCGCCGTCATGCACCGCCATCTGCGTTAGCGCATCGATGTCGTCGCAGATGAGCACGTCGCCAAATTCGGGCTCCAGGCGCTGCCCATCACGCATGAATCCCCAACGCAACAGACGGCCATCGACCGGGTAGCGAAACACCAGACAGCGGTGATTGCGCAGCGCCTCCGGCGTCTGTGGTACGCCGGCACTGGCCAGGTACCCTGGTGCGGCACAGCAGACGAAAGGAATGCGGGCGATGTGCTTGGCTATCAGGTGCTCGTCCAACTGGGGCGTGATGCGCAGGCTGACATCGATACCTTCACGTGCGTGGTCAACCTTTCTGTCGCTCATGACCAGTTCTATCGAAATGCGCGGGTACAGCACGCTGAACGCGGGTATCAGGGGCGCCAGGACGTGACGACCGAACGCAGAGGTCGACGCGATGCACAGGCGACCTTGAGGTTCGCTTTCGGGGGTCATCACCGCTTGTTCAGCGCGCGCCAAGTCACGCTCTATCAGCCTGACATGCTTGTAGTACTGGGTGCCGGCGGGAGTCAGCGTCATACGCCGCGTTGTGCGGGTCAGCAAACGGACCTGCAAATGCCCTTCAAGCCGGGCCAGGTTCTGGCTCACAGCTGCTGGGGTAATGCCCAGGCTGCGGGCACCTGCTGCAATACTTCCGGCTTCGACGACCTTGATGAAGCTGCGGATGGCGTTGAGCAGGTCCATGCTGTGCCCTTGGGATTCGTAAGTTTTGCTTTATAAAGGAGTTAGGCGGAGCGGTCTACTGGTGAAGCGCAGTGGGTTGATAGGGTAAGGCCTCAATCGGACTCCAGGAGGTCGCATGACTGATGTCACTCAAAGCCGTCGTCGCAGGTTGCATGTGAATGCCACGCCGTATGTGTTTGCCTTTTACATGTCGGCCATCATGGCATTGCTGATGTGTTTCGTGATCACGGCAGCTAATGCCGGAATCGATCAGGATTATATGAGCAACGTACTGAAAGCTTATCGATTGGCGATGCCGGTAGCCTTTGTGTGCGTGTTGATTGTTAGGCCGATTGTGGGAAGGCTGGTTGCGATGACCGTGCATACGGCTTGAATGGCCGTGCAGCTGCTATCGTGGATAGGTAGATTAATCATCAGCAATCGCTATGCAGGGTACCCTCTTCACTAACCCCCTACCTGTAAATAACGGTCACTGCTATCGGTTTGGCTGTTGATCTTGATCTTGATCTTGCTCTTGATCTTGATCTTGCTCTTGCTCTTGCTCTTGCTTTTGATCTCCGCGACTTCAGAAGGCCGAACGCAGGTCTTGCGGAGGGAGGTGACAGGCATGGATGCCTGTCAAGCGCTGGGCCCCAGGATGGGGCCTGCAGCGCGGTCCTCCCGGGAGCAAGCCCGGAGTGAGGGAACCCCGAAGCGCAGCGTAGGGGCCGTATGAACGGAGCGCAGCCTTTTTTGGTTACTTTTTGTGGCGTTTGACAAAAAGTAACTCGCCGTAAGGGCGAAAAGGTGATTAAGCGTCGCCATCGCAAATGGACTATGCGCTCTATCAATACCCACACCAACCCATCGAACTTCAAACTTCAAACTTCAAACTTCAAACTTCAAACTTCAAACTTCAAACTTCAAACTTCAAACTTCAAACTTCAAACTTCAAAGCGTGGGCGCATATATCGAGTTGGTATTCATTGGCGCGGGTGGCGCACAGTCACCCTTCCGCCTTTACGGCGGCTCACTTTTTGTCTTGTCAAAAAGTAAGCAAAAACCGCCTGCTCCTATCATCCGGCCCCTACGCTGCGCTCCGGGGTTCCCTCGCTCCGGGCTTGCTCCCGGGAGGACCGCGCTGCAGGCCCCATCCTGGGGCCCAGCGCTTGACAGGCATCCATGCCTGTCACCTCCCTCCGCAAGCCCTGCGCTCGGCCTCCTGAAGTCGCGAGCTGTGTTGCCTGGACTACCGCGCGCTCAGAAGCAAGAGCAAAAGCATTAGCAAGAGCAAGAGCCAAAACAGCGCATTTCTCTGAACTTGATAGTTGAGCAGTTGCCCAACTTTCTGGATTACACATCACCCCTGTAGGAGCGGTCGGCCCGGTACCCCAGGAAGGCCGCCCCTACAAGCTACTGTGGGTAATTGGCTAAGTATACTTAAGCACCTTATATATACTTGCCACAGATCACCTATACAGCTCCATCACTGGAAGCCCCCATGCTCTAACAGGGACCGCTACTTGATCAAACCAAAAAGATCAGGGCTGCGAGGCGATAGCCTTCTCAATCGCTGTTCTAAACTCGACGTCATCCGGTTTCGTCAAACTCGAAAAACTACCAATCACCTTGCCCTGGCGATCAATTACATACTTGTAGAAGTTCCACTTGGGCGCACTGCTCTGCCTGGCCAATTCAGCGAACATCGGAATCGCATCCTTGCCCCGCACCGCCTGCTCCTTGGTCATGGTGAACGTCACACCATAATTCGCATAACACACCTTCGCCGTCTTCTCGCTGTCCGCATCCTCCTGCTTGAAGTCGTTCGAAGGCACACCCAGCATCTCCAACCCACGGCCATGGTACTGCTTGTACACCGCCTCAAGCCCCTCGAACTGCGGCGCAAACCCACAATAACTGGCCGTGTTGATCACCACCAAGGGCTTGCCGGCAAACCGCTCGCACAAAGCGACCTCACCCTTGCCCCGCAACTCCGGCAACGAACCCTGCAACACGGCCGGGCATTCGGTCGCCCAGCTGGACGCGCTGGCCATCAACGCCAATACCGGCACCACCATCCACTTCACGCTCATGACATCTCGCTCCTGCTCGATCAACCTTGAACTGGCAGCGTAGTGCCTAACAGGCGCCCATGCCCAATTGCATGAGCGCCATGCCGCCCTCGTGCCACCCCCACCAGACCAGCGTCAGCACCAAAAGCGCCGCCACCGCGAGGGCGATACGGATCAGTCCAGGGCTCATGCCGCTGTTGCCTGCAAGCGTGCCACAGGCCGTTCACGAACCGGCCAGTTGAGCGCCGCAGCCAAGACACTCAGCAGGATCGCGATCTGCCAGACCAGGTCATAACTGCCAGTACGGTCATACACCACGCCTCCCAGCCAACCGCCCAGAAACGCCCCAAGCTGGTGGAACAGGAAGACGATACCGCCAAGCATCGACAAGTTGCGCACGCCAAAGACCGTCGCGACGGTACCGTTGGTGAGCGGTACGGTGGACAGCCACAACAGGCCCATCGCAATACCGAACAGGTACGCGCTGAAGGCACTCACCGGCGCCCAGAGAAACAGCACGATGACGACTGCACGCAGCAGGTAGAGCCCGGTCAGCAACCGTGGCTTGGACAGGCGCCCGCCCAGCCAACCGGCCGTGAACGTGCCCACGATATTGAACAGGCCCACCAGGGCCAGCACGGTCGTGCCCGTGGTGGCTGGCAGATGCTGGTCTACCAGGTACGCCGGCAGGTGCACCCCGATGAACACCACCTGGAAGCCACACACGAAAAAACCTAGCGCCAGCAACCAGAAGTCGGCATGCCCACAGGCCTCACGCAGCGCCTCGCCCAGGGTCTGCTCGTTGCCGTACGCGGGCAAAGGCCGGTCGCGCAACAGGCCTACCAACGGCACGATGAAGGCGACCAGCAGGCCCAGTACCAGCAAGGCGGCCGACCAGCCCAGCCATTGGATCAGGCCGAGGGTGCCGGGCAGCATGGCGAACTGACCGAACGAACCGGCGGCACTGGCAATGCCCATGGCCATGCTGCGCTTTTCAGGCGGCACGGCCCGGCCGACGACGCCCAGGATGACCGAAAAGGACGTACCCGACAGGCCGATGCCGATCAACAGACCCGCGCTCAGTGACAACGACCAGGCAGAATCGGCCATCCCCATCATCGCCAGGCCCACCGCATACAGCACGCCGCCCACCATGACCACCCGCGATGCGCCAAGACGATCGGCCAACGCCCCGGCGAACGGCTGGGCCAGGCCCCAGATCAGGTTCTGCAAGGCGATGGCGAAGGCAAAGACCCCTCGACCCCAGCCGAAATCGGCGCTCATCGGCGCCAGGAACAGGCCAAAGCCGTGCCTGACGCCCAGTGACAGCGCGAGGATCAGCGCCGCCCCAGCCAACACCCATCCACTGGTTCGCCATACAGACGTCATTGTTATTGTCTCCAGCCCATCGCAAGGTCGTCAGGTGCTGCCGCTGATAAAACCTGATATTCCAGGGACGGTGACCGCCCTGTACGTCGAGTTATCAAGGAAGCATTTGGTTACAGCATGAACGCTGGAGCCGACTGACAGCAAGCAGGACATCAGCAGACGTCGCCATTGGTCTATGGCCAGTCGTTTGCGTATCGGTTCGAACGCCGGCGTCGCCTGCCGTGGCAGCGGGTCGGGCAACCCCTGGTCGATCGCCTGCCAGTAACGCCAGGGCACTTTGGCGGTACCCAATTCGTAATCCATCCCGTCCCAGCTGTCTTCGCGGAAACTGTAGAACGCCCAGTGCACGCGGTGCTGATCGAGCACGCCCAGTACGTCCTCCAGGTACTGCCGGCAGCCGGACTCGCCCACCACCAGGCGCGAACGGGGCACGTTCGTGGCTTCGGCCCTGTTCAGCGGGGCCTGCAGGTACTGCGCCACGCGCTGGCCGTCCCCTTGCTGAGGCTGGCCGGAAGACCGCGCTGCCGCGATTTGCTCAGCGGATCACGACAAGGCCCAGCAGGACGGTGAGCTCAAGCAGTTCCAGCAGTGCACCTGCGGTGTCGCCCGTGGTGCCGCCCAGACGATTGCACATCACCCTGCGCAATGCCACGAACACGACCGCCGTCAGCACCATTGCCCAGCCGGTCAAAGCCAGGCCCAGGCCAGCACAGGTCAACAGTACCCATCCCGCTGCGCGGCGGGGCATGTGATCGGCCAGTGCCTGGCCTAACCCGCCAGGGCGCACATAGGGAGTACACAGGAACAACCCCAGCATCGCTGCTCGACCAATGACCGGTGCAAGCATCAGTTGCAGGCCAGCCCCCTGCTCGATCAGTGCCCACAAGGCGCAGAACTTGAGCAGCAGCACCAAAACCAGCGTCACCACCGCTGCCGGCCCGCTGCGCGGGTCCTTCATGATCTGCAGCGTGCGTTCACGATCACCAAACCCGCCTAGCCAGGCATCTGCGCTGTCTGCCAGGCCGTCCAAGTGCAGCGCGCCACTGAGCAGCACCCAGAGGGTCAATAGCAAGGCAGCATGCAGCGCCGCCGGAACGCCTTCGAGCCAGTGGCTGGCCAGCCACAGCACCAGACCGAACAGCAGCCCGACCAAGGGGTAGTACAACAACGAGCGGCCCACTTGGCGTGGCGTTGGCATGCCAGGCAAGGTGACAGGCAGGCTGCTTAGAAACTGCAGGGCAATCCAGAATGGCTGCATGCTAACCCTCCTCAACCAGCTGGCCATCCTCGCCGACTTGCAAGCGCACCCGTGCGCCATGGCCGACTTCCACCTGCAACAGCTGCGCCCTGGGCAGGCCCCGGGCGCGGGCCAGCAGCAGGCGCATGACACCCCCATGGGTGACCAGCAGTACACGCTTGCCGGCATGCTGGCGGTACAACCCCTCGATGGCTGTCAGGACGCGCTGCGCAAACGCCTGGACCGGCTCGCCATTGGGCGGCGTATAGCCATAGGGGTCAGCCCAGAACTGCCCAAGCGCCTGTGCGTCGTGTTCCATGATCTGCAACGCCGTACGCCCTTCCCAATCGCCGAAATGCAGCTCTTGCAATGCAGGCTCGCGCTGCACGGGCAGGCCCAGCCTGGCGCCCAATTCATCGGCGAATCGGCCACAGCGCTGCAACGGCGAACTGACCAATGCCTGCCAAGGCCCTGCGTCGGCCACGGCAGCGCGCATTTGGGCCCAGCCCTTTTCGGTCAGGGCGTCATCGAGGCTGCCACGCAGGCCACCTTGCTCGGTTTCCCCGTGGCGCAGCAGGTCGAGCCTCATGCCGGGCGGTCCTCCACGGCAGCCTCGGCAAAGGTCGCCATCTGCGCGTGTAGCGCGCAGGCCAGCCGCAGCAAGGGCACGGCCAGCGCGGCACCGCTGCCCTCACCCAGGCGCAGCCCCAGGGCCAACAGAGGCTCGGCCTGCAAGGCGCTCAGCACCGCCTGGTGACCAGGCTCCGCACCTTGGTGGGCGAACAACAGCCAAGCGCGGCACTGCGGGTTGAGGCGCACGGCCACCAAGGCCGCCACGGTGCAGATGAACCCGTCCACCAGCACCGCCACACCCGCCTGGGCGCATGCGAGATAAGCGCCGACCAGCGCCGCCAGCTCGAAGCCCCCCACACAGCCCAGCGCACGCAGCGGCTCATCGGCCGCCAGGCGGTGCAAGGCCAGGGCTCGCTCGATGACGTACGCCTTGTGCTGCACGCCGGCGCTGTCCAACCCGGTGCCTGGCCCGCTCAATGTGGCTGGCGGACAGGCGAGCAGTACGCTGGCCAGCGCCGCCGCTGCGGTAGTGTTACCGATGCCCATTTCGCCGCCGATGAACAGCTGTGCACCGTGGGCCGCCGCCCGCAGCGCGCTGTCACGACCTGCCTGCAGGGCGGCTTGCAGTTGTGCCTCGCTCAGGGCGGGCTGTTGGGCAAAATTAGCCGTACCGGGGCCAAGGTGCATGTGGCGAACGCCCGGCAATGCGAGCGTCGGGTCGACAGTGCCGAGGTCGACCACCTCCAGGGTGGCGTGCAGTTGGCGCGCCAGTACGCTGATGGCTGCACCCCCACCGACGAAATTGCGCAACATCTGGCCTGTCACGGCCTGAGGGTACGCCGAAACGCCCTCCTCGACCACGCCGTGGTCGCCCGCGAACAGGCTGATGGCGACGTGCTCCAGCGACGGCCGTTCGCAGCCCTGCAGGCCTGCCAACTGAATGGCGAGCGCTTCGAGCTGGCCGAGCGAACCGGCAGGCTTGGTCAATTGTTGCTGCCGCTCGCGTGCTGCGGCCATGGCCGCCTCGTCAAGGGGCTGGCAGGGCATCTGCCACCAGACAGGGTTCATGATGCAGGTCCTTTGAGCGTGAGTGGGAGGCCGGCGACCGTGAGGATCACCTGCTGGCAGCGTTCGGCCACCGCCTGATGCACGACACCGGCCAAATCGACGTAACGTCGCGTCAGCTCGCCCATGGGCACCACGCCCAGGCCGGTCTCGTTACTGACCAGGATGATGTGGCCGGGCAGGTGCTCAAGGCAGCCCAACAAGGCATCACGCTCCTCGGCCAGCCGGCGCGGGTCGTCCAGCATGAGCAGGTTGGTCAGCCATAGCGTCAGGCAGTCCACCAGCAGGCAGCGGTCAACGGCCGCTTCGGCCTTCAGTACGGCGGCCAGGGCCAAGGGTTCTTCGATCAACCCCCACTCCACTGGCCGGCGCTGGCGGTGCAGCTGCACCCGCTCATCGAGTTCGCCATCCAGCGGTTGACTGGTGGCGATATAGGTCACGGGCAGGCCGCAGGCGGCTGCCCGCTGCTCGGCCAGGCGGCTCTTGCCAGACCGGGCTCCGCCGATCACGAACGTACGCACGTCAAGGTACTCCACACAATTGGCGCAGGCGCTGGGTGTCCAGGTGCTTGTCCACTAGGTCAGCCAGGCGTTCGATGTCGCGCTCGCGCAACGCCTCGTAGTCGATCAGTTGCACGTCTTCAAGCCCAGCCCAGCGCAGCAGGGCCGCGCAGGAGGCGCTGCCCTCGAACAACCCGTGCAGGTAAGTGGCCAACACCTGGCCGTCCGTGCTGATGGCACCCTCGCAGCGACCGTCGGCCAGGCGTATAGCTGGTTGCGCCAGCGCAGGGCCAGTGGTGACACCGGCATGGATCTCGTAACCGGTCACAGGCGATGCATCCAGGTGCAAGGTCCCGGCGACGTTGCGCAACTGCTTGTCGGCTTCCAGCACCGTGGCGTAGTCCAGCAGGCCGAGCCCGGGGCTGGAGCCTGCAGCGCCTTCCAGGCCCAGCGGATCGTGCACCTCGCGCCCAAGCATCTGCAGGCCGCCGCAGATACCGATCACCTTGCCGCCATAACGCAGATGGCGTTCGATGGCCTTGTCCCAGCCGCGCGCACGCAGTTGCGCCAGGTCGCCACGGACACTCTTGGAGCCTGGCAGGATGATCAGGTCCGCTGGCGGCACCGGTTGACCGGGGCCGATGAACTGCAGGTCGACCTGCGGGTGCAGGCGCAGCGGGTCGAAGTCGGTGTGGTTGCTGATACGTGGCAGCACAGGCACGATCACCTTGAGCACACGCTGCTGCTTTTCGCCCTGGCGCCGGTCGATGCCGTCCTCGGCTTCAAGGTGCAGGTCGGTGACGTACGGCAGCACGCCGAGCACGGGTTTGCCGGTGCGCTGCTCCAGCCAGTCGAGCCCGGGTTGCAACAGGGCGATGTCGCCCCTGAAGCGGTTGATGACGAACCCTTTGACGCGCGCCTGCTCGCTGGGCGACAGCAGTTCGAGGGTACCGACCAGGTGGGCGAACACACCCCCGCGGTTGATGTCGGCGACCAGAATCACCGGGCAGTCCACAGCCTCGGCAAACCCCATGTTGGCAATGTCGCCAGCCCGCAGGTTGATCTCGGCCGGCGACCCTGCGCCCTCCACCATGACCACCGGCCAGCCCTGGCTCAGGCGCTGGTGCGAGGCCAGCACGGCCTGCATGGCGATGGCCTTGTAATCATGGTAGGCAACCGCGTTCATGCTGGTCACCGCACGGCCATGGATGATCACCTGGGCGCCGGTGTCGCTGTTGGGTTTGAGCAGCACCGGGTTCATGTCGGTGTGCGGCGCCAGGCGACAGGCTTGGGCCTGCACCGCCTGGGCCCGGCCGATCTCGCCGCCGTCGGCGGTCACGGCGCTGTTGAGGGCCATGTTCTGCGGCTTGAACGGCACCACGCCGATGCCCTGGCGCAGCAGCCAGCGGCACAGGGCAGTCACCAGGGTGCTCTTGCCGGCGTCGGAGGTGGTGCCTTGCACCATCAGGGTCGTCATGTAAGGTCCTTGCGGTAGGCACTGAGGGCTTGGGCCAATCGTCGTTCGTCCGCCTGGCTGGGCGGTAACCCGAAACGCAGGGCCGCCGGCTGCTCGAACAGGCGCACCAGCACCCCGTGTCGTGCGAGGTGATCGTGCAACCGGGCGGCATGCTCGCACCGCACGTACTGGAACAGGTCACAGCCGCCGGCGGGCGCCAGCCCTGCATGGGACAGCAAAGCCGCCAGGCGTTCGCTGGCGCCTGCACAGCGCTGGCGCTGCAGCTGCTGCGTGGCCAGGTCGGTCAGGCTGGCCTGGGCCAGCACCCGGCTGGGGCCGTTGATGGTCCACGGGCCGAGCAATTCGGCCAGGCGCTGCAGCACGCTGTGCTCTGCGGCCACGAAGCCCAGGCGCACACCGGCCAGGCCGAAGAACTTGCCGAACGAGCGCAGCACTATCAAACCCGGGCATTCGGCACGTTTGATCACAGTGTTTGCGGGGCTGTTGTCCATGAAGGCTTCATCGACCACCAGCCAGCCGCCGCGTGCTGCCAGGCGCTGATGCCACCCCAGCAGTGTGGGCGCAGGCACGACGCGGCCGGTGGGGTTGTTCGGATTGACCAAGACCAGCACGTCGAGGTTGTCGATCGCGTCGTCGACCTGGTGCTCATCCAGCTCAAGCAACGTGTGCCCAGTCCGCTGCCAGGCATAGGGGTGCTCGGCATAACAGGGTGTCAGCACTCCGACTCGGCTCGGGCTGCGTAACAGGGGCAGGGCCTGGATGGCAGCCTGTGAGCCCGCCACGGGCAGCAATCGCGTGGCGCCGTAGTAGCTGCACGCCGCCTGCTCAAGACCATCGTCTGTTTCCGGCAGGCGTGCCCAGGCTTCGATAGGGATCGGCGGTATCGGGAAGGACCAGGGTGCAATGCCACTGGACAGGTCCAGCCACTGCTCGCGCGCGATGCCATATTGCCGAACCGCACGCAGCAGCCGGCCTCCATGTTCAAGCATTCAAGTAAGCTCCCAGACACAACACCAACAGCCACAGCCATACCCCACGCTGCACCAGTGTCCAGCCGCCCTCGATGGCATCGGGGCTGGCCGCAGGGCCGTCGCCCAGGCGCGGGCGGTCGTGCAGTTGGCCGTGGTACACCGCCGGCCCGCCCAACTCGACACCCAGTGCCCCTGCCCCGGCCGCCATGACCGGGCCAGCATTGGGGCTGTCCCATAGCGGCCCCTGGCGGCGCCAGCAGGCCAGCGCCAGGCGGGTTTTGCCCAGCACTGCGTAGGTGAGTGCGACCAGGCGCGCCGGCACATAGTTAAGTACGTCATCGATACGCGCCGCGCACCAGCCGAAGCGCTCGAAGCGTTCGTTTCGATAGCCCCACATGGCATCGAGGGTGTTGCTCAGTCGATAAAGCACCACCCCTGGCGCCCCGGCCACGGCAAACCAGAACAAGGCGGCGAACACGGCATCGCTGCCGTTTTCCAGCACCGACTCGGTGGCCGCCCGCGCCACCGCCGTCTCGTCCAGCTCACGGGTTTCACGGCTGACCAGATACCCCACTCGCCGCCGTGCTTCTTCCAGATCGCCCTGGCGCAAGGCCGTGGCCACCGGCAGCACATGTTCGCCCAGGCTACGCAGCCCCAGGGCGCAGTACAGCGCCAGCACATCGACCAGCCAGCCGATCACCGGCAGCCAGGAGAGCATGAGGGCCAGCAAGGTCAGCGGCACCACGGCCAGGAACCAGGCGCTCACGCCATGACTGCGCCAACCGCGCCCGCCGGCATTGAAGCGCCGCTCCAGGCTGCTGGCCATGTTGCCGAAAGCAACCAGCGGGTGGCGCCGCCGCGGCTCACCGAGCAACGCATCCAGGGCCACACCGGCCACGCTCAGCAACGCCACGCTCATGCGCCTTCTCCCCACCGGTTTTCAAACAGCATCTCGTGCAACGGTCGTTCTTCGGCCCAGCTCTGCATGACCAGCATGGGCGCAGGATAGAATGCCGCCACCGGCCCCAGGCACAGCACGGCCACGGGTTTGGCGCCGCTGGGCATGCCAAGCAACGCTGCCAGCGCCTGGGGATCGAACAGCGATACCCAGCCCATGCCCAGCCCTTCGGCACGGGCGGCCAGCCACAGGTTCTGGATCGCGCAGGCGAGCGAGGCCAGGTCCATTTCAGGCAGGGTGCGGCGCCCGAAAATGTGAGGCTCACGGTTGTCCATCAAGGCGGCGACCCACAGTTCGGCGCAATCGTTGATGCCCTCTACCTTGAGCTTCATGAATTCGTCCGAGCGCTCGCCCAGCGCTTGTGCAGTCAACGCCCGTTCGGCCTCCACCAGGGCCTGAATGCGCCCACGCAGGGCCCGCTCGGTGATGCGGATGAACCGCCATGGCTGCATCAAGCCCACGCTCGGTGCCTGGTGGGCTGCGCTGAGTAACCGTGTCATGACCTGCGGCGCCACCTCCCCTTGAGCGAAATGGCGCATGTCGCGCCGCTCGCCGATGGCGCGATAGACCGCGGCACGCTCCTGGTCGCTGAACGCATGCTCGTTCATGGGCAGAGCAGCGCTGCGACTGCCTCCGGGTTGGAGGGGAAGTAGAAGTGCACGTAGGACGCGGTCAGGCGGCCCAGGCGATAGACCGCTTCGTTGCCGCGCCCACCGTTGGGGCTCAACCCACGTGCCAGCGGCTCGAGCGCGGTGCTGGTCAAGGAGTGGTGGTAGGTATGGCCGCGCAGTATGCCCTCGGGCAGTTCGACCGCCTGCAGAGCCAGGGCCGCCAGGCGCTTTTGCATGGTCGCCTCCCCCGGCAGCAACCCAAGCAACTCGACCCTGTCCCCGGCCACGTCGGTCAGCGCGTCGAGCAGATACAGCATGCCGCCGCATTCGGCGAGCAACGGCTTGCCCTGGGCATGATGGGCGCGGATGGCCTGGCACATCGAGGTGTTGCGCGCCAGGGCATGATGGTGCAGCTCGGGGTAACCGCCGGGCAGGTACAGGCTGTCCACTGGGGGCAATTCGACGTCATGCAGGGGGGAGAAGAACTGCACCTGTGCGCCTAGACGGCGCAACAGGTCCAGGTTAGCGCCATAGAGGAAGGCAAAGGCTTCGTCGCGGGCCACACCGATACGTACGCCCGCCAAGGTGGCCTGGGCGGGTAACGGATCGGCCGGTTCGAAGGTGACCGCCGGTGGCAAGGCGGCATCGCAACTGGCGCCCAATGCCTGGGCGGCAGCGTCCAGGCGTGCGTCCAGGTCGTTCAACTCGCTGGCCTGCACCAACCCCAGGTGACGGCTGGGCAGTTCGATGCCGCGCTCGCGGGACAAGCCGCCATACCAACGCAGGCCCTCGGTGAGGCTGCCTTCGAGCAGTTGCGCATGACGCAGGCTGCCCACCCGGTTGGCCAGCACCCCGGCGAACGGCAGATCCGGCTGATAACGCGCCAGGCCCAGGGCCAGCGCGCCAAAGGTCTGGGCCATGGCCGTACCGTCGATAACCGCCAGCACCGGCACGCCGAAGTGACGTGCCAGGTCGGCGCTCGAAGGGGTGCCGTCGAACAGCCCCATCACCCCTTCGATGAGGATCAGGTCGGCTTCACCTGCCGCCTCCCAGAGCAGCCGGCGGCTTTCCTCGGCACCGATCATCCACAGGTCCAACTGGCAGACGGGGGCATCGCTGGCGCGTTCGAGAATCATGGGGTCGAGAAAGTCAGGCCCGCATTTGAACACCCGCACCTTGCGGCCCAGATTGCGGTGCAGGCGCGCCAGCGCGGCAGTGACCGTGGTCTTGCCTTGGCCAGAAGCCGGCGCGGCAATCAGGACGGCGGGGCAATGGCGGGCCTGGCTCACAGCTCGACGCCCTTCTGGGCACGGATACCGGCCTGGAAGGCGTGCTTGAGCATGCCCATTTCGGTCACGGTGTCGGCCAGCTCGACCATTTCCGGCTTGGCCGCGCGACCGGTGACGATGACGTGCTGCATGGGGGGGCGAGCCTGGATGTCCGATAGCACCTGGTCCAGATCAAGGTAGCCGTGCTTGAGCGCAATGTTGAGCTCGTCGAGCACCACGAACTGCACCGCAGGATCCTGCAGCAGTTGCCTGGAGACGGCCCATGCCGCTTCTGCCGCCGCAATGTCACGCTGGCGGTCCTGAGTTTCCCATGTGAAACCCTCGCCCATCACGTGATAGCGCACCTGTTCGGGAAAGCGCCTGAAGAACAGCTCTTCGCCGGTACTGTTGCGGCCCTTGATGAACTGCACCACCCCGCACTGCATGCCGTGGCCCAGGGCCCGGGCCAGCATGCCGAAGGCCGAGCTGCTCTTGCCTTTGCCATTGCCGGTGAGCACCAGCAGCAGGCCGCATTCGTTGGGGGAATTGGCAATGCGTTCGTCGATGACCGCTTTCTTGCGCTGCATCCGTGCCAGATGGCGTTCGTCGCGCTCGGTGGCGTCGCTCATGGGAGGTTCTCCGCTGGCTGACACCACGATCGAGCGCCGTGTCAGGGAATGGGCAGGCAAACGGAGCGCGCGCAGGGGCATTGGCCAAGGCCAGTGGTCACCGCGCATCACCCTCCGTGATGCCGTTGGCAGTATCAGGCCGGTCTCCGGGCTCGTGAGCGGGCCGCTGGCCCTGACCTGCGCGCCTTCCCGGGTATGGTCACCCAGTGGCCCTGCGCGGCCGTCACTCACTTACCGTTGCGGGGGCAGCGCCGGAATCGCACCCTGTGGGCACTCACCGACTTCCCAGTTTCACCCTGGCCAGACGTTGCTGGCGGGGCACCTGAAACACGCGCGAAGGTTAGAGGGTTGCACCCGGAGCGTCAATCGACGCGGCTCGCCTGGCGGCGCAGGAGGGATGGCCGAGCCACCCGCGTCAGCCCCGCCGCCTGTGCGACTGAACCCGCCGCGTTCCACAGCCTCTGAATCAATAGAACCTGCCGAGGACGTCGACCATGAACCGCGTGGCACTGCCTGTTGCACTTCTTGTAAGCCTGGGCTTGGGTGGCTGCGGCGAAACGGCGCGCCTGACAGTGGCCGACGGCACCGGCCCTGCGCCGCAGTTGCCCTCCCCCGCCAAGACCCTGCTCCCCACCGTGAACATCGCGCCAGCCGTCGGCTGGCCCGCCGGGCGCATGCCTCAGGCTGCACCCGGGTTACAGGTGTCGCGCTTTGCCGGTGACCTCGACCATCCGCGCTGGCTGTACGTGCTACCCAATGGCGACGTGCTGGTGGCAGAAACCAACGCACCTGCCAAGCCTGAAGACGCCAGGGGTATCCGCGGATGGGCCATGAAGCGGGTCATGGCACGCGCGGGGGCTGCCGTGCCCAGCCCTGATCGCATTACCCTGTTGCGCGACGCTGACCAGGATGGCGTTGCGGAAATCCGCCATACCTTTGCCGACGGGCTGAACTCGCCCTTTGGGATGGCGCTGGTGGGCAATGATTTTTACATAGCCGATACGGACAAGCTGCTGCGTTTTCACTACCAGCCCGGGGCACGCCAGGTAACCGGCCCGGCAGAAGTAGTTACCCTGCTGCCAGCCGGCCCGTTGAATCACCACTGGACCAAGAATGTCATCGCAAGCCCTGATGGGCAGCGCCTCTACGTCACCGTGGGCTCAAACAGCAACGTGGGTGAAAACGGACTCGACCAGGAGCAGGGTCGCGCCGCAATCTGGGAGATCGACCCCAGCACCGGCAAGCACCGCCTGTTCGCCACCGGCCTGCGCAACCCTAACGGGCTCGCCTGGGAGCCTAACAGTGGCGCACTGTGGACGGCGGTCAACGAGCGTGACGAAATCGGCAGCGATCTGGTACCGGACTACATCACCTCGGTACACGCGGGTGGATTCTATGGGTGGCCCTACAGCTACTACGGCCAGCACGTGGATGAGCGCGTGCAGCCCCAGGACCCCGCCAAGGTCGCCCGAGCACAGGTACCCGACTATGCCGTTGGACCGCATACTGCTTCACTGGGATTGGCCTTCGCCGGGCCGGATGTGCTACCTGCTCGTTTTGGAGCAGGCGCATTGATTGGCCAGCATGGGTCCTGGAACCGCAAGCCCCACAGCGGCTACAAGGTGATATTCGTACCCTTCGACGCCTCAGGCAAACCGTCGGGCCGGCCCATGGACGTGCTCGACGGTTTTCTGGATGAAGGCGGCCAAGCCATGGGCCGCCCGGTGGGGGTTGCCCTGGAGGGTCGCGGGGCCGTGCTGGTCGCGGACGATGTGGGCAATGCCATCTGGCGCGTCAGCAAAGCTCGGTAACCCGTCTCAGGGGTTCTGTGCCAGGTGCCCCTGAGGGATGACCCGCTTGGCCTGCAGGTAGGCCTTGGCCCAGTAGCTGTTGGACAAATAGTCCAAACGCACCGTACCGCCAGTGCGAGGCGCATGCACGAAGCGCCCGTCCCCTACATAAATGCCGGCATGGCTCACCTGCGAGCCGCCACTGGTCGCGAAAAACACCAGATCACCCGACTGCAAGGATTTCACATCCACGGTAGGCGCACGCATGCCGATCATCTCGCGCGTGGAGCGCGGCAGGCTGATGCCGGCGGCATCGCGGTAGACGTACTTGATCAGACCACTGCAGTCGAAACCTGAATCGGGCGTATTGCCGCCCCAGCGGTAGGGCGTGCCAACCAGACCAATGGCGCGAATCAGTACGTCATCGGCAGTGGGCGAGAAGCTGGGTTGGCTGTAGGTAACCTGGGGCTGCACAACCCGCACAGGGGCAGGCGCCTGAGGTTGGCTGGAGCAGGCCGCCAATAAGGCTGCCAGGGAAATGAAAGCGAAGCGCGCCATCGTTGTCATGGCCAAAACATCCTGTATGGGAACGCTGGGCCGCAGCGGGATAGAGTTGAGAAATTAGATTAGACGCTTTCTGTAAATACGCACGGCGTCGAGCTTTTTTGCAAAGCAGCGACGCCGTGGTTAGGACACATCAGATTGCCATTAGTTGCGCGCGATATGCGTCGGCGCCATGGCCAAGGCACGTTTGGCCTCGAGGAAGGTCTTGCTCCAGTAACGGTCACCGAGGCTATCGATGCGCACGCCCCCGCTACGACGGCTGCTGGAGTGAATGAACTGGTTGTCGCCCAGGTAGATGCCAGCATGACTGACACGACCACGGCCGTTGGTGCTGAAGAACAGCAGATC
Organism: Pseudomonas sp. URMO17WK12:I9; assembly: GCF_900230165.1. Classification (NCBI taxonomy): domain Bacteria; kingdom Pseudomonadati; phylum Pseudomonadota; class Gammaproteobacteria; order Pseudomonadales; family Pseudomonadaceae; genus Pseudomonas; species Pseudomonas sp. URMO17WK12:I9. The sequence continues at coordinate 235,295 of NZ_OCMQ01000001.1, read as the reverse complement.
GCCAGGCTTGAGTTTGTTGCGTGCCACCTTCGGCGCATCGACGTTGATCATCTCGCGGGTAGAGCGCGGCAAGGTCATGCCTGCCTCTTCGCGGAACAGGTAGCCGATGAAGCCGCTGCAATCGAAGCCGGACTGCTCCGAGGTACCACCGAAGCGATAGCGGGTGCCGATCAACGACATGCCGCGCTCCAGAATGCTGTCGGCCAGCACTGGCAGCTGATAGGGCTTGCTGCTGGAGAAGACCTCCAGTTCATCGTCAGTAGCCACTTCCTGGGGTTCGCCAAACACTGACGAAGACGAGGCCTTGGCCTTGATCGCCGGCTGTACGGCGACCGGGGTGTGATCCTGGGGCTGGGATACCGGGCCTTGGGCCGCGCAGCCAAAAAGCAGGGTCACGAGTGCGAGTGGCACGAGGGGTGCGAAGCGCTTGAGCATGGGCACAACCGTGTCTGTAATCCTTTAGTGGGGTGGAACTATGCCCACTATAAGTTCCATTTGCAAATTTTATCGAAAAAGATGTGACTTTTCCGTGGGATGGCTCTGGCCCCGTGTTTTCAGGGGTCACCAGCCCAGGGTTTCCTTGAGGAAAGGAATGGTGAGTTTGCGCTGGGCTTGCAGAGATGCCTGATCGAGCCGTTCCAGCAGATCGAACAGCGCACTCATGCTGCGCGCGCCGCGGGTAAGGATGAAGTGACCCACTTCGTCGGTCAGGTGCAGGCCGCGCCTGGATGCCCGCAATTGCAAGGCACGTAGCTTGTCTTCGTCGGACAGCCCGCGCATCTGGAACACCAGGGCAAGGGTGAGGCGGGATTTCAGGTCAGGCAGCTTCACCGGCAATTCCCGCGGGGAAGCGGATGCTGCCAGCAGCAGCCGACGGCCACTGTCGCGCAAGCGATTGAACAGGTGGAACATGGCCTCCTCCCAGTCCGGCTTGCCGGCGATGACGTGCAGGTCATCGATGCACACCAGTTCGTACTGGGCCAGGTAGTCTAGAAGACCGGTACCGCGTTCGAGCAGCTGCGCCAAGGGCAGGTAGACGGCAGGCTCGCCCCGTTGCTGGAAGCGATGGGTGGCTGCTTGCAGCAGATGCGTGCGGCCCACGCCTTGTTTGCCCCACAGGTAGATGAGGCTCTCGGTCCAGCCGGCGTCGGCTTCGCAAAGCCGCTCGACATACCCCAACGCAGCGGCATTGGCGCCCGGATAGTAGTTGATGAAGGTGGCGTCGTCGCGCAGGCGCACACCCAGGGGCAACTGGATCGGTGGTTTCATGCTCGCGGGCGGTCGACAGGACCGCAGGGGGCCTTTTGTGGACAATCTTCAAAGTCTATACCTGCCAAGCGGGGTGCACAATGACGCCGCTGCAGAGTCCAAGCAAAATCAATGGGTTGCACTCTCCCAGCGCCAACCCGAGACTCACCTGCCGCCCTGTCACGGCTGATCGGGTGCGGGGGGATCGAGGGGGACTGGGACTGGAGCATCCCCTGCATACATGTCCGACTCCTTGTACAAGCCGTGCACGTGGCGCAGCAGCACCATGATGACCGCCGCCACCGGCAACGCGAGCAGCACGCCCGTGAAACCGAACAGCTCACCGCCGGCCAGGATGGCGAAGATCACCGCCACAGGGTGCAAACCGATCCGGTCGCCTACCAGTAGCGGTGTCAGCACCATGCCCTCGAGTGCCTGACCGACCATGAAGACCGCAACGATGCCGAGCATGGGATACAGATCGCCACCGAACTGAAACAGTCCTGCCACCAGCGCCGCGCCGATGCCAATGATGAAGCCCATGTAGGGGACGATGGCCGCCAGACCGGCCAGCATGCCGATCAACAACCCCAGTTCAAGCCCGACCAGCATCAAGCCTGCCGAGTAGATGATGCCCAACGCGACCATCACCAGCAGTTGCCCACGCACGAACGCACCCAGCACCTCGTGGCACTCGCTGGCCAGCTCGACGACTTTCGGCTCGCTCTGCCGCGGCAACAAGCTGCGCAACTTGGCCATCATCAAGTCCCAGTCACGCAACAGGTAGAACCCCACCACGGGGATCAGCACCATGTTGGCCACCCAGGCCATCAACGCCAGGCTGGAGGCCGTTGCCTGGGACAAGAGCATGCTGACGATATCGGTGGTCTGCCCCATGTGAGCGCCGATGGCCGCCTTGATCTTGTCGAATTTCCAGAACCCGTCGGCAAGGCCCAGGCGCCCCTGCACCCAAGGCAAGGCGACGTGTTCGAGCCAGTCAAGCACTTGCGGCGCCAGCGCATACAGGCGCACCAACTGCTTGGCCAGCATGGGGATGAGCACGAGCAACAGTGCAAGCATCAGCAACGTGAACAGCCCGAACACCACCACTACGCCCCAGGTCCGTGACAACCCCAGGCGCTCCAGGCGATCGACCAGCGGGTCGGCCAGATACGCCAGCAGAATGCCGACCAGAAAAGGTGTGAGAATGTTGTGCAGGCTATAAAGCAGGGCGATGACGATCAATGCCACGCCCAGCCAGATCCAACGACGCATGTCAGTCATGAACGACCCTCTTACCAACCAAAGCGCAAGCCATCGAACGTTTCGGCACCAGCCGCAGGCGACACTGGTGGCTCGTCTGGGGACGTACCCACTGGCCCAGGGGTCACCTGCGGCGCAGGTATCTGCTCGGCCGGGACTTCCCTGAGCTTGGCCAATGCCAGCTGAGCCCGTAGTTGTTCGCGGCTGGCGGTGACCGAATAGGTCAGCACGTCGCCGTCGACCCGCTTCAACTGCGCGCCGTAGGACTCCAGAACCCGGGCCAGCTCAGCGTAGCGCGGCAGGTTCATGCCCTGGACCTGCATCTGCACTTGGCCACCGGCCCCGGGTCGCGTCACGTAACGCGGTGCCAGCCGCGTACTCACCGCAAGCATCACGGCGTCGGCAAGCGCTGCCGGGTCCGCTCCTTCGGCGCTGCCCTGCTCGCGCTCACCGCCCAGCCACAATTGCCATTTACCTTGCCATTTGCCGTCGACCTGCTGGGCGTGCACAGCCAGCAGAGCATCGGCGCCGTAGCGCTGGGAGACTTCACGCAGCGGCCCCGGGTCCTTGGCGTCGATATGCTTGGCATCGGCCACCAATTGCTCTTGCAGATCGGCCAGAGGCAGGCGCAGCGGCAAGCCCCGGTGACGGGCCGCGCGCCGCAATGGCTGGGCGCTGGGCTGGCCGTCCCCTACCAAGCTGGTGCCGTCAACGCTCTCGACGAGCCACCAACCCAGAATCGACGGGCGATTGCTGCCCCACAGACTAAGGCCCGCCTTGCGCAGGGCACGTTCGGTGCTACCGGGGTCGAACTCGACCCGCACGGTTTCGGGCGGGCCAGCGTCGCTGCCCACCTGGTTGACGATCGGTTGCGGGTCCTTGCGCAGTGCGGCCAGCGCCGGGCTCTGCACGGCCTTGGAGTCGCCGGTCAGGCGCAGCACCAAGGTGTCGAAGGCCTGGCTGGTCGCCGCCGCACGCGCCTCGGCGCCCTGCCCGGCCACTGGCTCGCGTACCTGATAGAGGCCGGAGACGTTTTCGGCCTGGGCCGCGCCTGCGACCAACGCCAGACATCCCATGACCCAAGTAGTGAAGAAGCGCATCGTTGTGTCCTTGTGATCTGGAACGGCGAGTTTCAAGCTTCAGCGCTCACACCTCAAGCGGCAGGGTTAAAGGTAGCACCGGCAAGGCCAGGCTTCTGGCGATCTTGCAGGGGCAAGGGCCCTAAATTCACCTGCCCGTCGGCCGGAGGATGGCCGCTGCCCGGCAACCCTGATAAAATCGCGCGCCTTCACAGACCACTGATGTCACGGTTAGCCGCTGCATGGCTGCCGGCCCTTGCCGTCAGGGTCGTTTTTACGAATCCCTCCCTCCTAAAGGCCTGGATCAATGAGCAAGCAACCCTCCCTGAGCTACAAGGACGCCGGTGTAGACATCGACGCCGGCGAAGCACTGGTCGAACGCATCAAGGGCGTGGCAAAACGCACCGCACGCCCTGAAGTCATGGGTGGCCTGGGCGGCTTCGGCGCCCTTTGCGAGATCCCGGCCGGCTACAAGCAGCCGGTGCTGGTCTCCGGCACCGACGGCGTGGGCACCAAGCTGCGCCTGGCGCTGAACCTGAACAAGCACGACAGCATCGGCCAGGATCTGGTCGCCATGTGCGTGAACGACCTGGTAGTTTGCGGCGCCGAACCGCTGTTCTTCCTGGATTACTACGCCACTGGCAAGCTGAACGTGGACGTGGCGGCTACCGTGGTCACCGGTATCGGCGCAGGTTGCGAACTGGCGGGGTGCTCGCTGGTCGGCGGCGAAACCGCCGAGATGCCGGGCATGTACGAAGGTGAGGACTACGACCTGGCGGGCTTCTGCGTAGGTGTAGTGGAAAAGGCCGAGATCATCGACGGCTCGCGCGTGGCCACCGGTGATGCGCTCATCGCTCTGCCATCCTCGGGCCCGCACTCCAACGGTTACTCGTTGATCCGCAAGATCCTCGAAGTCTCGGGCACCGACGTCGAAAGCACCCAGCTCGACGGCCAGCCACTGACCGACCTGCTGATGGCGCCAACGCGCATCTACGTCAAGCCGCTGCTGCAACTGATCAAGAACACTGGCGCAGTCAAGGCCATGGCCCACATCACCGGTGGCGGCCTGCTGGACAACATCCCGCGCGTATTGCCGGCCAATGCCCAGGCGGTCATCGACGTGGCCAGCTGGCAGCGCCCAGCCGTCTTCGATTTCCTGCAGGAAAAGGGCAACGTCGACGAGCATGAAATGCACCGCGTACTCAACTGCGGCGTGGGCATGGTGATCTGCGTAGGCCAGGACCAGGTCGAAACTGCCCTGAGCGAACTGCGCAACGCCGGCGAACAGCCTTGGGTCATCGGCCATATCACCGAGGCCGCAGAGGGCGCTGCTCAGGTCGAGTTGCAGAACCTCAAGGCACACTGATGCCGAGCAAGCCCTGCAATGTCGTGGTACTGCTGTCGGGTTCCGGCAGCAACCTGCAAGCGCTGATCGACAGCAGCGCCATCCCGGACAGCGCCGTGCGCATCGGCGCGGTCATCTCCAACCGCGCCGATGCCTACGGCCTGCAGCGCGCAGCCGCTGCCGGTATCGAAACCGCAGTACTCGACCATACCGAATTCGAAGGCCGCGAAGCCTTCGATGCGGCCCTGGTGGCGTGTATCGATGGGTTCGCCCCGGACCTGGTGGTGCTGGCGGGTTTCATGCGTATCCTCAGTGGCGGCTTCGTGCGCCACTACCAGGGTCGCCTGCTCAACATCCATCCTTCGCTGCTGCCTCGCTACAAAGGGTTGCACACCCATCGACGCGCCCTGGAAGCAGGGGATGCCGAGCATGGGTGCAGTGTCCATTTCGTCACCGAGGAACTCGATGGGGGCCCGTTGGTCGTACAGGCTGTCGTGCCGGTGGCACCCGATGACACGGTCCAAAGCCTGGCTCAGCGGGTTCACGCACAGGAACACGTCATCTACCCAATGGCTGTTCACTGGTTCGCCAACGGCCGCTTGCGTCTTGGCGAACAAGGTGCATTACTGGATGGCCAGCCCCTGTCGGCCAGCGGTCATTTGATTCGATCCTAGGAGATACTATGCGTCGCGCCATGCTCTTGGCTCTTGCCGTGCTTGCCCTGCCCCTCCAGGCAGCAGACCTGAAGCCGTTCTCGGCCAGCTACACCGCCGACTGGAAGCAACTGCCCATGAGCGGCACCGCCGAACGTAGCCTGGTCAAGAATGCCGATGGCACTTGGGACCTGAACTTCAAGGCGTCAATGATGATCGCCAGCCTGACCGAGCAAAGCTCGTTGCGCCTGGAAAACGATACCTTGCTGCCGCAGCGTTACCACTTCGAGCGCGGCGGTCTTGGCAAGGCCAAGAAGGTCGACTTGAACTTCGATTGGGCTGCCAAGAAAGTGACCGGTAGCGATCGTGGCGATGCCATCACCCTGCCGCTCAACCGTGGGGTGCTCGACAAGTCGTCCTATCAACTGGCGCTGCAGCACGATGTCGCCGCAGGCAAGAAGAGCATGACTTATCAGGTGGTCGATGGTGACGAGATCGATACCTATGACTTCCGCGTGCTGGGCACCGAAAAAGTCACCACCAAGACCGGCCAGGTGGATGCCGTCAAGGTCGAACGTGTGCGTGATCCAAGCCAGAGCAAGCGCATCACCGAGCTATGGTTTGCCAAGAACTGGGACTACCTGCTGGTGCAATTGCGCCAAGTGGAAACCGATGGCAAGGAATACGTGATCGTCCTGCAGGACGGCACGGTCGATGGCAAGTCGGTCAAAGGTAACTAATGTTCGAGGTTGTCGGCGTTTAGCCGTAATCAACGCAAAGCCCCGCCCTGTGCGGGGCTTTTCTTTGGCCGGGCATAAGGCAGTCGCGCCAGGGCATGCCATGGCTACATGAAACTTGTTTCATGACCGTTTTATTTACTTAGGCTGCTAACAAACTCTATAAATAAGGCGTGCGACAGACTGTCGCACCCAACCCGAAAAAGTGGAGTTTAACGATGACAGTTCAAGTGACCGAACGCGACGAATCGAAAATGTCCCACGAAGGCCTGGCCGCAGGCGTGCGGATCTGGGATGTGCACCAGCAGGGCCAGTTGGTCGGGATGTTCCACAACGAGCACGAGGCGCAACAGTACCGTGTCGAACTGGAAGACCTGGAAAAGCAGCGCACGACGCAGTGACAGCGATCTTCAGAAAAACCATGACGTGAATAGTCGTCGTGGTGCCAGGGGCCGCCTCGCGGCCCAGCGCACACAATGCGGCCCTGCCTAACAGATTCACGATCAGACAGGGCCTTGCAGCGTTACCACATCAGATCGTCAGGGATCTTGTACGCCGCATACGGATCGTCGTCATCGGCTTCCTCGACATGGGTATTGAGCAGTAATACCCGGCCCGGGTCGCGTTCCTGAATCTTGACGGCAGCCTCGCGGGGAATGACCTCATAGCCGCCCCCGTAGGACACCACCGCCAGCGCACCATTGCTCAACTTGCTGCGCATCAGGGCGTTGACCGCGATACGTTTGACCTTTTTGTCGTCGACGAAGTTGTAGTAATCCTCGGTCGTGAGCTTGGGCAGGCGGGTCGCTTCGATCAGTTGCTTGATCTGCGCGGCGCGTGCCTTCTTTTCAGCTTTTTCCTGCTGTTCACGGTTGAGCGCCTGATCACGCTTGGCCTTTTCAGCCATGGCTTCCTTGGCCAGCCGCTGCTGGGTATCGTCCACGTCGACCTGGCCTTTGTGCTCCAGGCGCTTCTGTTTCTTTTCAGCCTTGTTGGCCTGAGAAACCTGTTTCTGGTTGACCAGCCCGGCTTTGAGCAATTGGTCGCGAAGGGAAAGGCTCATGAATGTTCACTCACTTATGCAACAGCTCAGCCGCAGCTGGGCAGGTTCTTTTCCTGACGCTTGGCTTCACCCCAAAGGGTGTCCAGCGCATCAAGGTTACAATCTTCAATGGCAGTGCCGCTGTCACGCAACGCCTGCTCGATAAAGCGAAAACGTCGCTCGAACTTGCGATTGGCTCGGCGCAAGGCGTTTTCAGGGTCATGTTTCAAGTGACGCGCCAGGTTGACCACCGCGAACAGCAAATCGCCTACTTCGTCTTCCAGCGCATCGTTGTCCCCGTCGGCCATGGCCTGCAACACTTCGCCGAGTTCCTCACGCACCTTGTCCACAACCGGCAAGGCCTCGGGCCAGTCGAAACCGACGGTGGCCGCACGTTTTTGCAGTTTGGCCGCCCGGGACAAGGCAGGCAATGCCGTCGGCACATCGTCGAGCAACGACAGCTGCTCTGGTCGGCTTTTTTGCGCCCGCTCCTGCGCCTTGATTTCTTCCCAGCGTGACTTGACCTGCGCATCGCTCAGGCTGGGCGTCTCCAGCGGCGCATACAGGTCCCCGGTCGGAAAGACATGCGGGTGGCGACGAATAAGCTTGCGGGTGATGCCATCCACCACGCCGTCGAACGCGAAACGGCCCTCCTCCCGAGCAAGCTGGCTGTAGTAGACCACCTGGAACAGCAGATCACCCAACTCGCCTTGCAAGTCCTCGAAATCGCCGCGTTCGATGGTGTCCGCCACCTCGTAAGCTTCTTCGAGGGTGTGCGGGACGATGCTGGCATAGTCCTGCTTCAGGTCCCAGGGGCAGCCGTAGTGCGGGTCGCGCAAGCGAGCCATGAGGTGAAGCAGGTCCTGGAGGGTGTAGGTCATTCAGGCAAGTCCTTGACGGTCGGGCTTGGCGGGCAAACCGGCCCCACAGGTGAGGCGGTCTACCCGCAAATCGTGCACACGTGGTTCAGGGCGTACGATTACGCCGTGTCTCGATGATGTTCGGCAACTGCGAGATACGCCCCAGCAAGCGCCCAAGGGCGTCCAAACCGGGAATCTCGATGGTCAGCGACATCAGCGCCGTGTTGTCTTCCTTGTTCGAGCGGGTGTTGACCGCCAGCACGTTGATCTTCTCGTTGAGCAGCACCTGGGAGACATCGCGCAGCAAACCGGGGCGGTCATAGGCACGGATGACGATATCGACCGGATAGGTCTGTACCGGTATCGGCCCCCAGCTGACCTGGATCATGCGCTCTGGCTCTTTGCCGGCCAGCTGCAACACCGAGGCGCAATCCTGGCGGTGGATGCTCACCCCGCGCCCCTGAGTGATGTAGCCGACGATGGCATCGCCAGGCAAGGGCTGGCAGCAACCGGCCATCTGCGTCAGCAGGTTGCCCACGCCCTGGATCTGGATATCGCCACGCTTACCCCCACGCGGCCCACTGGGCTTGCGCGGCACCAGTTCGATCTGCTCGATGCGCTCAGGCTCCAGCAGCTGTTGCGCCGCGTTGACCAGGTGCGCCAGGCGCAGGTCCCCAGCCCCCAGGGACGCAAACATGTCCTCGGCCGTCTTGACGTTGGTCTTCTCGGCCAGGCGCTCGAAGTCGACCTGCGGCAGGCCCAACCGGCTGAGCTCGCGTTCGAGCAGCGTCTTGCCAGCGGCAACGTTCTGGTCGCGCGCTTGCAGCTTGAACCAGTGCACGATCTTGGCCCGCGCGCGCGAGGTGGTGACATAGCCCAGGTTCGAGTTCAGCCAGTCACGGCTCGGGTTGCCATGCTTGCTGGTGATGATTTCGACCTGCTCGCCAGTCTGCAGGCTGTAGTTGAGCGGCACGATGCGCCCGTTGATCTTGGCACCCCGGCAGTTGTGGCCGATCTCGGTGTGTACCCGGTAGGCGAAGTCCAGGGGCGTCGCCCCTTTTGGCAGGTCGATGGCGTGACCGTCCGGGGTGAATACGTACACCCGGTCGGGCTCGATGTCGACCCGCAGTTGCTCGGCCAGCCCCCCGATGTCGCCCAGTTCTTCATGCCACTCCAGTACCTGGCGCAGCCAGGAAATCTTTTCTTCGTAGTGGTTTGAGCTGGGCTTGACGTCGGTGCCCTTGTATCGCCAGTGGGCACAGACGCCAAGCTCCGCTTCTTCGTGCATGCCGTGGGTGCGGATCTGCACTTCCAGCACCTTGCCTTCCGGGCCGATCACAGCCGTGTGCAGGGAGCGGTAGCCGTTTTCCTTGGGGTTGGCGATGTAGTCGTCGAATTCCTTGGGGATGTGACGCCACAAGGTGTGCACGATACCCAGGGCGGTGTAGCAGTCGCGTATCTCGGGGACCAGCACCCGCACGGCGCGCACGTCGTAGATCTGGCTGAATTCCAGGCCCTTGCGCTGCATCTTGCGCCAGATCGAGTAGATGTGCTTGGCGCGGCCACTGATGTCCGCCTTCACCCCGGTGGCCAGCAGTTCGTTCTGCAACTGGTTCATGACATCGCTGATGAAGCGTTCACGGTCCAGGCGGCGCTCGTGCAACAGCTTGGCGATCTGCTTGTACTGCTCGGGCTCGAGGTAGCGGAACGACAGGTCTTCCAGTTCCCACTTGATATGCCCGATACCCAGACGGTGGGCCAGGGGGGCGTAGATGTCGAACACTTCCCGCGCCACCCGCAGGCGCTTCTCGTCGTCAGCGGACTTGACCGCCCGAATGGCACAGGTGCGTTCGGCCAGCTTGATCAACGCCACGCGAACGTCGTCGACCATCGCCACCAGCATCTTGCGCAGGTTCTCGACCTGCGCCTGGGAGCCGAGCACCAGCGACTGGCGGGGGCTGAGGCTGGCACTGATCGCAGCCATGCGCAGCACGCCATCGATCAGCTTGGACACGACCGGCCCGAAGCGCTGGCTGACTTCGGCCAGGGTGACCTTGCCTTCTCGCACAGCGCGGTAGATGACCGCCGCTACCAGGGAGTCCTGGTCAAGCTTGAGGTCCGCGAGGATCTCGGCGATCTCAAGACCTGCCTGATAGCTCGACGTACCATCGGCCCAGGAATGCTTGGCCGGGTTGCCCTTCTTCTCGACTTCCTGGGCAAACTCGCAGGCCTCTTTGAGCGCTGCGCGGTCGAGCGCCGAATCGACGCTGACCACATGGTCCAACCACGCTTCGAGATTGATACTGCCGTCGGTATTGACCGGCTGGTGCACTCTCACCTGTACCATCTTTGTTTTACCTTTCCATACAGCGCACCCTGCGGGTGCACTGGCAATCACCGCACGGCTGCCATTCCCTGGAAGCCGCACCAAGGGGCCAGCTGGCTAGCCCACTTCGAATAACGCCATGGCTTCGACATGCGCCGTTTGAGGAAACATGTCGAGAATCCCGGCCCTTGTTAACCGGTACCCCTGCCCGACCAGCACTTGGGCGTCTCGCGCCAGTGTGGCCGGGTTGCACGATACATAGACCAGCCGCTTGGCCCCAAGACGGGCGATGCCTTGCACCACCTCCCATGCACCGTCGCGCGGTGGGTCCAAGAGTACCGCAGAAAAGCCCTCGGCGGCCCATTCCATGCCCGTCAACGGCTGCGATAAATCGGCCTGAAAAAACTGCGCGTTATGCACATCGTTGCCGCGGGCGTTAGCCGCCGCGCGATCGACCATGGCCTGCACGCCCTCTACCGCCACCACCTCACGAGCGTTCCGTGCCAGCGGCAAGGCAAAATTGCCCAGGCCGCAGAACAAGTCCAGTACCCGCTCTTCGGGCTGCGGAGCGAGCCAGGCCAGGGCCTGCTCGATCATGGCGGTATTGACCTGGGCATTGACCTGCACGAAGTCGCCGGGGCGCCAGTCCAGCTGCAGCTGCCAAGGCGCCAGGACGAAACCCAACGGCCCAGTGGCATCCACCGGCTGCGGCTCGCCTTCACCCTGCAACCACAGCTGCGCGTTGGCCTCGGCGCAGAACGCCTGCAAGCGCGCTACATCGTCGGGCGGCAACGGCGCGACATGACGCACCAGCACCGCCTCGGCCGTGCCGCTGAACAGTTCCACATGGCCCAGGGCCTGGGGCTTGACCAACGAGCGCAGCACCGTAGGCAAGTGACGCAGGATCGACTGCAAGGGCTGTACCAGCACCAGGCAATCATCGATGGCAACGATGTCCTGACTGGCCTGCGCCCTGAAGCCGACGGCCAACTGGCGGGTCTTGGGGTCCCAGCGCACGGCCACACGGGCGCGACGACGGTAGCCGAAAGCGGCCCCGGTCAAGGGCGCGGCCCACTGCTCGGGCTGCACACCGGCCACCCGTTGCAGTTGCTCGGCCAGGGTGCGCTGTTTGAGCGCTAGCTGGGCCTCGTGGGGCAGGTGCTGAAGGTTGCACCCCCCGCACTGGCCGTAGTACTTGCACGGGGCATCGCGGCGCTCGGGACTGGCCTGGAGCACCCGCTCCAGCCGCGCCTCGACCACTTTGCCACGGGCATTGAGCACCCTCGACTCGACCTCCTCGCCTGCCAGGGCGCCGGTGACGAACCAGGTGCGCCCTTCATGGAAGGCAATACCGCGACCGTCCCCTGACAGGCGCTCGACGACCAGCCGTTGCTTCTTGCCCACGGGAACCTGGGGACTACGATTGCCACCGGCTGGCTGAAAGCGCAGGCCGCTGTTGGTTTTCTTCTTGGACATTTAGCTCGGATCGAACAGGCCAGTGGACAGGTAACGGTCGCCGCGGTCGCAGATGATGGCCACCAACGTGGCATTTTCCACCTCCCGGGACAGGCGCAGCATGGCGGCGACTGCACCACCGGAAGACACGCCGCAGAAAATGCCCTCTTCACGAGCAAGCCTGCGCATGGTCTGCTCGGCCTCGTCCTGGGACATGTCGACGATGCGATCGACCCGGGCTGCGTCGAAGATTTTTGGCAGGTATTCCTGGGGCCAGCGGCGAATACCCGGAATGGCCGCGCCTTCCATCGGCTGCAAGCCGACGATCTGCACCGCAGGGTTCTGCTCCTTGAGGTACTGCGAGCACCCCATGATGGTCCCGGTAGTGCCCATCGAACTGATGAAGTGGGTAACGCGCCCCTGGGTCTGCTGCCAGATTTCCGGGCCGGTACTGGTGTAGTGCGCAATCGGGTTGTCACCGTTGGCGAACTGGTCGAGCACCACGCCACGGCCATCGGCTTCCAGCTGCTGGGCCAGGTCGCGGGCCCCTTCCATGCCCTCTTCCTTGGTCACCAGGATCAGCTCGGCGCCGTAGGCTGCCATCGCCGCCTTGCGTTCGGCCGTGGAGTTGTCGGGCATGATCAGGATCATCTTGTAACCCTTGATTGCCGCCGCCATGGCCAAGGCGATGCCGGTGTTGCCGGAAGTGGCTTCGATCAGCGTATCGCCGGGTTTGATCTGACCGCGCGATTCTGCACGGGCGATCATCGACAGCGCGGGGCGATCCTTGACCGAGCCGGCAGGATTGTTGCCCTCGAGCTTGAGCAGCAAGGTATTGCTGGTCTGGCCAGCCAGGCGCTGCAGGCGAACCAGGGGCGTATTGCCGACGCAATCGGCGATGGTTGGATACTGCAAGGTCATGGTGTCTTTCACAATCCGGACGGCAGGGGCGACCATCATACCGGCAAACCCTGCTTCGCCATATCACGCAATCTGAGGTGCATATAGCTGCAAGCTATAAAGCCTGTGCAATGCCTTGCCCACGCACTGCGCAGGCCCTGTGGACTCATGCCAATGCGCAGGCTGCCCATGCGCACGGAGTTAACTCGTGCAATGGCTGGCGAGGCGGAGTAACGTCCCCGCTTGGCCGCCTTGCAAGGCGGCATCCAGGCACATTGACAGGAGGCGAGTGTGCTCGACCGTTTGGGAATTCGCAGCCGTGTGCTGTTGCTGGCGCTGCTGCCAGCCGGATTGATGGCCTTGGTACTGGGCAGCTATTTCACCTGGCTGCAACAGAGCGACCTGCGCACGCAATTGCTGCAACGGGGCAAGATGCTGGCCGAGCAGCTGGCGCCGCTGGCAGCCCCGGCCATGGCCCGCAAGGCGCCTGCACAACTGGAGCGCATTGCCGCGCAGACCCTCGAACAGGCCGACGTACGCGCCGTCGCCTTCCTGACACCGGACCGTAGTCGGCTGGCCCATGCCGGCCCGAGCATGCTCAACCAACCGCCCAGCGGCGGCAGCGGCACCCAGTTGCTACAACGCAGTGGCAACGATGCCACTCGCTACCTGATGCCGGTGTTCGGCCACCACCGCGACCTGGCCACCGACGCCGTGCCTGCCGAAGCCGAACGCTTGCTGGGCTGGGTGGAAATCGAACTGTCCCATGACGGCACCTTGCTGCGCGGCTACCGCAACCTCTTCACCACGCTGCTCCTGATCCTGGCCTGTTTGGTGGTCAGCGGGCTGCTGGCCCTGCGCATGAGCCGTGCCATCAACACCCCGATCGAGCGCATCAAGCATGCCGTCAACCAGCTCAAGGACGGCCACCTGGAGGAACGCCTGCCGGCCATGGGCAGTCACGAGCTGGACGAACTGGCCCACGGCATCAACCGCATGGCCGAGACCCTGCACAGTGCCCACGAAGAGCTGCAGCACAGCATCGACCAGGCCACCGAAGACGTCCGGCAAAACCTTGAAACCATCGAGATCCAGAACATCGAGCTGGACATGGCCCGCAAGGAGGCCCTGGAAGCCAGTCGGATCAAGTCGGAATTTCTGGCCAACATGAGCCATGAAATCCGCACGCCGCTCAACGGCATTCTGGGCTTTACCCACCTGCTGCAGAAAAGCGAGCTGATGCCACGCCAGGTGGACTATCTGAACACCATCGAGAAGTCAGCTGACAACTTGCTCGGGATCATCAACGAGATTCTCGATTTCTCCAAGATCGAGGCGGGCAAGCTGGTGCTCGACAGCATCCCCTTCAACCTGCGCGACCTGATCCAGGACACCTTGACCATCCTGGCGCCGGCGGCCCATGCCAAGCAGCTTGAGCTGCTGTGCCTGATCTACCGCGATACGCCCTCCTCGCTGATCGGTGACCCGCTGCGGCTCAAGCAGATCCTCACCAACCTGGTCAGCAACGCGATCAAGTTCACCCGCGAAGGCACCATCGTCGTGCGTGCCATGCTCGAGGACGAGCACGAGGACAGCGCCCAGTTGCGCATCAGTGTCCAGGACACCGGCATCGGCCTGTCGCCTCAAGACGTACGTACGCTGTTCCAGGCCTTCAGCCAAGCTGACAACTCCCTGGCCCGCCAGCCAGGTGGCACTGGCCTGGGGCTGGTGATCTCCAAGCGCCTGATCGAGCAGATGGGTGGCGAGATCGGCGTCGACAGTACCCCTGGCGAGGGCTCGCAATTCTGGATCAGCTTGAACCTGCCCAAGGCGCACGACGATGCCGAGGAGCTCCCTTTGCAGCCCTTGCTCGGGCGTCGCGCCGCCATCGTCGATGGCCACGAACTGGCGCGGCAGGCTCTGGAGCACCAATTGCAGGACTGCGGCCTGAGCGTCTGTGTCTTTACCTCCTACGAGCAACTGGTGCAGGCGGTGCAAGCTGCCAGCCAGGCGGGGCAGCCGTTCGACTTCGCCGTGCTGGGCGCCAACGTGGGCTCCCTGGCGCCCGAACAACTGGGCCAGTACTACCAGCACCTGGAGCGGCATCATTGCCAGTGCGTGGTGCTGTGCCCCACCACCGAACAGGCGCTCTATCACCCTTACCTGTCCAATGGCCACGGTCAGCTGTTGTCCAAGCCATCCTGCACACGCAAGCTGCGTCGCCTGCTGCTGGAAATGGTCCAGCCCCGCCGGTTGCAGGGCGAGGTCAGCGCCATGGCGGGCCAGCAGCGCCAGCCAAAGGTGCTGTGCGTGGATGACAATGCGGCCAATCTCTTGCTGGTGCAGACCTTGCTGGAAGACCTGGGCGCCCGGGTGACGGCTGTCGACAATGGTTACGCGGCGGTACAGGCCGTGCAGAGCGAACCGTTCGACCTGGTACTGATGGACGTGCAGATGCCTGGCATGGACGGACGCGCCTGTACCGAACAGATTCGCCTCTGGGAAAACACCCAGAGCGGCAACCCGTTGCCGATCGTTGCGCTGACCGCCCACGCAATGGCCAATGAAAAACGCGCCTTGCTCCATGGCGGCATGGACGACTACCTGACCAAGCCGATCAGCGAGCGGCAGCTGGCACAGGTGGTGATGAAGTGGACCGGCCTGAGCCTTGGCCCGTCGCCGCAGATGCCGTCGGGCCTGCCCACCGGGCCTGACGAGTTGAAGGTGCTTGACCATGACGAAGGCCTGCGCCTGGCGGCAGGCAAAGCCGATCTGGCCGCCGACATGCTGAGCATGCTGCTGGCCTCGCTGGAAGATGACCGCGCCGCCATTCTGGGTGCGCGTGAAGCGCATGACCGTCATACGCTCATCGAGCAGGTGCACCGGCTCAACGGCGCTTCTCGCTACTGCGGTGTACCTCAACTACGTGCCGCCTGCCAACGCAGCGAAACCCTGCTCAAACAGGACAGCCCCTTGGCTGGGGAGGCGCTCGATGAACTGGACAACGCGATCAGCCGGCTGGCAGCCGAGGCCAGGCTGAGTATTTGAAGGCACCCGCCCTTTCCACCGACCAGTGCCCATGCACAAGGAGCCACCATGCGCGCCCTGCTCTTCAGCAGTCAGCACTATGACCAGGAGAGTTTCACCCAGGCCGCCCTAGGCGGCGGCGTGGCACTGCACTTTCAGTCCGCCCGACTTACGGCCGATACCGCGCCGCTGGCCCAGGGCTTTGATGTGGTCTGCCCCTTCATCAACGACGAGCTCGACGCGACGGTGCTGCAATGCCTGGCGCGCGGTGGTACGCGCCTGGTGGCGTTGCGTTCGGCGGGGTACAACCATGTCGACCTGGCTGCGGCCAAGCGACTGGGGATAGACGTGGTGCGCGTGCCGGCCTACTCGCCCCAAGCCGTGGCCGAGCACGCCGTGGCGCTGATACTGGCGCTCAATCGGCGCTTGCATCGGGCCTACAACCGCACACGGGAAGGCGACTTCACCTTGCACGGCCTGACCGGTTTCGACTTGCATGGCAAGACCGTCGGGGTGGTCGGCACCGGCCAGATCGGCGCGGCCTTCGCGCGCATCATGGCTGGCTTCGGCTGCCAACTGCTGGCTTACGACCCCTGCCCCGACCCGCAGCTTGAGGCCTTGGGCGTGCGCTACATGAGTTTGCCAGCGTTGCTGGGCCAGGCACGCATCATCAGCCTGCACTGCCCGTTGACGCCAGGCACCCGGCACCTGATCAACGCGCAGAGCCTGGCGCACCTGCAACCTGGCGCCATGCTCATCAATACCGGGCGCGGGGCGCTGGTCGATACGCCGGCATTGCTCGATGCGCTCAAGAGCGGCCAGCTGGGCTACCTGGGCCTGGACGTCTACGAAGAAGAAGCCAAAGTGTTCTTCGAAGACCGTTCGGACCTGCCCCTGCAGGACGATGTGCTGGCGCGCCTGCTGACATTCCCCAATGTGATCGTGACTGCCCATCAAGCCTTCCTCACCCACGAGGCCTTGCAAGCCATTGCCCAGACGACCCTCGAGAACATTGCCAGCTGGGCGGCAGGCAGGGCGCAGAACCTGGTGACCGGTTAATGCTAGGATACGCGGCATTTAGGGAGGACCCATGGTCGAACACGATTTTCGTTACACCCTCTTCAACCCGCAGCACACGCTGATCGAATGCCGCGCCCTGGTGCCTGGTCGCTACCAGGTCACAGGCAACGGCGGCTCGATGCACAAGGGCGATACCCTGCTGGTCACCCTCAAGGGCAGCAAGGACTTGACCATGCGCCTGACCGTGGACAGCGTCCGGCACCTGATCAACCCGCGTGGACAGTGGGTTGCCGTGGCCAACGGGCCGGTCTTCCACGAACTGGAGATTCTGGCCTGGCAAGTGGCGTGCGACAGCTGCGATGCGGTACTGGATTTCGAATTTGCGGTCGATGCCAAGCTGGGCAAAGCAGCGCGTCAGCCTGCAGCCAACGCCCGCATCGCCGAACTGGGCTGGGCAAGCCAGGACGCCCGGCACCTCTGCCCCCGTTGCCAGGAGCCTGCACAATGAAACACCTGCTCACCAGCGCACTGATCGTCACCGGCCTGATTGGCTGCGCGACAGCCCCTTCGGACCTGCAGCAAGACCGCAGCTACGTTCTGGAGTGGATCGGGGAGCGCCCCCTGCTCGACGACAGCCACTTGAGCATGACCCTGGGCAGCGACGGGCGCGCCTACGGCAATGCAGGCTGCAATCACTGGTTCGCGGCCTACACCCTCGACGGCGGGCGCTTGAGTTTTGGCAGCGTCGGCAGCACCCGCAAGCTGTGTGCACCGGCCTTGATGGAACAGGAAAAACGCTTCCTGCAGGCCCTTGGCAAGGTGACGCGCTGGGACTTGGCGCCCGATCAGCAACTGCGCTTGTGGCCAACCGACGGCAAGCCGCTGCGCCTGTGGCCTGAAGAGGGCTGATCAGGCGGCCCGTTACCCACGGGGCGGGGCCTGGCCTGGCGTGACAGGTCAGCGCCCCGTTCGCACCGCCCGTGCCAGCGTTAGCCCTGTTTCAGGGCCTTGATTTTGGCCTTCAAGCCTTCGAGCGTCTGCTCACCGAGCAACTGCTCACGCACCTTGCCCTTGTCATCGATGATGTAGGTCACCGGCAGCGCTTCGCTGCGGGGTAGGTCGTAGCGCTCGGCGGGGTCCTGGGCCAGCACGGTGAAACCGATGCCCAACGTGTCGGCCGCCTGCTTGAGGTCCGCGCCTTGCAGGCCATCGAAATTCACCCCCACCACCTTGATGCCGTCAGCGGCCCACTGCTTGGCAGCGGCATTGAGCTCGGGAATTTCGGTGCGGCAGGGCCCGCACCACTCCGCCCAGTAGTTGAGCACCAGCCAGTGCCCATCCAGGTGTTCGGCCTTTACCGTGTTGCCATGCTGGTCCACGCCATAATCGGCACCGCAGCCACCAAGCAACAGGCTCGCGGTGATGGCCATTACTGCTGCCAGACGCCTTGCCATGGGTCAATCCTTCTCGAGTTTTAGAGCAAATGGGACAGTCGCTGCGGTTAGAATACCGGTCACACCTTGCCGGATGCGACCCCACATGACTGACCTGACGCTCTATCATAACCCGCGCTGCTCCAAATCCCGCGGCGCGCTGGATCTGCTCGAGGCCCGCGGCCTGGCGCCTACCGTGGTGCGCTACCTGGAAACACCCCCCGATGTGGCCACGCTCAAGGCGCTGTTGGACAAGCTGGGCATGCCGCCCCGTCAACTGTTGCGTACGGGCGAGGACGACTACGCTCAACTGAACCTGGCCGACCCGACACTCAGCGACGCCCAGCTGATCGACGCCATGGCGACCCATCCCAAGCTGATCGAGCGGCCAATTCTGGTAGCCGGCGACAAGGCCGTGATCGGCCGCCCACCCGAAAAAATCCTGGAGATCCTGCCGTGAGCGAACCTTACATCCTGGTGCTTTACTACAGCCGCCATGGCTCGACCAGCGAGATGGCCCGGCACATCGCCCGTGGCATCGAGCTGGGCGGCATGGAAGCACGCCTGCGCACCGTACCGGCAGTGTCCAGCGAATGCGAGGCGGTCGCGCCCGACGTGCCGACCAGTGGCGCACCCTACGCCACCCTCGACGACCTGCGCCACTGCTCGGGGCTGGCCCTGGGCAGCCCTACCCGCTTCGGCAACATGGCCGCTGCGCTCAAATACTTTCTGGACGGTACCAGCCCCTTGTGGCTGGGCGGCGAGCTGGTGGGCAAGCCCGCCGGTGTGTTCACCTCCACCGCGAGCTTGCACGGTGGCCAGGAGAGCACCCTGCTGTCGATGATGCTGCCCTTGCTGCACCACGGCATGTTGGTACTGGGCCTGCCCTACAGCGAGTCAGCCCTGATCCAGACCCGTGGCGGCGGCACACCTTACGGGGCAAGCCACCACGCCGGCGCCGACGGCAAGCGTGACCTCGATGAGCACGAAATCGCCTTGTGCCGCGCCTTGGGGCAACGCCTGGCGACCACGGCCAAAGCTTTGGAGACCACGCGTGGCTAAGGCGCGAAAACCGCTGCCTGCGCAAGCATGGCTGGCACCCCGGGTGCGGGTGACGCGGGCGCTGAGCTTGGCCTTCGTGCTGGGGTTGATCGCGCTGCTGGTGGTCAACAACCTGTGGTTCGCCAACCTGCATGGCGCGCGGGTGAGCGTGATCCTGGCCATCGAACTGCTGCCACTGCTGCTGGTATTGCCAGGCATGTTAAGCGCCAGCGCCCGGGCTCATGCCTGGGCCTGTTTCGTGGTCAACATCTACTTCATCAAGGGGGTGGTGGCAGCGTTCGATCCTGCCCGGGCGCTGTCTGGCTGGCTTGAGCTGTTGCTCAGCCTGGGGCTGTTCACGGCTGCGCTGCTGTATGTGCGCTGGAAGTTCCAGTACCAAAGGCGCCTGGCCGGCGAAGGCAACTGATGGGGGGCGGGCCCGCCCCGCCGGCTCAGTGATTGACGGTGTGGGCCAGCATCACCGACAGCTGGCACAACGGCCGGCCGCTTTGTTCTTGCCACTGGTTGAAGGCGTCCTGCACCAGGGCCAGGTCGCGCTGGCTGGTGGGCTTCTTATCGATGACCTTCTGAGCGATCAGCGCTGCCGACATATCGTCGGTAGGCACGAAGGTGTCCTTGCCGACCATGCGCAGGAAACGTGGCGCGGACAAACCGCCCAACTGGTTGCCGTGCTTGGTCAGGTATTTCCACAAACCCACGATATCGGTGACTGGCCAATCGGCGATGAAGTCGCCGAAGCTGCCCCACTGTTTTTCGATGTCCAGCACCATCTGGGCGTTGCGCGGCACGCTCTTGAGCTTGCCCAGGTGCCGGATGATGCGGGTGTCCTGCATCAGCCGCTCAAGGTGCTCGGCACTCATCAGCACGACCTTTTCCGGGTCGAAGCCGAAGAACACCTGCTCGAAGGCCGGCCACTTGGCATCCACCAGGCTGTGCTTGAGCCCGGCGCGAAATACACGCAGGGCAAGGGTCGACAAGTAGCGATCAGCGCTGGTCGCCCTTAGCTGCTCCGGGCTACGGGGGTGCGGCAAGGCCGCCTCCAAGGCGCGGGCAGAGCCGAAGCGGTTCAGGCAGAACTCGTGCAACCACTGATAATCACGCATGAGTCAGATGTTCACCACGTCAAGAAAACGCGGGGTGGCGTTTTCATCGATCGTCAGGCTGGTGAAATCGAAGAGATTGCGGTCGGCCAACTGCGACGGCGCAACATTCTGCAGGGCGCGGAAGATGCTTTCGGTACGACCTGGGTGCTTGCGCTCCCATTCGACCAGCATGTCCTTGACCACCTGACGCTGCAGGTTCTCCTGCGAGCCGCACAGGTTGCAAGGGATGATCGGGAACGCCTTCATGTCCGAGTACGCCTGGATATCTTTCTCGCTGCAATAGGCCAGCGGACGGATCACCACGTTACGGCCGTCGTCGGCACGCAGTTTTGGCGGCATGCCTTTGAGGGCACCGTTGAAGAACATGTTGAGGAAAAATGTTTCGACGATGTCGTCACGATGATGGCCTAGCGCCATCTTAGTGGCACCAATTTCATCGGCGAAGGTGTACAAGGTACCGCGGCGCAGGCGTGAGCAGAGCGAGCAGGTGGTCTTGCCTTCCGGGACCAGCTCCTTGACCACCGAGTAAGTGTCCTTCTCGACGATGTGGTACTCGACGCCCAGTTCCTTGAGGTAGGCCGGCAGCACGTGCTCGGGGAAGCCCGGCTGCTTCTGGTCCATGTTCACCGCCACGATCTGGAACGAGATCGGCGCCACCTTCTGCAGGTGCAACAGAACATCGAGCATGGTGTAGCTGTCCTTGCCGCCGGACAGGCAGACCATGACCTTGTCGCCATCCTCGATCATGTTGTAGTCGGTGATGGCTTCGCCGGCGAGACGACGCAGACGTTTTTGCAATTTGTTCTGGTTGACCGAAAGGGTGCCCATAGCGCTTGAATCCGCGAGGTGTGACAAAAGCCGGCTATTTTACGCACAATTCCAGCTGGGCTGTAGGCATTCCGACAAAGACTTCAGGGCGATCACGCTCGAATAACCCGCCGTGTGACCAATGGCTGGGTGAGCGCACTGCCGCTGCGGCATAATGGTCGCCAGAGGATTCATTGCCCCATGCCCGAACTGCTCATCCAACGCGTTGAAACCTGCTATCAGCAAGCTGAACGGTTTTTCGATCGCGCCTTCCCCCGCCCGCAGATCAGTTTCAAGCTGCGCGGGCAAAAAGCCGGGGTCGCTCACCTGCACGAAAACAAGCTGCGTTTCAACCTGCAGCTCTACCGCGAGAACCACGAAGACTTCCTGCGCCAGACCGTGGCGCACGAGGTCGCCCACTTGGTCGCACACCAGGTCTTCGGCGAAGGTATCCAGGCCCACGGGCAGGAGTGGCAGTTGATCATGCGCGGCGTCTACGAACTACCGCCCGCGCGCTGTCACAACTACGCCGTCAAGCGCCGCGTGGTGACCCGCTACCTCTACCGCTGCCCCTGCCCGCAAAGCGAGTTTGCGTTCACGGCGCAGCGGCACGCGCTGGTAGGGCAAGGCCGTCGGTACCTGTGCAAACGTTGCAGGCAGCTGCTGGTCTACAGCGGCCAGACGCGGGTCGAATAGCGGCCTGAGTGATGAAGCAGGCAAAAAAACGGTCCGTTGACGCGGGGTCAACGGACCGTCTGGTCATGCTGAGCGCGCCTTACTTCTCGACGAACGCTCGCTCGATCAGGTAATCGCCCGGCTCGCGCATGCGTGGGGAGATTTTCAGGCCGAAGCTGTCCAGCACTTCGCTGGTCTCATCGAGCATGCTCGGGCTGCCGCAAATCATCGCGCGGTCATCCTGCGGGTTGATCGGCGGCAGGCCGATGTCGCTGAACAACTTGCCGCTGCGCATCAGGTCGGTCAGACGGCCCTGATTCTCGAAAGGCTCGCGGGTAACGGTCGGGTAATAGATCAGCTTTTCGCGTACGGCATCGCCGAAGAATTCGTTCTGCGGCAAGTGCTCTGTGATGAACTCACGGTAGGCCACTTCGTTCACGTAGCGCACGCCGTGGACCAGGATCACCTTCTCGAAACGCTCGTAGGTTTCAGGGTCCTGGATCACGCTCATGAACGGCGCCAGGCCAGTGCCGGTGCTGAGCAGGTACAAGTGCTTGCCAGGGTTGAGGTCGTCGAGCACCAGCGTACCGGTAGGCTTCTTGCTGATGATGATCTCATCGCCTTCCTTCAGGTGCTGCAGCTGCGAGGTCAGCGGGCCGTCGGGCACCTTGATGCTGAAGAACTCCAGGTGCTCCTCCCAGTTCGGCGAGGCGATGGAGTAGGCGCGCATGAGCGGACGGCCGGAGTCCTGCTGCAGGCCGATCATCACGAACTGACCGTTCTCGAAGCGCAGCCCCGGATCACGGGTGCACTTGAAGCTGAACAGCGTGTCGTTCCAGTGGTGCACACTGAGGACACGTTCGTGGTTCATGTTGCTCATCTAATGGGGCTCCTGAAAAAAGTCGCAGCGCGCACGAGGCGCAGAGTTGCGCGATAGTTTAGGGGCAGCGACAATATCTGTTAACTGGATTATCAAGATATGTGTTATCGGTTATATCGATATGCGATTCACACTACGTCAACTGCAGGTCTTCGTGGCCGTCGCCCAGCACCAGAGCGTTTCACGCGCTGCCAGCGTGCTCGCGCTGTCGCAGTCGGCTGCCAGCACCTCCATCACCGAGCTTGAGCGCCAGAGCAGTTGCCAGCTGTTCGACCGCGCGGGCAAGCGCCTGAGCCTCAATGCCTTGGGTCACCAGTTGCTGCCACAAGCTGTGGCGTTACTGGACCAGGCCAAGGAGATCGAGGACCTGCTCAACGGCAAGTCAGGCTTCGGCTCCCTCGCCGTGGGCGCTACGCTCACCATTGGCAACTACTTGGCAACCCTGCTGATCGGCAGCTTCATGCAGCGACACCCCGAAAGCCAGGTGAAGCTGCACGTACAAAATACCGTGCATATCGTGCAGCAAGTTGCCCACCACGAAATTGACCTGGGTCTGATCGAAGGTGATTGCAATCATCCGGACCTTGAGGTGCAGCCTTGGGTGGCGGATGAACTGGTGGTGTTCTGCGCCCCTCAACATCCATTGGCCAGGCAGGGCCGCGCCGACATCGCCACGCTGGCCCGTGAGGCCTGGATCCTGCGCGAGCAAGGCTCGGGCACGCGCCTGACGTTCGACCAGGCCATGCGGCACCACCGCGCACAGCTGGACATCCGCCTGGAACTGGAGCACACCGAGGCCATCAAGCGCGCCGTGGAATCGGGCCTGGGCATCGGATGCATTTCACGCCTCGCCCTGCGCGATGCCTTTCGCCGAGGCAGCCTGGTGGCAGTGGAAACACCCGAGGTGGACTTGATGCGCCAGTTCTACTTCATCTGGCACAAGCAGAAATACCAGACCTCGGCGATGCGCGAGTTTCTGGAACTCTGTCGCCACTTCACAGCTGGCGTCACGCGCAGCGACGAGATCGTGCTGCCGCCCATCGCCTGAGCCGTCCAGGCGCTGCGCCCCACGGTGCAGCTCTACAGCAGGATCACGCCCCACACGATCGCCACCATGCACAACGACACCAGCTGGGCAGCGCTGCCCATGTCCTTGGCGTTTTTCGACAACGGGTGGCGTTCGAGAGAAATGCGATCGATCGCCGCCTCCACCGCCGAATTGAACAGCTCGACGATCAGTCCAAGCAGGCACACCGCGATCATGATCGCCCGCTCCGCACGGCTTACCGGCAACCAGAATGCAACAGGCACCAGCACGACGTTGAGCAGCACCAGCTGGCGGAACGCAGCCTCGCCCTTGAAGGCGGCGCGCAGCCCGTCCAGGGAATAGCCTGCGGCGTTGAGGATTCGTTTCAGGCCAGTCTGGCCCTTGAAAGGTGATGGCGTCATGAGGTTCGCTTAGCTACAAAAAGGCCGGCAGACTAGGCTGGCAAGGGTCAAAAAAGCGTGAAGCCACGTACAGTCAGGTGCTGGCAACCGATTCAAGTTGTTGCAGCAACAAAGCGGCCTGGGTGCGCGTGCGCACGCCCAGTTTGCGGAAAATGGCCGTCACATGGGCCTTGATGGTAGCTTCGGACACACTCAGCTCGTAGGCGATCTGCTTGTTAAGCAAGCCCTCGCAGACCATGGTCAGCACCCGAAACTGCTGCGGCGTGAGGCTAGCGAGGCCTTCGCTGGCAGCCTTCGCTTCGGCAGGCACATCGACCTTCTCGAACGCCTGCGGTGGCCACCACACGTCGCCATCGAGCACTTTGCGCACCGCATCCTGAATCACTTCAAGGGTGCTCGATTTGGGAATGAACCCGCTGGCGCCGAACTCGCGGGACTTGACCACGACCGCAGCCTCCTCCTGCGCCGAAACCATCACCACCGGTATCTGCGGGTACTGCCCGCGCAGCAGGACCAATCCGGAAAAACCATAGGCACCCGGCATGTTCAGGTCCAGCAGCACCAGGTCCCAGTCTGCCTTCTCGCTCAGGCGGTTTTCCAGCTCGGCGATACTTGCCACTTCCACCAGGCGCACGTCCGGGCCCATGCCCAGGGTTACGGCCTGGCGCAGTGCACCGCGAAACAGCGGGTGGTCATCGGCAATCAGGATTTCATATGTGGCCATCGATCTAAGGATCCTGTTCTGTACCAAGGGCCCGTCGACACGGGCACGTTGGCGGGAATCGGCGCCAAGGATGCCGAGCGGCAACGGCAAAGGTCAAGCCAGCCTGCCAGTCGTTCAACCCGCCTCGGCGGCATGCCGGCCATTATGAACCAAAGCCGGTAGGCTGCCCCTTGGACTATAGGAAGGTATGCAGGCGCTGGTGAACAGCATCCTGCTCATCCAGAGGCAGGCGACGCTTGCCACTGAGGTAGTGCAAGCTGAAGACGTCCAGATAGGCATCCAGTGCCTGTGAGGCGAGGTGGTCCCCAGCCAGGTCCAGGCACATCGCGGCTACTTCCGCCGTGCAGAAGTGGTCATCGCGCCGCGAGCGGCGCAGGCGGTAGCGCGACATCTGCTCGGGCTGCAGGCTCAGCACCGGAAAACGCTCCAGGTACGGACTTTTGCGGAACATCTTGCGCGCCTCGGTCCAGGTGGCGTCGAGCAGGATGAACAATGGCCGCTTCTCAGGCGAGCGCACCACGTCCGTCACGACGCGCTCCGGCGCCACGAATTCACCCGGGAACACGATGTACGGCTGCCATTGCGGGTCATCGAGCAATGCCAGCAAGCCTTCGTTTACCGAGGTTCGCAGCCAGCCGAAGGCTGATGTGTCTTCGATCAGGTCAGCGATGAGCCAGCCGGTGTTGGTTGGCTTGAGCGGCTCGGTATCGTGCATCAACAGGCAGATGCCCGACTCGGCACTGACACTGGGCTTCCAGTCACACAGGCAATGCGTGGCGATGACCCGGCAGCCCGGGCAACGCTCGGCACGTGAGCCGCGTGCGACGAAGGGTTTGTTGCTGCGTGCCAGGCGTTCGGCGCGCAGCCGTGCGACGGCATGACTCATGCCGGCACGCGGTGCAGAAGAGAGGTGGCAGTCACAGCAATTGCTCGATTGAAAACGGCCGGCAGTTTACCAGAATGCTGGCCAGTTGCTGTGCAGACGACCAGTGCGCCCCTATACTCGCGATTTCAAGCGCCATACGGGCGGCAGCGATTACGGAACGCCGCCTGTCCTTGCCTGTCCAAGCGCCAGTCACCGAACCAGGAGAGATCCATGCTGCGCCTTATCGCCCCCGCCCTGAGCTTGCTGCTCGCATTGCCACTTGCAGCCCAGGCGGCTTCCAAGCAGGACTATGACCTGAACACGATGCTGCAAAAGGTTGCCAAGGAAAGCAGCGTCGGCACACCCCGCGCCATCAACGAAGACATTCTCGACCAAGGCTATACCGTCGAAGGCAAGGCCCTGATCAATCATCTCAGCGTACGCGCCGACCATGCTGCGCGCATGCAGGCCAACCCTGAGCAGGTGCGTAGCCAGTTGGGCGACAGCGTTTGCCGCAACAGCGGGTTCCGCAACCTGATGTCCAAGGGCGCAGTGATGGTGTACCGCTTCACGGTCTACAAGACCAATCAGCCGTTGATGGATCAGGCCTTCGACAGCGCCAGCTGCGTTGCCGGTAACAAGAAGAAGTAAATCTTCGACTACCGCTCAAGCCCCGTCCGGGCGCCCTCATGCGCCCGACGCCCTGATACGGGCTGGGCGTGACCGGTGCTAAAGGGCTAGATTGATGAGGTGCAGAAGGAGAAGTTGCATGCCCTATCAATCGAATGACCTGCTTTCCAGCCACTTCCGCGATCATGACATCGACCTGAGCTACATCGACGCGCAACTCGAACGCGTGGCCCCCGATAGCCCCAACCTGCCCCTCTATCGCGACATGATGCTGACGGTCCTGCGCATGGCCCATGACGATGCCGACCGCTGGAGCACCAAGATCACCCTGCAAGCGCTGCGCGAACTCGACCAGTCCTTTCGCGCACTGCGTCGCCACAAGCATCGCCGCAAGGTCACCGTCTTCGGCTCGGCGCGTACGCCGCTGGAGCATCCCATGTATGCCCTGGCCCGTGAGCTGGGTGCTGCGCTGGCCCGCTCGGACCTGATGGTCATCACCGGGGGTGGTGGCGGTATCATGGCCGCCGCCCATGAGGGTTCAGGCGCCGACAACAGCCTTGGCTTCAACATCACCCTGCCCTTCGAGCAACATGCCAACCCAACGATAGACGGCACCGACAAGCTGCTGTCGTTTCACTTCTTTTTCATTCGCAAGTTGTTTTTCGTCAAGGAAGCAGACGCGCTGGTGTTGTGCCCCGGAGGGTTCGGTACGCTCGATGAGGCACTGGAAGTGCTGACGCTTATCCAGACAGGCAAGAGCCCGCTGGTACCGGTGGTGCTGTTGGACTCGCCGCAGGGTACTTTCTGGCAGGACTGCCTGACGTTCATTCGCCATCAGTTGCAAGACAACCGCTACATCCTCCCAGGCGACCTCAAGCTGCTGCGCCTGGTGCACAGTGCTGACGAAGCTGTCGAGGAAATCAATCAGTTTTACCGAAACTACCACTCCAGCCGCTGGCTGAAACGCCAGTTCGTCCTGCGCATGCACCGGCCACTCACGCCCGAAGCGTTGCACGCAATTGGCGAGCGGTTTAGTGATCTCTGCCTGAGCGGCAGCTTCGAGCAAACGCCTGACAGCAATGTCGAAAACGAGACCGGGGATTTTGGGCACCTGACACGCCTGTGCTTCGCTTTTACCGGCCGTGATCAAGGCCGACTGCGAGAGCTGGTGGACTTCATCAATCTGCCGCAACATTGGGCTGTTGCGCCACCGACCTGCCTTGAACAGCGTTTGCCGGATCTATCCTAGGCGCAGGCTGTGCGCTCAGTCGTCCCAGCCTCGACCACTAAGCAGCCTGCCAATCATGTCCATGGGGAAACCGCGATAAGCGAGGAAACGCATTTGCTGCGCACGCGCCTTGGGGTCTTCAGGGCGTTGCCCGGCATATTTGCGCTGCCATACTTCAAACAGCCGCTCGCCCCAGTCGATTTGACTCTCGCGAAGCGCCGCGTCGATATCACCACGCGCCAAGCCGCGCTGCCCGAGCTCCTCACGGATTCGGGCAGGGCCATAACCTGAACTGGATCGATAGCGAATGAAGCTTTCCAGATAACGAGCTTCACTCAGCAGGCCTTCGTCGCTCAGCCGATCGAGCTCAGGCTCGATCAGCGTCTGCAACGCCCCGCGCTGAAGTAACTTGCGGGTCAATTCCACGCGACCATGCTCACGTCGCGCAAGCAGGTCCATGGCTGCCCGCCGAATGGCGACGGGAGTGTCGAGTACGGCAGGCATGTTCGGCTACGGTCGCGTGATCAATAGCCAGCTTCGGCTTCGGCCACGTCACCCGCATCGGCCTGTGCGGCTGCAGCCTTGGCAGCAGCGGCTACAGCACCGGCATTGAGCAGCTTGTCGCGGATCTGCTTCTCGATTTCGCTACCGATAGCGGGATTCTCATGCAGGTACTTGGCAGCATTCGCCTTGCCCTGACCGATCTTGTTGCCTTGGTAGCTGTACCAGGCGCCCGATTTCTCGACCAGGCCCTGAGACACGCCCAGGTCGATGATTTCACCGTTACGGTAGATACCCTTGCCGTACAGAATCTGGAATTCCGCTTGACGGAACGGTGGCGCCACCTTGTTCTTGACGATCTTGACGCGGGTTTCACTACCCACCACCTCGTCGCCTTCCTTGACTGCACCGGTGCGGCGGATGTCCAGGCGAACCGAGGCATAGAACTTCAGTGCGTTGCCGCCGGTGGTGGTTTCCGGGCTACCGAACATCACGCCGATCTTCATACGGATCTGGTTGATGAAGATAACCAGGCAGTTGGCGTTCTTGATGTTACCGGTGATCTTGCGCAGCGCCTGGGACATCAGACGAGCCTGCAAGCCCACGTGCATGTCACCCATTTCGCCTTCGATTTCAGCCTTGGGTACCAGCGCCGCCACGGAGTCGACGATGATGACGTCGACCGCGTTGGACCGTACCAACATGTCGGTAATTTCCAGCGCCTGCTCACCCGTGTCAGGCTGCGAAACCAGCAGGTCGTCTACGTTGACGCCCAGTTTGCCAGCGTACTCCGGATCAAGAGCATGCTCGGCATCGACGAACGCACAGGTGGCGCCACTTTTCTGGGCTTCGGCGATGACCGAGAGCGTGAGCGTGGTTTTACCTGACGATTCCGGGCCGTAAATTTCGACGATACGGCCTTTTGGCAGACCGCCGATACCCAGGGCGATGTCCAGCCCCAGAGAGCCGGTAGAAATGGAAGGGATGGCTTGGCGCTCATGGTCGCCCATGCGCATGACCGCGCCCTTACCGAATTGACGTTCGATTTGACCCAGGGCCGCAGCCAAGGCGCGCTTCTTGTTGTCGTCCATTGAAATCCTCACGTGTTCGACTTGGCCCTGATGGCCGGATAACTGTATAAGTAGCCAGTATTATTCCACAGGCGAGCGTTCGAGCAAACCCCCGATTTCGATTTAACCGATGCCAAGCTGTAACAAGCCTTCTAAGGCGGCGATGACGGTCTGGCGCCGCACGGCCTCGCGGTCGCCGTCGAACTGACGACGCTCGCTGACGACCTGCTGGCCATCGCTCCAGGCCAACCATACAGTCCCCACGGGCTTGTCGGCCGAACCGCCGCCGGGGCCGGCCACTCCGCTGACCGCCACGGCAAAGCGGGCGCCGCTGGCCAGCTGCGCGCCCTTGACCATGGCCTCGACCACCTCCTGACTTACGGCGCCCACCTGCCCGAACAACGCTTCGGGCACCCCCAGCTGACGCGTTTTTTGCCGGTTGGAATAGGTCACGTAGCCGGCTTCGAACCAGGCCGAGCTGCCGGCAATCCGGGTAATGGCCTCGGCAATGCCGCCGCCGGTACAGGATTCGGCGGTGCTCACATGCGCCCCCAGGCGTTGAAGGTGGTCACCCAGGCGAGTGGCGAGTGTGGTAATCGGGTCCATGCGAGGGCTCCTTGTAGACTGACTACTACCCTATCACCCCAATAGAGAAGCTTGCCCGGCAAACGTTCAGGTTTTCCAAGCCCCTGACGCAGCACCCATGGTGGGCAGGCACGGCGTTCGGCGCCTGCATCGCACCGAAAAAGCCTGTACCATTGCCGGTTTACCCTTGCCAACCAGATCACCCGCTGTAAGGCCGACCATGTCCGATCTCTCCGCACATACCCCAATGATGCAGCAGTACTGGAAGCTGAAAAACCAGCATCCGGACCAGCTGATGTTCTATCGCATGGGCGACTTCTACGAGATCTTCTATGAAGATGCGAAAAAGGCCGCCAGCCTGCTGGACATCACCCTGACCGCGCGCGGGCAGTCCGCCGGCCAGTCCATTCCCATGTGCGGGGTGCCGTTTCATTCCCTCGAGGGTTACCTAGCCAAGCTGGTCAAGCTGGGCGAATCGGTGGTCATCTGCGAGCAGATCGGCGACCCGGCCACCAGCAAGGGGCCGGTCGAGCGCCAAGTCGTGCGCATCATCACGCCAGGTACCGTCAGCGACGAAGCGCTGCTCGATGAGCGCCGTGACAACCTGATCGCAGCGCTGCTGGGCGACGAGCGCCTGTTTGGCCTGGCCGTGCTCGACATCACCAGCGGTCACTTCGGCGTCCAGGAGATCAAAGGCTGGGAAACCCTGCTGGCTGAACTGGACCGCCTCAACCCGGTCGAGCTGCTCATCCCGGATGACTGGCCACGCGACCTGCCTGCCGAGAAACGCCCCGGTGCGCGTCGCCGAGCGCCCTGGGACTTTGACCGCGACTCGGCGCGCAAAGCGCTCTGCCAACAATTTGCCACCAAGGACCTCAAGGGCTTTGGCTGTGACAAGCTGACCCTGGCCATCGGCGCCGCCGGCTGCCTGCTGGCCTATGCCAAGGAAACCCAGCGTACGGCCCTGCCGCACTTGCGCAGCCTGCGTCACGAGCGCCTGGACGACACCGTCATCCTCGACGGGGCCAGCCGTCGCAACCTGGAGCTGGACGTCAACCTGGCAGGTGGGCGTGACAATACCCTGCAATCGGTCGTCGATCGCTGCCAGACGGCCATGGCCAGCCGCCTGCTGAGCCGCTGGCTGAACCGTCCGCTGCGCGACCTCAAGGTCATACAGGCCCGCCAGGATTCGATCCGCTGCCTGCTCGACAGCTACCGGTTCGAAAAGCTGCAACCCCAGCTCAAGGAAATCGGCGATATCGAGCGCATCCTGGCCCGTATCGGCTTGCGCAACGCCCGCCCACGCGACCTGGCGCGGTTGCGAGACGCACTGGGCGCCCTGCCCGAGCTGCAGAATGCAATGACCGAGCTCGAGGCGCCGCACCTGGCACGCCTGGCCGCGATCACCGGCACCTACCCGGAGCTGGCCAGCCTGCTGGAGCGTGCGGTGGTCGACAACCCGCCTGCCGTGATCCGTGATGGAGGCGTGCTCAAGACCGGCTACGACAGCGAGCTCGACGAGCTACTGGCCATCAGCGAAAACGCCGGGCAGTTCCTGATCGACCTCGAGGCGCGTGAGAAGGCGCGCACCGGCCTTGCCAACCTCAAGGTCGGCTACAACCGTGTGCATGGCTATTTCATCGAGCTGCCTTCCAAGCAGGCTGAGCAGGCCCCGGTCGACTACATCCGCCGGCAGACCCTCAAGGGCGCCGAGCGTTTCATCACGCCGGAACTCAAGGCATTCGAGGACAAGGCGCTGTCGGCCAAGAGCCGCGCCCTGGCCCGGGAAAAGATGCTCTACGACGCGCTGCTGGAGACCCTGATCAGCCACTTGGCGCCACTGCAGGACAGTGCCGCCGCCCTGGCCGAACTGGACGTGCTCAGCAACCTGGCAGAGCGTGCCCTGAACCTGGACCTGAACTGCCCACGCTTCGTCGACGAGCCGTGCCTGCGCATCGAGCAGGGGCGTCACCCGGTGGTCGAGCAGGTGCTCACCACGCCGTTCGTGGCCAACGACCTGGGCCTGGACGACAGTACCCGGATGCTGATCATCACCGGGCCGAACATGGGTGGTAAGTCCACGTACATGCGCCAGACCGCACTGATCGTGCTGATGGCGCACATCGGCAGCTTCGTTCCAGCAGCGCGCTGCGAGCTGTCGGTGGTCGACCGCATCTTCACCCGCATTGGCTCGAGCGACGACTTGGCAGGCGGGCGCTCCACCTTCATGGTGGAAATGAGCGAAACCGCCAATATCCTGCACAACGCAACCGACCGCAGCCTGGTGCTGATGGACGAAGTAGGCCGCGGCACCAGTACCTTCGATGGCCTGTCGCTGGCCTGGGCAGCAGCCGAACGCCTGGCGCGCCTGCGGGCCTACACCTTGTTCGCTACCCACTATTTCGAACTGACCGTGTTGCCCGACAGTGAGCCGCTGGTGGCTAACGTGCACCTCAATGCAACGGAGCACAACGACCGTATCGTGTTCCTGCACCACGTGCTGCCAGGGCCTGCGAGCCAGAGCTATGGCCTGGCGGTTGCGCAACTGGCAGGTGTACCGGCGGTGGTCATCCAGCGCGCCCGTGAGCACCTGTCACGCCTGGAAACCACCAGCCTGCCGCACGACTCGACTCAGGTCACGAAAGCGCAGGATGCACCACAAGTGCCGCACCAGAGCGACCTGTTCGCCAGCCTGCCTCACCCAGCCATCGAGAAACTGGGCAAGCTGCAGCTTGATGACATGACACCGCGCCAAGCTATCGAAATGCTATATCAACTAAAGAACCTGTTATAACGGCAGCCATGACAAGCTGGTAGAATCCGCCGCGGTTTGCTGGTACTGCACGGTTATTAGCCTGGCCTGCAGCCAAAACCCGCAAACCGCGCGGCCCGAGAGGAAGGGCCGCCGCCGTCGCCTGAGGAGAGAACTAGAAATGACCTTCGTCGTCACCGACAACTGCATCAAATGCAAATACACCGACTGCGTGGAAGTCTGTCCGGTGGACTGCTTCTACGAAGGCCCGAACTTCCTGGTCATCCACCCGGATGAGTGCATCGACTGTGCACTGTGCGAACCAGAGTGCCCGGCACAAGCCATTTTCTCGGAAGACGAAGTGCCATCGGGCATGGAGAACTTCATCGAGTTGAACGCCGAACTGGCTGAAATCTGGCCCAACATCACCGAGCGCAAGGATGCCCTTCCTGATGCTGAGGAGTGGGACGGCAAGCCAGGCAAGA
The DNA here is from genome assembly GCF_900230165.1 of Pseudomonas sp. URMO17WK12:I9. NCBI lineage: Bacteria > Pseudomonadati > Pseudomonadota > Gammaproteobacteria > Pseudomonadales > Pseudomonadaceae > Pseudomonas > Pseudomonas sp. URMO17WK12:I9. Next base: position 202,091 of record NZ_OCMQ01000001.1, on the reverse strand, counting down.
TTGCCGACTTGCAGCGTTAACGTCGCATGAAAAAACGAAAAGGCCCGCAAGGGCCTTTTTGTTTAGCGCGAAAAACCTGCATGCAGACGTGGCCGCCGCCACGCGGGTTCTGGCAGAGCTGTTCACAAGCGTCATGCAGTCTGGCGCTGGTATCGAAAAGCTCAGATCCTGAAAAAAAGGCAAAAAAAAGGGGCGGTTTGACCCGCCCACATTTTTTTCCGTAGTCCCTGCTTGTCCTGTACATCGTCCTGATGAAATCGCTTCTTGCGATGTCCTTGGCGCTCTTCCTGAGTGCCTGTGCGTGTCCGTGTGCACAGTTCGAATACTAGCGATCTGAGCAGGATGTGCAACGCGTCCTCCTCACAGAATGTTGCGACCTACAAACTTTCACACATCTAAATACTTCAGCTTTTTCAATGACTTAAGAAAAGGTTGCTTTTGAAAACGACAATGATTTACCGCCACACCCTTCAAAGGCTTACGCAACGAGTAAGCAAAGGCTTACAGGCCGAACTGTCAGGGTGAGCACATCGCTGAGTACGCCTGTGAATCTGCAAACCGGGCCGAGCACCGCTCACCGCAGAGAACGGATCGACAGCACGGCTCCCCAAACCCCAAACGCAAAAACGCCCCTTTTTATCGGGGCGTTTCTGTACGCAGCGTAAGACCAGGGACTAACGAAAAAGCGACTCGCTGGATAAGCCGTTCTTTTCCAGAATCTCACGCAGGCGCTTGAGCCCCTCGACCTGTATCTGCCGCACCCGCTCGCGGGTCAGGCCGATTTCCAGACCGACGTCCTCCAACGTACTGCTTTCGTGTCCACGCAAGCCGAACCGGCGCACCACCACTTCACGTTGCTTGTCGGTCAGTTCACCGAGCCACTGATCGATGCTCTGCGACAGGTCATCGTCCTGCAGCAACTCGAACGGGTCAGTGGGGCGATCATCCGTCAGGGTGTCGAGCAGCGTCTTGTCCGAGTCAGGGCCCAGAGACACGTCCACGGAGGACACCCGCTCGTTGAGACCCAGCATGCGCTTGACCTCGGCAACCGGCTTCTCAAGCAAGGCGGCGATCTCTTCGGGCGAAGGCTCGTGATCCAGCTTCTGGGTCAGTTCGCGCGCCGCGCGCAAGTAAACGTTGAGTTCCTTGACCACATGAATGGGGAGGCGAATGGTGCGGGTCTGGTTCATGATCGCCCGCTCGATGGTCTGCCGAATCCACCAGGTGGCATAGGTCGAGAAACGGAAGCCCCGCTCAGGATCGAACTTCTCCACCGCGCGAATCAGCCCAAGGTTGCCCTCCTCGATCAGATCGAGCAATGACAACCCCCGGTTCACGTAGCGGCGAGCGATTTTCACCACCAGGCGCAGATTGCTTTCGATCATGCGCTTGCGGCCGGCAGGGTCGCCCTTTTGCGACAAGCGCGCAAAATGCACTTCTTCTTCCGGCGAAAGCAGAGGCGAAAAACCAATCTCGTTGAGGTACAACTGAGTCGCATCGAGGGCGCGGCTGTAATCGATGTACTTGTGTTGTTTAAGTGAAGAGCCTGATTTGGCCCTGGTCCGAACCGAAGGTACAGCAGGTTCGTCTGACACCACATCCGTTTCCAAAACGATGCCCGTCTCCATGAGGAGGACGTCATCGTCGATGTCAAACTCCGGCGCTTCTTTGCTGAGAGCCATTGTTATAGTCCTTTGCTGAGTTCGAACTCAGACTCAAGCGGCGCCTTTCTCCTTGGCAGCGCTGGAGCCTGTCCCCTCCATGTCAGCGGAACAGACCGGAAACAACAATCAACGGCGTGGCAGGAACTGGAGCGGATCGACGGGTTTGCCCTGACGGCGAATTTCGAAATGCAACTTCACCCGATCTGTGCCTGTAGACCCCATTTCAGCAATCGACTGCCCTGCCTTGACCTGCTGCCCCTCCCGTACCAAGAGCCTGCGGTTGTGGCCGTAGGCACTGACATAGGTATCGCTGTGCTTGATGATGATCAGCTCGCCGTAGCCCCTCAAACCACTCCCGGCGTACACCACTGATCCACTGGCCGCAGCAAAAACAGGCTGTCCCAAATCACCGGCGATATCAATGCCTTTATTCAAACTACCGTTTGAAGCAAATTTGCCGATCAAAACCCCGTTCGCCGGCCAGGTCCAGCCACCGGCCGCACGTTCGGCGGCAGGCACGGTAGCGACTACCGGCGTGCTCGCCGAGCTGGATGTGGTGACGGTCTTGGTGGTCGTGGCAGGAGTAGAGGCCGTGGCACCCACAGGACGGCGGGTGACCGTGGTTCGGCTGGACGAGGACGGGCTGGCCACTACGGTGGTGCTGCCCGAGGCCCCGCTACTGAAGCGAATTGGCTGGCCAGGGCGAATGGTATACGGCGGGGCGATACCGTTGCGGGCCGCCAACTCCTTGTAGTCCCAGCCATAGCGAAACGCGATGGAGAACAGCGTGTCGCCTGGCTTGACCACATACTGACCGGAGGTCACGGTAGGCCGTTTGGGCGCGCTGCTGTTGCGGTCGACGACACGCGCACTGTTGCTGCCGGAGCTCGAGCACCCCACCAACAGTGTGCCCATGGCCAGTACCAGCACCAGGAGCCTGAGACCCGAGCTGTCCTTGCGCTGCCGAAAGACTGTGTGACCCACCCGCGCTCCCCTCATGGTGCCGAAAACGTTTCAAGACATGAATGCAATATTGTTGCAATTATAACGAAGCTCGCCAGTCTTGGCAGGCGGCTGCAACACACTTGCGCAACGTGCGTGCACCGCCAGATAGACAGGTCGATCCTGCAAGAATTCGACGCAGGTGCAAAAATAGCCCGTCGATGCCCAGATGAATCAGGTTACCGGTCCATTGAGCAGAGGCACGAAGCGTACCGCCCCAAGCACACGGCGTGAAAACCCATGCTCTTCTCGGACGATGAGCATCAGCTGCTGCACTTCACCGGGTGAACCCACTGGAATCACCATCCGCCCACCCGGCGCCAGTTGGTCGAGCAGCGCCTGGGGCACTTCCGAAGCAACGGCGGTCACGATGATGCCATTGTAGGGGGCCAGTGCCGGCCACCCCTCACACCCATCGCCCCAACGAAACACCACGTTGCGCAGGTTCAGCTCCACCAGGCGTTCCTTGGCGCGGTCCTGCAAGACCTTGATGCGCTCGACCGAGAACACCCGCTCGACCAGTTGCGCCAGCACGGCGGTCTGGTAGCCAGAACCGGTGCCGATCTCCAGGACTTTATCCAGCGGACCCGCCTCGAGCAGCAATTCGCTCATGTGCGCCACCATGAACGGTTGCGAGATGGTCTGGTTGTGGCCGATGGGCAGCGCGGTATCTTCATAGGCGCGATGGGCCAGTGCCTCGTCCACGAACAGATGGCGTGGCGTGCGGCGAATCACATCGAGCACCTGGGGGCTGGACACGCCCTCCTCGCACAGCCGCTGGATCAGACGCTCGCGGGTGCGCTGGGACGTCATGCCGATGCCCCGACGCAACATATCGTCCTCACGCATCAAAGCAAGCCCTCCAGCCAGCCATCGAGCTGCTCGAAAGCGTCGTTGAAGGTGCGGTCGAGCTGCAACGGGGTGATGGAAACGTAGCCTTGCATCACGGCATGGAAGTCGGTGCCCGGGCCGCCGTCCTCTGCATCGCCGGCGACTGCGATCCAGTAACCTTCCTTACCACGCGGGTTGACCACTTTGGTGGGTGCCGCGGCCCGCGCCCGATGGCCGAGTCGCGTCAGCTGGATGCCACGAATGCGCTCAAGCGGCAGGTTGGGTATGTTGACATTGAGCACGGTGCGCGGCGGCAGCGTCAGGCGCGACTGTGCCTCGACCAGGCGACGGGCGATATGAGCCGCGGCGGGAAGGTTGTCCGGCTGGCGCGAAAGCAGTGAGAACGCCAGCGACGTACCGCCCAGGAAACGACCCTCCAGCGCAGCGGCCACGGTGCCCGAGTACAGCACGTCATCGCCCAGGTTGGCCCCCAGGTTGATGCCCGACACGACCATGTCTGGCGTATACGGCAACAGCCCGTTGAGCCCCAGGTGCACGCAGTCGGTCGGCGTGCCATTGAGGCTGATGAAGCCGTTGGCCAGCGTCTGCGGATGCAGCGGCCGGTCCAACGTCAGCGAGCTGCCGGCGCCGCTCTTGTCTTGGTCAGGTGCAATGACCGCGCACTGCGCGTAATCGGCAAGCGCAGCGTGCAGCGCGGCGATGCCTGGTGCGGTCACACCGTCGTCGTTCGAAATCAGAATACGCATGGGCTGTCCGTCTGCCCTGCCGACACCAGATCCACCACCTCGCGCACCACGACGGTGGCGAAGCATCCGGCCGGAAGGACGAATTCCAGTTGCAGGATATCAGGCTCGGGATAATGCCACGTAAGGCCAGCAATAGGGAGCCGCAGAATACGCCGTTCGTGATCCATGCCCGCCTTTGCCAACCACTGGCACAGCGCGGGCTGGGCAGCACCGACCGAATTTTCCAATGCCCGGGTTCGACCGCTGGCTGGCGAATCGCCCTCGCCCCACAGGGGGCCTGTAGGGTGCAGGTCGAGAACGGCTAGGCGAGGATCAGCGCATTCAGCTTCAGCAGCCGGAAAAAAGCTGCGGCTGTCGGTGAATGCCAGCAGATCGCCCACTTGCGCACTGGCCCAGCTGCCATCGGCTACCCGTGCGGCCAGGACCTGGTTGAACAGGTAGCTGCGACCGGCTGAAAGCAGGCGCGAGCGAACGTTACGTTGCTCAGGCAAGGCCTGGCGCTCGGCCCAGGCCAGGGCGTCATGCACATTGCCGCCGGCATGCCCGAAGCGCTGGGTACCGAAGTAATTGGGCACGCCGTTCGCTTTGAGCTGGGCCAGGCGCGCGTCGACTGCCTGATGATCGGCTGCCAGCTGGGTCAGGCGCAGCGTGAAGCCATTGGACGAATGCGCGCCGCGCTGCAACTTGCGCTGGTGGCGCATCTGCTTGAGGACGCGCAGATTGGCATCCTCGGCCCGCGACAGGTCGGGGTCGGCCTTGCCCGGCAAATGCAGGCTGAACCACTGGCGGGTCAAGGCCTGGCGGTCCTTGAGCCCGGCGTAGCTGATCGCGCGCGCAGGCACCCCCGCGGCCCTTGCAAGCCGGCGGGCCGCTTCCTCGGTATTGAGCTCACGCTTTTCCACCCATAGCCACAGGTGCTCGCCCTGGCCAGACAGCGGGATATCAAGCACTTCGTCGACCTGAAAATCTTCGGCAACGGCCTTGAGCACAGCCGTACCGAGCGCTTGCCCCGAGGCCCTTGGGCCCAGCAGATCCAATTCGGTCATGCTGGCAGCAACAGGGCAACCGCATGCACGGCGATCCCCTCCTCGCGCCCGGCGAAGCCGAGCTTTTCGGTGGTGGTGGCCTTGACGTTGACCTGGTCCAGGCCCACTTTGAGGTCGTCGGCGATGCGCTGGCGCATGACCTCGATGTGGGGTGCCATCTTCGGCGCCTGGGCAATGATGGTGGCGTCGACGTTGCCGACTTGCCAGCCCTTGGCCCGAACGACATCCAGCACATGACGCAGCAGCACGCGGCTGTCGGCGCCCTTGAACTGCGGGTCGGTGTCGGGGAAGTGCTTGCCGATATCACCCAGCGCGGCGGCGCCGAGCAATGCGTCGCTCAGGGCATGCAGCAGCACGTCACCATCGGAATGGGCCAGCAGGCCGTACTTGTGGGGGATACGCACCCCGCCCAGGGTAATGAAATCACCGTCGCAAAACCGGTGCACATCGTAGCCGTGGCCAATACGCATAAGAAAACGCCCTGAATGAGTCAGGGCGTGATTCTACCTGCATTTGCAACGCCAAGGTGCAGAGCCGGCCAACGTCGCCGGCTGGCTGCCCTGCGGCTACACCCGGCCCAAAGCCATCGCGTGATGACGCAGGTGTTCCTCGATGAAGCTGGCGATGAAGTAGTAGCTGTGATCGTAGCCCGGTTGCAGACGCAGGGTCAGCTCATGACCGCCTTTGCGCGCCGCCTGCTCCAGGGCTTCGGGCTTGAGCTGCTTTTCGAGGAAGTCGTCGCGATCGCCCTGGTCCACCAGCAACGCAGGGCACTGCCCCGACGGGGTTTCGGCCAACAACACGCTGGCATCCCACTCACGCCAGCGCGTGCGCTCTTCACCCAGGTAGCGGCTGAAGGCCTTTTCGCCCCAAGGGCAATCCATCGGGTTGCAGATCGGCGAAAACGCCGACACCGAGCGATAGCGGCCTGGGTTGCGCAATGCGCAGACCAGGGCGCCGTGCCCGCCCATGGAATGCCCACTGATGCTGCGCTCGCCGGAGGCCGGGAAATGCGCCTCGATCAGGGCTGGCAGCTCCTGCACCACGTAATCGTGCATGCGGTAGTGCTGAGCCCAGGGTTGCTGCGTGGCATTGAGGTAGAAGCCAGCACCCAGGCCAAAGTCCCAGGCACCGTCGGGATCACCGGGTACCTGCTCGCCGCGAGGGCTGGTATCGGGCGCCACGATGATCAGCCCCAGCTCTGCGGCCAGGCGCTGGGCGCCGGCTTTCTGCATGAAGTTCTCGTCGTTGCAGGTCAACCCGCTGAGCCAGTACAGGACCGGCAGCTTTTCGCCCTGCTCGGCCTGGGGTGGCAGGTAGACGGCGAAGACCATGTCGCAACCCAGCACCTTGGAGGTGTGGCGGTAACGCTTGTGCCAGCCGCCGAAGCTCTTCTGGCAGGAAATATTGTCCAGGGTCATGGCAAGCCTCAGAAGTGGATGACGCTGCGAATGCTCTTGCCTTCGTGCATCAGGTCGAAGGCCTTGTTGATGTCCTCCAGGCCCATGGTGTGGGTGATGAAGGTATCCAGCGGAATCTCGCCCTTCTCGGACATTTCCACGTAGCTAGGCAGTTCGCTGCGGCCACGCACGCCGCCGAACGCCGAACCGCGCCAGACGCGTCCGGTGACCAGTTGGAATGGCCGGGTGGCGATTTCCTGACCGGCGCCAGCGACACCGATGATGACCGACTCGCCCCAGCCCTTGTGGCAGCACTCCAGGGCCGCACGCATCAGTTGCACGTTGCCGATGCACTCGAAGGAGAAGTCCACGCCGCCGTCGGTAAGGTCGACGATCACTTCCTGGATGGGGCGATCGTACTCCTTGGGGTTGATGCAATCGGTAGCGCCCAGCTGGCGAGCGATTTCGAACTTGGCCGGGTTGATGTCGATGGCGATGATGCGCGAAGCCTTGGCCTTGACTGCACCAATGATGGCCGACAGGCCGATGCCGCCCAGGCCGAAGACGGCGACGGTATCACCCGGCTGCACCTTGGCGGTGTTCAGCACGGCGCCAATACCCGTGGTCACGCCGCAACCCAGCAGGCAGACCTTCTCCAGCGGCGCTTCTTTCTGGATCTTGGCCACCGAGATTTCCGGCAATACGGTGTATTCGGAGAACGTCGAGGTGCCCATGTAGTGGAACAGCTGCTGACCCTTGTAGGAGAAGCGCGTGGTGCCGTCGGGCATCAGGCCCTTGCCCTGGGTGGCACGGATGGCCTGGCACAGGTTGGTCTTGCCAGACAGGCAGAATTTGCACTTGCCACACTCGGGCGTGTACAGCGGAATCACATGATCACCCACCGCCACCGAGGTCACGCCCTCGCCCACGGCTTCGACGATGGCACCGCCTTCGTGGCCCAGGATGGACGGGAAGATGCCTTCGGGGTCAGCACCGGACAAGGTATAGGCATCGGTGTGGCACACGCCGCTGGCGACCACGCGCAGCAATACCTCGCCAGCCTTGGGCATGGCCACATCGACTTCAACGATTTCCAAGGGTTTCTTGGCTTCGAATGCTACGGCAGCGCGGGACTTGATCATCGCAGGGGCTCCAGACAGGTCAATGAAATCGGCAGACAGTGTAATTCACCCGCAATTGCTGAATAATCGGGTGAAAGACAAAACATTATTGCTGTGCAGGGATAATCATGAGCAACCGCTGGGAGGGCATCGATGAGTTCGTGGCGGTGGCCGAATTGGGGCAGTTTACGGCGGCGGCTGAACGGCTGGGCGTATCCTCGTCCCATGTGAGCCGGCAGATAGCGCGCCTGGAAGAACGCGTGCAGACACGTTTGCTGTACCGCAGCACGCGAAGGGTTACGCTCAGCGAGGCCGGTCAGACGTTCCTGCAGCACTGCCAGCGCCTGCAGGATGGGCGTGAGGAAGCGCTGCGGGCAATGGGCGACCTGGCCAGCGAGCCCAAGGGGCTGCTGCGCATGACGTGCGCCGTGGCCTACGGCGAGCGCTTCATCGTGCCGCTGGTGACCCGTTTCATGGCGTTGTACCCGCAGTTGAGGGTGGACGTCGAACTGAGCAACCAGACCCTGGACCTGCTGCACGAAGGCATGGACCTGGCCATCCGCCTCGGTCGCCTGGCCGACTCGCGCCTGATCGCGACGCGCCTTGCGCCCCGGCGCATGTACGTGTGCGCCTCGCCGGGCTACCTGGCGCGCTATGGCAGGCCCCACAGCCTGTCGGAACTGGCCAGGCACAACTGCCTGATAGGCAGCTCGGATGTATGGGCATTGCAAATGGAGGGGCGTGAAATCAGCCAGCGTGTTCAGGGCAACTGGCGGTGCAACAGCGGCCAGGCGGTGCTGGATGCGGCGCTCCAGGGCATCGGTTTATGCCAACTGCCGGATTACTACGTGCTCGAACACCTGCACAGCGGCGCATTGGTCCCGCTGCTGCAAGCCCACCAACCCCCCAATACGGCAGTATGGGCCTTGTACCCGCAACAGCGGCATTTGTCGCCCAAGGTGCGGCGCCTGGTGGACTATCTGAAAGAGGGCTTGGCAGGTCTGCCTGAGTACCGGGCATGACCGGCGCTCAGTCAGAATGGCGGGTGGTGGGAGCCTGACTCAATCACCGGGGAGTTGAACGGGGCCCTGTCAACGCCGCCCATTCCAGCGTTGGCGCAGCCACTCCAGGTCTTCGGGGCGCGTAACCTTGAGGTTGTCACTGCGGCCTTCGATCAGCCGTGGCGACTGACCGGACCATTCGATGGCCGACGCCTCATCGGTCACCACCACATCCGAGACCAGGCACTCGGCCAGCGCCCGATGCAGCGCCCCTAAACGGAACATCTGCGGCGTATAGGCTTGCCAGATGGTGCTGCGGTCAACCGTGGCGCTGACGCGCCCATGGCCGTCGGATTTTTTGAGCGTATCGCGAGCAGGTACCGCCAACAGGCCGCCCACCGGATCATCTGCCAATTCGGCCAGCAGCTTGTCCAGGTCACTGCGTGCCAGGTTGGGCCGCGCCGCATCGTGCACCAACACCCAGTCATCATCTTGCGCGCCCTGAGCGTGCAACAGCAGCAAGGCATTGAGTACCGAGTCAGCACGCTCGCGCCCCCCGGCAGCCCGGCGGATGCGCGGGTCGCTGGCGCACCCAAGGCCGGGCCAGTAAGGGTCATGTTCAGCGATGCTGACCACGACCCCCTTGAGGGCGGGGTGATCGAGAAAACACGCCAGGCTGTGCTCGATGATGGTCTGCCCCGCCAACGACAGGTATTGCTTGGGGCGATCGGCAGCCATGCGGGCGCCCACTCCCGCCGCAGGGATCACGGCCCAGAAGGCCGGCAAGCGCTCACTCATTTCTGTGGCAACTGAAAGAGGGTTTCGCCTTCCTTGACCATGCCAAGCTCGTGGCGGGCACGTTCTTCGACGGTTTCCATGCCTTTTTTCAACTCCAGTACTTCGGCGTCGAGCACACGGTTACGCTCCAGCAGCCGCTCGTTCTCGGCATGCTGCTCGTCAATCTGCTGCTTGAGCTCGGCCACCTGCGCCAGGCTGCCATTGCCTACCCACAAACGGTATTGCAAGCCGCCCAGCAGCAGAAGCAGGACCAGGAACAACCAATAAGGACTGCGCATCAAGATATCCAGGTTGAAAGACCCTGTTGGTTCAGGGTCTCAGATAGCACGAAGCCTGGCCGAGGCCAGGCTTCTCAAACAGAAACCCGATGGAACGTAGGAAGTTACGGTACGAACGTTCCTACAGCTCCGGCTGCTGTCTTTTTACCATCTCTTGCTTAGCCGCGAAACTCGGTACGGCCACGGTAAACCGCCTTGGCACCCAGTTGCTCTTCGATGCGCAGCAATTGGTTGTACTTCGACACGCGGTCGGAGCGGCACAGCGAACCCGTCTTGATCTGACCGGCCGCAGTACCCACAGCCAGGTCGGCGATGGTGGAGTCTTCGGTTTCACCCGAGCGGTGGGAGATCACGGCGGTGTAACCGGCAGCCTTGGCCATCTGGATGGCTTCCAGGGTCTCGGTCAGCGAGCCGATCTGGTTGAACTTGATCAGAATCGAGTTACCGATGCCCTTCTCGATGCCTTCCTTGAGGATCTTGGTATTGGTCACGAACAGGTCGTCACCGACCAGTTGCACCTTCTCGCCGATCTTGTCAGTGAGGATCTTCCAGCCAGCCCAATCGGACTCGTCCAGGCCATCTTCGATCGAAATGATCGGGAAGCGCTCGGTCAGGCCTTTGAGGTAGTCGGCAAAGCCTTCGGCGTCGAACGACTTGCCTTCGCCGGACAGGTTGTACTTGCTGTTTTCATAAAACTCGGAGGCGGCGCAGTCCAGGGCCAGGGTCACGTCGGTGCCCAGTTTGTAGCCGGCTTTCTCGACGGCTTCGGCGATGGCGCCAAGGGCGTCTTCGTTGGAGGCCAGGTTAGGGGCGAAACCGCCTTCGTCACCCACGGCAGTGTTCAGGCCACGGGCCTTGAGCACGGCCTTGAGGTGATGGAAGATCTCGGTCCCCATGCGCAGGCCGTCGGAGAAGGTCTTGGCGCCCACTGGCTGAACCATGAACTCCTGGATATCGACGTTGTTGTCGGCATGCTCGCCACCGTTGATGATATTCATCATGGGTACCGGCATCGAGTACTGGCCTGGAGTGCCGTTGAGGTTGGCAATGTGGGCGTACAGGGGCAGGTCCTGATCCTGGGCTGCCGCTTTGGCAGCCGCCAGGGACACGGCCAGGATGGCGTTGGCGCCCAGCTTGGCCTTGTTCTCGGTACCGTCCAGCTCGATCATGGCGTGGTCCAGGGCCTTCTGGTCGGAAGGGTCCTTGCCCAGCAGCAGGTCGCGGATTGGGCCATTGATGTTGGCGACAGCCTTCAGCACACCCTTGCCCAAGTAACGGCTCTTGTCGCCATCACGCAGCTCCAGCGCTTCGCGCGAGCCGGTGGAAGCACCGGACGGCGCGCAGGCGCTGCCGATGATGCCGTTGTCGAGCAGTACATCGGCTTCCACGGTGGGGTTGCCACGTGAATCGAGAACTTCACGACCTTTGATGTCGACGATTTTTGCCATTGTTGTAAGCACTCCAGAATTGACGAAAACAACGCAGCTTAGAAAATTCTTGCCGTTCACCGGACGAGGATGCAGAGGCAGGCCCGGCGAAGGGAGCCCCTGACCGAGTGGTCAGGGGTGAATCGGACGGTACTTTACCCGAGAAAAGTGCTTTACGCGGTTTCTACCGTCGGAAAACTTTTCACCAGGTCATCCAGTTGCTTGAGCTGAGCCAGGAACGGCTCCAGCTTGTCCAGGCGCAAGGCACACGGGCCGTCGCACTTGGCGTTGTCCGGATCGGGGTGAGCTTCGAGGAACAACCCTGCCAGCCCCTGGCTCATGCCGGCCTTGGCCAGGTCGGTCACCTGAGCGCGGCGCCCGCCTGCGGAGTCGGCACGACCACCCGGCATCTGCAGGGCATGGGTCACGTCGAAGAACACCGGGTACTCGAACTGCTTCATGACACCGAAGCCGAGCATGTCCACGACCAGGTTGTTGTAACCGAAGCTCGAACCACGCTCGCACAGGATCAATTGGTCATTACCGGCTTCCTCGCACTTGGTCAGGATGTGTTTCATCTCCTGGGGTGCGAGGAACTGCGCCTTCTTGATATTGATCACCGCGCCAGTCTTGGCCATCGCCACCACCAGGTCGGTCTGGCGCGACAGGAAAGCCGGCAACTGGATGATGTCGCAGACCTTGGCCACCGGCTCGGCCTGGTAGGGCTCGTGCACATCGGTGATCACCGGCACGTTGTAGGTGCGCTTGATCTCCTCGAAGATCTTCAGGCCCTCTTCCAGGCCAGGGCCGCGGTAGGAAGTGACCGAGGACCGATTGGCCTTGTCGAAGCTGGCCTTGAACACATACGGGATACCGAGCTTTTCGGTAACCCGCACGTATTCTTCGCACACCTTCATGGCCAGGTCGCGGGACTCCAGAACGTTCATGCCACCGAACAGGACGAATGGCTTGTCGTTGGCGATATCGATGTGACCGACGCGGATGATCTTCTGGGGCATGGGTCAGGCCTTGTTCTTCTGGGCGAGCGCTGCCTTGACGAAGCCACTGAACAGCGGGTGGCCATCGCGTGGGGTGGAGGTGAACTCCGGGTGGAACTGGCAGGCGACGAACCACGGGTGGTCCTTGGACTCCACCACCTCGACCAGGGCACCGTCTTCGGAACGACCGGAAACCACCAGGCCTGCGCCCACCAGCTGCGGCAGCAGGTTGTTGTTCACTTCGTAGCGGTGACGGTGACGCTCGGTGATGATGTCCTTGCCATAGCACGCATGCACGTTGGAACCGGCAGCCAGCTGGCAGTCCTGGGCGCCCAGGCGCATGGTGCCGCCCAGGTCCGACGCCTCGCTACGGGTTTCGACCGCGCCGGTGGCATCGGCCCACTCGGTGATCAGGCCGACGACCGGGTGGCCGCTGTCGCGATCGAACTCGGTGGAGTTGGCGTCGCTCCAGCCCATCACGTTGCGGGCGAACTCGATGACGGCCACTTGCATGCCCAGGCAGATACCCAGGTACGGCACCTTGTTCTCACGGGCGTATTGCACCGCCGTGATCTTGCCTTCGACACCGCGCAGGCCGAAACCACCGGGTACCAGGATGGCATCGGCGCCCTGGAGCAGGCTGGTGCCCTGGTTCTCGATGTCTTCGGAATCGATGTAGCGCAGGTTGACCTTGGTGCGGTTGGTGATGCCCGCGTGGCTCATCGCTTCGATCAGCGACTTGTACGCATCGAGCAGCTCCATGTACTTGCCGACCATGGCGATGGTGACTTCATGCTCCGGGTTGAGCTTGGCGTCGACCACCTTGTCCCACTCGGACAGGTCGGCACTGCTGCACTGCAGGCCGAAACGCTCGACGACGAAGTCGTCCAGACCCTGGGCGTGCAAGACACCTGGAATCTTGTAGATGGTGTCGACGTCTTCCAGCGAAATCACAGCGCGCTCTTCAACGTTGGTGAACAACGCGATCTTGCGGCGCGACGATGCATCGACAGGGTGGTCGGAGCGGCAGATCAGCACGTCAGGCTGCAGGCCGATGGAGCGCAGCTCCTTGACCGAGTGCTGGGTCGGCTTGGTCTTGGTTTCACCGGCGGTGGCGATGTAAGGCACCAGCGTCAGGTGCATCAGCATCGCGCGCTTGGAACCCACTTCCACGCGCAGTTGGCGAATGGCTTCGAGGAACGGCTGGGACTCGATGTCGCCCACGGTGCCGCCGATCTCGACCAGGGCCACGTCGGCATCGCCTGCACCCTTGATGATGCGGCGCTTGATTTCATCGGTGATGTGCGGGATGACCTGGATGGTCGCGCCCAGGTAGTCACCACGGCGTTCCTTGCGCAGCACGTGCTCGTAGACGCGGCCGGTGGTGAAGTTGTTGTTCTGGGTCATGGTGGTGCGGATGAACCGCTCGTAGTGGCCCAGGTCCAGGTCGGTCTCGGCGCCATCCTGGGTGACGAATACTTCACCGTGCTGGAACGGGCTCATGGTGCCTGGGTCGACGTTGATGTACGGATCCAGCTTGAGCATGGTGACCTTCAGGCCCCGCGCCTCCAGGATGGCCGCCAGGGAAGCCGAGGCAATGCCTTTCCCCAATGAAGAAACAACACCGCCCGTGACGAATATGTAGCGCGTCATGAAAAACCCTAGAAGTCTGCGTTAAAGCGGCCAGCGCCGCCGGAGATAGCGAAGGAGGGCAAACGCCCCCGATCACCTGCGTCAATCACAGTGCATCTCGAAAAACTGCCGCGTGTGTACAGACCAGGGGTAACCCTGGCAGGGCGCTCGCTCGTCATTTCTAAGAATCAGCCCAGCAAAAAACTGCTTGGTAATCGGCAACTCCTGTGTTTTCGCGGAACCCACAGAAGCTGTATCAAGAAGGGAGGGTAGTCTACCCGAATGTACCCACTAGCTCAAACCTTGCGCGCGCGTCGGCAACTGCCAATGCAGCCGGTAATCCCCCTGAGCCAAACTGGGCAGGTTGGCCACCGCCAGCAGCCGCTCACCTTGGAAAAGCAGAGGCAGGCGCATGCGCAGAAAATGCGGCACTTGCAGCTCATTGAGCAGGCGCTTGAGATCACGCCGCCCGCGTCCTGGGATGTCCAGCCACTCCCCGCCCTGACGGTAGCCGATACGCAGGCCCGTCAGCGAGCCTGCGCCAACAAGTCGCACACTGCCGTTGCCCGGCAAGGCCAACGGCTCATCGGCGTTTTCCCAAGCCATGGCCTGACGCGGCGTTTGCAACCAGTCGCCGCTCAGCCACCAGATGCGCCCTTGGCTGCGCACCAGTTGGCCATCGCTCAGTTGCCACACGGGGCAGGCATCGCCAGCGGCGTCGCGCAGGTCCGCCCAGCCGGCCCAGTGGCGCGTGTCGGGCAAGCGGGTTCGGTGGCTGAGCCAATACTGCAACGCATTGCGTTGGCGTGCAGGTGAAAGCGCGAGCAGGCCGGCCAGGTCCAGCGAATCGAGTCCAGGCCAAACAGCAGGGGCATTTTGGCGTACCGGCGCCAGGTCGCTCTCGGCCAGCTCGTCCAGCAGGCTCAGGGCTTCGCCCAGGTGGTCGGCGGCACGGGCCAGGCTCTGCCCGGCGTGCGGCCAGCGCTGCCGAAGGGACGGCAGAACCTCCCTGCGCAGATAGTTGCGGGCAAACCGGGTGTCGGCATTCGAAGGGTCCTCGACCCAGCCCAACGCGTGCGCCTGTGCATAGTGTTGCAACTGTCGCCGGGAGCAACCGAGCAAAGGCCTGACCAGCCTGCCCTGCCCCATCGCCCGCTCCCTCGGCATCGCCGCCAGGCCGCGCAACCCCGCGCCCCGCAGCAGGCGAAACAGCAGCGTTTCAGCCTGGTCGTCGCGGTGCTGGCCAGTGAACAGCATGTCATCTGCCGCCAACACCCGCTCGAAGGCGGCGTAACGGGCATGGCGGGCAGCCTGCTCCAGGCTCGGGCCCGGGGCGACGTCGACCTCGATGACCTGCAGCTCGATGCCCAGGTCATCGCAGACGCGTTGGCAATGGGCAGGCCACGCCTGCGCGACCGGTTGCAGGCCATGCTGGATGTGAATCGCGCGCAGCGGCGGTGCACGATGGCTGCGGGCGTAGGCGGCGAGCCAGTGCAGCAGAACGGTGGAGTCCAGGCCGCCAGAGAGGGCGACGTACCAGGTGCGGGCGCAAAGCCAGGGGGCGGGATCAATCATCAAGGCTTCCATCAACCTGAGTGACGGATGCGGGTGAGCCTGGGTTCCAGGCTCACCCGAGGGGCCGACAGACGGCCCCGAAGGCGATCAGACGCCGTAGCTCATCAGACGATCGTAACGGCGAGCCAGCAGTGCGTCGTGGTCCAACCCGCTGAGCATGTCCAACTGCTGCACCAGCTCGGCGCGGATGCTTTCGGACATGGCGGCAGGGTCACGGTGAGCGCCACCCAGTGGCTCCGGGATAACCTTGTCGACGATGTCCAGGCTCTTGAGGCGCTCAGCCGTGATGCCCATGGCCTCGGCGGCATCGGCAGCCTTGTCGGCCGTCTTCCACAGGATCGAAGCGCAGCCTTCGGGCGAGATGACCGAGTAGGTGGAGTACTGCAGCATGTTCAGCTGGTCGCACACGCCGATGGCCAGCGCGCCGCCCGACCCGCCTTCACCGATCACCGTAGCGATGATTGGCGTCTTCAGGCGCGCCATCACGCGCAGGTTCCAGGCGATGGCCTCGCTCTGGTTACGCTCTTCGGCGTCGATACCTGGATAGGCACCCGGCGTGTCGATGAAGGTCAGAATCGGCATGCGGAAACGCTCGGCCATTTCCATCAGACGGCACGCCTTGCGGTAGCCCTCAGGGCGCGGCATGCCGAAGTTACGGCGAACCTTCTCCCGCACTTCGCGGCCCTTCTGGTGCCCGATGACCATGACCGGCTTGCCGTCCAGGCGTGCGGTACCGCCAACGATGGCAGCATCGTCGGAGAAGTGGCGATCGCCGTGCAGTTCTTCGAATTCGGTGAAGATGTGCTGCAGGTAGTCCAGGGTATAGGGACGACGCGGGTGACGTGCCAGGCGAGCGATCTGCCAGCTGGTCAGGTTGCCGAAGATGCTTTCGGTCAGGGTATTGCTCTTGTCTTGCAGACGGGCAATTTCATCGCTGATGTTCAGCGAATTGTCGTTGCCTACCAGGCGCAGGCCTTCGATCTTGGCTTGCAGGTCGGCAATCGGCTGTTCGAAGTCGAGAAAGTTCGGGTTCATAGTCATCCGTCTTGGGTCTACGGCCAGGCGGCCGGCCGGTTGATCCGTTTGGCGCCATACCTTAAGGGATCAGGCGCCTTCAGGTCGAGATTAAATGTTGAGCGGCTCAACGGTATTGCAAAAAGACGTTCTCACGTCCGAACTGGTCACGCAGGGTCTGAATCAGCCCGTCTGCGGGGTCGATGGCCCACTGGTCGCCAAATTGCAGCATGGCCTTGGCATCGCTGCCGGTATATTCCAGCGTGATCGGGCAGGCGCCGCGGTGACGGGTGATCAACTCACCCAACCACTTGAGGCGATCGCCCTTGAGCGCCTCGTGGGCGACCTTCAGGCGCAGGCTCTCGGCCAGCTTGGTACGGGCATCCTCCAAGGTCATCACCTGCTTGACCCGCAGCCGCAGGCCGCCTGAGAAATCGTCGTTGCTGACCTCCCCTTCGACCACCACCATCGCATCGTTCTGCAGCAGTGACTGGGCCGTGATATAGGCATCGGCAAACAGCGAGGCCTCGATGCGGCCAGACCTGTCATCCAGGGTGACGAACCCCATCTTGTCGCCCTTTTTGTTCTTCATGACTCGCAGGGCGATGATCATGCCGGCGATGGTCTGGGTTTCGCGCGAGGGCTTGAGGTCGATGATGCGCTGGCGCGCGAAGCGGCGGATTTCAGCCTCGTATTCATCGATCGGGTGACCGGTGAGGTAAAGCCCCAGCGTGTCCTTCTCGCCCTTGAGCCGCTCCTTGAGCGTCAGTGGTCGCGCTTTGCGATAACTGGCATACACGTCGGCGTCCGGCTCGTCGAACATGCCGCCGAACAGGTCGATGTGACCGCTGTCGGCCGTGCGGGCCGTCTGCTCGGCCGCCTTGATGGCATCGCCCAGTGCCGCCAGCAGGATGGCCCGGTTGATGTCGATGTGGGCATGGTAAGCCTTGATCTCGTCATGAAAATGCGGGCCGAGCCGGTCCAGCGCGCCACTGCGTACCAGCGCATCGAGGGTGCGCTTGTTGACGCGCTTGAGGTCGATACGCTCGCAGAAGTCATACAGGTCCTTGAACGGGCCGCCCTCGGCACGGGCCTCGACGATCGCCTCCACAGGCCCCTCACCCACGCCCTTGATGGCGCCGAGGCCATACACAATGCGGCCATCGTCGTTGACGGTGAACTTGAAGTCCGAGAAGTTCACATCTGGCGCGTCCAGACGCAACTTCATGGTGCGCACTTCCTCGACCAGCACCACCACCTTGTCGGTGTTGTGCATGTCCGCCGACAACACCGCGGCCATGAACGGTGCCGGGTGGTGGGTCTTGAGCCAGGCTGTCTGGTAGGACACCAGGCCATAGGCGGCCGAGTGAGACTTGTTGAAGCCGTAACCTGCGAACTTCTCTACCAGGTCGAAGATGTTGCCCGCAAGATCCCCATCGATTCCATTATTGGCACAGCCTTCAATGAAACCGCCGCGCTGCTTGGCCATTTCCTCGGGCTTCTTCTTGCCCATTGCCCGACGCAGCATGTCGGCGCCACCCAAGGTGTACCCCGCCATCACCTGGGCGATCTGCATCACCTGCTCCTGATACAGGATGATGCCGTAGGTCGGCGCCAGCACCGGCTGCAAGCCGTCATACTGATAGTCCGGATGCGGGTAGGCCAGCTCGGCACGTCCGTGCTTGCGGTTGATGAAGTCGTCCACCATGCCCGACTGCAGCGGGCCGGGGCGGAACAGCGCCACCAAGGCGATGAGATCTTCGAGGCAGTCGGGCTTGAGCTTCTTGATCAGCTCTTTCATGCCGCGCGATTCGAGCTGGAACACCGCTGTGGTTTCGGCCTTCTGCAACAGCTCGTAGGTCTTGCGGTCATCGAGCGGGATGAAGTCGATGTTCAGGTCGGGCAGGTCTTTCTTGGCCTGCTCACGGTTGATGATCTCCATCGCCCACTTGATGATGGTCAGGGTGCGCAGGCCCAGGAAGTCGAACTTCACAAGGCCCGCCGCCTCCACGTCGTCCTTGTCGAACTGGGTGATCAGGCCACCGCCTTCTTCGTCGCAGGCGATGGGCGAGAAATCAGTAAGCTTGGTCGGCGCAATGACCACGCCACCGGCGTGCTTGCCGGTACCGCGCGTGACGCCTTCGAGCTTCAGGGCCATGTCCCAGATTTCGCGAGCGTCCTCGTCACCCTTGAGGAAGTCGCGCAGGATTTCTTCCTGCTCGTAGGCCTTCTCCAGGGTCATGCCCACTTCGAACGGAATCATCTTCGACAGACGATCGGCCAGGCCGTAGGACTTGCCTTGCACGCGTGCCACGTCGCGCACCACGGCCTTGGCCGCCATGGTGCCAAAGGTAATGATCTGGCTCACGGCATTACGCCCGTAGGCCTCTGCCACGTAGTCGATGACCCGGTCCCGGCCGTCCATGCAGAAGTCGACGTCGAAGTCGGGCATGGACACCCGCTCAGGGTTCAGGAAGCGCTCGAACAGCAGGTCGTAGGCCAGCGGGTCGAGGTCGGTGATCTTGAGCACATAGGCCACCAGCGAGCCTGCACCCGAGCCTCGGCCAGGTCCCACCGGTACGCCGTTGTTCTTGGCCCACTTGATGAAGTCCATCACGATCAGGAAGTAACCGGGGAAGCCCATCTGGATGATGATATCCAGCTCGAACTTCAGCCGATCGAGGTAGACCTGGCGCTTTTGCTCGTAGTCGGGCGTGGTCTCTTTAGGCCACAGCACCGCCAGGCGCTCTTCCAGCCCTTCGTGGGACACGTGCCGCAGGTAATCGTCGATCCCCATGCCATTGGGCGTGGGGAAGTCAGGCAGGAAGTACTTGCCCAGTTGCACCTGGATATTGCAGCGCTTGGCGATTTCGACGGTGTTGGCCAGGGCGTCCGGCAGGTCGCTGAACAGCTCGGCCATTTCCTCGGCCGATTTCAGGTATTGCTGGTCGCTGTACAGGCGCGGGCGACGCGGATCGTCCAGCGTCCAGCCTTCACCGATGCATACACGGGTTTCGTGGGCGTCGAAATCGGTCTGTTTGATGAAACGCACATCGTTGGTGGCCACCAGCGGCGCACCCAGCCGATCGGCGAGGGCCACGGCGGCATGCACATACTCTTCGTCCCTGGGGCGACTGGTGCGCTGGACTTCGACATAAAAGCGCTCGGGGAACATGGCCATCCAGTCCTCGAGCAGCGCTTGCGCCTCCTCACTACGCCCCCCCAGCAACGCCATGCCGATGTCGCCTTCCTTGCCCGCCGAAAGCGCGATCAAGCCTTCGCTGGCCGCGGCAATCCAGTCACGCTGGATGATGACCAGGCCATTGCGCTGGCCCTCGGTCCAGCCCCGGGAAAGCAACTCGGTCAGGTTGCGGTAGCCCAGAGGGTTCATGGCCAGGAAGCAGATACGCGACAGCGGCGCCTGCGCATCTTCACCGGCCAACCACAGGTCCGCACCACAGATCGGCTTGATGCCCGCCCCCATGGCCGCCTTGTAGAACTTGACCAGCGAGCACATGTTGCTCTGGTCGGTGATCGCCACCGCAGGCATGTTCATCCCGGCCAGCGCCTTGGCCAGCGGTTTGATCCGGACCAGACCGTCGACCAGCGAGAATTCGGAGTGGACGCGCAGGTGAACGAAGGAAACCGACATGAATGATCCTGTAGCAGTGCTTAACGACAAGGGCGCGATTGTAGCTCAATTGGGCAGGGGTTTTGAGGGCCGGTTGCCCCTGCGCGACGGCAGGGCGGCCTGAGCAAATGCCCGGGAACGTGGTCCAGCCCGACCCCACAGGGCCTCAAGCCCCTGGATACGGCAGGGTTGGGTATCAGATCAGCGAGGCGGTCACAGCCTCACGCACACCCCAGGCGGCACGCACGGGCGCAAACGATCGACGATGAATGGGCGTCGGCCCGAGCCGTGCCAGTGCCTCCAGGTGGACCGGCGTCGGGTAGCCTTTATGCGCGCCTATGCCGTACCCGGGGTAGATCAGCTCGAAGGCGCCCATTTCGCGATCCCGCGTCACCTTGGCCAGGATCGAAGCCGCCGCGATGGCGGGCACCTTGGCATCCCCCTGCACGACCGGTGCCGAGGGCACCGACAGCTGCGGGCAGCGATTGCCGTCGATCAAGGCCATGTTCGGGGTGATGTGCAAGCCTTCCACCGCGCGCTGCATGGCCAGCATGGTGGCATGCAGGATATTGAGGCGGTCGATTTCTTCGACTTCAGCGCGGGCAATGAAAAAGCTCAGGGCCTTGTCGCAGATTTCGTCGAACAAGGCCTCACGGCGTGCCTGGGTCAGCTTCTTCGAGTCGTTCAGCCCCAGGATCGGGCGTGCTGGGTCAAGGATCACGGCAGCCGTCACCACGTCGCCACACAGGGGGCCGCGGCCCACTTCGTCGACGCCGGCGACCAAGTCTTCGACCAGGTTGAAATCCAGACCGAACTGCATCTCAGCGTTTCTCCAGCAGGGCCAGCACGGCGTCGGCGGCCTGATTGGAGGCATCCCGGCGCAACGTGCGGTGAATCTCGTCGAACGAGTCGGTTTGCCCGCTACCGTCGCGCAGCAAGGGCAGCAGCGCATCGACCAGCGCTTCGCTGGTCGCGGCGTCTTGCAGCAACTCGGGCACCAGTGCACGGCGCGCCAGCAGGTTGGGCAAGGACACGTAGGGGCTTTTCACCAGCCGTTTGAGTATCCAGTAGGTAAGCGGCGCCAGGCGGTAGGCGACTACCATGGGTCGCTTGAACAGCAGCGCTTCCAGGGTGGCCGTACCCGATGCGATCAGGACGGCGTCACACGCGGCAAGCGCCTCGTGCGAGCGGCCATCGAGCAGGGCCAACGGCAAGTTGCGGCCCTCGAGCATTTGCTCGAGCTGCGCGCGGCGAGCGGCGTTGGCACAGGGCAGCACGAAGCGCACACCCGGCACCTGCTGCTGCAGACGTTGCGCTGCATCCAGGAACAGCGCACCCAGGCGCCCGACTTCGCCCCCACGGCTGCCTGGCATCAGGGCGACCACCGGGCCATCGCCCAGGCCCAGGGCGGCGCGCGCCGCGGGCCGATCCGCCTGCAGGGCAATGGTATCGGCCAGCGGGTGGCCGACGAATCGCACCGGCACGCCCTGCTCTTCATAGAAGCGGGCCTCGAACGGCAACAATGTCAGCATCAGGTCGCAACCCTGACGTATCTTCAACACGCGCTTTTGCCGCCATGCCCACACTGAAGGGCTGACGTAATGGACGGTCTTGATCCCCGCCTGGCGCAGTTTGAGTTCGATCTCCAGCGTAAAGTCGGGCGCATCGATACCGATGAACACGTCCGGCTTCTGCTCGATGAGTGTCTGGACCAGCAGCTTGCGGCGCTTGAGCAATTCACGCAGGCGACCGAGCACCTCGACCAGCCCCATGACGGCCAAGCGCTCCATGGGGAAGTAGGATTGCAGGCCTTCGGCCTCCATGAGCGGGCCACCGACACCGATGAAGCGCACATCGGGATGGCGCGCCTTCAAGGCGCGCATCAAGCCGGAACCGAGGATGTCGCCGCTGGCTTCACCGGCGACCAGGGCTACGCAGAGCTGGGCCATGTCAGCGAGTGATGCCGCGGGCCGAACTCACGATCGACTGGCGGAACAGCTCGACCTCGGGATGCTGCGCCGCCGGCGCTTCGAGTTCGCGCAATGCATCCTCCACCGTCAGGCCCTGGCGGTAGACGATCTTGTAGCAGCGACGCAGCACATGGATGACCTCGTCGCTGAAACCACGGCGGCGCATGCCTTCGAAGTTCATGCTGCGCGCTTCGGCGGGGCTGCCGAAAACGGTGACGAACGCGGGTACGTCCTTGCCGATGGCCGTGCCCATGCCAGAAAACGCATGGGCGCCGATGTGGCAATACTGGTGCACCAGGGTGAACCCGGACAGGATCGCCCAGTCGCCCACATGCACATGGCCCGCCAGCGCAGTGTTGTTGACCAGAATGCAGTGGCTGCCGATCACGCTGTCATGGCCAATGTGGGCATAGGCCATGATCAGGTTATGGTCGCCGACGGTGGTTTCGGCGCGATCCTGCACGGTACCGCGGTGGATCGTGACGCCTTCACGGATGACGTTGTGATCGCCGATCACCAGGCGGGTGGGCTCACCCTTGTACTTGAGGTCCGGGGTGTCTTCGCCAATCGAGGAAAACTGAAAGATACGGTTGTGCTTGCCGATCCGGGTCGGCCCCTTGAGCACAACGTGTGGGCCGATGACGGTGCCCTCCCCGATTTCGACATCGGGGCCAACGATCGACCAAGGGCCCACCTCGACGCCTTCGGCCAGCTTGGCCGAAGGGTCGATGATGGCCCGAGGATCAATCGAATTCATAGGGAGCGTTCCGCACAGGTGATTTCGGCCGAGCATACTGCCTTGCCGTCGACCAGGGCACGGCATTCGAATTTCCAGATCATGCTTTTGCGGCTCAGGAACTTCGCTTCCAGCACCAGCTGGTCACCCGGCAGCACCGGCTGACGGAAACGCAGCTTGTCGGAGCCTACGAAGTAGTACAAGGTGCCGTCGGCAGGCTTGGCATCGAGCATCTTGAAACCGAGGATGCCGGCCGCCTGGGCCATGGCTTCGATGATCAGGACGCCGGGCATGATGGGGTGCGCCGGGAAGTGACCGTTGAAGAACGGCTCGTTGATGCTGACATTCTTGTAGGCACGAATGCTCTGGGCCTCGTAATCCAGATCCGTCACGCGGTCCACTAGCAGGAACGGGTAACGGTGAGGCAGGTATTCGCGAATCTCGTTGATGTCCATCATTTCGGGGGGGAAGCCTGTATAAGAATAGGGAGCGCAGGTGCTGACCACACGCTCCTTTTGCAATCCAAAGAGGAGCCAGCTAGCGACTGTTCACTCTTGCTCAGGAAATGGTATCAGCCTTCTGATGTCGGCTGCCCACCTGAGGTCACGGTATCGACGCGTTTTTCCAACTGCTGGAGACGCTTGGCCATGTCGTCCAGGTGGCGGATACGCGCGGCGCTCTTGCGCCAGTCAGCCAGAGGCTGCATGGCAGTCCCGGAAGAATAGCCACCCGGCTCGGTGATCGAGCGGGTCACCATGGTCATTCCGGACACGAAAACGTTGTCGCAGACATCGATATGACCGACCATGCCCACGCCACCGGCGATGGTGCAATGCTTGCCGATACGCGTGCTGCCGGAGATACCCACGCACGCGGCCATGGCCGTATGCTCCCCGATCTGCACGTTGTGGGCAATCTGGATCTGGTTGTCGAGCTTGACGCCGTGGGCGATGCAGGTGTCGGACAAGGCGCCACGGTCCACGGCCGTGTTCACACCAATCTCCACATCGTCACCAATGCTGACCCCGCCGATCTGGGCGATCTTGCGCCACACGCCTTTCTCGTTGGCAAAGCCAAAGCCTTCACCACCGATCACTGCGCCGGACTGGATGACCACCCGCTTGCCAATGGTGACATCGTGATACAGCGTGACCCGCGGCGCCAGCCAGCCCCCTTCGCCGATCACGCAGCGGGCACCGATGAAGCAGTGGGCACCGATGGTGACATGGGCGCCGATACGCGCACCGCTTTCAACGACCGCGAAAGGCCCGACACTGGCCGTCGCGTCTACCTGGGCATCCCCGGCCACCACGGCGCTGGGGTGAATCCCCGCCACAGCCTTGGGTTTGGGGTCGAACAGGTGGGAAATGCGGGCATATGCCAGGTAGGGATCGGCAACGATCAGGGCATGACCGGCGAACGCCTCGGCATCGGCGGCCTTGAGCAGCACGGCAGCCGCCTGGCTCTCGTCCAGGTATTTGCGGTACTGCGGGTTGGCAAGAAAGCTCAACTGACCCGGCCCGGCCTCCTGCAAGGTGGCAAGGCCTGTGATCTGCAGCGTCTCGGGGCCCTTGAGGGTGGCCCCGAGGGTCTCGGCCAGTTGGCCAAGCGTCATGGTCACGGTCATATCAACGGGCTTGGTTCATACGCTCGATAACCTGGCGGGTGATGTCGTACTGAGGCTTGACATCAATGACCGCACCGCGCTCGAGCACCAGGTCGTAACCGCCCTTCTTGATCACTTCCTCGACGGCGCCGTCCAGCTTGGGCTTGAGCTGCTTGAGCATGTCGCGGTCGGCAACAGCCTTGGCTTCGTTCAGCTCCTTGGACTGGAACTGGAAGTCACGGGCCTTTTGCTTGAACTCGAGCTCCAGGCGCTCACGCTCCTGCTGCTGCATCTTGTCACCGCCCTTGATCAGGCGATCCTGGATGCCCTTGGCGCTGCTTTCCAGGCCTTTGAGCTTGGTCAGCTGAGGGCCGAACTTCTTTTCGGCATCCACGGCGTACTTCTTGGCGGCATCGGACTCGAGCAGTGCCATCTGATAGTTCAGAACGGCAACCTTCATTTCGGCGAAAGCCGGGGTGGCGACCAGCGCCGCGGCCACTACGGCCATTTGGGTCAACTTGCGCACGATGAACTCCTGGATAAACCGTTGTCGTTAAGCAAGGGCCGACCTTAGAAGGTCTGGCCCAGAGAGAATTGGAACACCTGGGTGTCTGCCTCGTCCGGCTTCTTGATCGGCATCGCCAGGCTGAAGCTCAACGGGCCCAAGGCCGTGATCCACGTCACGCCAAGACCGACCGAACTGGCCATGTCGGAGAAACCGACCTTGGTGCAGTCCGGCTTGTTGCCGCAGTTGGTGTCGAACACGTTACCCACGTCCCAGAAGACCGAGGTGCGCAGGGAACGCTGGTCCTTGACGAACGGCAGCGGGAACAGCAACTCGACGCCGCCCTGGACCAGGACGTTGCCGCCGAATGGAAGCGGGTCTTGGTCGGGGTCAAGCAGAGTTCCGTTCTTCTCGTTAAGTTTACTTGGCGTACTGCGCGGCCCCAGGGTGCTGTCCTTGAAGCCGCGAACCGAGTTGAAGCCGCCCGCGTAGTAGTTCTCGTAGAACGGCAGACCGGAGGTACCCCCGAAGCCGTCACCGTAACCCAGTTCGGTGTGCAGACGCAGGGTGTAGTTCTGGCTCAATGGCTTGAACAGCTGGCCGCGGTAGTCCAGTTTGTAGAACGACAAGTCGCTGCCTGGAATCGTGGTTTCGAGGCTCAGGCTCTGAGAGTGACCGCGTGTCGCCAGCACACCTTTGTTCAACGTCGATTCGGACCAGCCGATCGAGGCTTTGAAGTTGGTGAAGTTCTCGCCTTCCTTGTTGATGAAATCAAAGATCTCGTCAACGGTGTACTTACCGGTCTTGAGCTTGTCCTGCTGCACACTCAACCCATAGGTCAGGCGCGACGTCTCGCTGATCGGGTAACCCAGGCTCACACCGGCACCCAGGCTGTCCACCGCGTAGCTCGCCACGTCGACATCGAGGTCGTCGTAGTTGGTGCTGCGGTAGAAGGCGTTGTAACCCAGGCTCACGCCATCGGCAGTGAAGTAGGGATCGACGAAGCCGAAGTTGTATCGCGACTGGTACTCGGACCGGGTCAGGCCAACGGAAACCTTGTTACCGGTACCCAGGAAGTTGCTCTGGCTGATCGAGCCACCCAGGATCAAGCCTGCGCTCTGGGCAAAGCCGACGCTGGCGGTGATCGAACCGGAGGCCTGCTCTTCGACGCTGTAGTTCACGTCGACCTGATCGTCGGTGCCCGGCACCGGTGGGGTCTCGACGTTCACGTCCTTGAAGAAGCCCAGCCGTTCCAGACGGGTCTTGGACTGGTCGATCAGGTAGGTCGAGGCCCAGCCGCCTTCCATCTGACGCATTTCGCGGCGCAGCACTTCGTCTTCGGTCTTGGTGTTGCCGCGGTAGTTGATGCGGTTGACGTAGGCACGCTTGCCCGGATCGACCACGAACATGATGTCGACGGTGTGATCCTGGTCGTTTGGCTGAGGCACACCGTTGACGTTGGCGAAGGTATAGCCTTCGTTACCCAGGCGGCGGGTGATCAGCTCGGACGTGCTGGTCATCACCTTGCGCGAGAACACCTGGCCCGGCTGCACCAGCAGCAGCGACTTGACCTGGTCTTCCGGCACCTTGAGGTCACCGGAGAGCTTCACGTCACGGACGGTGTACTTCTCGCCTTCGTTGATGTTGACGGTGATGTAGACGTGTTTCTTGTCAGGCGTGATGGACACCTGGGTGGACGCGATGTCCATGTTGATGTAGCCGCGGTCCAGGTAGTAGGAACGCAGACGCTCCAGGTCACCGGACAGTTTTTCGCGGGCATACTTGTCGTCATTCTTGAAGAACGACAACCAGTTGGTGGTCTTGAGCTCGAACAGCTGACCCAGGGTGTCGTCATCGAACACGTTGTTGCCAACGATGTTGATGTGCTGGATGGCAGCGACGGTGCCCTCGTTGATCTTGATCTTCAAGGCCACACGGTTGCGCGGCTGAGGCACCACCTCGGCGTCGACCTCGGCCGAGTAGCGGCCCTGGGCCACGTACTGGCGCTGCAGCTCGTTACGCACGCCTTCGAGGGTAGCACGCTGGAAGATCTCGCCTTCGGCCAGGCCCGATTGCTTCAGGCCCTTCATCAGGTCTTCGGTACTGATCGCCTTGTTGCCTTCGATCTCGATGCTCGACACCGACGGGCGCTCGACCACATTGATGATCAGCACGTTGCCATCACGGTTCAGCTCGATGTCCTGGAAGAACCCGGTCTTGAACAGCGAGCGGGTCGACTCCACCAGGCGCCGGTCATCGGCCTGGTCGCCCACGTTCAGGGGCAAGGCACCGAAGACGCTGCCGGCGGAAACCCGCTGCAGGCCATTGACGCGGATATCGGAGATGGTGAAGGACTCGGCGTGAACTTCAGCGATCATCAGTGCGGAGAGCACCGCAGTTAGCAACAGACGTTTCATGAAGTCCTTTTATTCCAACTGGCAATAAACAACCTGCCGTCATGAACGACAGGTTTCGCAATTGAGCGAAGCTTTTATAGTCGACCCAGATCGTTGATCAGGGCGAGCAACATCACCCCCAAGACCAAACTGATACCGATCTGGACCCCCCAACCTTGTACCCGGTCAGACAACGGACGACCGCGCGCCCATTCAACCAGGTAGAACAGCAAGTGCCCCCCATCCAGTACCGGGATGGGCAGCAGGTTAAGAACCCCCAGGCTTATGCTCAGGTAGGCCAGGAAATTCAGGAAATCCCCCACGCCGGACTGGGCTGAAGCGCCCGCCACTTTAGCAATGGTTATCGGTCCACTCAAGTTTTTTACCGAGAGCTCACCGAACAGCATTTTCTTCAGTGACCCAAGCGTGAGCACGCTCATGTTCCAGGTGCGCGACAGGCCTTCACCCACCGCCTCCAGCGGCCCATAGCTGACTTCGCGCAGCATCGAGGCCGGCCATTGACCGCCTTTGACGCCCGCCCCCAGGTAGCCTGCCGCCGCCTCACCCTCGCCCTTCACGCCCAGCGTTACCGGTACGTCCAAGGGCGCACCGTCGCGCTCCACACGCACTACCATCTGGGCGCCGGGCCGCGCGCGCACGCTATCGACCACCTGCTGCCATTCGTTCACCGACTGGCCGCCGATGCCCAACAACCGGTCGCCGGTCTTCAAGCCCGCCGCCCCGGCCGGCCCCTTGGGGTCGATCTCGGCCAGCACCGGCTCGATGGCCGGGCGCCAGGGTTGAAGCCCCAGCGAGCGAATCGGATCGGGCTCATCGGCACCTTTCAACCACTGGTCGAGTTTCACCTGGCGCTGCTGATCGGTACTGCTGCCTTCATCGCGCACACCGATGTTCAGCGTGCCGCTCTCACCCAGGCGGCGAACCAATTGCAGGTTGACCGCCGACCAACCGTTGGTCGGCTTGCCATCCACTGAGACGATTTCCTGGCCGGCCGTCAGCCCTGCTGCTGCCGCCGGGCTGCCATTCTCGACGGTGCCGATTACCGGTCGGATCTGCTGGCTGCCGAGCATCGCCAGCACCCAGAAGAAGAAGATGGCCAGCAAAAAGTTGGCGACCGGCCCCGCGGCAACGATCGCGATGCGCTGGCCGACGGGCTTGCGATTGAATGATTGACCCACCAGTGCAGGGGGCACGTCGCCTTCGCGCTCGTCGAGCATTTTCACGTAGCCACCCAGTGGAATGGCTGCAATGACGAACTCGGTGCCCTGGCGATCATGCCAGCGCACCAGCGGCGTACCGAAGCCCACGGAAAACCGCAGCACTTTCACGCCACAGCGACGCGCCACCCAGAAGTGGCCGAACTCATGGAAGGTGACCAGCACACCCAAGGCGACGAGCGTACCGATGATCATGTAGAGCGCTGTCATGTCCATCTCCGAATGATGAGCAATGGGTCAATAGGGGTGCTGTCGTCGATGACCGGGCGAGCCCGCCTCAGCGGCCGTTGAGGTCCAGCCAGGCCCAGGCCAGCTCGCGCGCGCGCTGGTCGGCGGCAAACACTGCTTCCAGCGAAGTCAGCGGCACCACGGGCTCCTGGTCCAGTACCTGTTCGATCATACTCGCGATCTCCGGGAAGCGGATACGGCCCTGGAGGAACGTCTGCACCGCCACTTCGTTGGCCGCATTGAGCACGGCTGGGGCGCTGTTGCCTGCCTGCGCCGCCTGTCGTGCCAGGCGCAGGCAAGGGAAACGCTGCTCATCGGGCGCCTCGAAATCCAGGCGCGCAATGCTGAACAGGTCCAGCGGCGCGACCCCGGAATCGATTCGCTCTGGCCAGGCCAGGGCATTGGCGATGGGTGTACGCATGTCCGGGTTACCCAACTGTGCCAGCACCGAACCGTCGACGTAATCAACCAGGGAGTGGATCACGCTCTGCGGGTGCACCACCACCTCAACCAAGCTGGGCGGCGCATCGAACAGCCAGCATGCCTCGATCAACTCCAGGCCCTTGTTCATCATGCTGGCCGAATCGACGGAAATCTTGCGCCCCATCGACCAGTTCGGGTGGGCGCACGCCTGTTCGGGCGTGACGTCCTGCAGGGCCTGGGTCGATGTCTGGCGGAACGGTCCACCCGAGGCCGTCAGCAGAATGCGGCGCACACCCACAGCGCTCAGCCCGCGCGCGTAGTCGCCGGGCATGCACTGGAAGATGGCGTTGTGCTCACTGTCGATGGGCAACAACACGGCGCCCGACTGACGCACGGCGTCCATGAACAAGGCGCCCGACATGACCAGGGCCTCCTTGTTGGCCAGCAGCACCTTCTTGCCGGCCTGCACGGCGGCCAGGGTCGGCCGCAGGCCGGCGGCGCCGACGATGGCGGCCATGACCGCATCCACTTCGCTGGCGCAGGCGACCTGGCACAACCCGGCTTCGCCTTCCAGCACTTCGGTAGCGCACCCTGCCGCTGCCAGGCCTGCACGCAGGCGCCCCGCCGCGTCGGCGCTCGGCACCACGGCGTAGACCGGGCGATGCCGCACACACAGGGCCAACAGCTCCTCGACGCGGGTGTAGCCGGTCAAGGCGAAGGCCTGATAGCGCTCAGGGTGGCGGGCAATCACGTCCAGGGTACTCAGACCAATGGAGCCGGTGGCCCCCAGCACGGTAATGCGTTGCACTTGACTCACATCACACCCCATTCAGCCGCCCACAACAGCACGGCGAACAATGGGATGGCCGCCGTCAGGCTGTCGATGCGGTCGAGCACGCCACCGTGGCCAGGCAGCAGATTGCTGCTGTCCTTGATGCCCGAGCGGCGCTTGAACATGCTTTCGGTCAGGTCGCCGATCACCGAGGCCATGACCACCAGCGCAGCGCCTGCCAGACCCAGCAGCAGCTGACCAATGCTCCAGTCTCGGCTGATACCCACCACCAGGGCGATCACCAGGCTGACCGCCAGCCCGCCGTACACGCCTTCCCAGCTTTTGCCAGGGCTGACCTGCGGCGCCAGCTTGCGCTTGCCGAAGGCCCTGCCGGAAAAGTACGCACCGATGTCGGCGGCCCAGACCAGAGCCATGACCGACAGGATCAGCCAGTTGCCCAGCGGCCAGTGCTTGAGCAGCACCAGGCCTTGCCAGGCCGGCAGCAACACCAGCAGGCCGATCAGCAGCCGGCAGGCAGCGCTGGCCCACAGTTCGCTGGTGCGTGGGTACGTTAGCACCAGCCAAGTGGCCAACCCCCACCAGATGACGGCAGCCCCAAGCACCCAGGGTGCAAGCTCCGGCAGGATGTACAGCAGCATCAAGGCCCCGGCAACGACCAAGGCATAGGCGACACGCAGGGGCTGAGCCATCAACCCCGCCAACCGTGCCCACTCCCAGGCGCCGAGCGTTACCACCAGACCGATGAACAGGGCGAAGTTGCCCCCCTCGAGCAGGAAGAACCCACCCAGCGCTATGGGCAACAGGATCAGCGCGGTAATGATGCGTTGTTTAAGCATTAAGCACGCGCTCCAGCCTCGACCTGCTCGCTGGTCTTACCAAAGCGGCGCTGGCGCGAAGCGAAATCAGCCAATGCACTGCGCATGGCCTCGTGTTTGAAGTCCGGCCAGTAAAGGTCGGAGAAATACAACTCGGCGTAGGCCAGTTGCCACAACAGGAAATTGCTGATGCGATGCTCGCCGCCGGTGCGGATGCACAAGTCCGGCAAAGGCTGCTCGCCGGTCGCAAGGCACGTCTGCAACAACCCTGGGGTGATGTCGTCGGGGCGAAGATGGCCAGCCTGAACTTCACGCGCCAGCCGCTGCGCGGCCTGGGCGATGTCCCACTGCCCACCGTAGTTGGCGGCGATCTGCAGGATGAAGCGGCTGTTGCCTGCGGTCAGCGCCTCGGCTTCGCGCATGGCAGCCTGCAGCTCCGGGTGAAAGCGCGAGCGGTCGCCGATGATGCGCAGGCTGATGTTGTTGTCGTTCAAGCGACGCGCCTCGCGGCGCAGCGCCGAGAAGAACAACTCCATCAATGCACCGACCTCATCGGCAGGTCGCTGCCAGTTTTCACTGGAGAAGGCAAACAGGGTCAGCACTTCGACGCCGGCCTCGGCGCACACTTCGATGACTGCGCGCACGGCATCCACGCCCGCCTTGTGCCCGGCAACGCCAGGCAACAAGCGCCGTTTGGCCCAGCGATTGTTGCCGTCCATGATGATCGCGACGTGACGCGGCACCGAGGGAGGCACCGCTGGCTTGGTCTTTTCCATTAAAAAAACCCGGCCTTAGACGGCCATCAGGTCCTTTTCCTTGGCCTTGAAGGCTGCATCCACCTCGGCGACGAACTTGTCCGTCAGCTTCTGGATGTCATCGGCAGCGCGGCGCTCTTCGTCTTCGCTGATGGACTTGTCCTTGGTGAGCTTCTTCAAGTCCGCCAGGGCATCACGACGCACGTTGCGCACGGCGACCTTGGCGTCTTCGGCAACGCCGCTGGCCTGCTTGGTGTAGTTTTTGCGGGTTTCTTCGGTCAGAGCAGGCATCGGCACACGGATGGTGGTGCCGGCGCTCGACGGGTTCAGCCCGAGGTCGGAGGTCAGGATGGCCTTTTCGATGGCAGCGCTCAGGTTCTTGTCGTGAGCGACGATCTTCAGGGTGCGCGCGTCCTCGACGCTGATCGCAGCGACCTGGTTCAGCGGCATCTCGCTACCCCAGGCAGTGACCTTGACGCTGTCCAGAATGCTTGGGTGCGCGCGACCGGTGCGGATGGCCGCCAGGTTGCGGCCCAGGGCCTCGATGGACTTGGTCATGCGCTCCTGCGCGTCTTTCTTGATGTCGTTGATCATGCTTGGCCTTCCTCGATCAGAGTGCCTTCAGCGCCGCCCACCACGATGTTCAGCAGGGCGCCTGGCTTGTTCATGTTGAATACCCGCAATGGCATGCCGTGGTCACGGCACAGGCAGATTGCGGTCAAGTCCATCACGCCGAGCTTACGATCCAGGACCTCGTCATAGGTCAGGCGATCGAACTTCTCGGCGTGCGGGTCCTTGAATGGATCGGCAGTGTACACACCATCGACCTTGGTCGCCTTCAGCACCACGTCGGCATCGATTTCGATGGCTCGCAGACAGGCTGCCGAGTCGGTGGTGAAGAACGGGTTGCCGGTACCGGCGGAGAAAATTACCACATCCCCGGAATTGAGGTGGCGAATCGCTTTGCGACGGTCATAGTGATCGGTAACGCCCACCATGGAGATGGCCGACATGACCAGTGCCGGAATGTTCGAGCGCTCCAGCGCATCGCGCATGGCCAAGGCGTTCATCACGGTAGCCAGCATCCCCATGTGGTCGCCGGTAACGCGGTCCATGCCGGCGGCGCTCAGCGCAGCCCCTCGGAACAGGTTGCCACCACCGATGACCAGGCCGACCTGCACACCGATACCGACCAGCTGCCCTACTTCAAGGGCCATGCGATCAAGCACCTTCGGGTCGATCCCGAAGTCTTCGGAGCCCATCAGGGCCTCGCCGCTAAGTTTGAGCAAAATGCGTTTATAGCGAGGTTGGCGACCACTCACCTGCTGAGCCATTGCGAGTCTCTCCTGCGGCGTACTGTAGAAAATTCGTGCGGGCTGTTTGCAGCCTGCTAACTGTAGCGTGGCACCGTTTCGGCGCCAGCGGCGGCAGCGTCGTGTAAACGCCTCGCCGCTTTGACAAAGAGGCTGCGCGCGTGAGCGGGCAGCCTCTTTGGGGCGACAGACGGGGCTGTCTTACTGCTTGGCAGCAGCAACCTGTGCGGCAACTTCGGCAGCGAAGTCGTCGACTGGCTTCTCGATGCCTTCGCCAACCTTGAAGTAGGTGAAGGAAACGATTTCAGCACCGGCTTTCTTGGCCAGCTCGCCGACCTTGACTTCCGGGTTCATGACGAACGCCTGCTCTTTGAGCGAGGCTTCAGCCTTGAACTTGGTGATACGGCCGTTGATCATGTTTTCAACGATGTTTTCCGGCTTGCCGGCGATCTTGTCGGCGTTCAGCTGCAGGAAGACACCCTTCTCGCGCTCGATGGCTTCGGCGGAGATTTCCGACGAGTCCAGGAACTCGGGGTTGGACGCTGCAACGTGCATGGCGATGTTCTTGGCCAGCTCGACGTCACCGCCTTTCAGGACAACGACAGCACCGATCTTGTTGCCGTGCAGGTAGGCGCCGACCACGTCGCCTTCCACACGTACCAGGCGGCGGATGTTGACGTTTTCGCCGCACTTGGCGACCAGGGCTTCACGGGCAGCTTCACGCGAGGCGATCAGCGGAGCGGCGTCGGTCAGCTTCTGGGCGAAGGCTTCTTCCAGGCTTTCGGCGACGAAGTTCTTGAAGTCGTCTTGCAGGGCCAGGAAGTCGGTCTGCGAGTTCACTTCCAGCAGTACGGCGGCCTTGCCGTCGGTCTTGACGGCGATAGCGCCTTCGGCAGCCACGTTGCCAGCCTTCTTGGCGGCCTTGATGGCGCCCGAGGCACGCATGTCGTCAATGGCTTTTTCGATGTCGCCGTCAGCCTTTTCCAGGGCTTTCTTGCAATCCATCATGCCTTCGCCGGTACGCTCGCGCAGTTCTTTGACCAGCGCTGCAGTAATTGCTGCCATTTCAAAATCCTCTTGGAAAGTTTTTCAACCATTCCACCCGTTTGTGACGGGCGTTCAATTCTGCTAATCCGCTGTCTGTGCCTGCATGCCCATGAAAGGGACGGCTGCCGACAGCAGGATTTCAAGGTGGCAAAAAGGGGGCATAGCCCCCTTTTCGCGTGCCAAGTCGACGCTAGCGTCTATTACTCGGCAGCAGGTGCAGCCGCTTCTTCAGCGTAGACTTCGGTGCCGCCAGCAACGTTGTTGCGGCCACGGATGACAGCGTCAGCCATGGAAGTCATGTACAGCTCGATAGCGCGAATGGCGTCATCGTTACCTGGGATGATGTAGTCAACACCTTCCGGGCTGCTGTTGGTATCGACAACGCCAATGACCGGGATACCCAGTTTGTTGGCTTCGGTGATCGCGATGCGCTCGTGATCAACGTCGATGACGAACAGAGCGTCAGGCAGACCGCCCATGTCCTTGATGCCGCCCAGGCTGCGGTCCAGTTTTTCCAGATCGCGGGAGCGCATCAGGGCTTCTTTCTTGGTCAGCTTGGCAAAGGTGCCATCTTCGGCCTGAGTTTCCAGGTCGCGCAGACGCTTGATCGAAGCACGGATGGTCTTGTAGTTGGTCAGCATGCCGCCCAACCAACGGTGGTCAACGTACGGCGAACCGCAACGAGCAGCTTGCTCGGCGACGATCTTGCCGGCGGAACGCTTGGTGCCGACGAACAGGATCTTGTTCTTGCCCTGGGCCAGGCGCTCAACGAACGACAGGGCGTCGTTGAACATCGGCAGGGTTTTTTCCAGGTTGACGATGTGGATCTTGTTGCGCGCACCGAAAATGTACTTGCCCATTTTCGGGTTCCAGTAACGGGTCTGGTGGCCGAAGTGCACACCGGCCTTCAGCATATCGCGCATGTTGACTTGGGACATGATAGTTCCTTGATAAGTCGGGTTGGGCCTCCACGTATCCCAATGACCAACCCGCGAACCCTGAAGCTCGGGGCACCCAGGCCATCGTGTCGACACGTGTGTGGGTTTGGATGCAGACGGAGCTGGCTCCGAAAGCGGCGCATGTTATACCACAGGCTGCGCGCAAACAAAACACGAAACTCACCCCCCAACCGCCGGACGGCAGGGCATGTGCGCCAGCGCACGACCAGCGACGGTGCAGGTGTGGCGTGTTTGCAAGGGCCGCGTGCCGCTACGAGCCCGCACCTCTGATAGAATGACGCCTTTCCCGATTTGAACGCGCCGCCTGCGGCGCCGAGTAGAGAGCCTGTAATGACCGTCACCATCAAGACTGCAGAAGACATCGAGAAGATGCGCATCGCCGGCCGCCTGGCAGCCGACGTGCTGGAAATGATCGAGGAGCACGTCAAGCCCGGTGTCACCACCGAGGAGCTCGACCGCCTGTGCCACGACTACATCGTCAACGTCCAGCAGGCCATACCGGCGCCGCTCAACTACAAGGGCTACCCCAAGTCGATCTGCACGTCGATCAACCACGTGGTCTGTCACGGCATCCCCAATGACAAGCCCCTGAAAAACGGCGATACCCTGAACATCGACATCACGGTGATCAAGGACGGCTACCACGGCGACACCAGCCGCATGTTCCACGTCGGCACCGTGCCGGTGTGGGCCCAGCGTCTGTCCCAGGTCACCCAGGAATGCCTGTACAAGGCCATCGAACTGGTCAAGCCGGGCTGTCGCCTGGGCGACATCGGCGAAGTCATCCAGAAGCATGCCGAGAAGAACGGTTTCTCGGTGGTGCGCGAGTTCTGCGGCCATGGCATCGGCAAGGTATTCCACGAAGAGCCGCAGATCCTGCATTACGGCCGCGCCGGCACCGGCATGGAACTCAAGGAAGGCATGACCTTCACCATCGAGCCGATGATCAACCAGGGCAAGGCCGACACAAAGGTGCTGGGCGATGGCTGGACCGCGATCACCAAGGACCGCAAGCTCTCGGCGCAGTGGGAGCATACCCTGGTGGTCACGGCGACCGGGTACGAGATCTTCACCCTGCGCAAGGACGACACCATCGCCCGCACCTCGGCCTGAGCCACCCCAGCAGCCTTCGATGACAGGAACCTGACCCCATGCTCCAGCTCGACCCCGAACTGTTCGACCGTGGTCAGTTCCAGGCGGAACTGGCCCTCAAGGCCAGCCCCATACCCGCCTTCAAGAAGGCCATTCGCCAGGCGGGCGAGGTGCTGGACAAGCGCTTTCGCGCAGGCCACGCCATCCGCCCGCTGATCCAAGCTCGGGCCTGGCTGGTGGACAACGTCCTGCAGCAGGCGTGGAACCAGTTCGACTGGGGCGAGCAGGGCGGCATTTCCCTGGTGGCGGTCGGCGGCTACGGGCGCGGTGAGCTTCACCCGCACTCGGACATCGACCTGCTTATCCTGCTGGGAGAGGCCGAGCACGAACGGTATCGCGATGCCATCGAGCGCTTTCTGACCCTGCTGTGGGACATCGGCCTGGAGGTCGGCCAGAGCGTGCGCACCGTCGATGAGTGTGCCGAACAGGCCCGCGCCGACCTCACCATCATCACCAACATGATGGAAAGCCGCACCATCGCCGGCCCGGAAGCCCTGCGCCAGCGCATGCTCGAGGTCACCAGCACGGCGCACATGTGGCCGAGCCGCGAGTTCTTCCTGGCCAAGCGCGCCGAGCTGCAGGCGCGCCACCACAAGTACAACGACACCGAGTACAACCTCGAGCCCAACGTCAAGGGCTCGCCTGGGGGGCTGCGCGACATCCAGACCGTGCTGTGGGTGGCGCGCCGCCAGTACGGTACCCTGAACCTGCATGCCCTGGCCGGCGAAGGCTTCCTACTGGAAAGCGAGAATGCGCTCCTGGCCTCCTCCCAGGATTTCCTGTGGCGGGTGCGCTACGCCCTGCACATGCTCGCCGGCCGTGCCGAGGATCGCCTGCTGTTCGACCACCAGCGCAGCATTGCCGCCCTGCTGGGCTACAGCGACGAAAACCCCAAGCGTGCCATCGAGCAGTTCATGCAGCAGTACTACCGGGTGGTGATGAGCATCAGCCAGTTGTGCGACCTGATCATCCAGCATTTCGAGGAAGTCATTCTCGCCGACGACGACAGTGGTACCACCCAACCGCTCAATGCGCGCTTCCGCCTGCATGACGGCTACATCGAGGCCGTGCGCCCGAACGTGTTCAAGCGCACGCCGTTCGCCATGCTGGAAATATTCGTGCTGATGGCCCAGCACCCGGACATCAAGGGTGTGCGTGCCGACACGGTACGCCTGCTGCGCGAGCATCGGCACCTGATCGACGACACCTTCCGCAACGATATTCGCAACACCAGTCTGTTCATCGAACTGTTCAAGTGTGAAATCGGTATTCATCGCAACCTGCGGCGCATGAACCGCTACGGCATCCTCGGGCGCTACCTGCCGGAGTTCGGGCTGATCGTCGGGCAGATGCAGCACGACCTGTTCCACATCTATACCGTCGATGCCCATACCCTCAACCTGATCAAGCACCTGCGCAAGCTGCAGTACACACCGGTGTCGGAGAAATTCCCGCTGGCCAGCAAGCTCATGGGCCGCTTGCCCAAGCCCGAGCTGATCTACCTGGCCGGTCTCTACCACGACATCGGCAAAGGCCGTCAGGGCGATCATTCCGAGCTCGGCGCGGTCGATGCCCTCAAGTTCTGCGAGCGCCACCAGCTCCCAGCCTGGGACAGCCGGTTGATCGCCTGGCTGGTGCAGAACCACCTGGTCATGTCCACCACCGCCCAGCGCAAGGACTTGTCCGATCCGCAGGTGATCAACGACTTCGCCCTGCACGTGGGGGATGAAACACGGCTGGACTACCTCTATGTGCTGACGGTGGCGGACATCAACGCCACCAACCCCACCTTGTGGAATTCATGGCGAGCCAGCCTGTTGCGCCAGTTGTACACCGAGACCAAGCGTGCCCTGCGCCGTGGGCTCGAAAACCCGCTGGATCGTGAGGAGCAGATTCGCCAGACCCAGTCCTCGGCATTGGACACGCTGGTGCGCGAAGGCACCGACCCAGATGACGTGGAGCAGCTGTGGTCGCAGCTGGGGGATGACTACTTCCTCAAGCACACCGCCTCCGACGTGGCCTGGCACACCGACGCCATCCTGCAACAGCCGGCTGACGGTGGCCCGCTGGTACTGATCAAGGAAACCACCCAGCGCGAATTCGAAGGCGGGACTCAGATCTTCATCTATGCCCCTGACCAGCACGATTTCTTCGCCGTGACGGTGGCGGCCATGTCGCAGCTGAACCTGAACATCCACGACGCCCGCATCATCACCTCCAGCAGCCAGTTCACCCTGGACACCTACATCGTGCTGGACAACGACGGCGGTGCGATCGGCGACAACCCGCAACGGGTCAGGCAGATTCGCGACGGCCTGACCGAGGCGCTGCGCAACCCCGAAGACTACCCCACGATCATCCAGCGTCGGGTGCCGCGCCAACTCAAGCACTTCGACTTCCCGCCGCAGGTGACCATCCTCAACGACGCCCAGCGCCCGGTGACCATTCTCGAAATCACCGCGCCCGACCGGCCGGGCCTGCTGGCGCGGCTGGGGCGCATCTTCCTGGAATTCGACCTGTCGTTGCAGAACGCCAAGATTGCCACCCTGGGCGAGCGTGTGGAGGACGTGTTCTTCATCACCGACGCCGACAACCAGCCCCTGTCCGAC
The DNA here is from genome assembly GCF_900230165.1 of Pseudomonas sp. URMO17WK12:I9. Taxonomy (NCBI): domain Bacteria; kingdom Pseudomonadati; phylum Pseudomonadota; class Gammaproteobacteria; order Pseudomonadales; family Pseudomonadaceae; genus Pseudomonas; species Pseudomonas sp. URMO17WK12:I9. The sequence continues at coordinate 163,361 of NZ_OCMQ01000001.1, read as the reverse complement.
CCGCAACTGTGCAGCCGCCTGCAGGAAGCCATCGTGCAACAACTGCAAGCAGGGCAGGCCAGCGCCAGCCCTGCCCGCGTGACCTTTTGACGACATGATTGACGAGACCTTGCGCCAATGAACCCTGCCTTGAGCCAGCTTCAGCCCTACCCTTTCGAAAAGCTTCGTGCCCTGCTGGGCAGCGTTACGCCCGCTGCTGACAAACGCGCCATTGCCCTGTCGATTGGCGAGCCCAAGCACGCCTCGCCACCCTTCGTGGCCCAGGCGATGGCCGACAACCTCGACAAGCTGGCGGTATACCCCAGCACGCTGGGCCTGCCTGCCTTGCGCCAGGCCATCGGGCAGTGGTGCGAGCGCCGCTTTGGCGTGCCTGCTGGCTGGCTGGATGCCGATCGTCATATCCTGCCGGTGAACGGCACCCGCGAAGCGCTGTTCGCCTTTACCCAGGCGGTGGTCGACCGTAGTGCCGATGGCCTGGTGTTGAGCCCCAACCCGTTCTACCAGATCTATGAAGGGGCTGCGCTGTTGGCCGGTGCCACCCCGTACTACCTGCCGTGCCTGGAAAGCAACGGCTTGAACCCCGACTTCGACGCGGTGCCCGACCACGTCTGGGCCCGTTGCCAGGTCCTGTTCCTGTGCTCACCCGGCAACCCCACCGGCGCCCTGGTGCCCATGGACACCTTGAAAAAGCTGATCGCACTGGCCGATGCGCACGATTTCGTGATCGCTGCCGACGAATGCTACAGCGAGTTGTATTTCGATGAGGATGCACCGCCACCGGGGCTGTTGTCGGCCTGTGCGGAGCTGGGGCGTAATGACTTCAAGCGCTGCGTGGTGTTCCACAGCCTGTCCAAGCGTTCGAACCTGCCGGGGCTGCGCTCGGGCTTCGTGGCCGGCGATGCCGACATCATCAAGCCGTTTCTGCTGTACCGCACCTACCATGGTTGCGCCATGCCGGTGCAGACACAGTTGGCCAGCATCGCCGCCTGGGAGGATGAGGCGCATGTGCGCGCAAACCGCGACCAGTACCGCGCCAAGTATGACGCCGTGCTGGCCATCCTCGAGCCGGTCATGGATGTGCAGCGCCCGGACGGCAGCTTCTACCTGTGGGCCAAGGTGCCGGGTAGCGATGCCGACTTCACGCGCGATCTGTTCGAGGCCGAGCACGTGACCGTGGTACCCGGCTCGTACCTGTCCCGTGAAGTGGGCGGGGTCAACCCCGGCGCCGGACGCGTGCGCATGGCGCTGGTTGCCCCGCTGTCCGAATGCATCGAGGCGGCCGAGCGTATTCGCGCGTTCTTGCACACGCGCTGAAGCCTTTTAGGCAAGACGGGGCCAGTTCACTTGATCTGGCCCAGGTTAGCCTCGCTCATGTCCAGGTCGCCCAGCACATGCCGCACCACCTCGTCACCGAGCAGGTGCTGGCGGTGCAGGTTGTAGAGCTCCAGGCGCTGGGCCCGCAGCGCACGCAAGCGCAGGCGGCGCTCGAGCAGGTCCATCTGCTCGGCCAAGGCCCTGGCCTCCTCACTGTCATTGTGCCGGTCCAGCTGGTCGCGATACTCAGCCATCAGCCGAGCCTTCAATTCTGTAGCCAGTGTGGCCTGGGCGGCATCCTGCGGCGCGTTGGCATCGACCACCTCCTCGGCCTCCAAGGCGTGAATCGCGGCCTCAGCGGTGCGTCGCCAGGCTTCATGCACCTCTTGCTGCATGCGCTCGTCAGGGCTTTTGGTCACGCCGCGCAGTAAAAGCGGCAGTGCGACACAGGCACCGATCAACGACAGCAGGATGACACCGGCGGCAATGAAGATCAGCAGATCGCGCTCTGGAAACGCCTTGTCCGCGCCCATCAGCAACGGAATCGACATCACACCCGCCAGGGTGACGGCCCCTCGCACACCGCCCAGCGTGAGCAACCAGCACGAGCGTGCGGTGGGCAACATCACCAGCGCAGGCTTGCCGCGCCAACGGCGCAGAACCCCCACCAGGCGCCAGATACTCTGCACCCAGATGAACCGCAGCACGATCAGCGCCGCGAAGATGGCGACCACGTCCAGGCAGCGCCAGGCCAGGGTCGGCCACAGCGTGGTTTCATGGCTGACCACCGCCTTGACGATGTCGGGCAGTTGCAAGCCCAACAACAGGAAGATCAGCCCATTGAACGCGAACTCCAGCAGCGACCACACGCTACGATTGAGCAGGCGGGTGCTGGTCTGGCGTGGCAGCAGGTCGAGCCAGCTCTGCATCATGCCGGCCGCCACTGCCGAGAGGATGCCCGACACCCCGAGGCGCTCGGCCAGCACATAGGCCGCGAACGGCAGCAGCAGCATGAACACCACATGGGTGGCCGGGTCGTCCCAGCCGCGGCCGATCATCCAGGCACGCAGGCGGCCGACCAGCCAACTCAGCGCCACCCCCACGGCCAGACCGCCAAGCGCCACCAGTGCGAAGCTCAGGCTGGCATCGGTCAGTGAAAAGACACCGGTGATGGCCGCAGCCAGGGCGAACTTGAAGGTAACCAGGCCCGAGGCATCGTTCATCAGGGCCTCACCCTGGAGCATGTGCATCAACGGCGTAGGCAGGCGGTCCTGGGTAATGGCCGACACGGCCACCGCGTCAGTCGGCGACAGTACGGCTGCCAGCGCGAATGCCACCGGCAACGGGATGCTCGGCAACAACCAGTGGATGAAATAGCCCGCACCGACCACGGTGAACAACACCAAGCCCACCGCCAGGGCCACCACCGGGCCGCGAATGCGCCACAACGCGCGTTTGGGAATGCGCCAGCCATCGGCGAACAACAGCGGCGGCAAGAACAGAAACAGAAACAGTTCGGGGTCGAGGGCGACATGCAGCCCCAGTGTCGGCCAGGCCAGCAAAGCGCCAGCTGCGATTTGTACCAGCGGCAGAGGCAGGGGAATCAGGCGGCCGACCAATTTCGACACGCTGACCAGCATCAGCAGGATAAGGACGGTATAGGCGGACTGCATCCAGTGGGTCTTCCTTCTTCAAACGGCCCCGTACCCGAGGACAAAACGTACACCTGGATCAGCATGGTAACGGGTGACAAGCGTGCCTGGCCGCTGCACCAAGGTCGCAGGTGGCGAACTAATGTGTAACATGAAGATACATCTACCGCCCAAGGGTTCAGCCGGTATCGGGAAATGACCGGTGGTTTCGCTCAATTGGACGCACGTTCCCGCCCATGAAGGAAGGCAGCACGCGTTTGCAGAAGCAACCGCTGCCCGTTCAGGACAACCTCCCGTGGCGCCGTGCGGAGGGTTATCGCATAATCGCGCGACTGACATTCGGAAATGGAGAGATTGGGGCGACACGTATCCCCGATGCACACAATGACCTACACGCTCTACGGCATCAAAGCCTGCGACACCATGAAAAAGGCTCGCACCTGGCTCGACGACCAGGCCATCGCCTACGAATTCCATGACTACAAGACTCAAGGCATCGACCGTGACAGCCTGAACCGCTGGTGCGACGAGCACGGCTGGGAAACCCTCCTCAACCGCGCCGGCACCACGTTCCGCAAGCTCGACGACGCCAGCAAAGCCGATCTCGACCAGGCCAAGGCCGTCGAGCTCATGCTGGCCCAGCCTTCGATGATCAAGCGCCCGGTACTCGACCTGGGTACGCGCACGCTGGTGGGCTTCAAACCCGACCTGTACGCCGCCGCCCTGGCCTGAGTCCCTACCCTATTTAGCAAGAGGTAACCACATGTCCAATTCCCTGTTCAGCCTGGCCTTTGGTGTCGGCTCCCAGAACCGCCAGGGCGCCTGGCTGGAAGTGTTCTACGCACAGCCCCTGATCGACCCGAGCCCCGAGCTGGTCGCGGCCATCGCACCAATCCTTGGCTATGAGGGTGGCAACCAGGCCATCACCTTCAGCAACGCCCAGGCCGCGCAACTGGCCGACGCCGTCAGAAGCGTCGATGCCGCACAAGCCGCCCTGCTCACGCGTCTGGCAGAAAGCCACAAGCCGCTGGTGGCCACCCTGCTGGCTGAAGACGCCGCACTGGCCTCCACGCCCGAGGCCTACCTCAAGCTGCACCTGCTGTCCCACCGCCTGGTCAAGCCGCACGGCGTGAGCCTGGCCGGTATCTTCCCCCTGCTGCCAAACGTGGCCTGGACCAACATCGGCGCCGTGGACCTGGCCGAGCTCGCCGAGCTGCAACTCGAAGCGCGCTTGCGTGGCGAGCTGCTGGAAGTGTTCTCGGTGGACAAGTTCCCGAAGATGACCGACTACGTGGTCCCGGCCGGCGTGCGCATCGCCGACACTGCACGGGTACGCCTGGGCGCCTACATTGGCGAAGGCACCACCATCATGCACGAAGGTTTCGTCAACTTTAACGCCGGCACCGAAGGCCCGGGCATGATCGAAGGTCGTGTGTCGGCCGGTGTCTTCGTCGGCAAAGGGTCGGACCTCGGTGGCGGCTGCTCGACCATGGGTACCCTGTCCGGCGGCGGCAACATCGTCATCAAGGTCGGCGAAGGCTGCCTGATCGGTGCCAACGCCGGTATCGGCATTCCACTGGGCGACCGCAATACCGTCGAAGCGGGCCTGTACATCACCGCCGGGACCAAGGTGAACCTGCTGGACGAGCACAACGAACTGGTCAAGGTCGTCAAGGCACGCGACCTGGCGGGCCAGGCCGACCTGTTGTTCCGCCGCAACTCGCTCAATGGCGCCGTGGAGTGCAAGACCCACAAATCGGCCATCGAGCTGAACGAAGCCTTGCACGCACACAACTGAAAACCCCACCGGGTATGAAGTGTTAAGATCGGGTCTGGCGCCTCAGCGCCAGACCCGATTTTCATTCCAGGCCCCGCGAATATGTTCCAGCCCTCCCCCTGGCGTGCCGATTTTCCTGCCATCGACGCCCTGCAACGCCAGCACCAGACCTACCTGGACAGCGCCGCCACCGCTCAGAAACCCCAGGCGCTGCTCGACGCTCTAGGCCATTACTATGGCAGCGGCGCGGCCAATGTCCACCGTGCCCAGCACCTGCCTGGCGCGCGGGCAACCCAGGCCTTCGAAGCCAGCCGCGACAAGGTCGCCCGCTGGTTGAATGTCGGACAGACCGGCCAGATCGTGTTCACCCATGGCGCCACGGCTGCGCTGAACCTGCTGGCCTACGGCCTGGAGTCTCGTTTCGAGGCCGGCGACGAGATTGCCATCAGCGCCCTCGAACACCATGCCAACCTGCTCCCGTGGCAGCAGCTGGCACACCGACGCAACCTGCGCCTGGTGATATTGCCGGTCGATGCACGCGGTTTCATCGACCTGGAGCGGGCGCTGCAGATGATCGGGCCACGCACCCGCGTCCTCGCCGTCAGCCAGTTGTCCAACGTGCTGGGCACTTGGCAGCCGCTGCCGGCCCTGCTCGCCCATGCCCGCGCACAGGGTGCACTGACGGTGGTAGACGGCGCCCAGGGTGTGGTGCATGGGCGCCAGGACCTGCAGCAACTGGGGTGCGACTTCTATGTGTTCTCCAGTCACAAACTGTACGGGCCGGACGGGGTGGGCGTTTTGTACGGGCGCGACCAGGCGCTGGGGCTGCTGCGCCATTGGCAGTTCGGCGGAGAGATGGTGCAACTGGCCGAGTACCAGCGCGCGAGCTTCAGGCCGGCGCCGCTGGGCCTGGAAGCCGGCACACCGCCCATCGCCGGGGTGATCGGCCTTGGCGCTACGCTCGATTATCTGGCGAGCCTGGACGCGGCGGCGGTGCTGGCTCACGAGGCCGGGTTGCATGCCCGGCTGATCGAGGGCCTCACGCAACGCGAAGGTATTCGCCTGCTAGGCCTGCCGCAGTGTGCGTTGGCCAGCTTCGTCGTGGAAGGGGTGCACAACGCCGATATCGCGCACCTGCTCACCGAACAAGGCATTGCCGTGCGGGCAGGCCATCACTGTGCGATGCCCCTACTCCAGGGGTTGGGCCTGGACGGGGCGATCCGCGTGTCGCTGGGCCTCTACAATGACCAGGCCGACCTGCAACGCTTCTTCGAGGCGCTGGACCAGGCGCTGGAGTTGCTGCGATGACCTTGCCAGCACAAGCCGATCAGGCACTGGAGGCCTTTGCGCAGAGCAAGGGCTGGGAGCAGCGCGCGCGGCTGTTGATGCAGTGGGGGGACCGCCTGGAACCGCTGACTGAAGCCGAGAAGACCGAAGCCAATCGCGTTCACGGGTGCGAAAGCCTGGTCTGGCTGGTGGCCGATGCCGTGGACGGCCACTGGCGATTCAAGGCCAGCAGCGATGCACGCTTGCTGCGCGGTCTGCTGGCGCTGCTGCTGGTGAGGGTGCAGGGCTTGAGTGGTGAGGCGCTGCTGGCGCTGGACGTGCAGGACTGGTTCGGGCAACTGGGCCTTGAACGCCAGCTGTCACCCTCACGCAGCAACGGCTTGCATGCCGTGGTGCAGCGAATGGCTGTGCTGGCTTCTGGGCGTTGATGCCACCGCGCATTCACTCCGGCCGGACACGCTCCGATGGCCGCCTGGCGCCCGCTACCAGCTTCTCCACGGCTTTGCTGGCGGCAACCATGCCGAACGTGGACGTCACCATCATCACCGCGCCAAAGCCGCCGGAGCAGTCCAGCCGTACGCCCTCGCCCACGAAACTCTTCTGCAGGCACACACTGCCATCCCCCTTGGGATAACGCAGCTGTTCACTGGAAAACACACAGGGCACGCCATAGTTACGGCTGACATTGCGCGAGAAGTTGTAGTCGCGGCGCAAGGTCGAGCGCACCCTTGAGGCCAGCGGGTCGTTGAAGGTCTTGTTCAAGTCCGCGATCTGGATCTGGGTCGGGTCGATCTGGCCACCTGCACCACCGGTGGTGACGATGCCGATCTTGCGCCGCCGGCACCAGGCTATCAGGGCTGCCTTGGCCATGACGCTGTCAATGCAGTCCACCACGTAGTCGAACTGTTCGGTGATGTACTCGGCCATGGTCTCGCGGGTGACGAAATCGGCCACCGCGTGGACCTTGCACGCCGGGTTGATGGCCCGCAGGCGCTCGGCCATCACCTCGACCTTGGGCCGGCCCACCTGCCCTTCCAGCGCATGGGCCTGACGGTTGGTATTGCTCACGCACACATCATCCAGGTCAAACAGGGTGATCTCACCCACCCCCGAGCGGGCCAAGGCTTCGGCCACCCACGAGCCCACCCCGCCAATCCCGACGATGCCCACGTGGGCCTGCTGCAGGCGCTGCAGGCCCTGGTCGCCATACAACCGGGCCACCCCTGCAAAACGTGGATCTTCTGTGCTCATGTCAATACCCCAAAAAACCGGCGCGCATTATAGGCCAGCCAGGCCATGCCCTGCACGGTTATGAAAGACACCTTAACCCTGCTTTAATGTCGTAACACTTCGACACTTATGGACGACAATGTCTTCACGTAAATTCGGCCTGAACCTGGTAGTGGTCCTGGCCATCGCGGCGCTGTTCACCGGTTTCTGGGCGCTGATCAATCGCCCGGTATCGGCACCGGCCTGGCCCGAACAAATCTCCGGCTTTTCCTACTCGCCGTTTCGCCTGGGTGAAAGCCCGCAGAAGGGCCAGTACCCGGACGACAACGAGATGCGTCAGGACCTGGAGCAGATGAGCAAGCTCACCGACAGCATCCGTATCTACACCGTCGAAGGCACCCAGGCGCACATCCCGAAGCTGGCCGAGGAATTCGGGCTGCGGGTAACGGTGGGGATCTGGATCAGCCCGGACCTTGAGCGTAACGAGCGCGAGATCGCCACGGCCATCGAACTGGCCAACACCTCGCGCAGCGTGGTACGGGTGGTGGTCGGCAACGAAGCCTTGTTCCGCGAGGAAGTGACGCCGGAAAACCTCATCCAGTACCTGGACCGTGTACGCGCGGCCGTGAAAGTGCCGGTGACCACCAGCGAGCAGTGGCACATCTGGAAACAGAACCCGCAACTGGCCAAGCATGTGGACCTGATCGCCGCCCACATCCTGCCCTACTGGGAATTCGTGCCCATGAAGGACTCGGTCGAGTTCGTCCTCGACCGTGCGCGGGAGCTGAAACACCAGTTTCCCCGCAAGCCGCTGCTGCTTTCGGAAGTGGGCTGGCCGAGCAATGGCCGGATGCGCGGTGGTGCCGATGCCACCCAGGCCGACCAGGCCATCTACCTGCGCACCCTGGTCAACACGCTCAACCGACGCGGCTTCAACTATTTTGTGATCGAAGCCTACGACCAACCCTGGAAAGCCAGCGATGAAGGCTCGGTCGGGGCCTATTGGGGCGTGTTCAACGCCGAACGCCAGCAGAAATTCAACTTCGAAGGCCCCGTGGTCGCCATTCCCCAATGGCGAGCCTTGGCAGTGGCCTCGGTGGTGCTGGCGATGATTGCACTGATGGTGCTGTTCATCGATGGCTCGGCCCTGCGCCAGCGTGGGCGCACCTTCCTGACGTTCATCACGTTCCTGTGCGGATCGGTGCTGGTGTGGATCGCCTACGACTACAGCCAGCAGTACAGCACCTGGTTCAGCCTTACGGTAGGCGTGCTCCTGGCCCTTGGCGCACTGGGGGTGTTCATCGTGCTGCTGACCGAAGCCCATGAGCTGGCCGAGGCAGTATGGACGCACAAGCGGCGGCGCGAATTCCTGCCGGTGCACGGCGACAGTGCCTACCGACCGAAAGTGTCGGTGCATGTGCCGTGCTACAACGAACCGCCGGAAATGGTCAAACAGACCCTCGATGCCCTGGCCGCGCTGGATTATCCGGACTACGAAGTGCTGGTCATCGACAACAACACCAAGGACCCGGCCGTGTGGGAGCCGCTCAAGGCCCACTGTGAAAAGCTCGGCGAGCGCTTCCGGTTCTTCCACGTCGCACCCCTGGCCGGTTTCAAGGGCGGCGCGCTCAACTACCTGCTCCCGCACACGGCCAAGGATGCCGAAGTGATCGCGGTGATCGACTCGGACTACTGCGTCGACCGTAACTGGCTCAAGCACATGGTGCCGCATTTCGCCGATCCGAAGATCGCCGTGGTGCAGTCGCCGCAAGACTACCGCGACCAGCACGAGAGCGCCTTCAAGAAGCTGTGCTACAGCGAGTACAAGGGCTTCTTCCACATTGGCATGGTCACCCGCAACGACCGCGATGCGATCATCCAGCACGGCACCATGACCATGACCCGGCGCAGCGTGCTGGACGAACTGGGCTGGGCCGAGTGGTGCATCTGCGAAGACGCCGAACTTGGCCTGCGGGTGTTCGAGAAGGGCCTGTCGGCGGCCTACGCCCACAACAGCTATGGCAAGGGCTTGATGCCTGACACCTTCATCGACTTCAAGAAACAGCGCTTCCGCTGGGCCTATGGCGCCATCCAGATCATCAAGCACCACGCCGCTGCCCTGCTGCGCGGCAAAGGCAGTGAATTGACCCGCGGCCAGCGTTACCACTTCCTGGCCGGCTGGCTGCCGTGGATTGCCGACGGCATGAACATCTTCTTCACGGTGGGGGCCTTGTTGTGGTCTGCCGCCATGATCATCGTGCCGCACCGGGTGGACCCGCCGCTGATGATCTTCGCCATCCCGCCGCTGGCGCTGTTCTTCTTCAAGGTCGGCAAGATCGTGTTCCTGTATCGCCGCGCCGTTGGGGTCAACCTCAAGGATGCACTGGCCGCTGCGCTGGCCGGGTTGGCGTTGTCGCACACCATCGCCAAGGCCGTACTGTACGGGTTCTTCACCAGCAGCATGCCGTTCTTCCGCACGCCGAAAAATGCCGACAGCCATGGCTTGCTGGTGGCGATTTCCGAAGCGCGGGAAGAACTGTTCATCATGCTGCTGTTGTGGGGCGCTGCAGCCGGAATTTACCTGGTGCAGGGCTTGCCGAGCTCGGACATGCGCTTCTGGGTCGCCATGCTCCTGGTGCAGTCGCTGCCCTACCTGGCCGCGCTGGTGATGGCGTTTCTGTCATCACTGCCCAAGCCTGAAGCAAAGGCTACGGAAAAGGCTGTCGAGACGCCCTAGGCGTGAGGCCTTGCAGGCCGACTTGCCGGCCATCACCGGCAAGTCGCCTGCAAAAGGACTGCGTGTTGTGCGAATGCGTGCAGGGGCCGGCTTGTCGGCGATTGGGCCGTGAAGCCCGACATCATTTGATATAAGATAACGCCCCTCAGCTTTCCCGCCTTGCCTTGCCCCGGAGTTCCCCATGACGGCCCCTGCCGAGCTCTCGCCTACCCTTCAACTGGCCTGCGACCTGATACGTCGTCCCTCGGTCACCCCCATCGACGCCGATTGCCAGGCGCAGATGATGCAGCGCCTGGGCGCCGTGGGCTTCGAGCTTGAACCGATGCGCATCGAGGACGTCGACAATTTCTGGGCCACCCATGGCACCCAGGCAGGCCCGGTGCTGTGCTTTGCTGGCCATACCGATGTCGTGCCTACCGGCCCGGTCCAGCAGTGGCAACACGAGCCGTTCCAGGCGCTGATCGATGCCGACGGCATGCTCTGCGGCCGTGGCGCGGCCGACATGAAGGGCAGCCTGGCGTGCATGGTGGTGGCCAGCGAACGCTTCGTGCGTGACTACCCAGGCCACCGGGGCCAGGTTGCCTTCCTGATCACCAGTGACGAGGAAGGCCCGGCCCATCACGGCACCAAGGCCGTGGTCGAGCGCCTCAAGGCGCGCAACCAGCGCCTGGACTGGTGCATCGTCGGCGAGCCCTCCAGCACCAACGTGCTGGGCGATGTGGTCAAGAATGGCCGTCGCGGCTCGCTCGGCGCCACGCTGACCGTACGCGGCAAGCAAGGCCACGTCGCCTACCCGCACCTGGCGCGCAACCCGATCCACCTGGCCGCGCCAGCGCTGGCCGAACTGGCAGCCGAGCATTGGGACCAGGGGAACGCCTTCTTCCCCCCGACCAGCTTCCAGATTTCCAATCTCAACGCCGGGACCGGTGCAACCAACGTGGTGCCCGGCGAACTGACGGCGCTGTTCAACTTCCGCTTCTCCACCGAGTCCACCGTGGAGGGCCTGAAGGCTCGGGTCTCGGCGATCCTGGACAAGCATGAACTGGATTGGTCGGTGGAGTGGGCGTTGTCCGGCCTGCCGTTCCTGACCGAGCCGGGCGAGCTGCTCGATGCGGTTTCGGCCAGCATCAAGGGCGTCACCGGCCGCGACACCCAACCCTCGACCAGCGGCGGCACCTCCGATGGCCGCTTCATTGCCACCATGGGCACCCAAGTGGTCGAACTCGGCCCGGTCAACGCCACCATTCACCAGGTCGACGAGCGCATCCTAGCCAGCGACCTGGACCTGCTGACCGAAATCTACTACCAGACCCTGGTACGGTTGCTCGCCTGATGCTGACCTGCCCACTCTGCCAGGCTGCCCTGAGCCCGCTGGACAACGGTGTGGTGTGCCCAGCGGGCCACCGCTTCGATCGCGCGCGCCAGGGCTACCTGAACCTGCTGCCGGTGCAGCACAAGAACAGTCGCGACCCAGGTGACAACCAGGCCATGGTCGAGGCACGCCGTCATTTTCTGGACGCTGGCCATTATGCACCGGTGGCCGGACGGCTGGCGCAATTGGCGGTCGAGCGCCAGCCAGGTACTTGGCTGGACATCGGTTGCGGCGAAGGCTACTACACCGCGCAATTGGCCCAGGCACTGCCTGATGCCCAAGGCTACGCCCTGGATATCTCCCGCGAGGCCATCAAGCGTGCCTGCCGCCGCGCACCGGACGTCACCTGGATGGTAGCCAGCATGGCGCGCGTGCCGCTGGCCGATGCCAGCTGCCAGTTCATCGCCAGCGTCTTCAGCCCGCTCGATTGGGCCGAAGCCAGCCGTGTGCTGAGCCCAGGCGGTGGCCTGATGCGCGTAGGCCCTACCAGCGGCCACCTGATGGAGCTGCGCGAAGTGCTCTACGACCACGTGCGCCCCTATGCTGACGACAAGCACCTGGCCCTGGTGCCCCAGGGCATGTATCACGCCCATGGCGAGGTCCTGGAATTTCGCCTGAGCCTGGCCGAACCCCAAGCCCGCGCTGCCCTGCTCGCCATGACCCCGCATGGCTGGCGCGCCAGTGCAGAGCGTCGGGCGCGCGTGATCGAGCAGCCGGAACCGTTCGAGGTCACCGTCTCCATGCGTTTTGACTATTTCGTGCGCCAAGCATGAGCACACCCGGAGGTGTTATGCGCCAACCTGATATCGAGATTTATCTCAAAGACGCCGAAGTCGACCACAAGCAGATTGCAGCCTGGCTGACCCAGGCCATCGGCCCGTGCACCGAATGGAAGCAGAAAGGCCAGACCTACAAGTGCCAGGCCGGTAACATTCCGGTCACTTGGTTACCCAAGGCTGTAGGGAAATGGAACAGCCTGTACCTGGAAAGCGACCAGACGCCCTGGGCCGATGATATCGCCTGTGGTCGTGATGCCCACGCGGCTCTGGGTGTGGAAGTACGCTGTGCACCCGGCGGCTGGGTAGAGGAAGACGGCGAGGAAGATGCTGACCGCTGGGTGCGTATCAGTGCCGACGGCGAAGAGGAAATCACCTGGCGCACGTCGCCCTGATGGGCGTCCCTGAAGCTGCAAGCACAGCCGGCTTGCAGCTTCAGGCTTGAGCCTGGTCGCTCAGAGACCCACGACATCCTCGGCCTGCAGGCCTTTCTGGCCCTGCACGCAGGCATACTCGACCTGCTGGCCCTCGACCAGGCTACGATGCCCCTCACCCCGGATGGCCCGGTAGTGAACGAAGACATCTGCGCCCCCTTCCCGTTGAATGAAGCCATAGCCCTTGGCATCGTTGAACCACTTCACGTTCCCAGTCTCACGAGACGACATCTGCACTACTCCGGATTTTTATTGTGAAAATCGCCTTGCAGACACGAGACAATCGCCCCGAATCAGCGCCGCGTGCGTAAATCTCCTGCAAGCGGCAGGCCTGATCGGTGCTGGCGCATAAAAAAATTGAAGACAGGCCACGTGCACGTCAAGCTAGGCGCAATGCGAACGACTGGCCTATCTGGGCTAACCGCGCAGTGATCGCTGCGCTCGGCACTCTTCACCCTCAACCAGGGCTCTTTTCATGACCCGTTCTCCCCTGCACCGCTTGGTATTCGGCGTTCTGCGCCGGTTCTTGTACCTGTGGGTGCGCTCCGAAACCATCAATCAGTCAGCCCTGACCCTCAAGCTCGACCGCAGTCGCCCTGTGTTCTACGCCTTGCCTTCGCCTGCGCTGACGGACCTGGCGGTGCTCGACCACGAGTGCACCAAGGCAGGGCTGCCACGCCCGGTACTGCCAGTGGTCGTCGGCCCCCTGCACGAGGCGGCTGCGTTCTTCTACCTCACCCCCGACCCGGACTGGCTGGGGCGCCATGACAAAAGTGGCGCCCCGCCTACCCTGGAACGTCTGGTCGAAGTGCTCGGCCAGCACGCCGAGGAAGATGCGCAGATCATTCCGGTCAGTGTGTTCTGGGGGCAATCGCCCGACAGCGAGTCGAGCCCGTGGAAGCTGCTGTTTGCCGACAGCTGGGCGGTGACCGGCCGCTTGCGCCGCTTGCTGACCGTGCTGATCCTGGGACGCAAGACCCGGGTGCAATTCTCCACCCCGATTCACCTGCGCGAACTCGTGCAGCACAACAAGGGCCACGCCCGCACCGTGCGCATGGCCCAGCGCCTGATGCGCGTGCACCTGCGCAACCTCAAGACAGCGGTCATCGGGCCGGACATCTCCCACCGACGCAACCTGGTCAAAGGCTTGATCCATGCGCCGTTGGTGCGCCAGGCCATCGCCGAGCACGCTGAGCGCGAGCACGTGCCCCAAGCCAAGGCCGAGGCACAGGCCCACCACTACGGTAACGAAATCGCCTCGGACTACACCTACACGGCCATTCGCTTTCTCGAAGTGGTACTCAGCTGGTTCTGGCACAAGATCTATGACGGCATTAAGGTCAACCACATCGAGCAGGTCCAGGGCATCGCCCCGGGCCACGAGGTGATCTACGTCCCTTGCCACCGTAGCCATATCGACTACCTGCTGCTGTCGTACTTGCTGTTCAAGAACGGCCTGACACCACCGCATGTGGCGGCCGGCATCAACCTGAACATGCCCGTGGTGGGCAACCTGTTGCGCCGTGGTGGCGCGTTCTTCATGCGCCGGTCGTTCAAGGGCAACCCGCTCTACACCGCCGTGTTCAACGAATACCTGCACACGCTGTACACCAAAGGGTTCCCGGTGGAGTACTTCGTCGAGGGCGGCCGCTCGCGTACCGGGCGCATGCTCCAGCCGCGCACGGGAATGCTGGCCATCACCCTGCGCAGCTTCCTGCGCTCCTCACGCACGCCGATCGTGTTCGTGCCTGTCTACATTGGGTATGAGCGCGTACTCGAAGGCCGTACCTACCTCGGGGAGTTGCGCGGGGCGAGCAAGAAGAAAGAATCCATTTTCGACATTTTCAAAGTGCTAGGTGCGCTCAAGCAACGCTTTGGCCAGGTCTACGTCAACTTCGGCGAACCCATCCGCCTGGCCAGCTTTCTCGACCAGCAGCAACCCGGCTGGCGAGACCAGGACCACGGGCCACAGTACCGCCCGGCTTGGCTCAGCGAAACCACGACGCGCCTGGGCGATACCGTCGCCAGGCACCTGAACGGCGCAGCGGCCATCAACCCGGTCAACCTAGTGGCGCTGGCCCTGCTTTCCACCAGCAAGCTGGCCCTGGACGAACGTGCGCTGGTGCGCGTGCTCGACCTGTACCTGGCGTTAATGCGCCAGGTGCCCTACTCCGCACATACCACAGTGCCCGAAGGCGACGGTCAGGCCCTGATCGAGCATGTGCGCGGGATGGACCTGGTGGCAGAGCAGAAGGACGCGCTTGGGCGCATTCTGTACCTGGATGAAAACAACGCGGTACTGATGACCTATTACCGCAACAATGTCCTGCACATCTTTGCCCTGCCTGCCCTGCTGGCAAGCTTCTTCCTGAGTAGCTCGCGCATGAGCCGCGCCTTGCTTGGCCAATATGTCCATGCCTTGTACCCCTACCTGCAGGCGGAGCTGTTCCTGCGCTGGGAACCTAAGCAGTTGGACGAGGTGATCGACCTGTGGCTTGGCGCGCTGGTCGAGCAAGGCCTGCTTCGCCAGGACCACGACATCTTTGTCCGTGCAGCGCCCAGTTCTCGTCAGTTCGTGCTGCTGACCCTGCTGGCGCGCAGCATCACCCAGACCCTGCAGCGCTTCTACATGGCGACTTCGCTGCTGCTCAACAGCGGCCAAGGTACCCTGAGCGCCGAAGCGCTCGAAGCACTGTGCGTGATGATGGCCCAGCGCCTTTCGATCTTGCATGGCCTGAACGCACCGGAATTTTTCGACAAAAGCCTGTTCCGCCACTTCATCCAGACGCTGATCGACCAAGGTGTGCTGCGCGAGAATGCACACGGCAAACTGAGCTACAGCAACAAGCTAGGCGGGTTGGCCGAAGGCGTGGCCAAGCGCGTGCTGTCGGCCGAGTTGCGCTTGTCGATCCGCCAGGTTGCCCTGCACGGGGATGATGGCCTGGCAACGGCGACCCTATGAACCTTTTTCTGAATACAAGGACACTGCCATGACCCGCTCCTCCCTGCGTCTGACCACCCTGTGCGCCGGCCTGCTGCTGTCGGCCAGCGCCTTTGCCCTGTCGCTTGGCGACCTCAGCCAGAAGGACGCCACCGGTGGCCTGAAAGACGCACTGACCCAAGGCGCGCAGTTGGCCGTCAAGCAGCTGAGCACGCCGGGCGGCTTCAGCAACAACCCGGACGTGCGTATCGAGCTGCCCGGCAACCTGGGCAAGGCGGCCAAGGCCATGAAAATGTTCGGCAAAGGCGACCAGGTGGACGCGCTCGAAGCCGGCATGAACAAGGCCGCTGAGGCGGCCGTGCCGCAGGCCCAGGCGATTCTCGTCAACGCCGTGAGAAACATGACCGTGACCGATGCCAAGGGCATTCTAAGCGGCGGTCAGGATTCGGCCACCCAGTACCTGAACAAAAGCAGCCGCGAGCAGATCCGTGCCAAGTTCCTGCCAATCGTCAAGCAAGCGACCGACCAGGTCGGCGTGGCCCAGCAGTACAACGCCTTCGCCGCACAGGCCAAAGGCCTGGGGCTGATCAAGAATGACGCCAACATCGAGAACTACGTGACGGAAAAGGCAATGGACGGTTTGTTCGAGATGATCGCCAAGCAGGAGCAGAGCATTCGGCAGAACCCTGCCCAGGCCGCCACGAGCCTGGCCAAGAAGGTATTTGGCGCACTCTGATCGCTACCTGAAAGGGGCCCCGCCGCGGGCCCTTTTTACACCGCAGCAAAAAGGCCGCTAGTCGCGTTCCCTGACCTTGAACCAGGCGGCGTACAACGCCGGCAGAAACAGCAGGGTCAAGGCGGTGGCGACGATCAGCCCGCCCATGATCGCCACGGCCATTGGCCCGTAGAACACGCTGCGCGACAACGGGATCATGGCTAGCACGGCCGCCAAGGCCGTCAGCACGATAGGCCGGAAACGGCGCACCGTGGCTTCGACGATGGCCTGCCAGCGCCCCAGCCCGGATGCGATATCCTGCTCGATCTGGTCCACCAGAATGACCGAGTTGCGCATGATCATGCCCGCCAGGGCAATGGTCCCCAGCATGGCGACGAACCCGAACGGCTGGTTGAACACCAGCAGGAACAGGGTCACGCCAATCAAGCCCAGCGGCGCCGTCAGAAAGACCATGACCGTGCGAGAAAAACTGCGCAGCTGAATCATCAGCAGGCTCAACACGACCACGATGAACAACGGCATGCCGGCATTCACCGATTTCTGCCCACGTTCGGCATCTTCCACCGTGCCACCCACCTCTAGCAGATAGCCATCGGGCAACTTGGCCCGGATGCCTTGCAAGGTAGGCTGTACCTGCTTGACCACAGTGGCCGGCTGTACCTTGTCGTAGATATCGGCCCGCACGGTCACCGTCGGCAGACGGTCGCGGTGCCAGATGATGCCTTCCTCGAAGCCGTAGGTCAGCGTGGCCACCTGTGACAGGGCCACGCTACGCCCGTTGTCCGTGGGCAGCGACAAGCTGGCGAGCTGGCTCAGGTCGTTGCGTTCCTGTGAGGTGCCTCGCAGCAGGATTTCGATCAGCTCATCGTCTTCGCGGTACTGGCTGACCGCGGTGCCTGTGAGCGAGCTTTGCAGGAAACTGGACAACTGGCGGGTGCTGACGCCCAAGGCGCGGGCGCGGTCCTGGTCGATTTCCACGAACACGGCTTTGCTGGGCTCTTCCCAGTCCAGGTGCACATTGACCACATGGGGGTTCTCCCGCACCTTTTCTGCCACTTCCCGGGCCAGGGCGCGTGCTTGTTCGATGTGCTCGCCTGTCACTCGGAACTGCACGGGGTAGCCCACCGGTGGGCCGTTTTCCAACCGGGTGACGCGCGCGCGCAGATCAGGGAACTGCTGCTCGACCGTGCTGATCAGCCAACTGCGCAAGTCTTCGCGTGCTTGCATGGAGTCGGCCAATACCACGAATTGGGCGAAGCTGGCAGCGGGCAGTTGCTGATCCAAAGGCAAATAAAAGCGCGGCGACCCTGAACCGACATAGGCGACATAGTTGACGATGCCCTGTTGCTGCTTGAGCAACTGCTCAAGCTGCCGGACTTTCTCGCCCGTGTTGACCAGCGATGCGCCTTCGGCAAGCTTCAGGTCGACCATCAGCTCAGGACGCCCGGAGGCCGGGAAGAACTGCTGCGGTACGAAGCGAAACAGGAACACGCTGCCCACGAACGCGGCGATGGTCAGCACGATAACGGTCTTGCGGCGCCGCACGCACCATGCCACCACACGGCGCACACGCTGGTAGAAGGGCGTGGCATACGGGTCCGGTGCAGCGCCGCCGTTACCGTGGCGAGCGGCGTGTCGCTTGGCCAGATCCGGCAGCAACCGCTCGCCCAGGTAGGGCACGAAGAGCACGGCGGCCACCCAGGAGGTGAGCAACGCAATGGTCACCACCTGGAAGATCGACCGTGTGTACTCGCCGGTGCTGGAGGCAGCCGTGGCAATGGGCAGGAACCCGGCTGCGGTGATCAGGGTGCCGGTCAGCATGGGGAATGCCGTGCTGGTCCACGCATAGCTTGCCGCTTTCAGGCGGTCGAAGCCCTGCTCCATCTTGATCGCCATCATCTCCACGGCAATGATGGCGTCATCGACCAGCAACCCCAGGGCGAGCACCAGCGCACCCAGTGAGATCTTGTGCAGGCCGATGCCAAAGTAGTACATGGCGGCGAAGGTCATGGCCAGCACCAGGGGGATGGCCAGCGCCACCACCAACCCCGTGCGCACGCCCAGCGAAAAGAAACTGACCAACAACACGATCACCAGCGCCTCGCACAGCACCTGGACGAACTCGCCAACCCCTGCCTTCACCGCAGCGGGCTGGTCGGACACCTTGCGCAGCGACAAGCCGGCCGGCAAGCCGCGGGCCAGACGCTCGAATTCCGCTTCCAGGGCCTTGCCCAAGGTCAGGATGTCACCCCCATCCTTCATCGACACCGCCAGGCCGATGGCGTCTTCGCCCATGAAGCGCATCCGCGGCGCAGGCGGATCGTTGTAGCCCCGGTACACGCGCGCCACATCGCCCAGGCGAAACGTGCGCTCGCCCACGCGCAGTGGCAACTGGCGAATCTGCTCGACACTGTCGAATCGCCCACTGACCCGCAGTTGCACACGTTCGCTGGGCGTTTCGAAGAACCCGGCCGTGCTCACCGCATTCTGCTCCTGCAACGCCTGCTGCACCGCCTGCAAAGGGATGCCGAGGGTGGCCAGCTTGACGTTGGACAGTTCGATCCAGATCTTCTCGTCCTGCAAACCGATCAGCTCGACCTTGCCCACATCCTTGACCCGCTGCAGCTGGATCTGAATACGGTCCGCATAGTCCTTAAGGACCGCGTAGTCGAAACCCGGCCCAGTCAGCGCATAGATGTTGCCGAACGTGGTGCCGAACTCATCGTTGAAGAACGGGCCCTGCACCTCGGGTGGCAGCGTGTGGCGGATGTCGGCGACCTTCTTGCGTATCTGGTACCACAATGTGGGGATATCGGCCGAGTGCAGAGAGTCGCGGGCCATGAAGGTCACCTGCGATTCACCGGGGCGCGAGAACGAGACGATCTTTTCGTACTCGCCGGTTTCCATGAGCTTTTTCTCGATGCGCTCCGTGACCTGGCGCGCCACCTCCTCAGCGGTGGCGCCGGGCCACAGGGTGCGGATGACCATGGCCTTGAAGGTGAAGGGCGGGTCTTCGCTCTGACCCAGCTTGGTGTAGGACAGCGCGCCAACGCCCGCGAGCAGTATCATCAAAAAGAGTACGATCTGGCGGTTGCGCAGCGCCCAGGCAGAGAGGTTGAAACCCATCCCGAGTTACTCCTTGCCCGTCAGGTCGACTGTACGGTTGGCGCGGTCCACGGGTCGCACCTGCTGGCCTTCGCGCAGCACATGACCGCCGGCTGCCACCACCCAGTCGTCAGCCGCAAGCCCCGCGAGCACAGGCACGCTGTCAGTCCCATAGGCGCCAAGCTGCACCGTGACCCGCTGCACACGGTGCTCGCCAGTGACCCGCCAGACGTACGCCTGGCCGGCTTCAGCCGTGACGGCCGACAGGGGAACCGACAACGGCACCTGCCCTGGGTGGGCGACCAATACCCTGGCGCTCTGCCCCAGCGTTGCCGGCACCTCGTTGGAGGTAAAGGCAACCCGAGCCGCGTAGGTTCTGGAGCGCGGATCGGCGGCCGGCGACAGCTCGCGGATCCGCCCCTCGAAGCGCCGCCCCGGGTGCGACCACAGCTCCACGGTGACCGGTTGGCCCACGGCGAAGCGGGCGTATTGCTGCTCGGGGACGGCGATGGCCACTTCGCGCTCGCCGTCAGCTGCCAAGGTCAATACCGTCTGACCCGCAGCGACGACTTGACCGACTTCGACCAGGCGCCTGGCTATCACCCCTGCCTGAGGCGCGCGCAACACAGCGTAGTCGGCCTGGTTACCCGCCACGTCGAACTCGGCCTTGGCCTGCTTGAGCCGGGCGACCCCAGCGCGATAGAGGTTTTCGGCGTTGTCGTACTGCGAGTGGCTGATCATCTGCTTGTCGAGCAACTTCTGGTAACGGTCACGCTCGGTGCGCACCAGCGCCAGGTTGGCCTCGGCACCGGCTACCTGCGCGCGGTTAGCCTCCAACTGCAGGCGCACATCCTGCGGGTCCAGTTCAGCCAGCGGCTGGTTGAGCTTGACCCGTTGCCCTTCTTCGACAAGCCGCTTGCTGACCTTGCCACCAATGCGAAAAGCCAGTTCCGGCTCCAGTCGCGCCCTCACCTCGCCTGGGTAGTTATCGGCCATCGCCTCGGCTGGCCGCGGCTGAACCACCAAAGCAGGGCGAACCACCGCAGGTAATGCAGGTTCCTGATTGCACGCCGTAAGCATCAAGAGGACCATGGGCAGGGCAAGGCTGAGGGCACGGGGCAACATCGGGAATCCCTTCGCAAAATGCTGATCGAATATTTGAACTGGCCGGTATAGTAAGTCAGCCATCAAGGCACGGGAAGAGCGTCCCGAGGTTTTTTTGGAGCGTTTGCGCGCTATTGCGGTCAAGAACAGCGAGCCACGCCCAAGCCGTATAAGATAGGCAACCTTCAAGGCAGATGCAGATCCCAATGTCCAACGACGTCTCCAGCGGCCCAGGCCGCCCAAAGGACCTTGCCAAGCGCCAGGCCATTCTCGAAGCGGCCAAGTCGCTGTTTCTGAGCCTGGGTTACGCAAGTACCAGCATGGATGCGGTCGCGGCGGCAGCGGGTGTATCGAAGCTGACGGTGTACAGCCACTTCACCGACAAACAGACACTGTTCTGCTCGGCGGTCATGGCCACGTGTCAGTTGCAGTTGCCCGATCAACTGTTCGAATACCCCGAGCACGCGCCGATAGAAGAAGTGCTCTTGACCATCGCCCGCAGTTTCCAGGCCCTGATCAGCAGTGACGAAGCCGTCAAACTCAGTCGCCTGATCATGGCCCAGGGCAATAGCGATCCAGGCTTTGGCGAGTATTTCTACGAGGCCGGGCCCAAGCGGGTGCTGGCGGGAATGGAGGCCTTGCTGCGCGGGGCCGACGAGCGCGGGCTGTTGCGGATCGATGACCCGCTCAGGGCAGCGGAGCATTTCTTCTGCCTGGTAAAAGGCGCGCCGGATTACCGCCTGATGCTGGGCTGCGCCGAGCCGCTGTGCGGCGAAGCGGCCGAGGCGCATGTGTGCGAGGTGGTCGAGGTGTTTCTGCGCGCATTCAGGCCCTGAGTCGGACCAGACTCGACAACCCACGTTGGTCGTCCAGGGTTGCCTGCGGCGCAGGGCCCGGCCACTCTCATGCGGTGCTCAGCCTTTCAAGGCCTTCTTGGGGTAGATGTCATAGCGGCTCGACTTGCCCTCAAGGCCGTGGCTGGGTTTGGGTCCGTCGATGATCGGCGCCTTGCGCGGTCGCTTGACCACCACGCGGTGGGTCGCCAACGCCAGCGCCGCTTCGAGCAGCGCCGGGGCGTCCAGGTCGTCGCCGACCAACGGGCGGAACACGCGCATTTCCTTTTTCACCAGTGCGCTCTTGTCCCGGTGGGGAAACATCGGGTCCAGGTAGATCACCTGCGGCGGCTCGCCTTCCCAGTTGCGCATGCACTCGATGGCGTTGCCCGTCAGCAGGCGCATGCGCGCGACGATTGGCCCGACGTCCTCATCGGCACGGGCCCGCACCAGCCCGTCTTCCAGTAGCGCAGCCACAAGCGGCTGGCGCTCGATCAGGGTCATGTGGCAACCCAGACTGGCCAGCACGAAGGCGTCCTTGCCAAGCCCTGCGGTAGCGTCGAGTACCACCGGCCTCACACCCTGGGCGATGCCCACGGCCTTGGCGATCATCTGCCCGTTGCCACCGCCGAACTGGCGCCGGTGGGCAGCCTGGCCTTCGACGAAGTCGACCCGCACCGGGCCGGGGGCCTGGGGCCCCAACTGCTGGACCTGCAAACCCTCGGGGCCCAGCTGAACGGCGAACTGCGCGTCGTCATCCTGCAAGGGCAAGCCCAAGCGCTGCGCCCATGCCTGCGCCTGGCCCGCATACTCCTCGGACATCGCCTCGACCCTGATCCCCACGCCTTGCTCTTGCATCGCTCACACCTGAAAAAAACAACCTGGCCCTTAATGAACCGGCCAACGCGGCCGATACAGGCAATATCCCGCTATTCTGCCAGAGCACAACGCGCGCGACTGCCATGTCAGAAATTCTTCCTATCGGCTTGACCTACCTGTCGCCTGTCGACAACTACAGTCAGCACAACACCCAGGCACTGGGGGGCGTCAGCCACCTGTGGCAGGATTTCTTCGCCCGGGCAATGGCGGAGCAATCTGAAACGCCCGTCGACAGCGTCAGCCAGTCATTCGTGCAGTACGACCAGGCCAGCGGAGAACCTGTCGGCGGCGCCCGTGCCCTGGCCTTGATCGACGCGCAACGCGCCTGCCCGGTGCAAGACACCGTGGTCGCGCCACCCGAGCCGTTGTTCCTGCCCAAGGCCGAACTGGAGGCCAACCTGCTGCCGCCCGCCCCCGAGCCGTTCGGTGCGCTGGAAATGATCGAGCAGCAGCGTCAGCTTGATATCGACAACAGTTGGGTTCGGCCCGTGGTCGCCCGTCAGGGCCAACCCTTAGCTGAACCGGGTCCCGGCCCTGCACCACGGCCTCTGTTCCTGCCGATCGCCGAGTTCGACAGCACTTTGCTGGACCCGGCCCCCGAACCGTTCGATGAACCGACCCTGGCACGCCAGCAGCACGACCTGGCCTTCGACATGCACTGGGCGCGCCCAGTGGTGTTGAACAACGTGCGCGCTTACGCCTGAGGCTAACGGCACACCTGCCAACGGCCCATGTCTACATGAAAGTGATCGCGGTGCGCAGCATTGTACTCCGGCCCCAGCACCGTGCTGAAGTGCTCGCACGCCGCCTGACGTACCTCACGCAAGAACATCGCCTTGTCCCCGGTCCCCTGCCAGTCGCGCGCCAGGACGATGCGTTGGCCGTCCCGCAGACGAAAACCTGCAATGTCCAGGGCGTTGGCGCTGGCATGCTGGCTCAAGCGCCCTGCCTTGCGGTTGTAGACGTTGCGGCAGGCAAAGCTACCCAGGTGATCGACCTGCACCACCGACTGGCCCAGCACGCGCTGAGCCACCGGCTGCAGGCCGTGGCGCTCGAACAGGGCGTAGGCGACCGCCAGCGGGCAGCTGGCCAGGAAACTGCTGCTCAAGCGGGCCTGCCCACCTTCGATACGCCAGACATTGCTCAGTGGGCATTTGGCCGAGGCTGGGCTGTCAGCCTGCGCCCGGTAGCGCAGTTGACTGCTTTGAAGCGCCTGTTGGCAAAGCGCCGGGTCGTCGCGCAGACGCTTGAGCTTGAAGCCAGTCAGCCAGTTGGGCGGCTGGCTGACGTCCAAGGGGGCAAGCGGGTTCCACTGCGCAGGCGGGCGCCAGCCCAGGTGCCACGCCTGGCCGGCGGCCAGCACCAGCACGCCCAGAAGCAGCAGAACGACTTTCATCCGCGGCGGAACAGCTCATTGAGCTGATCGAACGGCAAGGCCTGCTCGGCGTAGCCAAACGTACCCTGTTCACGGATTTCCTGCGCAGCCCGCTGTAAGGCGCCAAAGGCCGCACGCGCCATCGACGAACCGACGCTAACGCGCCGTACACCCAGGTCCTGAAGCTGGTTGACGCATAACGGCACCCCCGCCATGCCCATCAGCACGTTCACTGGGCGAGGCGCCAGCGCCTGCACCACTGCCCGCACTTCCTCGGCCGTACGCAGCCCAGGGGCGTAGAGCACATCGGCGCCCGCCTCGGCGAAAGCCTGCAGGCGCTCGATGGTGTCGTCCAGGTCCTGGCGCCCGTGCAGCAGGTTTTCCGCGCGCGCGCACAAGGTGAAGGGAAAAGGCAGGCTGCGCGCCGCCTGCACGGCAGCACGAACACGCTCCACCGCAAGGCCCTTGTCGTAGATAGGTGACGCGGCGCGGCCACTGGCGTCCTCGATGGAGCCACCGACCAGCCCTGCTTCAGCAGCGCGCAGAATGGCCTGGGCGCAATCCTCGGGCAGATCCCCGAAGCCGTTCTCAAGGTCCGCAGCCACTGGCAATGCGGTGGCGTCGACGATTTCGCCTGCGTTGTCCAGCACGTCATCGAGGCTTAGCGCCCCTTCGGCATCCGGGCGCCCCAGGCTGAAGGCAAGCCCGGCGCTGGTGCTGGCCAAGGCCTCAAAACCCAGGCTGGCCAGCAGCTTGGCTGAACCGGCGTCCCAGGGGTTGGCCATGACGAAGGCGCCATCGCGTTGATGCAAGGCCTTGAAGGCTTCGGCTCGCAGGGTTTGCACATCCATGATCAAGCACTCCGGCAATGGGGAAGAAATCAGAGCAGGCCCAGCTGTTCGACCTCCGGCGCTCGCGGCAATTCCGGCAGTGCGGCCAGCCCGGGCAGGCGTAGCATGAGCCGCTGGTGGAAACGTTGCGCCAACGCGGCCGCCAGGCGGTTGTCAGCAGTGTGCAAGAAGATGTACGGGCTGCGCCCCTCTTCGATCCACGCAGCCAACTTGTCCACCCAAGGGGTCAGGAAGGGTTCGTTGTACTCAAGCGCCGGATGGCCGATGAAGCGCACCTGCGGACGCTGACTGAACGCGGCTGGTCGCGGCGGAACGTTGGGCTTCTTGGACTGGGCATGCACGATGGCGGGGTCAGTGGAGGTACAGCTGAACAGCGCCCTGGGATCGAGACACACCCGCTCGACACCCAAGTCGGCCAGCAGGCGGTTGAGCGCGCGTTCATCCTCGCCCTTGGCGAAGAACGCCGGATGGCGCACCTCCACTGCAACGTTTACACCCACCTGCTGCAGGAACTGGCTCAGCTCTGCCAGTCGCCCCGGGCCGTACGAAGCGGGCAACTGCAGCCAGTAAGGGGACACGCGCGGCCCGAGCGGCGCCATCAGGCGAATGAAGTCAAAGGCAGGTTCGAGATGGTCGCGCAGGTCGCCACCGTGGCTGATGTCGCGGGGGAACTTGGCCGTGAAGCGAAAATGCGCTGGCATCGTTGCCGCCCACCGGACCACCGTGGCAGGCGATGGCCTGGCATAGAACGTGGTATTGCCTTCGACGGCATTGAAGACCTGGCTGTACAGCCCAAGCATCTGCGCGGCGCTGGCGTCGGCAGGGTACAGGTACTCACGCCAGGCGTTTTCGCTCCACGAGGGGCAGCCAATGAAATAGGGGATGGACGGCAGGCTCATCCGTCAAATGTACAGGTCTAGCCCCAGTACTTCCATGTCCCAGTCGGTAAAGCCCGCTGTGCTCAGGTAACTGGCGAGTGCCGAGGCGGTGCGCCGGTCACGGGCGCGGGGGAACACCATGTCCTGCTGACGGGCTGGCAGCGTCCCGGTACGGCGACGAGCAGCAGGCTCCTGGGCTGCCATGGCGATCTCTTCCACCAGTTCGCCATCATCGGCCACGTCATCATGCACCGCTGCCTTGCGCGGCGTGCGCTTGATCGGAAAGGACTGTGATGAGAAACCGTCGACACGCATGGCATGAGCACCCAGGACCAATGATGGCAATTTAGCAGCATTGATGGCCCGCCGCTAATGCTCGGTTGAGAACTTGACCACACTTTATGCAAAAGGTTGTAGCACTATCGAGCGTGCCCGACGAACAGCCTTACTGCTTTTTGGGCGTTGCCACGTTATCGCGCAGGTAAATCGGCTGAGCCTGCTCAGCTGCGATGGCTTCACCCCGGGCCCAGGCAAAGCGCGCCAGGCTCAGCACATCAAGGGCACTGGGCAAGGCCGAGGGGTCGCTTGCGTCAGCAGTGACCGCCAGGCGCTCGGCATAGCCCCAACCCGTACCTGCTCCGAACCATGGTCCTTGCGCCCCTGCTGGCAACGCCACACATTCGGGTGGCAGCACCGCTTCAGCACCTTGCAGGCGCATTTCCCCGGCTACGGCCTGATAGCAGCCCCAGTACACTTCGTCCATACGCGCATCGATGGCGGCGGCCACTTGCTGGGCACCCTGTTGACGCAGTGCGCCCTGGGCCAGCGCTGCGAGATTGGACACCGGCAACACGGGCCGCTCCAGGGCGAAAGCCAGCCCCTGCACCACGCCGATGGCAATGCGCACACCAGTGAACGCACCCGGGCCACGGCCGAACGCAATGGCATCGACCGTGCCCAGGGCTACGCCGGATTCGGCCAGCAGTTGCTTGATCATTGGCAGCAACTTCTGGGCATGCATGCGTGGGATCACCTCGTAATGGCTGGTTACCTCACCGTTATGCAGCAGTGCAACGGAACAGGCTTCGGTGGCGGTATCCAGGGCCAACAAGGTGGTCATCGAACAGGTATCCAGGTGTGAGTGGGAAAGAGCGCGAGTATAGAGCAGCCGCGCCTTCGTGTCCCAAAGGGCCGCCGTGTGGGCTGCCGGGGATACGCCCACACCGCACAAGGCCAAAAACGACAACGGCCCGCAAGCGGGCCGTCGTTCAATGACAACGTGCCGATCAGCTCAGCGCGGCCAGTACCTTGGCAGTGATCGCTTCTACCGAGCCCACACCTTCGATGTGGCTGTACTTGGGCTTGCCACCGTTGCCCGCCGACAGCTTCTGGTAGAAGTCTACCAGTGGCTTGGTCTGGCTGTGGTAGACCGACAGGCGATGGCGAACGGTTTCTTCCTTGTCGTCATCGCGCTGGATCAGGTCTTCGCCAGTGACATCGTCCTTGCCTTCGATTTTCGGCGGGTTGTACTGGATATGGTAGGTACGGCCCGAGGCCAGGTGCACACGACGGCCTGCCATGCGGCCAACGATCTCTTCGTCGTCCACGGCGATCTCGACCACGGCATCAATGTCCACGCCCGCAGCGACCATGGCCTCTGCCTGCGGGATAGTGCGGGGGAAACCGTCGAACAGGCAGCCGTTGGCGCAATCAGGCTGGGCGATGCGCTCTTTGACCAGGCTGATGATCAACTCGTCGGAGACCAGTTGGCCGGCATCCATGACTTTTTTCAGCTCCAGGCCCAGGGGCGTGCCGGCCTTGACCGCCGCACGCAGCATGTCACCGGTGGAGATCTGTGGAATACCGAACTTTTCGGTGATGAACTTTGCCTGAGTACCTTTACCGGCCCCGGGAGCTCCCAGCAGAATTACGCGCATCTTGTGCTCCTCAAATTTTTGTATGCAATTCAATGGATTCGGCAACCAGGGCCAAGTCCGGAAATTAGGTATGACCATGAATCGGTCAGAAGGCTGCTCAAGATACACAGCGCCTGCCAGCCCGACAAGCGTCCCAAAGTTGCATGAATGCACCACTTCAGGTCGAGCGGGTCAGTGGTTGCGCCCAGCGCAACCCCCGTGCCGTCGCTGTTCGATGCCCCCCTGCACCTTTCTGAAGCAGCCCCGCCCCCTCCCCTCAACCGGTGTTGCGCAGCCCCGCGGCGATACCGGCGATGGTCACCAGCAACGCCTGCTCCAGCGGGCTGTCCAGAGCGGCCTGGCGGTCACGCGAACGCGCCAGCAGTTCTGCCTGTAGCCGATGCAGCGGGTCCAGGTAGGTGTTGCGCAGGCGGATGAATTCCAGGGTTTCGGGGCTATGCGCCAGTAGCACCTGCTGCCCGGTCAGGCTCAGCACGACCTGGCACGACTGCGACAATAGGTCGCGCAGCTGTGTACCTAAAGGTAGCAGGTGCGGTTGCACCAGACGTTGGTCGTAGGCCTCTGCAATTTGGGCATCGGCTTTGGCCAGCACCATCTCCAGCATGTCGATGCGCGTGCGGAAGAACGGCCACTGCTCGCGCATCTGCGCAAGCAACGGGCCCTGCCCGGCAGCTAGCGCGTTGTTCAGTGCCGTCTCCCAACCCAGCCAGGCTGGGAGCATCAGTCGAGTCTGGGTCCAGCCGAAGATCCAGGGGATGGCGCGCAGGCTTTCGATACCGCCGGCACGTCGCTTGGCCGGGCGACTGCCCAGCGGCAGGCGCCCCAACTCCTGCTCGGGGGTCGACTGGCGGAAGTACTCGACGAAGTCCGGGTGCTCACGCACCACGTCGCGGTAGGCCTTGACCCCATCGGCAGCCATCTGATCCATGAGGTCGCGCCAGGCCGGCTGCGGGGGCGGCGGTGGCAGCAGCGTGGCTTCGAGCACGGCGGCCAGATACAGGTTGAGGTTCTGCTCGGCAATGCCAGGCAAGCCGAACTTGAAGCGGATCATCTCCCCCTGTTCGGTGGTGCGGAACCGCCCGGCGACCGAACCCGGCGGTTGCGACAAAATGGCGGCGTGAGCCGGGCCGCCGCCGCGCCCCACCGTACCGCCCCGGCCATGGAACAGCAGCAACTCGACCTGGTGCTCGGCGCAAATGCGCACCAGGCTTTCCTGGGCGCGGTACTGGGCCCAGGCCGCGGCCGTGGTGCCCGCATCCTTGGCCGAATCGGAATAGCCGATCATGACCTCCTGAGGGCCATGCAGGCCGGCGCGATAACTGGGCAGCGCCAGCAGACGCTGCATCACCGGGCCCGCGTTATCCAGGTCAGCCAGGGTTTCGAACAGCGGCACCACCCGCATCGGACGGGTCAGGCCGGTTTCCTTGAGCAGCAATTGCACCGCCAGCACGTCCGACGCAGCACCTGCCATCGAAATCACGTACGAGCCCAGCGAGGCGCCTGGCGCCGCGGCGATCTCCCGGCAGGTGGCCAACACCTCGGCCGTCTCGTCCTGAGGCTCGAAGTGGGCTGGCAGCAGCGGCCTACGGTTGGCCAGCTCCTGTTCCAGGAAGTCGATACGCTGTTCCTCATCCCAGTCGGCATACCGGCCCATGCCTAGGTACTCGGTGATTTCGCTCAGCGCATCACGGTGACGCGCGGCGTCTTGGCGCACGTCCAGCCTGACCAGGAAGAGGCCGAAGGTCACGGCCCGGCGCAGGCAGTCCAGCAGCGGGCCATCGGCGATGATGCCCATGCCGCAGTCATGCAGCGACTGGTGACACAATTGCAACGGTGCAACCAGCTCGCGGTTGTCCACCAGCACGTCAGGCCCAGGCGGTACGTTGGCAGACAGTGCCGAATGGGCCCAGCTGCGAGTTGCCCGCAAGCGCTCGCGCAGTTGCTTGAGCAGCGCACGGTAAGGCTCCGGGCTGTCGCCCACGTGCTCGCGCAAGGCCGTACTGGCCTGTTGCATGGAAAGCTCGGCCGCCAGCGCATCGATATCGCGCAGGAACAGGTCCGCTGCCATCCAACGCGCCAGCAGCAGGACTTCCCGGGTGACCTTGGCGGTAACATTGGGGTTGCCGTCCCGGTCGCCGCCCATCCACGAAGCGAAGCGGATGGGGGCCGCCGTCAGTGGCAGCCGCTGGCCGGTCGCCTCCTGCAGGGCGTGATCGACTTTGCGCAGGTGGTTGGGGATGGCGTGCCACAACGAGTGCTCGATCACGGCGAAGCCCCATTTGGCCTCATCCACGGGCGTGGGGCGTGTACGGCGGATTTCCTCGGTATGCCAGGCCTCGGCAATCAGACGGCGCAAGCGGTCGCGGATCTGCGCGGTTTCGGCGGGGGTCAGGTCGCGATGATCCTGGGCAGCCAGCTGGGCGGCGATGGCGTCGTACTTCTGGATCAGGGTACGCCGCGAGACTTCGGTAGGGTGCGCCGTGAGCACCAGCTGGATATCCAGGCCAGCCAACTGCCGCGCCAGGTCCTGATCGTCATGGCCGGCCTGCTTGAGGCGGGCCAGCAGCTCCGGCAGCACGCGGGCCTCGAAGGGCTCGGGCTGGTCGGCATCGCGGCGTCGTATCAACTGGTATTGCTCGGCCATGTTGGCCAGGTTGAGGAACTGGTTGAATGCCCTGGCCACCGGCAACAGTTCGTCATCGTCCAGATCACCCAGGGTCGAGCTGAGCTCTTCGCCGGCATTGCGTCGATCAGCTTTCGCGCTGTGACGAATATCCTCGATCTTCTGCAAAAATTCATCGCCATACTGGTGACGAATCGTGTCGCCGAGCAGCTCTCCCAGCACATGGACATCTTCACGCAAACGCACATCGATATCGGTCATTGGCCCTCTCCGTGGCGCAGCTCAAGCGCCTGGCATGCCTTGTTAGGCTCATCGCGCTGCCTGTGAGGCCGCGACCTCATGCCAGAGTGCCAAGAGCAAGGCGGCGATGGCAAGCCATGCACACCCAAAGCAAACTAATGTCGATGCTCACCACTCTCATGCCTTGCATGCCCTAGCAGGCGCTAACAGAGGTCATCATGAAAATTCGTGAACTCGCCCAGCACTGGGAACAGAACGCGGCCGGCACCCTCAGCCGTACCGAACATGTGTTGCACCTTGATCTGGAGTCCGAAGCGCGCCTGGCAGCGCTCATCGACATGTACCCCAAGCGAACCGCCGAAGCGCTACTTGGCGAACTGGTCGGTGCGGCGCTGGAGGAGCTGGAGGCAAGCTTCCCCTATGTCCAGGGACGCCAGGTCATCGCCACCGATGAAGAGGGTGATCCCTTGTACGAAGACGTAGGGCCCACGCCCCGCTTCCTCGCACTTTCGCGTCAGCATTTGCATGCGCTGAACGGGGCGGGGGGAGATGAGAAATGACCGTCGCCCGACCAAGACTTCGGTTGCTGGCCGTAGCGAAAACCGCTTGGGCAGGCAAAAGTTCCGCTGAATTTCAGCTGACCGATTAGTCAGAAAGAGTTACTCGTAATCTGGACTTTTTACTGAACTATTCGAAAATTCTTCCAGTCGGAGCCAATAGCCATCACGCTAAAACCCTGCACACCGGTACTTGTGCGCCATTCAGCTGAAGCGCATGAAAACGGTCCGGGGAATGAGCGATGGACTGCTACGGACATCGTCATTATCAGGAGTGATCCAATGGAGCTGACCACCATGAAAACCCGCACTGTCAAACCTTCATCCACTTACGTGCGCGGGTTCAAGCTGGCCGCGCTGGCCCTGGGCAGTAGCCTGGTCCTGGCTGGCTGTGCAGGCAACCCGCCAACCGAACAGTATGCTGTGACCCAGTCCGCCGTGAACTCTGCCGTCAGCGCAGGCGGCACCGAGTACGCTGCTGTCGAAATGAAAGCAGCTCAGGACAAGTTCAAGCAGGCCGAAATCGCCATGCATGACAAGAAGTACGACGAAGCCAAGCGTCTGGCCGAACAGGCCGAATGGGACGCGCGTCTCGCCGAACGTAAGGCCCAGGCGGCCAAGGCCCAGAAGGCCGTACAGGACGCCCGTCAAGGCGCCCAGGACGTACGTGAGGAAGGCCTGCGCAGCGCTCAATGAGCCCTGCCCTGTCTCCCTTAGCCTTCGCACTCGATCAAAGGATGAACACTATGCGCAAACACGTCATGATTCCCGCCCTCCTGGCCCTGAGCGTCGGTCTCGCTGCCTGCTCGCACGACCCGAACGCCAACCTGGAAGCGGCTCGCACCAACTTCTCTTCCCTGCAGAGCGATCCGCAGGCCAGCAAAGTGGCTGCCCTTGAAACCAAGGATGCCCAGGACTGGCTGAACAAGGCTGACAAAGCCTACATGGACCGCGAAGACGAGCAGAAGGTCGACCAACTGGCCTACCTGACCAACCAGCGTGTTGAAGTGGCCAAGCAGACCATCGCCCTGCGCACTGCTGAAGGCGACCTGAAAAACGCCGCCGCGCTGCGCGCACAGGCCAAGCTGGACGCCCGTGACGCCCAGATCGCCAAGCTGCAGCAAAGCCTGAACGCCAAGCAGACCGAGCGCGGCACCCTGGTAACCTTCGGCGACGTGCTGTTCGACTTCAACAAGGCTGAGCTCAAGAGCAATGCCTACCCGAACATCACCAAGCTGGCTCAGTTCCTTCAGGAAAACCCTGAGCGCAAAGTGATCGTCGAGGGTTACACCGACAGCGTCGGCTCGGCCAGCTACAACCAGTCCCTGTCCGAGCGTCGCGCCGGCAGCGTACGCATGGCACTGGTCCGCGCAGGCGTAGACCCAGCGCGCATCGTTGCCCAGGGCTATGGCAAGGAATATCCGGTAGCGGATAACTCCAGCAACTCGGGCCGCGCCCAGAACCGTCGTGTGGAAGTGACCATTTCCAATGACAACCAGCCAGTTGCACCGCGTTCTTCGATGAAGTAACGCTGCACGGCAGGAACAAGAACCCCGCGCTGGAGCGTCCCTCCAGCGCGGGGTTCTTTTTTGGTGCTACCGGTTAGCCACGTAGGCCCTATCGCACCTGCTGCGGCGTATCGGCGCCCACGCAGCGTACGGCGCGCTTGCGGCTGTCGACGAGCACGCCACTGAGGCCTTTTTGCTGGGTGTCGAACAGTACCAGCACGCCATCGGCGCACTGGGCTACCTGCGCTGCGGGCTCCAGTGACACCTTGTAGTCTTCGCCCGGTACCGTCTTGAGCATGGTGAAATCCTGCAGCAACAAGGCATCCTCAGGCTTGGCGAAGTGCAGGTAGCCGTAGTACCACAGGGCCCCTACCGTCACGATAATGCTGCCGACTCCTGTCAGGATCAGCGGTATGGCGTTGCGTTCTTCGCTCATTGCGGGTTCTTCTCGTCATAGGCATTGGGCACTTCGGCGAGCCGCCGCAGGCCGGTGAAGTGGCTGGGGTCATCCAGAAAACGCAGCATCACTTCACGCCAGGTAGGGTCGGCGAACGTCTGCACGTGTCCACCTCGGGTCAACTGCAGCACCCGTGGAGGGGGTGCCTGCTGATACAGGCGGATGACGTTGTTCATGGGCACCAGGTCATCATCGATGCTGTGGAAAAAGAGCTTGGGCGGGCTGGTCAGCTGCCCGACGGACTCGATGGCGCTATCGGCATCGGGCACCAGCCAGGACAACGGCACCTGAAGCGGCCAGGTCATCCACGAGGTGCTCAAGGCGTATCGGCCCACCGCCCGGTAGCTGGCCGGAACGCCGTCGAACACCAGAGCGCTGAAGCGTTCGCGCTGCTCGGGATGGGCCGCCAGGTAGTGGATGGCCATGGCACCGCCCAGGCTCTGCCCCAGCAAGACCAGGGGTTTGCCCTTGACCTGCGGAGACTGGTCGAGCCAGGCCATGGCGGCGGCGATATCCTGATAGACCTCAGGTAGCCGCGGCTTGCCATCGGACAGGCCGTAGCCTCGGTAGTCGATCATCAGCACTTGGTAACCCTGCTCCGGCAACCAGTAGCTGCCGCCCAGGTGACCGGGCAGATTGCCCCCATTACCGTGCAGGTGCAGTACCGTGCCCTTGACCGCCACACCTGGCTTGGCCGGCAGCCACCAGGCATGCAGGCGTACACCGTCGGCGGCGACCAGGGTGACATCGCTGTAGGCGAGCCTGGCGCGCTCTGGCGTGAACGCTTGGCCCCGCTCAGGGTAGAACAGCAAGCCGCTGCACCCGCCCAGCAGCACCAGCACCATGCCCGCCGTCAGCAGGCGGAGCCCGTCAAAGGATATTCGCGTAGTCGGTTTCAATACGGTCCAGGCTCAAGTGGTTGAGGAAGTTGGAAAAGCACATCCAGGCCGACAAGGCGTTCAAGTCGCGGAATTGCTCAGGCAGGTACTTGGGCGGCTCCACCAGGCCCTCCTCGACAAGCTGGCGCAGGGTGCGCATGTCTTCGAGGGTGGTCTTGCCACAGAACAGCAGCGGTATCTGCTCCAGCTTGCCCTTCTTCACAGCCAACTGAATGTAGTTGTAAACCATGATGAAGCCCTTGAGGTAGGACAAGTCCTTGGTGAATGGCAAGCCATTGGGCACCGACCCACGGAATACCCGGCTGGCATTGCTGTAGCTTTGCCCCATGTCGAAGCCCTGCTCCTGGAAGAACCGGTACACCTGCATGAAGTCCGCACCGTCCTCGACCATGTGTATGGCGCGGGTGCGGTTGGTCAGTTTGCGCAGGCGGCTGGGGTAGGAGGCGAAAGCGATGACTTCCATCAGGATGGCCAGGCCTTCCTGGGTCACCGTCGAGGACGGCGGGCCCTTGGCCAGGAACGTGCAGATAGGCTGGTTCAGGCCATTGAGGGTAGTGCCCACGTGCACCAACCCCTCGTGCACTTCCAGGGCCCGTACATCGCGCGCGTTGAACATGGCATCGGCACGCACCTTGATGTAGTCGGCACCGGCGGCGGCATCGGCCACGATACCGTCGGACTCGAACACGCGAATGGTCCCCTCGGCTTCACCGAACACCTTGTTCAACCGGCACTGGAGGATTTCCACCGCCTGCTTGGCCGTCAGGTCCTTCGGCTCGTCCTTGAGGTCACCGCGTCCATCGATGTTGTTCAGGTAGTCCGACAGCATCAGGCCAAGGTCGGCCAGGGTCGGGTCACCGGCATGGAAAACATCGGAGGCAGCGCCGTACAGCTCCTGGGAAATCAGACCGAAATCTTGCGTACCCCTGGCCTCGAGCATGCGCACGACCATGCGGTACTCGCGGCACATGCGTTTCATGATCTGCCCCACGGGGCTGAACTGGCCAAGCTGGCGAATGATGTCACGCTCGATAGCCTGGAACTCCGCCTTTACAGCGCTGGAGTCGAACCCCAGTGAGCGCGCCTGATAATAGGCACGGTCCACGGCAGGCGGGACCTTGCCCTTGGCCTCGAAGAAGCCGCGACGGATGCCATCGTCCCACTTGACTGCATCGAGCACGCGAATCGGCGTTTGCGCAGCCACGATGCGGTCGGACAGTGCGCGAATGGTTTGCTGGTACTCGTCCACAAAGAAATCCTTATCGGCCATCAGGCCAAGCCATGTCCCGCTCGTGTCGGCCGACTCAAGTGTCGAGCAGCCGAGGCGAGAGTGCGCCCTTGGCGCATCCGCGAATCACCAGAGACTTGCCCTGTCACTGGCCAGCGCGTTTGAAGCGCACTGCCTCCACGAACAGGTCCGAATTCGCTGGGTCGTTGAGGTAGGCCAGGACACGCGCTGGTGGGCTGTCGACCAGCAGACCCTCGCCGTTGTCCTGCGCCACCTCGGTGCTGTGCCCGCTCAATTCCTTGCTGTTCACGGCCTGCTGCACTTGCTGCAGATCGAGGTTATAGACCACCAGCTCCTTGCCATCGACGATATCGAAACCACCGATCACGTAGTTGCCGCCCAGGTCGCCAGGCACTCGCGCCGACAGGTACCAGCGGTTACCCTGCTGGGCCACATTGAATACATAGGTTTGGGCAGATTTGCCCTTGGGTGTGGCCACCGCTTTGTAGGCACCTGCGTCGGCACGCGTGATGACCAGCTTCAGCGGCTCGCCCCAGGCGTCCTTGGTGGTCCAGCTGCCCACCAGCCCCTTGGGGGCCGAGGACTTACCGGGTAGCGGTTCGGAAAAGGTCACCAGACAACCGCCCAGCATCAGGAATGACAGCGTCAACAGCACCACACGCCAGGCTTTCATCAGGTTTCTTCCTCGAAAAGGTCGGGCTCAAGCCGACGCCAGCACCAACTGCAAGTATCGGGTAAGCATCGCCAGCATCGGCCCATCGGCCTGCGCCTCGGCGTGCTTGAGCAGGCCCTGATATTCCATCTGCTCGATAATCGCCGTCAACATCTGTGCATCCTGTTCGGGCTGTCGCGAGCCAACGACCTGCAGCAGTTGGCGCGTACCGTGCAGCAGAATCTGCTCGTGAGCACAGACCAGCTCGGCCAGGCGTGGGCACAGCAGCGCTTCCTGGCGAAACGCCTGCTCGGCCATCATGAAATCGCGGCGGGTGAGCAGTTGGCGCTGCACGTAATCGGCCGTCATGCGCGCCACTTCATCGGCCAGTTTTGCCCGTGCCTGGGGACTGCCGTCACCTTGGGCCAGCAGTTGGCGCAACACTGCTTCGGTGTTGAGCCAGAGCTTGGCCATGTAGGCGGCGCTGCGTTCGACGTACTGGGCGAACGTGTCGGTGAGCAGGTCCTCGATGTCCTTGAAGTAGTAGGTGGTGGCCGACAGCGGCACCCCTGCCTCTGCGGCGACGGCACGGTGTCGCACGCCCCGCACGCCATCGCGCACCACGATGCGCATGGCGGCGTCCAGAATCAGTTGGCGACGCTGCTCACTGCCTTGCCGGGCCGTCTTGCGGCCCTGGTAGCGCACGCTTTCGGCAACGGCAGTGGCGATGCCTGCAGCCCCTTGTTGAGCCATGGCGGTTGTCATGGAGTACCTCATGTACGGTGTCTGGTCGGAGCATGCCCGTTCGCGTCCGATCTGCCCCCAGGCGTTGGAATCGCAGATTGCTTCGCAGGCGCTTGGATCGCGAGCGGGCCGGTAATGACAACATAATGCTTCAGGCAAGAAAAAGCCGCCTGAAAAGGCGGCTTTTTCGACTTCACTCAGCCCTGCGGACGCATGTGCGGGAACAGGATCACATCGCGGATCGATGGCGAGTTGGTCAGCAGCATCACCAGGCGGTCGATGCCGATGCCCTCGCCCGCCGTTGGCGGCATGCCGTATTCCAGCGCGCGCACGAAGTCGGCGTCGTAATGCATGGCCTCGTCGTCACCGGCATCCTTCTCGGCCACCTGGGCCAGGAAGCGCTCGGCCTGGTCTTCGGCATCGTTGAGCTCGGAGTAGGCGTTGGCGATTTCGCGCCCGCCGATGAACAGTTCGAAACGGTCGGTCACCGCAGGGTTCTCGTCGTTGCGACGGGCCAGCGGCGAGACCTCGAACGGGTACTCGGTGATGAAGTGCGGCTGCTCCAGCTTGTGCTCGACCAGCTCTTCGAAAATCATCACCTGCAGCTTGCCCAGGCCTTCATGGCCCAGCACCTTCGCACCGGCCTTGCGAGCGATGTCGCGGGCGCGGTCGACATCCTGCAGATCGGCAGCGGTGAGCTCCGGGTTGTATTTGAGGATCGAGTCGAACACCGACAGGCGCACGAAGGGCTCGCCGAAGTGGAAGACCTTGTCACCGTACGGCACATCGGTAGATCCCAGCACCAGCTGCGCCAGCTCGCGGAACAGTTCCTCGGTGAGGTCCATGTTGTCGCGGTAGTCGGCGTAGGCCTGGTAGAACTCGAGCATGGTGAACTCGGGGTTGTGGCGCGTCGAAACCCCTTCGTTGCGGAAGTTGCGGTTGATTTCGAAGACCTTCTCGAAACCACCGACGACCAGACGCTTGAGGTACAGCTCAGGCGCGATACGCAGGAACATGGCCATGTCCAGCGCATTGTGGTGGGTTTCGAACGGCTTGGCCGCTGCACCGCCCGGGATGGTCTGCAGCATCGGCGTCTCGACTTCGAGGAAGTCGCGCTCGATGAGGAACTTGCGAATGTGCGAGATGACCTGGGAGCGCACGCGGAAGGTGTGGCGTGTCTCTTCGTTGACCATCAGGTCGACGTAGCGCTGGCGGTAGCGCTGCTCGGTGTCGGTCAGGCCGTGGTGTTTGTCGGGCAGCGGACGCAGCGACTTGGTCAGCAGGCGCACCTGGGTCATTTCGACGTACAGGTCACCCTTGCCCGAGCGAGCCAGGGTGCCCTCGGCGCTGATGATGTCGCCCAGGTCCCAGGTCTTGACCGCAGCCAGGGTTTCTTCGGGCAGGGTCTTGCGGTTGACGTAGACCTGGATGCGGCCGGTCATGTCCTGGATGACCATGAACGAGCCACGGTTGAGCATGATGCGGCCCGCCACCTTGACCGGGATCGCGGCTG
This sequence comes from Pseudomonas sp. URMO17WK12:I9, assembly GCF_900230165.1. NCBI lineage: Bacteria > Pseudomonadati > Pseudomonadota > Gammaproteobacteria > Pseudomonadales > Pseudomonadaceae > Pseudomonas > Pseudomonas sp. URMO17WK12:I9. The sequence goes on along the minus strand of NZ_OCMQ01000001.1, from coordinate 125,701 downwards.
CTTCCAGCTCTTCCTTGGTCTTGTCCGCGTACTGTTTCTGCAGGTCGTTGCAGTAGCTGTCGCGACGGAAGTCGTTGGGGAAGGCATCGCCCTTGGCGCGTTCTGCTGCAAGCTTTTCCTTGCGCAGGGCGATCAGGGCGTTTTCTTCCTGTTGCAGGTCTTGCGATTCGGTCTTCAGGTCGCTCATGTCGTCTTTGTTTCCATCAGGTATTCGTTGCCCTTGGCGGGCAGGGCGCGCGCTACCGGCACGAGGCCGGTGGCGCGGCGATAGGGTGTGGCTTACAGCCCCTGTTTGAGGCTCGCTTCCAGGTACTGGTCAAGGTCACCGTCCAGCACTTTCTGGCAGTCGCTGCGTTCCACGCCGGTACGCAGGTCCTTGATGCGCGAGTCGTCCAGCACGTACGAGCGGATCTGGTGGCCCCAGCCAATGTCCGACTTGCTGTCTTCCAGCGCCTGCGAGGCCGCATTGCGTTTCTGCATCTCCAGCTCGTACAACTTGGCCCGCAGCATTTTCATGGCGGTGTCCTTGTTGGCATGCTGGGAGCGTTCGTTCTGGCACGCCACCACGGTGTTGGTCGGCACGTGGGTGATACGCACTGCCGAGTCGGTGGTGTTCACGTGCTGGCCGCCGGCGCCCGAGGAGCGGTAGGTGTCGATGCGCAGGTCCGACGGGTTGATCTCGATTTCGACCTTGTCGTCGATTTCGGGCGAGACGAACACGGCCGAGAACGAGGTGTGGCGGCGGGCGCCGGAGTCGAACGGGCTCTTGCGCACCAGGCGGTGCACGCCGATCTCGGTGCGCAGCCAGCCGAAGGCATATTCGCCCTTGATGTGCACGGTGGCGCCCTTGATGCCAGCCACTTCGCCCTCGGAGAGTTCGATGATGGTGGCGTCGAAACCACGCTTGTCGGCCCAGCGCAGGTACATGCGCAACAGAATGTTGGCCCAGTCCTGCGCCTCGGTCCCGCCGGAGCCGGCCTGGATGTCGAGGTAGGCGTTGTTCATGTCCATCTCGCCGCTGAACATGCGACGGAACTCGAGCTGGGCCAGGTTTTCTTCAAGGCCATGCAGTTCGGTCACGACGTCGCCGACAGCGCCCTCGTCGCCCTCTTCGACGGCCATGTCCAGCAGGTCCTTGCAATCGGCCAGGCCGTTGGACAGCTTGTCCAGCGTCTCGACGACCTGCGCCAGCATGGACCGCTCACGGCCCAGGGCCTGGGCGTACTCGGGCTTGTTCCAGACGTTGGGGTCTTCCAGCTCGCGATTGACTTCGATCAGGCGGTCATGCTTGAGATCGTAGTCAAAGATACCCCCGAATGGACTGGGAGCGGTCGGAGAGGTCCTTGATGGTGTTCAGGATCGGTTGGATTTCCATGGGCAGGCTACTCGTGCGAATTCGGTGAAAAGCCTGCGAGTATAACCGAGTCGGCCGCGTGGCGGCAGACCCGCCTGGCAGGCATCGACAACCAGCCGCCGGGTGCAGCCGCTCGAAAGGAGCACCCCTCGCCCAGCGCGCTAGGCGACACCCACCTGGTTGCGGCCACCGTTCTTGGCCTGGTACAGCCCTTTGTCCGCCGCCGAGATCAATTGCCGACAGAGGCTGCCGATAGCGGGAACCTGCGTGGCCAGGCCCACGCTGACGGTCAGGTACGCTCCGGCAGCCGGTGCCGTGTGCTCGATCGCCAGGCCCAGCACGCTCTGGCGCAGTTTCTCGGCAACCAGCCTGGCGCCACCTGGGGAGGTGTTGGGCAACACCAGGGCGAACTCCTCGCCGCCGTAGCGGGCCGGAAGGTCGCTAGGCCGCGAGCACGAGCCACGGATGGCTTCTGCCACGCGCCGCAGCGCTTCGTCTCCGGCCAGGTGGCCAAAGGTGTCGTTGTAGGCCTTGAAATAATCGACGTCGATCATCAACAGCGACAACTGTTGCTGCTCGCGCATCGCCCGTCGCCACTCAAGCTCCAGGTACTCATCGAAATGGCGTCGATTGGACAGGCCCGTCAAGCCATCGGAGTTCATCAGCCGTTGCAGCATCAGGTTCGAATCGAGCAACTGCTGCTGGCTGACCCGCAGGGCGCGGTAAGCTTCGTCGCGCTGCAATAAGGTCAGGTAGGAACGCGAGTGATAGCGAATGCGCGCCACCAGCTCGATGGTGTCGGGCAGTTTGACCAGGTAATCGTTGGCCCCGGCCGCGAACGCGGCGCGCTTGACCAGCGGGTCTTCCTTGGTCGACAGCACGATGATCGGGATGTCCTGGGTGGCCGGGTTGCTGCGGTACTCACGCACCAGCGTCAGGCCATCGAGCCCGGGCATGATCAGGTCCTGCAGGATCACCGTGGGCTTGATGCGCATGGCCTGCTGCACCGCCTGGTGCGGGTCGGCGCAAAAATGAAAATCGATGTTGTCCTCATGGGCCAGGCCCCGCCGCACGGCTTCCCCGATCATGGCCTGATCGTCGACCAGCAGCACCATCGCCGAATTTTCATCGGCGGCGGTGAACCCTTCGATGGGGAGCTCATTCATGGCTGTTCACCTGAACACTGCCGGCCGGGCGGCATGATTCGTTACGCTTCATCATTGTGAAAAAATTTCCGTCAGACGCCCGGCTATGCCTTCAAGCGGGCGGATTTCCACTGCGGCATCGATCGCCGCAGCAGCCTTGGGCATGCCATAGACAGCACTGCTGGCCTGGTCCTGGGCAATGGTCAGAAAACCCCGTTGGCGCATCATCTTGAGCCCCTGTGCTCCGTCACGCCCCATGCCGGTGAGCAATACCCCCACTGCCTCGCCTGACCAGTAGCGCGCCACGCTTTCGAAGAAAACGTCGATGGAGGGGCGGTAGATTTCATTGACCGGTTCGGCAGTGTAGGCCAGTTGCCCGTTCTGTAGCAGGCGCAGATGGTGGTTGGTTCCGGCCAGCAGCACCTGCCCAGGTTGCGGTGGCTCGCCTTCGCGCGCCAGGCGCACCGGCAGCCCGGCCGCACTGCTGAGCCATTCGGCCATGCCAGCGGCAAAGACCTGATCCACATGCTGGACCAGCACGATCGCGGCCGGGAACCCGGCTGGCACTCTTTTGAGCAGTATTTCCAGGGCCGCCGGACCACCTGCCGAGGAACCGATGGCCACCAACCCTCGTCGCTGGCTCGCTTCACGCAGCGGTGCGGCAACCGGCCTGGGCGTCGGCGGGCGCTGCTGTCCAATCAGCCAGCTGATATTGAGAATCTTGCGCAGCAATGGCGCGGCGGCTTCGCGGGCGTCGCCCGCACCCAGCGCCGGTGTGTCGACCACATCCAGTGCACCATGCCCCATAGCTTCGAATACCCGGTGCACATTCTGCTTGCGATCGACCGTAACGATGACGATGGCGCACGGGGTGTCGGCCATGATCCGGCGAGTCGCTTCCACGCCATCCATCACCGGCATGATCAAGTCCATCAGGATCAGGTCCGGTTGCTGCTCCTGACAGCGTTGCACGGCTTCGGCGCCGTTGCTGGCCACCCACACCACCTCATGGGCAGGTTCCAGCGCGACGGCCCGGCGCAAGGCCTCCACTGCCAAGGGCATGTCATTGACGATGGCGATCTTCATCCGTGAGCACCTCCGATCAGTTCGACTACAGCATCCAGCAACGCATCGTCGTGGAAACTGGCTTTAGCCAAATAGTAGTCGGCCCCGGCATCCAGGCCGCGCCGTCGGTCTTCCTCCCGGTCCTTGTAGGAAACCACCATGACGGGCAGCGATTGCAAGCGTTGGTCACGGCGCACCAGGGTGACCAACTCGATGCCGTCCATGCGCGGCATGTCGATGTCGGTGATCAGCAAGTCGAAATCGTCGCCGCGCAGAGCGTTCCAGCCATCCATGCCATCGACCGCCACCGCGACGTCATAGCCGCGATTGCCCAGCAGCTTGCGCTGCAGCTCACGCACGGTCAGCGAGTCGTCGACCACCAGGATGCGTTTGCGCGCCAGGCCAGAGGCGCCGGCACCGCCGCGCTCGACGCGCTCGAGCGTACCGGTGCTGAGCAGTTTGTCGACCGAGCGCAAAATGTCCTCCACATCGACAATCAGCACCACCGAGCCGTCGTCCAGCAGCGCCCCTGAAGAAATGTCCTGCACTTTGCCCAGACGCGGATCGAGCGGCATCACCACCAGCACCCGCTCGCCGATCAGCCGCTCGACCGCCACGCCATACAAGCGCTCGCGCTCGCGGATGACCACGACCCGCAGGCTGTTCTGATCGGTTTGCCCGGCCGGCCGGTGCAGCAACTGGCTGGCGGCTACCAGGCCGATGTGCTGGCCGTCATGCCAGAAGTGCTGCCGCCCTTCTATCTGCACGATGTCGTTGGCGTCCACCGCCAGGGTGTGTTCGATATGCGCCAGAGGGAAGGCATAGGCCTCCCCGCCGACTTCCACGACGAGGCTGCGCACGACCGACAAGGTTTGCGGTACCTGCAGGTGGAAGCGGCACCCCAACCCCGGCGTCTGGGTCAATTCGATTGCCCCGCGCAATTCGCGGATCATGTGCTGCACGGCGTCAAGCCCCACACCCCGCCCGGACACTTCGGTCACCGTATCCCGCAGACTGAAACCCGGCAGGAAGAGGAAGGTGAGCAATTCATCGTCACTCATGCGCTCGACGGTTTCGGCCGGAGACAGGGCACGTTCCACGATGCTGGCACGCAGGCGATCCAGGTCCACGCCGGCACCGTCGTCCATCAGCTCAAGGCTCAGCATCCCGGCGTGGTGCGAGACGCGCAGGCGGATCAGCCCTTCTTCGGGCTTGCCCGCCAACAGCCGCCTGTCTGGCAGTTCGATGCCATGATCGACCGCGTTCCGCAGCAAGTGGGTCAGCGGCGCTTCGAGTTTTTCCAGGACGTCACGATCGACCTGGGTTTTCTCCCCTTCGATGATCAGGCGCACCGGTTTGCCCAGGGCGCGGCCCAAGTCGCGCACCATGCGGCTCTGCCCGGCCAGCACATCGGCAAATGGTCGCATGCGACAGGCCAGGGCGGTGTCGTAGAGCAGTTGTGCACGCTGGCTGGCCTGCCAGCCGAACTCGTCCAGGTCGGCCGCTTGCTGACGCAGGATCTGCTGGGTTTCGGCCAACAAGCGTTGGGTCTGGGCCAAGGCCTCGAGCACCTCGCCACCCTGGCCGCTGTCTTCGAGTTGCAGGCGCAGCCCATCGAGCGCCTGCATGCCCTGGCCATGCATGCGCTTGAGACGCTGCAAGGTGGCCAGGTAGGGCTTGAGACGCTGGGTTTCCACCAAGGACTTGCTGGACAGGTCGAGCAGGCTGTTGAGCCTGTCGGCGGTCACCCGCAGCACCCGCTCGCCCCCCTCTACTGTGCGCTTGCCGGCCTTGCGACGCGGCGCAGGCTCAGCATCGTCTGGCGGCTCAGACGCTGGTACAGGCGCCGCCGCCGGTGCCTGGCTCGCCACCGGCGGCGGCGCCATCGGTGCACCGGCCTGTGCGGGAACGGCAGGTGCTGCGCTCGGCCCCCCGGGCTCCAATACGGCGGCCATCAGCACCAGGAAGCCGGGCACATCGTCCTGGGCGGCGGTGTCGCCAGGTGTGGCAATGCGCATCAACAGGTCGGTGCCCTGCAGCAGCGCGTCGATATGCTCCGCGCTCAGGCGCAGGCGACCTTCCTGGGCTGCCACCAGGCAGTCCTCCATCACGTGCGCAACGGTGACACCGGCATCCACCCCAACGATGCGTGCAGCCCCTTTGAGGGAATGGGCCGCGCGCATGCAGGCTTCTAGCTGGTCGGCCTGCGTGGGGTTGCGCTCAAGGGCCAGCAGCCCGGCGTTGAGCACCTGCGTCTGGGCCTCGGCTTCAAGGCTGAACAGTTCGAGCAACGAGGCGTCGCGCATTTGCTCAGGTGTCATGACAGGCTCCGCTGTACGGCAGACAACAGCTGTTGTTCATCCAGCACACGCACGCTGCGCCCGCGCCATTGCAGCACCGCTGCCGTGAAGCGCATGGCGTCGTGAGCAGGGTCCATGGGCCGATCAAGCCGATGAATGCCGTCGATTTCCTCGACGGCCATGACCACCGGGCCACCCTCGGCCGCCAGGATCAGCATGCGCGGCAAGCCACGATTGCTGCGCTGTTCAGTCACGCTGCCAGGCGTACCCAGCAGCTCCTGCAACGACAGGCACGGCACCAAGGCACCGCGTACATTGGCAACGCCCAACAGCACGCGCGAGCGCTGATGGGGTAGCGAATGCACGGCCTGCAAGGGCGCGATCTCGGCCAGGCATGCGGTAGGCAACGCCAGCCACTCCTCCCCCAGGCGGAACAACAGCATCGAGCGCCCTGTACAGGCCTGCTCGACTGGCTCCAAGTCCGGCTGGGCATCGGTGTCCTGCACCAGCGCATAGCGGTCCAGCAGACGCGTGGCAGCGGCGGCGTACACCTCGCAGTTGCGGCAATGGACATGACGCTCAAGCAGCGGGCACTGCTTGTTGCCATGCACACCGATGCGATTCCAGCAGTCGTCGATGCGCACATCGGTTTCGGCGAGCAGGTCGGTCACAGCCTCATCGTTCATCGGTCAGCCTCCCGACCGGCACGCATGGCACGGCTCTGCAAACGCAGGGCCCCGGCCTGATCACCTTGGGCCTGCAACAGCACGGCCAGGTGAACGAGCGCTTCTGGGTGCTGCGGCTCAAGGTACAGCGCCTTGCGGTAGTGAACCTGTGCTTGTTGCAAATCACCTTCGGTGTCGCTGAGCAGACCCAACCAGTAGTACACCTGGGCCGACGGCGGGTACTGGCGCAGGTAGCGCTGGCAGGCATCACGCGCCTGCTGGCTATTGCCGGCATTGGCATGCTCGGCAATGCTTGCCAGCAATTCGTGGGGGCCGGTCCGGGGGGCTTCGACGGTCTGCCGGTCAGGCACAGGCCCAAGGGACCCGCGCAAGCGCGGCACCGGGGCGCTGGCCGAGCGGTAGCCGGTCAACGGCTTGATGGGGTCGCGTTGAATCGGCACGGCCGGCACCGGGCGTTGCTGGGTCACATCGTCCTGGCGGACATAGGCAAACGACTGGGCAATACCCACCGGGCGCATGCCAAGGCGAGCCAGCAGGCTGCCTTCGGCAGGCCCGATGAACAGCACGCCTTGAGGATGAAGCAGGCGCTTGAGGGTTTCGAACACCCGTTGCTGGGTAGGCACATCGAAATAGATGAGCAGGTTGCGGCAGAACACGAAGTCGTAGAGGCCCTCCCGGTTGGCCAATGCCGGATCGAGGACATTGCCCACCTGCAGGGTCACTTGCTGGCGCACGCGGTCATGCACGCGATGGCCTTCGTCAGCGACATCGAAATAGCGTTCGCGAAAACCCAGGTCATCGCCACGAAACGCATTGCGCCCGTAGAGACCCTGGCTGGCCTTGGCCACGGACGCAGGACTGATGTCCATACCGTCGATCAGGAAGGATGCCGGGGGAATGCCGGCATCGAGCAGCGCCATCGCCAGTGAATAGGGCTCCTCCCCTGTCGAACAGGGGAGGCTGAGCAAGCGCAGTGGGCGAGCGGCGGCCAATTTGGCCAGGCGTTTGTGCGCAAGGCCTGTCAGCGCAGCGAAGGACTCGCGGTAGCGGAAAAACCACGTCTCCGGCACGATCACCGCTTCGATCAGCGCCTGCTGCTCGGCCGGCGATTGCTGCAGGCGCACCCAGTAGTCGTCCAGACCGCTGGCACCCAGTGCCGCGCTGCGCTGACGCAGGGCACGCTCGACCATCGACGCGCCTACCGATTCGACATCCAAACCTATGCGCTCACGCAGAAAATGAAAGAAATGCCGTTCGTTCATGCGCAGGTCCCGCCCTGTGGGTCAGGGTACAGCACTCGGTGCACGGCCTCGGGCAACACCTGGTCGACCTCGATGCGCTGCACCAGCCCCAGGGCATCCTGGCGGACCGGCCCCAGGAAAGGTGCGGGGTCATTGTTTACGCCATAGGGTTTGAATTCATCAGCACGGCAGCGCAGGGTTCCGGTGGCATGCTCCAGAATCAGGCCCAGTTGCAGTGCGCTGCGATAGCGCACCAGCACCAGGCGGGTACTGGTACGCTGCAGCGCCGGCCGCCCCACGCACAAGGCAGCCAAGTCCACCACCGGCACCAACTGACCCCGGTAGGCAAGAATGCCCGCCACCCAGTGCGGCGCTTGCAACACTGGCTTGAGAGGCTGACGGGGCAGTACCTTGATCACGTCCTGTACAGACAGGGCAAAACGCTGGTCGCCCAGGTGAAACTGCAGGTACAGCGCGCCGTTGTCGTGGCCTGCCGGCACGGCGCGCGGTTGCATGTCGATCATCGCCTTCAGACTTTGAAGCGCGACACGCCGCCGCGCAGGCCGGCGGCGACCTGGCTCAGCTCGTCGATGGCAAAACTGGCCTGGCGCAGCGACTCCACGGTCTGGGTACTGGCGTCGCTCAGTTGCGCCAGGGCCTGGTTGATTTGCTCGGCACCGGTGGCCTGGGCCTGCATGCCTTCGTTGACCATCAGTACACGCGGCGCCAGTGCCTGGACCTGATGAATGATCTGGCTCAATTGCTCACCGACCTGCTGAACCTCGAACATGCCGCGGCGCACCTCTTCGGAAAACTTGTCCATGCCCATGACCCCGGCCGACACGGCCGACTGGATCTCGCGCACCATCTGCTCGATGTCATAGGTCGCCACCGCCGTCTGGTCAGCCAGGCGGCGCACTTCGGTGGCCACCACGGCAAAACCGCGGCCGTATTCCCCGGCCTTCTCGGCTTCGATGGCCGCGTTGAGCGACAGCAGGTTGGTCTGGTCGGCCACCTTGACGATGGTGACGACCATCTGGGTGATGTTGCTGGCCTTCTCGTTGAGGATGCCCAGCTTGGCGTTGACCAGGTCGGCCGCACCCATGACCTGGTGCATGGTTTCTTCCATGCGCGCCAGCCCTTGCTGCCCGGAGCCGGCCAGGCTCGACGCCTGATCGGCGGCCGAGGTGACTTCGGTCATGGTGCGCACCAGGTCGCGGGAAGTGGCGGCGATTTCACGCGACGTGGCACCGATTTCGGTTGTGGTGGCGGCCGTCTCGGTGGCGGTGGCCTGCTGCTGCTTGGAGGTGGCCGCGATTTCCGTCACCGAGGTAGTGACCTGCACCGACGAGCGCTGCGCCTGCGCCACCAGATTGGCCAGCGCCTCGGCCATTTCATTGAAACCGCCCTGAACCGCGCCGAACTCGTCCTGGCGATCCAGGTTCAGGCGCATGCTCAGGTCACCCGAGCGAAGCCTGTCCAGCGCAGTCACGATGAGGCTCATGGGCGAGGTGATGGCGCGCAGCAGCAGCAAGCCACAAATACCGGCGGCCACGATGGCCAGCAACAGTGACACAACCATGCTGCCCTTGGCCGTGTTCACCGCGCTGACGATTTCTCGGGTGGCCGCGTCGGCGGACAGGCGATTCTGTTCGATCACCTCGTTCAGGTGCTTGCGCCCTTCGACCCAGGTGGGGGTCAGCACTTGGGAGATCAAACGCTGGGCTTCGGCATAATTGCGTTCGCGATACGCACTGAGCACCTGGTTGACGTTCTGCATGTAGGCTTGTTCCAGCTTCACGAAGGCGTCGAAGCGGGCCTGGTCCTCGCCATCGCGAATGGTGGTCTGGTAACTGGCCATGTGTTGCTTGAGCCGGTCTTCGAAACTCTTGAAGAGTTCCATGTCGGCCGAGCTGATCTCGCGCCGGTCAGAAAGCCCGACCAACTGTTGGCTGGTGACGTAACTGTCCACCCATGCGCTGCGGATCATCGAGCTGTAGTAGACCCCTGGAATGCTGTCGGCCCCAACTTCCTGCTCGGCAGATTCGATGGTCACCAAGCGCGAATAGGCCGCCACGATCATCAGCAGCATGATGGCGATGATCACGGCGAAACTTGCCAGGATCCGTTGGCGCAACGTCCAGTTCTTCACATTCAGCCCTCAGGGATTCACTACGAGCAGGAAAAATCGCCGAAGTATAGCCCAGGCGTCCTACAGAATTGCGTGTCATGTTCTGACAGAACGCCCAGACAACGCAGTGACCCTCCCGATCAGGCCAAAACTGCACGCGCGGCTCAGACCTGCCGCGCCTGCTTTTCCAGCTCATCGCGCAACCCTTGGGCCAACCCCAGCTGGCGCGCCAGTTCGTCCAGATAAGCACGTTCCATGTAGTTTTCCTGATCGACCATCATCACGCTGGCCAGGTACATCTCGGCAGCGATTTCCGGCGTCTGGGCCGCCCGGGCCACCTCGGCCGGGTCCAGCGGCTTGTCGAGCTCCGCATGCAGCCACTGCTGCACTTCACGGTCACCGTCCAGGCGGGTGAACTCCCCCTCGATCAGCGCGCGTTCGCGCTCATCCACATGACCATCGGCCTTGGCCGCAGCGACCAGTGCACGCAGCACCGCCTGGCTGTGCTGCTCCACCTGGGCCGCAGGTACGCGGTCTACCGTCTGGGGCTCTGGGGTGGGGGTCTGTTGGTTGGCCTGCTGGGCCTGCCAGTTGCCATAGGCCTTGTAGGCAAGCACGCCAAGCGCGGCGAGCCCCCCGTAGGTAAGCGCCTTGCCACCAAACTTGCGGGCTTTCTTGCTGCCGAGTAACACGCCCAGCGCACCGCCGCCAAGCAGGCCACCACCTGCGCCTGACAGCAACCCGCCGAGCCCGCCGGCGCCTGCACCCGTCTTGGCCCCGCCTGCCTGCTTTTCTAGCAGTTGCTGGCCGGATTTGAGCAATTGATCAAGCAAACCCCGGGTATTCATCATGCGCATCTCCACATCATGGAAGTCAGCAGCCAGATTAAGACTTGCCCCACAACACGGCACAGAGGATTTGCTTCCAGATGTTGCATCGCCGGAGGCGGCTTGCCGGTGCCTGCACACCCGCCGCCGGCATCCACGTCCTTTCAGTCGCGCAGGTCCGATTCGTGAATTGGGCTCGACCGGCTGGTGGCCCGCTGGTATTGCGCCGGCCAGGTGGCCTGGTGCCCGCCCAGGTCGTCGTCTGCATGCAACGGCCAGTACGGGTCGCGCAGCAGCTCCCGGGCCAGGAAAATCAAGTCGGCCTGGCCTGTGCGCAGGATGTGCTCGGCCTGGGCAGGCTCGGTGATCATGCCCACGGTGCCCGTGGCCATCTCCGACTCCTTGCGCACGCGCTCGGCAAAGCGGGTCTCGTAGCCAGGGCCGGTCGGAATCTCGGCATTGCTGGACGTGCCACCTGAAGACACATCGATCAGATCCACGCCAAGCACACGCAGGCGCCGGGCCAGCTCGACGGTTTCGTCCGGGTTCCAGCCGTCTTCCACCCAGTCGGTGGCCGACACCCGCACGAACAATGGCAACTCGGCCGGCCAGACTGCGCGAACCGCTTCGACCACCTGCAAGGTCAGGCGGATGCGGTTCTCGAAGCAGCTGCCGTATTCATCCTGACGCTGATTGCTCAACGGCGACAGGAACTGGTGCAACAGGTAACCGTGGGCAGCGTGCACCTCGACCACTTTGAAGCCCGCGTCCAGCGCGCGCCTGGCCGAGGCGACAAAGGCCTGCACCACGTCCTGGATCTGCGCATGGGTCAGCTCACTGGGCACGGTGTGCTCAGGATCGAACGCGATCTTCGACGGCCCGACCGGCTGCCAGCCGCCCTCCTCCAATGTGACGCTGCCATGCTTGCCCAGCCAAGGGCGGTAGGTGCTGGCCTTGCGCCCGGCATGGGCGAGCTGGATACCCGGGATGGACCCTTGAGCGGTGATGAAACGGGTGATGCGCTGCAAGGGGGCGATCTGCGCGTCCTCCCACAGGCCGAGGTCTTCAGCGGTGATGCGCCCGTCGGCCGTGACCGCCACGGCCTCGGTGACGACCAGGCCCGCACCGCCGACAGCGCGACTGCCCAGGTGCACCAGGTGCCAGTCGTTGGCCAGGCCATCGACCGAGGAATACTGGCACATCGGTGATACGGCGATACGGTTCGGCAGGGTCAGCTGACGCAGGGTGTAAGGCTCGAGCAGCATGCTCATGAGGGCACCTCCCAATGGCTGCAAAGTGATCCGGCCGGGCACTCGTTCACACATTCCTGGCCCGGTACCGGTCTGTGTTCAGACTAGACCAGATTGGGTAGGGGGAAGGTTCCATGGGATTTGGCAGTGATGCCCTGGGCGCTGTGTGAAAAGCCTCGATACGCGGTGAGGCTGGGTTAAATACAGCCAGGCCTCTTCTCGAAACGTTTCACACAGATCCTGGCTCAGCGCGGCTCCATGTGGGCGATCATCAGTTGCACGCTTTCATTGCCGCGGAACTCGTTCACATCCAGCTTGTAGGCCAGCTCCACCCAGCGCACGGTCGGGTTGGGCCAAACCTCGCGGTCGATACCGAAGGCGATGCCGTCCAGGCGCACCGTGCCGCACTCGCTTTTGAGCACGACTTTCAGATGGCGCTCACCCACCACGCGCTGCTCGACCAGCTGGAACACACCGTGGAACAGCGGCTCCGGAAAATGTTGCCCCCAAGGCCCGGCTTGACGCAGCGCCTTGGCCAGGTCCAGGTGGAATTCCTCCACCGCCAGACTGCCATCAGACAGCAGTCGCCCGGTGAGGTCGTCCTCGCACAGTTGGCGGCGGACCTCCTGGTCGAAGGCCTCGGCGAACGCGGGATAGTTGGCTTCGGGCAGGGACAGCCCCGCCGCCATGGCATGGCCGCCGAACTTGCTGATCAGCTGCGGATGGCGCGCGGCCACCGCATCGAGCGCGTCGCGGATGTGAAACCCCGGCACGGAGCGCGCAGAGCCCTTGAGCATGCCGTCACCGGCATCGGCGAAAGCGATGGTTGGGCGGTGATACCGTTCCTTGAGGCGAGAAGCCAGGATGCCAATGACGCCCTGGTGCCACTCTGCATCGAACAGGCACAGGCCATAGGGCATCGATTCGACCGGCAAGTCCCGCAACTGGGCCAGTGCTTCACGCTGCATGCCCTGTTCGATGGACTTGCGGTCCTGGTTCAGGCCATCCAGTTGCTGAGCCATGTCCAACGCCAGGGCATAATCCTCGCAGAGCAGGCACTCGATACCCAGGCTCATGTCGTCCAGGCGCCCGGCGGCGTTCAGCCGCGGGCCCAGAATGAAACCCAAGTCGGTGGAGGTGATGCGCCGGTGGTCGCGCTTGGCTACCTCCAGAATTGCCTTGAGGCCAGGCCGGGCGCGCCCGGCACGAATGCGCTCCAGGCCCTGATGCACCAGGATGCGATTGTTCGCGTCCAGCGGCACCACGTCAGCTACGCTGCCCAAGGCAACCAGGTCCAGCAGTTCGCCAATGTTCGGCTGCGGCCGGGTGTCGTAGCGGCCCAGGCTGCGTAAGCGCGCGCGCAGGGCCATGAGAACGTAGAAAATCACCCCGACGCCTGCCAGCGACTTGCTCGGAAACGGGCAGCCTGGCTGGTTGGGGTTGATGATGGCATCGGCGTCCGGCAGCGCCTCGCCAGGCAAGTGGTGGTCGGTCACCAGGACCTTGAGGCCAGCCGCCTTCGCCGCCGCGACGCCGTCGACGCTGGAAATCCCGTTGTCGACCGTGACCAGCAGCTGCGGTTGGCGCTGCAATGCCACTTCGACGATTTCCGGCGTGAGGCCGTACCCGTATTCGAAGCGGTTGGGTACCAGGTAGTCCACGTGGGCCGCACCGAGCAGGCGCAAACCCAGCACGCCGACGGTACTGGCCGTGGCGCCATCGGCATCGAAGTCACCGACGATCAGAATGCGCTGGCCTTGGTCGATGGCCTGCACCAGCAGGTCGACGCCCGCGTCCATGCCCTTGAGCTGCTGGTAGGGCAGCAGGCGCGCCAGGCTCTTGTCCAGCTCGGCCTCGCTTAGCACGCCACGGGCGGCGTACAGGCGCGTCAGCAAGGGTGGCAGGTTGCCAAGAAACGGCAGGGTCGGGGGCAGCGGGCGAGATTCGATACGCATGGGATGGTTCAGCCACGCTCCCCCAGCAGCCACTGCAATTGCACTTCGTGCTGGCCACGGTCATCGGTCACGAACACCGTGCCTTCGCTGATCATCACATCCCATTTGATGCTGCGGGGCATGTCGGTGGCCAGGGTCTCGAGCACCTCCTGAGGCACGGCCGCGATGCTGAGGTTCTTGAGGTTCTTCACCGCGCTCACCACCTTGCCTTCCCACACACGCAGACTACCGTAGGCCAGCAGGCTGGTGCGTTCGGTACGGCGAGAGCACCAGGTCAGGCGATCGGCATCTGGCTGGCCTACTTCGATCCAGTGCAACACGCGGTCGTCCAGGCTCTTTTCCCAGAGCGCCGGCTCATCGACGTCCGACAGCCCCCGGCCGAATGTCAGGTTTTCGTTGTACCACAGCGCATAGGCCAACAGACGAACCGCCATACGCTCCTCGGTTTCCGACGGGTGCCGCGCGATGGTCTGCTTGACGTTCTCGTAGACATTGCGGTCGAGGTCGGTCAGGTTCAGTTCGAATTTGTAGGTGGTGGACGGCTGGGCCATGGTCGGGGTGCTTCTTGCCTGAAGAAAAGTCGCACAGTCTAACCGATCCAGTCCACGGTTGCGCCGCGGCAGTATCTGCCGCATCGCAGCTGTGATAAAAACACCGCCCTTCATAGCTGCCACGGATGCCCCATGTCGACGTCAAGCAAACCCCTCGCCGGCCTTAAAGTGGTCGAGCTCGGCACCTTGATCGCCGGGCCATTCGCATCGCGCATCTGCGCCGAATTCGGCGCGGAGGTGGTCAAGGTGGAATCGCCCGACGGCGGCGACCCGTTGCGCAAGTGGCGCAAGCTTTACGAGGGCACCTCGCTGTGGTGGTTCGTGCAGGCGCGCAACAAGCGCTCGCTCACCCTCAATCTCAAGCACCCCGACGGGCGCGACGTCCTGCGCAAACTGCTGGCCGAGGCGGACATCCTGATCGAAAACTTCCGTCCGGGCGTGCTCGAGAAGCTCGGTTTTGGCTGGGACGTGCTCCATGCGCTCAACCCACGGCTGGTCATGGTGCGCCTGTCAGGCTTCGGCCAGACCGGGCCCATGAAGGAGCAACCAGGCTTTGGCGCGGTGGGCGAGTCCATGGGTGGCTTGCGTTACATCACTGGGTTCGAGGATCGCCCGCCCGTGCGCACCGGTATTTCCATCGGCGACTCCATTGCGGCGTTGTGGGCGGTGATCGGCGCACTGATGGCCCTGCGTCATCGCGAGGTCAACGGGGGTTTGGGCCAGGTGGTCGACGTGGCGCTGTACGAGGCCATCTTCGCCATGATGGAGAGCATGGTGCCGGAGTTCGACGTCTTCGGTTTCATCCGCGAGCGCACGGGCAACATCATGCCGGGCATCACGCCCTCCTCCATCCATACCAGCGCAGACGGCAAGCATGTACAGATCGGCGCCAATGGCGATGCCATCTTCAGGCGCCTGATGTTGACCATCGGCCGTAGCGACCTGGCCGAGGACCCGAGCCTGGCCACCAATGACGGGCGAGACCTGCGCCGCGATGAGCTGTACGGGGTCATCGATCGCTGGGCCAACGGATTGCCACTGGAGCAGCTTATGCAGGCCCTGACCGCAGCCGAGGTGCCGGCCAGCCGCATTTACTCGGCCGAAGACATGTTCAGCGACCCTCAGTACCTGGCGCGCGAGATGCTTCTGGAGGCGCGCCTGCCCGATGGCAAGGCAGTGCGCATGCCGGGCATCGTCCCAAAGCTATCCGACACCCCAGGCTCTGCCGATTGGGTCGGGCCAGCACTGGGCGAACACACCGACGAGCTGCTAAGCCAGCTGGGCTATGATGCGGCCGCCGTCGCCGCCCTGCGTCAGGCGGGCGCTGTCTGAGCCTGTCGCTGTTCCATTGCCTGCGCCCCGTTAGGTTGGCATGGACGGGTGCCCTACTGGCTGCACTGCTGAGCGTGCCATCAAGCGCTCAGGAGCGATTGCTGTGGCTGATGCGCGATCTGCCACCGTTCAGCGTATCCGAGGGCCCGGAAGAAGGTCGTGGGGTGATCGACCAGCTGTTACCGCAGCTGATCCAGCAGATGCCCGAATATGCCCACAGCACCGTGCGGGTCAATCGTGCGCGTGGCTTGCAGATGCTGCAGGACAGCAGCAGCCTGACCTGTGATCCGATGCTGCTGTGGACTGCCGAGCGCGCTCGCTATGTGCGCTTTTCCATCCCGTTGCTGGGCGTGCAAACCAGCGGCCTGGTCGTGCGCAAGGAAAACCACGCCCTGGTGGCGCCCCACCTCGACGGTGAGGCGGTCGATCTTCAAGGCCTGCTGAGCGACCCATCGCTACGCCTTGGGGTAGTGGCAGAGCGCAGTTACGGGGCTGTGATCGACGATACGCTGAGCCACTTGCCAGATGCCTCCGTCAGCCGGCACTACGGCACGCAGGCCACCGCCAACCTGCTGCAGATGCAACGCTTGGGCCGACTGCGCCTGGTGCTCGGCTACTGGCCGGAAGTTCGCTATCTGATCCAGCAACAGGGCGGATCGCCTGCTGACTACCAATTTCACCCGGTTCAGGGTGTGAAGCCCTACCAATTCCTGCATGTAGGCTGCTCGGCCAGCCCGCAAGGGCAAGCCGCCATGGCCCACATCGATCAGGTCTTGACCCAGCTGCGCCAGACGGTGCTACCGAACCTGTATGCGCATTGGCTCGACCTCGCTCAGCGGGCGGACTACCTTGAACACAGTCGCGCTTTCTTCAGCGAGCACACGGCGGCACACGCCGAACGCCCTGAACAGGACGAGCGCCACGCCGCTGGGCCGATCAACCTTCAAGATCCCCAACCCAGATAAAAAGAAACCCCGGACGCTGGGGAAGAACGTCCGGGGTCAAGCGAAAGCCCTTGGGCTTCCAGCGACAGCAGTGGCCATGCGGGAGCAAAGCAGTGGCCGGCTGTACTGATCAATCTGATGACTCGCTCAGGCAAAGGTTCCCTGAGGTTGCTGACGCTGCTGCAATGCAGCAATCACGCAAGGTTGCAGCCGCCCTTCGGCGATCTGCAGATCACGGTGCAGACCATCGACCATGTCCACCAGCAGACGTTGCTCCTGCAATTGACGCTCGCTGACCGTGCGCTGTAATACCACCCTGGCCAGGTGGTCGTGGACGGTCAATTGCCGGTTACCGTGGCTATCGGCCAGGCCCAAGTGCGCCTGGTAAGGGGTGAGGGCTTGGTTGAGCAGTCTGCAGATTCGTTCCATCCGGATTACTCGCTTGCTTGATGAGTTGTAAGGAGCAGACCTGCAAGCGAAGCGGAAAGTTCTAACCCTTCATGCTGTTGAATGCGCCGTCAGTGCGTTGATGGGTTGCGACCTTTCACGTTCGGACGGGCTTGGCAGTATTTGCAACACCCTTTGCAGGGCCGGGGAAGACAATGGCCATGGCAACTCCGCAATGACTTGCAAGCCAAAACCGCGGGCCTGATCAGCCAGGTTGCGTCGCCGGGCACCTGCCTGACCGACGAACAGCACCGGGCAGGCCAGCGGTAGCCGCTTGAGTATCGCAATGCCTGTGCGGGTGGGCATGGCATGGTCGAAAATCAATAAATCCGGGAAGAATGCGCCCGAAAGGCACGCGTCGAGCTCGGCCTTGTCCTGACAGACCCGCACCCGAAACACGCCCTGGGCATTGAGGGCCTGGTGCAGAAGGATCTGGTGGGACGGGCGCACCTGATGAATCAGTACATGGGGCTGTTGCATGAGCCGCTCCTGCTGGGAGGACCGGCTAATCTAGGCGCGATGACGATCGGCCAGAATAGGATTTTTCTGAATTAATGCATCGAAACCACTGAGGCTCCGGATCGGCCCGACCCGGAGCCTGCAAGGTCAGAGCGGCTTGCCGCGATTGCCGTGCTGGCTGACGAAGCCTTGTACTGCCTTGAGGTCATTGGGCAATACGGTGCATCGCTCTTCACGGCTGAACAGGTCGCTCATGTGCACGGGCAATTCAAGCGCCTTGCCAACGCCTGCCTGCTCGACCGCTTCAGGGAACTTGACCGGGTGTGCGGTACCCAGCACAACCATGGGCGTATCCAGGCTACGGCGGCACTCGCGACCGGCCTTGACGCCGATGGCCGTGTGCGGGTCCAGCACCTCGCCGGTCGTCTCAAACACCTCGGCGATGGTCTGGCAGGTCTGTTCATCGGTGACGGCCAGCGAATCGAAGAGCTTGCGCGCCTCGGTCCAGCGGTCCTGTTCGACGCTGAAGCCGCCGCCTTGGCGGAAGTTGGCCATCAACTCGGCAATCGACGCGCCGTTGCGACCGTGCAGATCGAACAGCAGGCGCTCGAAGTTGGACGAAACCATGATGTCCATCGACGGCGACAAGGTGGCGTGCAACTGCTCCTTGACGTACTGGTTGCCGCTCATGAAGCGGTGCAGGATGTCGTTGCGGTTGGTGGCCACCACCAGCTGGCTGATCGGCAGGCCCATGTTGCGTGCCAGGTAGCCTGCGAAGATATCGCCGAAGTTGCCGGTGGGCACCGAGAAGGCCACCGAACGGGCCGGGCCGCCAAGCTGCAGGGCTGCGTGGAAGTAGTAGACGATCTGGGCCATGATCCGCGCCCAGTTGATCGAATTGACAGCTACCAGGCGGGTGCCCTTGAGGAACGACTGGTCGGCGAAGCTCGCCTTGACCATTTCCTGGCAGTCATCGAAATTGCCTTCGATGGCGATGTTGTGGATGTTCTCGCCGAAGAGGGTCGTCATCTGCCGACGCTGCACTTCCGAAACCCGCTGGTGCGGGTGCAGGATGAAGATGTCGACATTGTCGCACCGACGGCAACCTTCGATGGCCGCAGAGCCGGTGTCGCCGCTGGTGGCACCGATGATCACCACACGTTCGTTACGCTTGGCCAGCACGTGGTCGAGCAAGCGACCGAGCAGTTGCAAGGCGAAATCCTTGAATGCCAGGGTCGGCCCGTGGAACAGCTCAAGCACCCACTCGTTGCTGTTGAGCTGGCGCAGCGGGGCAACGGCAGCATGGGCGAATTCGCCGTAGGTTTCTTCGAGAATTTTCTTGAAGTCGGCATCGGCGATGCTGCCCTCGACGAACGGGCGCATGACGCGGAAGGCCAGCTCGTGGTACGGCAGGCCCGCCCAGGATGCGATTTCTTCCTGCGTGAAACGTGGCAGGTTTTCCGGGACGTACAGGCCACCGTCGGTAGCCAGGCCGGCGAGCAATACGTCTTCGAAGTTCAGGGCCGGTGCCTGGCCGCGGGTACTGATATAGCGCATGGGACAAACCTTTGGTTTGAGCGGCAAGCCTGGTTTACCCGCAGCAGAAAAGGGCCGGAGGCCTCGTTCCTGGGCGGCACGCCTTGGCTTGCCGTGACTATAGGGTGTTCTAAAGCCCCTACGCTGCGTATGGCTGCAGCGCCGGGGGTGTCGCTGGGGCTCTGTGCGAGAAGCCCCGGTACTCGGTCACGCATGTCCGAAAACAGCATTGCCGGACGTTCGTCACAAGGCTGTTCAGGCCAACCCTAGTTGAGCTGCTCGACGCGAATGCGCACGACCTGGCCTACCACATCCTGCAGGGCCTCGAGGGCAACGATAGCGTCGTTGATGCCCTGCTCCACCACCCGGTGGGTCAACAGGATCATCGGCACCAAGCCGTCTTGCTCTTCGGCTTCCTTTTGCATGATCGATTCGATGTTGATGCCACGCTCGGACAGAATGCTCGCCACCTGGGCCAGCACCCCTGGATGATCCTTGGCCTGAATACGCAGGTAATAGGCGCTCTCGCAGGCTTCGATCGGCAGGATCGGGTGCGCTGACAGCGAATCGGGCTGGAACGCCAGGTGGGGTACGCGGTTTTCCGGGTCAGAGGTCATGGCACGGACCACGTCCACCAGGTCACCCACCACCGAGGACGCGGTTGGTTCCATTCCTGCGCCTGCACCGTAGTACAACGTCGAGCCGGCGGCGTCGCCGTTGACCATCACGGCATTCATCACCCCATTGACGTTGGCAATCAGGCGGTCGGCCGGAATCAGCGTCGGGTGCACGCGCAACTCGATACCTTCGGCGGTACGGCGTGCCATGCCCAGGTGCTTGATGCGGTAGCCCAGGGCTTCGGCGTAGTTCACGTCCGCCGTGGTCAGCCGGGTGATGCCTTCGGTGTAGGCCTTGTCGAACTGCAGCGGAATGCCGAACGCGATCGATGCCAGGATGGTCAGCTTGTGCGCCGCGTCGATGCCTTCGACGTCGAACGTCGGGTCGGCTTCGGCATAGCCAAGCGCCTGGGCTTCGGCCAGCACATCCGGGAAGGCACGGCCTTTTTCGCGCATTTCGGTGAGGATGAAGTTGCCGGTACCGTTGATGATCCCCGCCAGCCAGTTGATACGGTTGGCCGACAGGCCCTCGCGAATGGCCTTGATTACCGGGATGCCGCCGGCCACCGCTGCTTCGAAGGCGACGATCACGCCCTTTTCACGGGCTCTGGCGAAGATTTCGTTGCCATGCACGGCGATCAGCGCCTTGTTGGCGGTGACCACGTGCTTGCCGTTCTCGATGGCCTTGAGCACCAGGTCGCGGGCCACGGTGTAGCCCCCAATGAGCTCGATGACGATATCGATCTCGGGGTTGCTCGCGACTTCGAACACATCAGCGGTAATGGGGGTACCGGTAATCTGGCAGTTCGGGTTCTGCGAGCGCATGGCGATCTGTGCCACTTCAATACCGCGCCCGGCACGGCGGGCAATCTCCTCGGCGTTGCGCTGAAGTACATTGAAGGTTCCGCCACCGACGGTCCCCAACCCACAGATGCCTACTTTGACCGGTTTCACTGTGAACTCCCCATTGAACGGCCGACACCTTTGCCGACCGTGAAACATGCCGTCACCCCATGACGACGGCGTATAGAACTGTATTACTTGGCAAGCGCCAGCTTGGCGACCTGCGGTGCAGGCTGGTAACCCGGAATCACCTGGCCATTTTCGAGCACGATGGCCGGTGTACCGTTGACGCCGATCGACTGCCCCAGCTGGAACTGCTTGCTGACCGGGTTGGTGCACTTGGCTGCCTTGATTTCATCACCCTCGACCATCTTGTCCATGGCTTTGCGACGGTCGCTGGAGCACCACACCGCCTGCAATTG
Organism: Pseudomonas sp. URMO17WK12:I9; assembly: GCF_900230165.1. Taxonomy (NCBI): domain Bacteria; kingdom Pseudomonadati; phylum Pseudomonadota; class Gammaproteobacteria; order Pseudomonadales; family Pseudomonadaceae; genus Pseudomonas; species Pseudomonas sp. URMO17WK12:I9. The sequence continues at coordinate 104,596 of NZ_OCMQ01000001.1, read as the reverse complement.
CTGGTCGCCGGCCGAGCCCAGGCCCTGACGCGGGAAGGCGACGTAACGCACTTCGATACCGCGGCGGTTGAGTTCGGGCACTTCGGCATGCAGCTTGTGGCAGTACGGGCACGTGGTGTCGGTGAAGACGGTGATATGGGACTTGGTTTCGCCCTTGGCCGGATACACCACCATCTCACCTGCCGGAATGCCATTGATGAGCTTGGCTATGCCCAGGCGCTCGGCTTTTTCGGTCAGGTTGACGGGCTTGCCGTCCTGGATCTGGAACAGGTAGCCCTGCATCACGAACTGGCCATCAGCGCTGGCGTACAGCACACGCCCGCCTTGCAGCTTGACTTCGTACAGGCCGCTGACCGGGCTGCTGGCCACGCTCTCGACAGGCACTTCCAGGGACAGGTTCTGCAATGACTTGCGAATGGCCTGCTCGGCGCCGACTGGCGTATCGGGCGCCGCAGCCACGGCAAAGGTGCTGGCCAGCGCCAAGGCGGCGGCGGCGAAAAACGGGGTCACGCGCATGGATACTCCTGAGGGCGGACAGGGGCCGCAGAGCGTCACCTGAGTAAAACGACGAGGTGACTGGGCGGCCCTTGGTGCTAACCGCCCAAGCCTACCACATCACGCCTGGCTTGAAGCCGCCGCAGACTGCCGGTTGGGCGAACATGAAAAACATTCATCCGCGTGGATGGTGCTCGGCGTGCAGTTGCTGCAACCGTGCCTTGGCCACGTGGGTGTAGATCTGCGTGGTCGACAAATCGCTGTGGCCCAGCAACAGCTGCACCACGCGAAGGTCCGCACCGTGGTTGAGCAGGTGCGTGGCGAATGCGTGTCGCAGCGTATGCGGCGACAAGGCCTTGTCGATGCCCGCCATCTGGGCATGGTGCTTGATGCGATGCCAGAAGGTCTGCCGGGTCATCTGCTCGCCGCGCAGGCTAGGGAACAGCACATCGCTGGGACGGCCGTTGAGCAATTCGGCACGGCCGTGGCGCAGGTAGCGCTCCAGCCACACCACCGCCTCCTCGCCCATGGGCACCAGCCGCTCCTTGCTGCCTTTGCCCATCACCCTGAGTACGCCCTGGCGCAGATTGACCTGATCGAGCGTGAGGCTGACCAGCTCGGTGACGCGCAGGCCGCAGGCATACAGCACTTCGAGCATGGCGCGGTCGCGCTGGCCGATGGCCTCGCCAAGCTCCGGGGCTTGCAACAAGGCTTCCACATCGGCCTCGGACAGCGACTTGGGCAGCGGTTTGCCCAGTTGTGGCATGTCTACCTGAAGCGTCGGGTCGATGGCGATGAGCTTTTCGCGCAGCAGGTAGCGGAAGAAACCGCGTAGCCCGGACAGGAAACGTGCGGTCGAGCGCGGCTTGTAGCCTTGGTCCAGGCGCCAGGCCAGGTGGTCGAGAATCAGTTCGCGGCCCGCATCGGGGAGGTTGACCGAGTGTGCTTGTAGCCAGCCGTTGAACAGGGCGAGGTCGCTGCGGTAAGAGGTGCGAGTATTGTCGGACAATCCCTTTTCGAGCCACAGGGCGTCCAGGAATTGATCGATGAGCGGGTGGTCCAGGGCGGGCATGCTGGGGGCTATTTGCGGCTGTGGGGGCGGTAGTGTTTCATAGCGATTGGCGGGTTGTCTGTATTTGGGGTGGGCTGGCTTGCAGTGCTTATCGAGGTTCGCGGGTTTTTATGGACCGGCGGCGAAGGGGGCGCGGTGAGATTAAATAATCGGTATGAACGTTTGAGCGCCTTGGGGCCTTGGCGCCTTAGCTTGGGCGTATGTGGCAAGTTGGTATTCATTGGCGAGGGGGGCGCACAGTCACCCTTCCGCCCTTACGGCGGCTCACTTTTTGTCTTGGCAAAAAGTAAGCAAAAACCGCCTGCTCCTATCATCCGGCCCCTGCGCTGCGCTCCGGGGTTCCCTCGCTCCGGGCTTGCTCCCGGGAGGACCGCGCTGCAGGCCCCATCCTGGGGCCCAGCGCTTGACAGGCATCCATGCCTGTCACCTCCCTCCGCAAGCCCTGCGCTCGGCCTCCTGAAGTCGCGATCTGTGTTGCCTGGACTACCGCGCGCTTAGAAGCAACAGCAACAGCAACAGCAACAGCAACAGCAACAGCAACAGCAACAGCAACAGCAACAGCAACAGCAACAGCAACAGCAACAGCAGTTTTACTTAGAGTAGGCAGGAGTGCCTGCAATACTGAACCGGATTAGTATGAATGAGAAGGGACAAATAAGATGCACTTACAGAATCATGACAAGGCACTGTTACCCAAGTTGTAACGAGTGGCCAACTTTGCGTATGGGCGTAAGAACGCCCACGCAATTACAACATAGCCTCAACTACACCAGCACAAGCCACCATCACCGTTGCGGATCCAACACCCGCTCAAGCTCCGCCGCCCGCTCTCGGGTCATGTCCATCAGGCAGGTCCCGCCCTCAAGCTGCGCCATGGTGCCGCCACTGGCCGTGCGATGAAACTGGCAGTTGGCATCCCGATAAGCCAGCCACTTGCGCTGCACATCACGCAGGCTCTTTTGCTGATCCGCCGGTAGTTTATTCATCAGCTGTTTGTAGACGCGGTTCAGACGCTGGTCCTGTACCTGCATCTCGGCCTTGAGGCATTCACCCATGGCCAGGGTACTGGAGGCATTGTCCATACAGCGGGCATAAGCGGGCGACGGATCGTCGGCCATGGCCAGCGGCGTGCAGCACGCCAATGCCAGCCCAGCCAGATAGTGCTTGATCATGCGAACTCTCCGTGAAGGTCAAAGCGTTTGAGGTTGCTCCGGCGGCATCAACACCCTGCTCGGCTCGAAGCGCAGCGACGGCATCTGTGTGGCGGCATACAACATCACCGCCAATGCTGCAATCAGGGTAACGTCCGCCCAATTCCACCCAGGCATATCAGCGGCTTGGCGCGCTTTCAGACAGTACCAGCCCTGACCAAAGCAAAACACCAGCATCGCTGCCACCCACACGTAGAAGCCTGCCGCCAAGCCCGTCAGGTCGTGGAACTCATAACTCTGGTTGTCAGGCAGGCGGTCGATACCCAGGCTGGTCCCTGCCAGATACAGCGCACAAAGCCCCAGCAGCAGGGCCAAACGGCGAAAGCGCCGATGCGCCAGGATGGCCAGGGCGAGCAATGGGTTGGCAAACCACTGGTGCAGGCCGAATGGTATGCCCCAAGGCCCGTACAGCAGCATCTGCAGGGCGGGCATGTGGTGGCCGTCACTCATCGAGGCGCCATCGAGACACAGGGCGACCAGGTACAACAGGAGGGTAATGCTGAGGTAAAAAGCGGGCAAAGGACACCTGGAAGGTCGGCACAGGGGATGACCATAACCCATGTCATCCCCCGCTTCCAAACTGGGTGATCGCAGCCTCTCACGCCACCGGCGGTTCCAGCAGCAGCCCGTAGATACCCGAGTCCGACAGCTCACCGCCCACGCACCAGCGCGCTCGCAGGGTGCCCTCCAGCACGAACCCCTGGCGCTCCAACGTACGCGCCGAGCCTTGGTTGCGAGGGTCGATCTCGCCTTCCAGGCGGCGCATGTGCAGGGTATTGGCGATGTAGTCGATAAAGCACGTCAACGCTTCATCCATGTATCCCCTGCCCTGCACAGCGCTGGCCAGGCAATAGCCGATCTCACCTCGCCGGGAGGTGTCGTCGATGTTGAACAGTTGAACCATACCGATCAGTTCGCCGTTGTCCCGGCGGTACATACCCAACTTGAGTTGCTCGCCATTGGCGTACGCTTCACGGTCAGCTGCCAGCGCGCTCTGGGCTTCAGCCAGATTCTGCCAGGGCGCGTGGTGCCAGTACCGCATGACCTCAGGGTCGGCCATGATCGCCAACCACTTCGCCGCATCGGCGTGGCGCATGGGGCGCAGGTAAAGGCGCGGGCTATCGAGACACAGATCACTCGGGAAACTTCGGGGTGGGGTCACGCCGGCTCACCTGTCCATTGCTGGGTAAGATGACAGTTTAGCGTCAAGCGCGACCTTCAGGCAGTGCAAAACTGCACGGCGGGCCACAGTCGACAGCCAACGCATTCAGCTTCGCATCGCGACTCTGTCAGAGATGGCGAATCCTACCGACTTCCATGTCAACGATTCAGATCCAAGACGCTCGTGCGCGCACGCTTAGATACGGGCTTAGGCGACCTCAGCCCCATCATCGGGCCAATGCGGCTCATTCGCCCCAGGCGGGGTCAATGGCGGTAGCCCGTAGGCGGCCCGGGCGGTATCACAGCGTGGGTTGTGTACGCCCCCTTCCCACGACGCCTCGAACTCGCGGCAGGGACTGGAACGGTTGGCGTAGATGGCGCAGGCCACGCCCTGCCCCACCTCGCCCTGCAGGCTAATGCAGCGGCAGGGCTTGGCGTCGGTGCCAATCATGGCCACCCGAGACGGACTCACTTGCACCACCAGATCGTCAGGCACCACACCGCCGGAGGACTGGCATTCACCCCAGAAGAAGGACACACGGAAGTACCCGCAGCAAGCGCCGCAGTCAAGGCAAGGGTTATATTCGGACATGATTGCACGGAAGAAAGGTGGTTGAGATCGGGGCTGGCCCGAGCAGCCATTCTCGGTCCAAGCGGGGGTGATTGAATAGAGGGGCAGAAAAAAATAACCGCAGGCGCTTGGCTTTCACCAGACACCCTATTCGCCCCTCGATTTCAGTTAGCGCAGCGCTTTATAGGTATCGCCATCGCATTGATTCAGGCCAAGGCCCGCGGCTGGGCGATAGGGATCACCGCGCACATGGCTGAAGGTCGTTTGCCGGGTGCCCTGGTGTAACAGCCGGTCGTCAGGGCTACCTTCGGTCACAAGGGTGTAGGACGCACGACGCATTGCTTGGTACCGGTCCTCACAGTCTGCCATTGCCTTGTGATAGGCCATCACTTGTCCGTCACTCAAGTTCAGGCACTTGGCCAATTCGACACCCCAGCGCCTCAGGCATACTTCGGCGTAGTGCCTGACCACCAAACCCGGCTGGACGAGCACTTCGCCGCTGCCCGCACCGTCAACCGACGCATTCCCCACCAACGTCGCGTGCCGACCCGGCATGGGAAACACGCTTATCCGGGTACCGGGTTGCACGCCTGGCACCACACAGGCGAACCCTTTGGAGCGTTCGTCACGGGAGTAGAAGCCCACATACTCGCGCACATTGCCCGGCAGCATCACGCGCTCTGGCTGCACATTGCCAATGCCTGGAACCGGGTCAATGGTAAAAATGTTGACCGGGACATCGCACAGTTCAGGGTCCTTGGCCATGGCATTGGCCAGCATGTGGCAGCTGATGCCGCCGCGGCTCCAGCCGACCAGGTTGACCTGGGTAGGCACGCGCGGCTTGCGGAACAGATGAATGATGCGCTCTTGCAGCTCTTGCGGCGTGGGGTGGCGATCGCCGTAGTCATAGGTTCTCCAGAACCACGAAGCGGTCGAAGCCACCTCTGGCACAGGAACGCCGGCATCCTTGAGGCGTTTGTACTCGGCTTCGCTTAGCTTGGTGCGCTGCCAGCGGCTTTCGCCCTTGATGATCTGCAGCACATGGCTGACGTTTTCTTCCCAGCCACGGCCAAACAACTGCCCTGTCCAGTTGTAGTAGCCGCCGGGATCGACGAACAGGCTGTCGTCCTGGAGATTGCCGCTGCCCGGACCGTCGACAGCGACCCAGTGGGCAAATTCGCGGCCTTGGTCATGGCTTGCCAGGGTCGAGACCAGTTCGCCGTTCCAGAAGTTGGTGTTGGTGTCGTCGAAGCGATGGGAACCTGTCCCACAGAAATAGGCGGTAAAAACACTCATGTCACTATCATCGTGCGAGAAATGAGTGCCGAAGGTAATCAGTCAGCGAAGCAAGGCACATTCGGAAGCCCACCCCACCATTGAGCGCAGCGCAGCGCACCTGCCGCCGGCAACGCCAGCGGCAGGGCGTCACGGATTACTTGCGCGCCAGCCCGTCAGCCCGGAACATCTGGCGGATACCGCGGATGGCCTGACGGATCCGGTCCTGGTTTTCGATCAGGGCAAAGCGCACATGGTCATCACCATAGTCCCCAAAGCCGATGCCTGGCGAGACACATACCTTGGCCTCGGCAAGCAGCTTCTTGGAAAACTCGAGCGAACCCAGGTGTGCGTACTCAGGCGGGATCTTGGCCCAGACGTACATGGACGCCTTGGGGTTCTCGACCATCCAGCCCAACTCGTGCAAACCCTTGACCAGCAAATTGCGACGCTGGCGGTACTGCTCGGCAATATCCCGTACGCACTGCTGATCCCCTTCCAGCGCTGCAATGGCAGCCACCTGCAAAGGCGTGAACGTGCCGTAGTCGTGGTAGCTCTTGATGCGCGCCAGGGCATTGACCAGTTCGGGGTTGCCGACCATGAAGCCGATCCGCCAGCCGGCCATGTTGTAGCTCTTGGACAAGGTGAAGAACTCCACCGCAATGTCCTTGGCGCCAGGCACCTGCATGATCGATGGCGCTTTCCAGCCGTCGTACACGATGTCGGCATACGCCAGGTCGTGGACCACCAGCACGCCATATTGCTTGGCCAATGCCACAACGCGTTCGAAGAAGTCCAGCTCCACGCATTGGGCAGTCGGGTTGGACGGGAAGCCGAGAATCATCATCTTGGGCTTGGGGATCGACTCGCGAATGGCCCGTTCAAGCTCGTTGAAGAAGTCCACGCCCGGCACAAGCGGGACAGAACGCACCTGGGCCCCGGCGATGACAGCCCCGTATATATGGATCGGGTAGCTGGGGTTGGGTACCAGTACCGTATCGCCTTGGTCCAGTGTGGCCAGCATCAGGTGCGCCAGGCCCTCTTTCGAACCAATGGTGACGATGGCCTCATCTTCGGGGTCGATGTCGACCCCGTACCGTTCCTTGTACCAGTTCGAGATAGCGCGACGCAGGCGCGGGATGCCGCGGGATGTGGAGTAGCCGTGGGTATCCTCGCGCTGAGCGACCTGCACCAGCTTCTCGACGATATGCGGCGGCGTGGCGCCATCGGGGTTACCCATGCTCAGGTCGATGATGTCCTCGCCACGGCGGCGGGCAGCCATCTTGAGCTCGGCAGTGATGTTGAAGACGTAGGGCGGGAGACGATCGATGCGCGCAAAACGGCGCGGCAAACCTGGAGTGGCCATGGTTTCCTCTAAAAAACGTAAGCGCCCGGAACCGTCCGAGCGACGCTGGCCGCATGCGGCGACCTGACTCAGAAGATAGTGCCGATATAGATGTCTTGTAAAGGGTAATCTGCTGTTTTTTATTATCTAAACAGGGGCATTTTTTGTAACGCCAACGCGCGCAGTGGTGCGCTTCACCATCGCTGGTAGGCCTGTTCCAAAAAAGCTCTACAAACCAAGCGAGGGGTCTGGCTCACCCGCCACAGGCCCCAAATAGACATAAAAAAACCCCGGCGCACAGGCCGGGGTTTTCGTGAAGCAGGCGTGGTTTCAGCGTGCGTAGGTCATCAGCACGTCAGCAGCCGTCTGGCTGTCCACCCCCATCATCAGGCTCAGGGCCATGACGGTGAGGATGGAAAAGCCGAACACTTTGCGCGCCCACTTGCTGTCGTCTTCAGCCTTGTAGCCACCCCATGCCATGTACAGCCAGTAAAGGCCCATGGCAGCTGCCACGGCCATGTAGCCGAGGCCAGCGTAACCACCGAGGGTGAGCATCAAGGTCGCAAGCACGAACGCCAGCACATACAGCACGATCTGCTTCTTCGCAGCCAGGATGCCACGCGCCACCGGCAATACCGGAATGTTTGCGGCGCTGTAGTCCTTGAAGCGGAAGATGGCGATGGCAAAGCTGTGCGGCATCTGCCACAGGCTGAACATCACCAGCAGGGTCACAGCCGCCAGGTCGAAGCTATTGCTGACAGCGCAGTAGCCAATGACAGGCGGCATGGCACCGGACAGGCTGCCGACCAAGGTGCCGTGCACCGATTTACGCTTGAGCCACAGGCTATAGAAGCCTACATAGACCACGAAGCCGATCAGTGCGCAGTACGCGGACAAGGGGTTGGCCTGCACGTACAGCAAGCTGAAACCCGCCACCCCAAGCAGGGTGGCGTAGATCAGCGCGAGGGGCAGTGACATGCCACCCTGTACCATCACGCGGTTCTTGGTGCGCTCCATTTTCTGGTCGATGTCGCGGTCGATGCAGTTGTTGAATGCACAACCGGACGCCACCACCAGGGAAGTACCAACGACCACTGCCAGCAGCAGGGCGAAGTCCACATGGCCCTTCGCGGCAAGGAAGAAACCGCCTGCCACGGAAAGCACGTTACCGAAAATGATCCCCGGTTTGGTGATTTGGATAAAGTGCTTAACGGACATGCAGTCTTACCTCACTTGGCCAGCATTTCGACGTGGATGCTGAACATGATCCACAGCGACAGGCCAACCAGCAGCGCGATCACCATGGCGGTGAACAGGAACGTCGATACGTTGTTGCGTTGCTCTTTCGAGCGGTCCATGTGCAGGAAGTACACCAGGTGTACCACTACCTGAATCACGGCCATGGCCACAACGATCAGAACGGTCAGGTTCTTCGGCAGGCTTGGGTACATCACCAGGCCGAACGGAATCGCGGTCAGGATGATCGACAGGACGAAACCGATCATGTACGACTTGACGCTGCCGTGGCTGCCTTCGTGATGAGTGTCGTGTGCGTTAGCCATTACAGAACCCCCAGCAGGTAGACGACGGTGAATACGCAGATCCAGACCACGTCCAGGAAGTGCCAGAACAGGCTCAGGCAGCTCATGCGGGTCTTGGCGGTCGGCGTGATGCCGTGCTTGTTGATCTGGTACATCATGATTGCCATCCAGATCAGACCAGCCGTCACGTGCAGACCGTGGGTGCCTACCAGCGCGAAGAAGCCCGACAGGAAGCCACTGCGGTTCGGGCCGAAGCCTTCGCCGATCAGGTGATGGAACTCGTAGATTTCCATCGCGATGAAGCCCGCACCGAACAGGAAGGTCACAGCCAACCAGCCCAGTACGCCTGCCTTGTTACCGGCGAACATCTTCAGCATGGCGAAGCCGAAGGTGATCGAGGACAGCAGCAGGAACAGCGTTTCGACAGCTACGAACTTGAGCTCGAAGATGTCATGACCCGACGGGCCGCCGGCAAAACTGCCGGACAGCACCGCGTAGGTGGCGAAGAGCGACGCAAACAGGATGCAGTCGGTCATCAGGTACAGCCAGAAGCCCAGTACGGTCATCTGGCCCGAGTCGTGGTGGTGATCGTCGTGCCCATGGTCGTGACCATGAGCACCGTGCATTACTTGACTGGACATTGATTACACCCGCTCAAACGATTCGACACGTGCGCCGGCAGGCAGAGCACCTGCATTGGCCAACGCTTTCATGCGCTCGCCTTCGATGCGCGCCACTTCTTCGGCCGGAACCATGAAGCCCTGGTCGTCACGCGCAGCGTGGCGAACGAAGACAGCGATGGTTGCAACCAGGCTTGCGCCGACCAGCCACCAGATGTGCCAGATGAAAGCGAAGCCGAAGATGGTCAGGAACAGACCCATGAACAAACCGGTAGAGGTATTGCTCGGCATGTGGATCGCTTCGTACTTGCCCGGCACCTTGTAGGCAACACCGGCTTCCTTGGCTTCGTGCCAGGCATCCAGGCCAACCTTCTCAGGCATGTGGGCGAAGTTGTAGAACGGAGGTGGCGACGAAGTCGACCATTCCAGGGTACGGCCGCCCCATGGGTCGCCGGTCACGTCCAGGTTCTGGTGACGATCGCGAACCGATACGAACAGCTGGATCAGCTGGCAGGCGATACCGAACAGGATCAGCACGGCACCGACCACGGCAACGTACAGGTAGGGTTCCCACAGTGGGTTGTCCGAGTGGTTCAGACGACGGGTCATACCCATGAAGCCCAGTGCGTACAGCGGCATGAATGCCACGTAGAAGCCCGAGATCCAGAACCAGAAGGCAGCTTTGCCCCACTTCTCGTTCAGGGTGAAACCGAAGGCTTTCGGGAACCAGTAGGCGAAGCCGGCGATGTAGCCGAATACCGCACCACCGATGATCACGTTGTGGAAGTGGGCGATTACGAACAGGCTGTTGTGCAGCACGAAGTCAGCACCCGGTACAGCCAGCAGAACGCCAGTCATGCCACCGATGGAGAAGGTGATCATGAAGCCCAGGGTCCAGAGGATCGGCGCAGTGAAGCGCAGACGGCCCTGGTAGATGGTGAACAGCCAGTTGAACAGCTTCACACCCGTCGGAATGGAGATCAGCATCGTCGCCAGGCCGAAGAAGGTGTTGACGCTGGCGCCGGCACCCATGGTGAAGAAGTGGTGCAGCCAAACCGCAAAGCCCAGTACAGCGATCGCACCCGATGCGTAGATCATCGCGTGGTGGCCGAACAGGCGCTTGCCGGAGAAGGTGGAGGTCACTTCCGAGAACACGCCGAAGGCCGGCAGGATCAGAATGTAAACCTCAGGGTGACCCCAGGCCCAGAACAGGTTGACGTACATCATCGGGTTCCCACCAAGCTCGTTGGTGAAGATGTGGAAGTCCAGATAACGGTCAACGGTCAGCAGTGCCAGTGCAGCGGTCAGGATCGGGAACGAAGCCACGATCAGGACGTTTGCCCAGGTGCAGGTCCAGGTGAAGATAGGCATGTCCATCAGCTTCATGCCAGGTGCGCGCATCTTCATCACGGTGACGAGGAAGTTCACGCCTGTCAGCGTCGTACCCAATCCTGAGAGCTGTAGCGCCCAGATGTAGTAGTCGACACCCACGCCCGGACTGTACTGAATACCCGCGAGCGGCGGATAGGCAACCCAACCGGTCTTGGCGAATTCACCAACGCCCAGCGAGATGTTCACCAGCAGCACGCCTGCCAGCAGCAGGTAGAAGCTCAGGGAGTTCAGGAACGGGAAGGCCACGTCACGCGCACCGATCTGCAGAGGAACCGCGAGGTTCATCAGGCCGGTGAAGAATGGCATCGCCATGAAGATGATCATGATCACACCGTGGGCGGTGAAGATCTGGTCATAGTGTTCAGGCGGCAGGTAGCCTTCGGAACCACCGGTGGCAACAGCCAGCTGGGTCCGCATCATGATGGCGTCGGCAAAGCCGCGCAGCAGCATGACCATCGCGACGATGATGTACATCACCCCGATTTTCTTGTGGTCGACGGTCGTCAACCACTCGGTCCACAAGTAGGACCACTTGCGGAAGTAGGTGACCGCACCAACGACAGCGATACCACCGAGCGCGATAATGGCGAGTGTCACCATGACTATCGGCTCGTGATAGGGTATCGCCTCCAGGCTTAATTTACCGAACATCTCTTACTCCTCTGCACCGGCAGCTGGTTGCATACTCGATTCCACACCCTTGGTAGTGGCCAGGTCTTTGCTGCCAGCTTCTTCGTGGCTCGAACGACCGCGGTTCATGCCTTCGTACTTGTCGACGATCAGCTGGAACTGGTCAGGCGAGGCCTCGCTATACAGCGTGACTGGGTTGTTTTCGCTTGGTTTGGCCAAGGCTTCGTATTCGGCCTTGCCCAGCTTCTTCGGCGACTGCTTGACTTCGGCGACCCACTTCTCGAAGTCTTCCTGGGACGTGGCAGTAGCCTTGAATTTCATGCCGGTGAAGCCAGCACCGCTGTAGTTGGCGCTGATACCGTCAAACACGCCGTTCTCGTTGGCGATCAGGTGCAGCTTGGTGGTCATGCCCGCCATGGCGTAGATCTGGCCGCCCAGGCCCGGGATGAAGAACGAGTTCATCACGGCGTCGGAGGTGACGCGGAAGTTGACCGGGGTATTGGCCGGGAAGACGATCTTGTTGACCGTGGCGATACCTTGTTCCGGGTAGATGAACAGCCACTTCCAGTCTAGCGCGACGACGTCGATCTGCACGGGCTTCACGTCGGAATCCAGAGGACGGTACGGGTCGAGCCTGTGGGTGGACTTGTAGGTCACGTAACCCAGCACGATGATGATCAGAATCGGGATGATCCACACCGCAGCCTCGATCTTGGTCGAGTGAGACCAGTCCGGGGTGTAGGTGGCTGCCTTGTTGGAAGCGCGATACTTCCAGGCGAACACCACGGTCATGATGATGACTGGCACGACGACCAGCAGCATCAGGCCGATTGCGATCAGGATCAGGTTCTTTTGCTCAATGCCGACCTGTCCCTTCGGGTCGAGCAGGGTCCAGTTGCACCCACTGAGTAAAAGCATGCCTAAAAAGGGCAATATGCCAAACAGTCTGGGGTAACGCTTTTTACTCATCTCACGACCTCTAGATCAGCTTGCTTCAATGCAATTGGTGTTTGGTAGCCAACACTTCGTCCAACCAAGTGAGGCATTGCGCGCCCGTACCCGCTCCTGCCTGGGCCCGACTGCAGGACCTTGGCTTCAAGCGAGTTAGCGGTGCTTTTGGTTTCGTAGGCAAAGGCCTGTATAGCAGACCAATTCCATTTGGTGCGGAAAACGCGGAGGGGGGTCCGCCCGGTATCGCCGTTGGGCGAAACTTGACGAAGTCAGCAAAAAGGAGCGCTGGGGCTTCCTTCAATCCTGCGACTTGCAAGCAGTGCCGAACGGAAATTGGGGGCGATTGTAGATAGGTCGCCAACCCTTGACTATGACTTATTGAGCAACAGTCCTTTACAGGATCTGTAACAATAACGCCGATAAATTCAACTTCGCGACACTTTGTCGCACCCCTGGCTATAGCCCTGCAACCCGCATTCAGCAAGGGCTACAGCTTGATCTGGATCAACTTCCCAGGGGTTTCCCGACCTTGATCGAGCGCCTGAAAACCTTGTTGGATTCAGGGACTTTTGTCTAAGGGCGGCGACGGTTGCGGTAGATGCCAAGTGGCACCAGCAACGCCGTCAGGACGAAGGCAATCAATGCCCATTGCGCCAGCGAAAGGCCCAGCACCGGTGGGTAAGGCGTGCTGCAGAAGCCGTCCACTTGAAACGCCAGCGGCCAGAGCTTGGCCAAGGGCAAGTCATCGACGATGGGCTGCAGGGTATCGATGCCACAACTGACCATGGGGTTGGCGAGTATATACACATGGTTGCCGGCTGCAATGATTCCGCCAATGGCGCTGACCACCACCAGTGCCTCGAAGAAGGTCAGGCTGCGTCGCCCGGGCATGGCTGCGGCCAGGAATGCAAAGACGGCGATGAACAGGAGCGCATAGCGCTGAAGGATGCACAACGGGCATGGCGCCTCGCCCAGCACTACCTGCATGTAGAGCGCGCCACCGATCAGCGAAACGCAGATCAGGCCCAACAGTACCAGAAAGCGCCGTTCCCGATTCAGGCGCGATGTTTGATCATTCATTGCCGGTTCCTTGGATGGATAGTCGCAGCGTATTCCGCCAGCCCGGCGTAATTCTACACAGACGCCGGCTGCCTGGGCGCCCCGCCTTTCATGGATACATATTCCAGGCGGCAATGGGGTGTGGCTCAGACCGGGCATTGGCAGGACGGTTCAACGAGGGGCAGCGAAAATTGAAGCTACCGAACAGGCCGCAGTTGCCGCCTGCTTCTCGCTCAGCAGGAGTGAATGGCAGCTGGGTTAATGCAGGATTAACGCTCAGACACGTATCGCCCTGGCGATCTCGTCTTCGCAGGAAGGGGCTGCCTTGCAGCCCCAGAGACGGCCGACCTTGCGCCTGGCCGTTACGCTTCTTTATATATAGTCACTAGGCGCTAATGCTCTTACGCCAGCGATGCGGCCGGCCCGAAGCACTCGTAGCGGGTCTGTTGCTCGGGTACGCCCAAGGCCAGAAGCTGGCGTTTAACGGCGGCCATGAAGGGCTTCGGCCCGAGGAAGTAGGCGTCCACATCGCGCTCGCGAGGGAGCCATTCGCCCAGCAGATGCTGGTTCAGCAGCCCCACGGCATCGGCGTGGGCTGCTTCATCCGCTTCGGCGTAGCAGTAGAAACGCTTGAGCTGCGGATGTTGCGCTGCCTGAGTGTCGAGCCACTCGCGAAATGCATGCACCTGTCCATTGCGCGCGCAGTGAATGAAGTGCACCGGCCGCCCGGTCGGCAAGGCTGCTTCTAGCATGGCCAAGGTAGGCGTAATGCCCACGCCCCCACTGATCAGCACTAACGGTCTGTCACTGGCGGCCAGTGTGAAATCACCGGCTGGCGGGAACAATTCGAGGGTGTCACCTACCCTCAGGTGGTCATGCAGGTAGCTGGAGACCTTGCCATCGGATTCGCGTTTGACGCTGATCCGATATTCACGCCCGTCGCACAAGGCAGAGAGCGAATAGTTGCGGCGTTGCTCTGCACCATCGATCATCAGCCTCAGGCCGATGTACTGCCCTGGTTCAGCCTTGAGCACCGGCTTGCCGTCCACCGGTGCGAAGTAAAAGGAGACGATCTCGAGGCTTTCTTCCACCCGCCGTGCCAGTCGGAATTCGCGAGCTCCTCGCCACCCGCCGTCGGCCTCTTCCTTTTGCTTGTAAAGGTTTTCTTCAGCACCAATGAGTATGTCTGCCAACTGGCCATAGGCTGCGCCCCAGGCATCGATTACCTCGGCCGTGGCAATGTCTGTGCCCAACACTTCCTCGATGGCCCGCAGTAAACAGCGGCCAACGATCGGGTAATGCTCGGGCAGGATCTGCAGCGCCACATGCTTGTTGATGATCTGGCCCACCAGACCGCCCAGCTGTTCGAGCTGGTCGATATGACGGGCATACATCAGCACGCCATTGGCCAAGGCACGGGGCTGGTCACCGCTGGCCTGATGCGCCTGGTTGAACAGTGGGCGTACCTCGGGATACTCGTTGAGCATCATCTGGTAAAAATGAGTGGTCAGTGCCTCGCCGCCTGTTTCCAGCAATGGAACGGTGGCCTTGATGATCGCACGTTGTTCGGCATTGAGCATTGCAGCAACTCCTGAGCCTGGGGCTTCGAATGATGCTCAGTCTTTTCATCATTCGTGCCAAGTCCAGCGCGCAGCAAATCCGCGGCCTTCAAGCCGCACCATGTCTAAATGACTCAGGTCGGCGTATAGTCAATTAGACCCACAGGAGTCCCTATGACTGCCAAGCCACTGCTTACCGCCTTGCTGCCACTGGTCAGCGACCTGTCTCGCGACCTGCCTGATCAGGAACGCTATCGCCGTTTACTGCAAGCCATGCGGAGTCTGTTGCCCTGTGACGCTGCCGCCTTGCTCCGGCTCGATGGCGAATGGCTAGTGCCCTTGGCCGTGGATGGCCTGAGCCCAGACACCCTTGGACGTCGCTTCAAGGTCAGTGAGCATCCACGTTTTCAGATCCTGTTGAGCAGCCCCTCCCCTACCCGCTTTGCCAGCGACTCCGAGCTGCCGGACCCGTACGATGGCCTGGTCAATACGCCGGATGTGGACCTTGAGGTTCACGACTGCATGGGTTGCCCTTTGATGGTCGATGAGCGCCCGTGGGGGCTGGTCACCCTCGATGCCCTGACGCCCGGCCAGTTCCAGAGCCTGGAGCTCGACGCCTTGCAAGCCTTTGCCAGCCTGGCCGCTGCGACGGTGACCGTGGCCGAGCGGATCGAACGCCTGGCCCTGCGTGCGGAAAATGAGCATCAGCGGGCGGAGGTGTACCGCCAGGCCAGTGGTCAGGACCGAGAGCTGATCGGCCAGAGCCCGGCCCACCAGCGCATGGTGGAGGAAATCCGACTGGTGGGCAGCAGCGATCTCACCGTGCTGATCACCGGCGAGACCGGGGTGGGCAAGGAGTTGGTGGCCCAGGCCCTGCACCAGGCGAGCAGCCGGGCCCACAAGCCGCTGATCAGCCTGAACTGCGCAGCGCTGCCCGACACGCTGGTGGAAAGCGAGCTGTTCGGCCACGTGCGCGGGGCCTTCACCGGCGCCCATGCAGACCGCCGGGGCAAGTTCGAACTGGCCCATGGGGGCAGCTTGTTTCTCGACGAGGTGGGCGAGTTGCCGCTGGCGGTACAAGCCAAGCTGCTGCGCGTGTTGCAAAGCGGACAGTTGCAGCGGCTGGGTTCAGACCGCGAACACCACGTCGATGTGCGCCTGATCGCCGCCACCAACCGTGATCTGGCCGCCGAGGTGCGCAACGGGCGCTTGCGTGCCGATTTCTACCACCGTCTGAGCGTCTATCCGTTGCATGTCCCTCCTCTGCGGGAACGCGCACGCGACGTGTTGCTGCTGGCAGGCTACTTCCTCGAACAGAATCGCTCACGCTTGGGCCTGAGCAGCCTACGACTGGGCGCGGACGCTCAAGCTGCACTCCTGGCCTACGACTGGCCGGGCAACGTGCGTGAACTGGAGCATCTGATAGGCCGCTCGGCGCTCAAGGCGTTGGGCCGACAAACGGTACGCCCCAGGATCTTGTCCTTGACCGCTGCCGATCTGGATCTGCAACCACCTACCTCACTCCATTCGCAGCCCGCTCCAGCCCCTGAGACGACGGTACCCGACCTGGGTGCTGGAGGCCTGCGCCAGGCGCTGGACATCTACCAACGCCAGCTGATCCAGGCCTGCCTGGATCAACATCAGGGCAACTGGGCAGCCACCGCAAGAGCGCTCGAACTCGACCGCGCGAACCTCAGCCGCCTGGCCCGGCGGCTAGGTATCCGCTAGGGATGCCTCACAAAAGGATTAACCCAGAAAGCCTCTGGTTGGTCTGAACACGGCTGCTATATCTCCTAAACGCCCATGCCTCGACTCACCAGTCGAGGTTGCCGCATCGCGTTCCAGAGGACCTGGTGCAGCAATGCCGGCCACATTCAGGCCGGGGGGGATCAGTCGACCAGCAGGGAGCACTTCATGGAAAACATCGTCGTCGCCGATAAGCAGTCCGCCGTCGCCACCCAGAATGCCTGGGGCAATATCAGTCTCAATGGCCCAGGCGTCGTGCAGATGCCCGTCGCCCCCGACCAGGTCGCCACCGTCACCCAACGCGGGCAGGATTTGATCGTCACGCTCAAGTCCGGCGAGAAGGTCACCATCGGCAATTTCTTCGCGGTGAATCAGGCTGGCGTTGGCAGCGACATGGTGTTCGTCGGCGAAGACGGTACCCTCTGGCAAGCCGAATACGACGCCCAGGCGTTCACCGGCTTCACCTTCAACGAAGTGGCTTCTCTGGACGAACTGGTTGCAGGCATCGGTACGGCGGGCGATGCCATGCCGACGTGGGCCATCGCAGGCCTGGGGTTGCTCGGCGTGGGCGGCGGCGCGGCGGCGGTAGGCGGCGGTAGTGGCGGCGGCGGCGGTGGTGGCGGTGCAGTGCCTGACACCACGGCCCCGGCGACCCCCATCGACCTGCTGGTTTCCCCGGATGGCCTGCGCCTGTCGGGGCGCGGTGAAGCGGGTGCGATCGTGAACATCCGCGATGCGGCTGGCAACCTGCTCGGTACCGGTACGGTCGGGGCCGATGGCAGCTTCGATGTAGCGCTCAACGCCCCCCAGATCAACAGCGAAAACCTGCAAGTGACCTTGACCGATGCAGCCGGCAATGTGTCTGCACCAGGCACCGTGACCGCACCGGATGCGACCGCTCCGCTGGCGCCAACCGAACTGGCGATCGACGCTCAGGGTACAACGCTTACCGGCCGTGCCGAGCCAGGTTCCACGGTGTCGGTCAGAGGGGCCGACGGCGTGCTGCTGGGCTCGGCCACGGCAGGGACGGATGGATTGTTCAGCGTTACCCTGCAACCGGCACAGACCGCCGGCCAGGCCTTACAGGTCACGGCCGAGGATGCGGCGGGCAACACGTCCGCCGCAGCCGGTATTGCCGCTCCAGTGGTCGATGGCACCGATACTACCCCTCCTGATGCGCCCGTGGCGCTCGCTGTGTCCGCTGATGGCACGCGCCTTTCGGGCCGTGGCGAGCCCGGCACTACGGTCAATGTTCGCGACGCTGCCGGCAATGTGATCGGCAGCGGCGTGGTGGGGGCCAATGGTGCCTTCGAGGTGGTGCTCACACCCGCGCAGCTCGATAGCCAGAACCTGCAAGTTACCCTTACCGATGCCGCTGGCAACGTCTCTGCACCGGGTGCTGTCGTAGCGCCAGACCTCACGGCGCCGCTCGCACCGACCAATCTGGCCGTCGATGCCCAGGGTGCCACCCTGACCGGGCGGGCCGAGCCCGGGTCTACCGTTTCGGTACGCGGCCCCGGCGGCGCGTTGCTGGGCACCGCCATCGCGGGCGCTGACGGCCTGTTCAGTATCACGCTACAACCCCCGCAGACCACTGGCCAGGCCTTGGCCGTGAGCGCCACCGACGCGGCAGGCAATACGTCGCCGGCAGCCAACATCACCGCGCCCTTGGTCGATGGCGGTGACACCACGCCGCCGGATGCACCGGTGGACCTGGTGGTAGGCCTGGCTGGCACCCAACTGACCGGCCGCGGCGAAGCCGGCACCACCGTGCAAGTGCGCGACGCGGCAGGCAACCTGCTCGCCACGGGCACCGTGGGTGCTGATGGCACCTTCACCGTCAGCCTGGACCCTGCCGTCAAGGACGGCAGTAGCCTTCAAGTCACCCTGACCGACGCGGCAGGCAACATTTCGCCAGCCGCCAGCGTGGCATCTCCAGATCTTGTGGGGCCTGCGCAACCCACCGACCTGGCCCTGGCCGATGGTGTCACCTTCACCGGGCGCGGTGAGCCAGGCGCTACCGTGCAGGTGCGCGACGCTGCCGGCACCGTGATCGGCACAGGCACCGTAGGCGCAGACGGCGCCTTCAGCATCACCCTCTCCCCTGCCCAGGCCAACGGCCAGGCACTGGACGTACGCCTGGTCGATGCGGCAGGCAATGCCTCGGCACCCTTGCAGTTCGATGCC
>NZ_OCMQ01000001.1:0-84251 GCF_900230165.1 Pseudomonas sp. URMO17WK12:I9 | reverse complement strand
ATCGCCAATGCCGACGGCAGCTTCAGCATCGACCTGAACCCCGCTCAGGCCAATGGCGAACTGCTGGATGTGGTGGCCATCGCCGACGATGTGTCGTCACTGCCCGCTCAAATCACCGCCCCCGATATCACAGCGCCTGCCTCCCCCGCGGAGCTGGCGGTGAGCGCCGACGGCACCGTGGTCACGGGCCGCGCCGAGCCGGGTAGCACCGTGCGTATTCTGGCCGCTGACGGCACCGAGCTGGGCTCGGCGGTCGTCGGCGCTACCGGCGTGTTCAGCATCACCTTGAACCCGGCTCAGGTAGACGGCGAAGTGCTGCAAGCCACTGCCACCGATGCCGCAGGCAATGCATCCCAGGCCAGTTCGGTCACCGCACCGGATATCGATGGCGGTGGCGATACAACGCCGCCTGAAGCGGCTTCCAACCTGGTCGTGGGTGTGGCGGGTACTCAGTTGAGCGGTCGCGGTGAAGCCGGAGCTACCGTCCAAGTGCGTAATGCGGCCGGTGACCTGATTGCAACAGGCACCGTGGCCGCCGATGGCACCTTCACTGTCAACCTGGACCCCGCCGTCAAGGACGGCAGCGACCTGCAGGTCACGCTCACCGATGCCGCGGGGAACGTGTCCCAGCCCGCGACCGTTACCTCCCCTGACCTGATTGCCCCGGCGCAGCCAACCGACCTGGCCTTGGCTGGCGGCGTGACCCTGACCGGTCGCGGTGAAGCGGGTGCCATCGTGCAGGTCCGTACCGCAACCGGTACCGTGATCGGCTCGGCAATCGTGGGTGACGACGGCCTGTTCACGGTCACCCTCTCTCCTGCCCAGGCCAACGGCCAGGCGCTGGACGTGCGCCTGGTAGACGCAGCTGGCAACACGTCTGACCCGTTGCAGTTCGATGCCCCGGACATCACCCCACCCGAAGCCGTGACCAATCTTCTGGTCGGCCAAGGGGGGACCGCACTCAGTGGTCGTGGCGAAGCCGGTGCCACAGTTGAAGTGCGTGACATCGATGGCAATCTGCTAGGTCGCGGCGTAGTCACCGCCAACGGCACATTCCTGGTAAACCTCGACCCTGCCGCGCAGGCCGGTGAGCAACTGAGGCTGATTCAGGTAGACCCCAGCGGCAATGCTTCTATCCCCGTGACAATCGCGGTGCCGGCGACCAATCCACCCGCCAGCCCTGCTGAGCTGGCACTGTCCGAAGACGGTACCGCCCTCACCGGCACCGCCCCGGCAGGCACTCGGGTGGAAGTGCGCGGGGCGGACGGTGCGTTGCTTGGCAGCGCAGTCGCAGGCCCTGACGGCAGCTTCACCGTCGAGCTGGCACCCGCACAAGCCAACGGCGAATTGCTCGATGTGGTCGCGATCGACAGTGCAGGGCTTTCTTCCCTGCCCACCCAGATCATCGCCCCGGACATCACTGCGCCTGCAACGCCAAGCGAACTGGCCATCAATGCCGACGGCACGGTGCTCAGCGGACGTGGCGAACCCGGCAGCACCGTGCGTGTGCTGGCTGCCGATGGCACCACGGTATTGGGCAGCGCAGTGGTCGGCGCCACTGGCCGCTTCAGCATCACATTGAACCCGCCACAGGTCGACGGCGAGGTCTTGCAGGTCACGGCCACCGACGCAGCGGGCAACACCTCTGCTGGGGGTAATGTCACCGCGCCGGATATCGATGCCGTGGACAACACCCCGCCTGCACCTGCCACGGGCCTGACCATCAACCTTGCCGGCGCGCAACTGAACGGGCGCGGTGAAGCTGGCGCTACGGTGCAGGTACGCGATGGCCAAGGCAATCTGCTGGCCAGCGGAACCGTCAATGCCGACGGCACCTTCCAGCTCAACCTGGACCCTGCGGTCAAGGACGGCAGCACCCTGCAAGTCGTGCTCACCGATGCCGCCGGCAACGCCTCCACCCCCGCCACCGTGGTCAGCCCCGACCTGCTGGCGCCCGCCCAGCCAACCGAGCTTGCCCTTGAAGGCGGCATCACGCTTACCGGTCGTGGCGAGCCTGGCGCAACGGTGCAAGTACGCACCGCTGGTGGGGCCGTGATCGGCACCGGCCTGGTGGATGCAAACGGCAACTTCAGTCTCATCCTGGCACCCGCGCAGGCCAACGGCGAAGCACTCGATGTACGCCTGGTGGACGCCGCCGGCAACGCCTCGACCCCGCTGCAGTTCGAAGCACCGGACATCACGCCGCCGGCTGCGGTAAGCAATGTCGTGGTGGGCAACGCCGGCTTGACCGTGGCCGGTCGAGGCGAAGCGGGCGCGCGCGTGGAAGTGCGCGATGCGACCGGCACTGTGATCGGCAGCAGCACCGTGAGTGGCAACGGGACCTTCCTGCTCGAACTCAACCCACCCGCCCAGCCCGGCGCACGCCTGAATCTCGTGCAGACCGACCCCAGCGGCAATGCGTCCGAACCGCTGCTGTTCGACGTCCCCCTTGTTCCGGCCCCGGCCAGCCCGAGCGGTCTGGTGGTGGCCGACGACGGCACCAGCATCAGCGGCACGGCCCCGGCAGGCAGCCAGGTGCAGGTACGTGATGCCGATGGCAACGTAGTCGGCAGTGTGGTGGTAGGTGCCGGTGGCACGTTCACCGTGGTGCTCAACCCGGCTCAGGCCAACGGCGAACTGCTCGACGTGGTGGCCATCGATGGCGCAGCAAACGCCTCCCTGCCTGTGCAGGTGACGGCGCCGGACATCACGCCACCAGCCATCCCCGGCGAGTTGCAAGTCAATGGCGACGGCAGCGTGGTCACGGGGCGCGCCGAAGCAGGCAGCACCGTGCGTGTGCTGGCCGCTGACGGGGTCACTGTGCTGGGGTCAGCCGTGGTGGGTGCAACCGGTGTCTTCAGCATCACCCTGAATCCGCCACAGGTCGACGGCGAGGTCTTGCAGGTCAATGCCACCGATGCCGCCGGCAATGCCTCGTTGCCAGGCTCGGTCACTGCGCCTGTGATTGACAACGGGGGCGACACCACGCCGCCACAACCTGCCACCGACCTTGTGATCAGTGCCAATGGCGCCACCGTTTCCGGGCGCGGCGAAGTCGGCACCACCGTGCAAGTGCGCAATGATCAGGGGCAGCTGCTGGCAAGCGGCACGGTACAAGCCGACGGTACCTTCGTGGTGCAGTTGCAGACGCCGGTGATTGACGGCTCGGCGCTCCAGGTCACCCTTACCGATGCAGCGGGCAACGTCTCGGCGCCAAGCTCGCTGGCCGCGCCTGACCAGGTGGCGCCGCTGCAGCCTGCCAATCTGGCGCTGGAAAACGGCGTGACCTTGAGCGGTACTGCCGAGGCCGGCGCGCGCGTTGAAGTGCGCGACGCCGCTGGCACCCTGATCGGTAGCGCCATCGCCCAGCCCGGCGGCACCTTCAACCTCACACTCGACCCGCCGCAGGCCAACGGTCAGGCCCTGTCCGTGACCGTGACCGACGCTGCGGGTAACAGCTCGGTGCCGCTGGGCTATGTCGCCCCCGACATCACGCCGCCAGTGCCGGTCAGCAACGTGCAAGCAGGTGCGGGAAGCCTCGCCGTCGCAGGCAGGGGTGAACCGGGCGCCACCGTACAGGTGCGCAATGATGAGGGCCTGGTCATCGGCACGGGGACTGTCGCGGTCAACGGCACCTTCGTCGTCAACCTCGATGCGCCGCTGGCGGCCGGCCAGGCCATCTCGCTGGTGCAGACCGACGCAGCTGGCAATACCTCCACGGTGATAGACGTCACCGTTTCGCAAGCCCCTGTACCGGCCAGCCCGACCGATATCGTGGTGGCTGGGGACGGCACCTCGGTCAGTGGCACCGCACCGGGCAACGCTCAGGTTGAAGTACGCGATGCCCAGGGCAATGTCATCGGCACCGTTCAGGCCAACCCTGACGGCAGCTTCACCGTGGGGATCACACCGGCCCAGGCGAACGGCGAAACCCTGGATGTGGTCGCCGTCGACGGCGACGGCACCCCCTCGCTGCCCGTGCAGATCGTCGCTCCCGACATCACGGCCCCCAATGAACCTACCGAGCTGCAGTTGAACACCAATGGCAGCGTATTGACCGGACGGGGCGAGGCAGGAGCCACGGTGCAGGTCACCGATGCCGATGGCAACGTGCTCGGCACGGCTCAAATCGGTGCCAACGGCGTTATCAGCGTGCAGCTGACGCCACCACAAACCGATGGCCAGACCCTGGAAGTCACCGTGCGCGATGGCGCCGGCAACACCTCCAGCGCCACCCTCACGGCGCCTGATCTGGACGGCCCGCTGCAGCCTTCTGCGTTGGCCATCGACACGGCGGGTATCCACCTCACCGGCGTGGGTCAGGTCGGCTCGATCATCACCGTCCGCGACGCAGACGGCGCTGTGTTGGGCAGCGCAACCGTGGGCGCTGACGGACGCTTCGACGTCACCCTGTCCGCTGCCCAGCGCAACGGCGAAAGCTTGAGCGTGGAAGCCACCGACAACCTGGGCAACAGCGCAGGGCCTGTACCCTTCACGGCGCCGGATACCACGCCACCTCAGCAGGTTACCGATGCGGTCATCAACGGCGCAGGCAGCGCGGTGAGCGGTACTGGCGAAGCCGGCGCCACGGTGACCGTACGCGCGCCGAACGGCGCCGTGCTGGGCTTCGCCCAGGTAGGCGGCAATGGCGCCTTCTCGGTCACGCTCGACCCCGCGCAGACCAATGGCCAAGTGCTGAGTGTCGAACAGCGTGATGCTGCCGGCAACCTGTCCCAAGCCGTCGATCTGACTGCACCGGACAACGAACCGCCTGCCCTACCCGGCACCCTGCTGGTATCAGCCGATGGCACCCTCGTGACCGGCACGGGCGAGCCTGGCGCACAAGTCACGGTGACCGGTGTGGCTGGCATCGTGCTGGGCACTGCCGAGGTTCAAGCCGATGGCAATTTCAGCGTCACCCTGGTACCCGCGCAGCTCGGTGGCCAGGACCTGTCGATCATACAGACCGACCCTGCCGGCAACCCGTCCCCTGCGGGCACCGTGACGGCGCCCGACCTCGCACCGCCTCTGGCGGCTGTTGGCCTCTCGCTCAATGACGCCGGGAACGTACTGAGCGGTCAAGGTGAGGCCGGGACCACTGTCGAGGTGCGCGATGCCGCTGGCAATGTGCTGGGCAGCGTCGAAGTAGGGGTAGATGGCAACTTCGAAGTCCCTCTCACCCCAGCGCAAACCAATGGCGAAGTGCTGTCGGTGATCCTCATCGACGCACAGGGCAACCTGTCGCCTGCAACCACGCTCACGGCTGACGACAGCACACCACCGGCAACCGCTACGGGTCTTGTCATCACCCCGGGCGGCACTGCCATCCAGGGCGTTGGCGAGCCCGGCGCCACGGTGGAAGTACGGGGCGCTGGCGGCGCCGTGCTGGGCAGTATCCTGGTGCCTGAGGGTGGTAATTTCACCGTACCCGTGTCACCTGCGCAGCTCGATGGCCAGGTGCTGGATGTCGTACTGATCGACGGCGCCGGCAACGCCTCCTCGCCAGGACGGGTCACCGCGCCGGACATCACCCCACCTGCGCAACCCACCGGCGTGGTGGTCAGCGAAGACGGCACCACTGTGACCGGTAACGCGCCTGGCGCCCAGACCGTCACGGTACGCGACAGTGCCGGCGGTGAAGTCACTGTCCCGGTAGACGCCGACGGCGGCTTCAGCGTGACGCTGCCCACCGCGCAAAACAATGGGGAGACCGTCACCGTCGTGGTCACCGACCCGACCGGCAATGCATCGGCGCCGATCAGCGTGACAGCACCGGACAACACCGATCCGCTGCCAGCTACCAACGTCAGTGTGAGCCCCGATGGTACGACGGTCGGCGGCACGGCCGAACCTGGCAGCACGGTGGTCATCCGCAACCCGGATGGCTCCGAGCGCGGCAGTGATACGGCCGGCCCGGACGGCACCTTCGTGATCCCGGTCGACCCGCCCCTGAGCACGGGCGAAACGGTCGACGTGGTCGTGATCGACCCGTCCGGCAACGCCTCCACCGACGTGCAGCTGCAGGGCCCGACCGGTAACGAAGTGGCGGCCCCTAGCAACCTGGCGATCAGCGAAGACGGCTTCCTCCTGACCGGCCAGGGCACCGTCGGTACCTTGATTACCGTGACATCCGCCGGTACCACATTGGGCACGGCGACGGTTGGCACCGACGGCATCTTCCGCGTGTTCTTCCTCAATGCCCAGCTCAATGCGCAGAAATTGCAGGTCACCGCGCGAGCCACGGCAGGCGGCCAACCCTCGGTGCCAGCCACCGTGGTTGCCGAAGACACCACGCCGCCTGATGCACCGACAGGCGTGGCCATCGACCGTATCGGCAGCACCTTGACCGGCCAGGGGGAAGTGGGCGCTACCGTGCGTGTCAGCGATAGCTTGGGCAACTTCCTGGGCAGCGCGACCGTAGGCAGCAATGGCTTGTTCACGGTCAACTTCGTCCCGGCAGTGGCCAACGCCCAGAACCTCATCGTGACCCAGGCGGACGCGGCCGGTAATGTGTCATTGGCTGCGACCTTGCAGGCCCCCGATCTGCAGGCGCCTCTGGCTGCCAACAACCTGAGCTTGAACAACGCAGCCACGGTCGTCACCGGCCAGGGTGAAGCCGGGGCGCTGGTGACGATTCGCGATGCCAGCGGCGCGGTACTGGCCACCGGCACCGTCAACCAGAGTGGCCAGTTCCAGATCACCCTGCCCAGTGCCCAGACCACCGGCAGCGCGCTGCAGGTCACCCTCAGCGACGTAGCCGGCAACGTGTCGGCGCCGGCCAGCCTCGCGACCCCAGACCGCACACCGCCAGCGGCAGTGATCGACGCGCAGTTGAGCGGCGATGGCCGGCAGCTGTCCGGCAGCGGTGAACCCGGCGCCACCGTGCAGGTGCGCAACGCTTCCGGCACCGTGCTGGGAACCGCGACGGTGGGTGTGGATGGCCGCTTTACCGTGGTGTTCGATACGCCCCAGGCCAATGGCCAGGCCATCGGCGTCACCCAGGTCGATGCCGCCGGCAATACCTCGGTCGCCGTCAACCTCACCACGCCAGACCTCACGCCCCCTGCCGCCCTGACCAACGTGGTGCTTAACAACAACGGCCTGACCCTGACCGGCTTGGGCGAAGCAGGCGCCACCGTCAGCGTGCGCGGGGTCGACGGCACTATCCTCGGTACAGGACTGGTCGCGGCCAATGGCAGCTTTACCCTGACCCTGAACAGCGCCCAGCTCAACGCGCAGCGCCTGAGCGTCACCCAGACCGATGCGGGCAACAACACATCGGTGGCGGTTGCCGTGACTGCGCCGGACTTCACCGCCCCCGACGCGCCGGTCAACCTGCTGCTCGCCCCGTCGGGCCTGCAGATGACCGGCAGCGCCGAAGCAAACAGCACGGTGACCGTGCGTGACGACGCCGGCAACGTGCTGGGCACGGCAGTCGCCGCCGCCAATGGTACCTTCCAGGTAACCCTCAACGCGCCCCAAACCAACGGGCAGGCCCTGCAGGTGACCGCCACCGACGCTGCCGGCAACGTTTCGACCGCTGCGCCCTATACCGCAGCGGACAGCACGCCGCCAGCCGCCGTCAGCAACCTGGCCGTGTCCGCCGACGGCGCAAGCCTGGTGGGTAGCGGTGAGGCCGGTGCCACAGTGCGCGTCAGTGCAGCCGATGGCAGCCTGTTGGGCACAGCAGTGGTCGCAGCCGACGGTCGCTTCAACGTCAGCCTCAGCCCTGCGGCACTGGTGGGTGAAACCTTGAGCGTGGTGCAAGCCGACGCAGCACAGAACGTCTCGCCTGCCCAATCGATCAACGCCCCTGGGCCTTTGGCACCGGCAACCCCGGCAGACTTGGTCCTGGCCGCCGACGGCCTGTCGGTCTCGGGAACGGCAGCCAGCGGCACCACCGTCAACGTGTACGGCACCAATGGGCAACTCCTGGGCAGCAGCCCGGTGGCCAATGACGGCAGTTTCACGGTCAACCTTGGCAGCCCGCAGGCCAACGGCGAAGTGCTGCTGATCGCCGCTACTGGCACCGACGGCGCGGTATCGCTACCTGCCACGCTGCAGGCGCCGGATACCACGGCGCCGCTGCTGTTCACCGGCCTGGTGCTGTCTGGCGACGGCCTGGTCGTGACCGGCCGCGGCGAACCGGGCGCTACCGTGACCATCACTGGCGAAGGTGGTGTCGAACTCGGCACCGCCGTGGTCGATGCCGCTGGCAACTTCAGCGCCACGCTGGCCACGGCACAACTGGACGGCGAGCTGCTCAATGCCAGCCAGGCCGATGTGGCCGGTAACGAATCGAACAGCGTCAGCCTTACCGCGCCAGACCGCACCGCGCCAACACCTGCACAGGACTTGGCCTTCGCTGGCGGTGGCAGCCTGCTCAACGGGACAGGCGAGCCAGGCGTCACCGTGCGGGTGATCGCTGCCGACGGCAGTGTGCTGGGCACCGACACCGTGCGTGTCGATGGCACCTTCCAGGTCAACCTCTCTGCGCCTCAGGCCAACGGGCAACAGGTGCAGGTGCTGCTGACCGACGCCGCCGGCAACCAATCGGGCGCCAGCGTCATCACCGCGCCCGATACCACGCCGCCAACCGCACCGGCAGAGCTGGCGGTTTCCAGTGACGGCGTCACCATCACAGGGCGCGGCGAAGCCGGCGCAGCAGTGACCGTCACCAATGCAGCGGGTGAGGACATCGGCAGCGCCATTGTCGATGCCAGCGGCAACTTCACGCTGACCCTCGACCCGCCGCTCACCAACGCCGAAGTGCTGAGCTTCACCCAGGCCGATGCGGCCGGTAATGTCTCGCCGGTCGCCACCTTGCAAACGCCTGATTTCACCCCACCAGAGCCATTGACGCAGGTAGTGATCAACGCCGATGGCAGCGTGGTCACCGGCTTTGGTGAGTCGGGATCAACGGTAACCGTCAGGGATGCAGCGGGCGTGACGCTGGGTACGGGCACGGTCCTGGCCGACGGCAGCTTCCGTGTGGACCTGTCGCCGGCTCAGATCGATAACCAAGTGCTTTCCGTGCTGCAGGCCGACCCACCCGGCAACGTCAGCGAGGCGGTCACGGTGCAGGCGCCAGACCTGACGCCGCCAGCAGCGGCGACCGAGTTGCGGCTCAATGCGGCCGGCGACACCCTCGGTGGCGTCGGCGAAGTGGGCGCCACCGTGCGGGTGTTCGTGGGCACGACACAGATCGGCACGGGTGTGGTGAACGCCGCAGGCACCTTCACCATCGCCCTGCAAACCCCGCAGCTCAATGGCGAGCGCTTGCAGGTGACCCTGACCGATGCTGCCCAGAACGTCTCGCCGGTCAGCACCCTGACCGCACTGGACATCACGCCCCCTGAAGCAGTGGTGGCGACCATCAACAGCAGCGGCACCCAATTGGTCGGCACAGCCGAAGTCGGGGCGCGCGTGACGGTGCTCAACAGCCAGGGCGATCTGGTAGGCCAGGTTGTCGTCGCCGCTGACGGCCGTTTCGTGGTGGCACTGACGCCGGCACAGATCAACGGTGAAGTGCTGACCCTCATCGCCCAGGACGCCACCGGCAACCCATCGCCGGGGGTGCAATTGCAAGCGCCTGACCTCACCCCACCGGTGCAGCCGGGCGACCTGGTGCTCGATGCCACCGGCCAGACCCTCACCGGCACGGCCGAAGCCGGCACCACCATCAGCGTGCGCGGGCCGGACGGTGTCGAAGTCGGCACTGTGCAGGTGGCGGCGGGCGGTGCCTTCACGATCGCCCTGGATCCAGCCCAGGACAACGGCCAGCTTCTGACCGTCGTCTCCATCGACGCAGCAGGCAACACCTCACTCCCGGCCACCTTGCTGGCCCGGGATACCTCGCCGCCCGATGCCGTCACAGACCTGGCGGTGGACAACACCTTCACCGTGATCACGGGCCGTGGCGAGCCAGGCGCAACCGTTACCATCAGCAAAAACGGGACGGTGATCGGTACCGGTGAAGTCAGCGAGGCCGGGACCTTCCAGATCGTCACCAGTCCGCCTGCCGGCTCGGTGGCGTCGCTGGTGGTCTACCAGACCGATGCGGCGGCCAATACGTCTGCCAGCATCACCTTTGTCACGCCGTTGGCACCCCCTCCTGTACCACCTACCAATGTCGTGCTGGCCAGCGATGGCCTGACTTTGTCGGGCAATGCGCCTTCGGGAACAGGCATTCGGGTATATGACGCGGCAGGCAATCAGATTGGTGTCGGCGGCGCCACCTTGAACGGTACGTTCAGCCTGCAACTGACGACTGCACAGCTCAACGGGCAGCAACTGACCGTCACGGCCGTTGCCTTGGTTGGCGGCGAATCGCAGCCGACCTTCGTGGTGGCGGCAGACATCACCCCGCCTGCAAACCCTGTCATCGCCGCGCTGTCGACCAATGGCCTGGTACTGACCGGCACCGGCGAAGCGGGCGCAACCGTGACCGTGCGCAGCGCCGGCAATGCGGTGCTGGGCACCGGGCAGGTCAACGCCGCAGGCGAGTTCAGCATCAACCTCAATGCACCGCAGTTGAATGGCCAGGTGCTGAACGTCAGCCAGACCGACGGGGCGGGCAACGCCTCTGGCAGCACGGCCTTCACCGCGCCTGACCTCCAACCACCGGCTGCGCCGACCAACGTGACGGTCAACGGTGCAGGCACCGTGCTGACCGGCAACGGCGAAGCAGGCGCTACCGTTACCGTGCAAGGCCCAGGTGGCCAGGTCGGTACCGGTGTGGTGCAGGCCAACGGCACCTTCACCATCGCCCTGACCTCGCCGCAGAACGATGGGCAACTGCTGGTGGTGCGCCAGACCGATGCCGCCGGCAACCTGTCCGGCAGCGCCAGTGTGCTCGCACCCGATACTACGCCGCCTGCCGCGCCGATTGCCACCATCAACCCCACCGGCACCGCCGTCAGCGGCTCGGGCCAGGTCGGCAGTACGGTACAAGTGCGCAACGGCGCCGGTACGGTGCTGGGCACCGCCACGGTCGGCAGCAACGGCCTGTTCGTGGTCAGCCTGGCGGCCGCGCAGATCGACAACCAGGCGTTGTCGATCACGCTCACGGACGCGGCAGGCAACGTTTCGACGCCCACCGCGTTGACCGCGCCGGACTTCACCCCGCCAGCGGTCGCCGGCAACCTGCAGGTCAATGCCGACGGTACCAGCCTGACCGGTACCGGCGAGCCCGGCGCCACCGTCACCGTGCGCAGCGCAACCGGCACGGTGCTGCAAACCGGTACCGTGCAGCCTAACGGCAGCTTCACCGTGGCCTTGAACCCACCACAGGACAATGGCCAGCTGCTGTCGATCACCCTGAGCGACCCACGCGGCAACGTGTCGGGCAACGTCACCGTCACCGCGCCCGATGTGGACGCCGATGCGCCGGTCATCGCCAGCGACAACCTGGCGACCGCCGTGGTCAACCTTGCGCCCGTCGTCAGCAGCCGTACCTACCAGGACTCGTTCAGCACCCTGCTGGCGGGCTTCAGCAAGACCTTTACCTGGACAGTGGGAGCAGGCACAACGGCGGATCCAACGCTGACGCTCAACACGGGCAGTGCCCTGGCCCTGCTGGACAACGCCACCTTCACCTTGCAGGTGAAAAATGCCAGCGGCGCCTGGGTGACGCTGGCGACCGGTAACAGCCAGGGCTTGCTCGACCTGGTATTGCTGCCGCTGGGCCAAGGCCTGCGCGTGGACATTGGCGAGCTGCGTGCCGGTGACTACCGGCTGACCGTGGGCAGCGGCGGTATCGGCCTGCTGACCACGGTCAACACCACGTTGCAGGTCGATACCACCAGCCTGACCCAGTTCACCGGTACGGGCGCAGCGACGTCCGGCAACGTCGTCACCGATGTGGGTATCGACGGCACGACCGATGCGCGTGGGCCGGACAGCGACGCGGTGCTGCAAGTGCTCAAGGGCGGGAGCTACGTGACCGCTGGCAGCGCTACCACCGTGCAGGGCCAGTACGGGACCCTGGTAATACGGGGCGATGGCAGCTACACCTATACCCCCAACGGCAGCCCGAGCAGCGTCGGCAAGGTGGATGTGTTCAGCTATCAGCTGGTGCATCCGAACGGCAAGTCCGACACGGCCAACCTGTACGTGCGCATCGACAGCCCACAAGCCACCGAGGTGTGGAGCAACACCAACTATGCAGCGCCCGCCACCGTAGTGGACGCGGTGAATGACGTCGACAACACCAACATCAGCCTGGTGAACCTGCAAACCAGCAGCACCACCACGTTCTCACCGCTGTCCTTGCCGGTGCTCGGTACCCGCTCGGCCACGTACACCACTACCGTGGCAGCCAACACCACCGCTGATGTACAGGTAGTGCTCAATTCTGCCAACCTGCTGACCCTGCTCAACGGCACCACGCTCGAGCTGCTCAAGCTCAACCCGGCCACAGGGCAGTACGTGACGGTGCAGACCGTCGGCGGTGGTTCACTGGTCACTCTGCTGGGCGGGGGAGCGGGCTACACCTTCCAGAACCAGGGCGCCGGCACCTACCACGTGCGGGTCACCGCAGGCGGCATTGGACTACTCAGCTCGCTGACCACCACGGTCAATGCCACGGCCACTCACCTCAATGAGTTCGTGGTAGGCAGCTATACGCCGGTCACCGGCAACCTGCTGACCGACGGCGCGGGCGCCGACAACCTGGGCTCGCCCCTGACGGTGCTGAGCGTGCTGACGGCGGCGAACACCTTCACCATCCCGGGCTACAACGGGGCCATCGTCCAGGGCAGCTACGGGACCTTGGTGGTGCAGGCCGATGGCAGCTACGCCTATACCCTCGATGCCGGCCTCAGTTCGTCGGTGATCGGGCAACAAGAGGTGTTCACTTACGAGCTGACCCACCCCAACGGCACTACCGACACCGCCACGCTCACCATCAACCTCGACCCGGTCACAGGCTTTGCCGCCACCGCTGCGATCATGGCGGACACCGGTGACGAGGGCGCGGCGCTGGCCGGTGTCGCCACGGTCGCTGCCAGTGAGGTGATCGCCGGCACCGATGGCGATGACACGCTGGTGGCCAGTGCCGGTAGCGCGGTCACGCTCGACGGAGGCGCCGGTAACGATACTCTGGTGATCAGCGACCAGGGCTTTGCCAGCCTCAACGGGGGAAGCGGTAGCGACACGCTGCTCTGGAATGGCGGTGATGCCAGCATCGACCTGGGCAACCTGGTCGGTCGGGTGCACGAGATCGACACCATCGACCTCAACGACACCAGCGCAGTGACTCTCACATTGACCCTGGCCGACGTGGTGGCGGTTACCGACAGCGCCAGCGACACGCTGATCATCAAGGGGGATGACAGTGACTCGGTTCACATGACCGACACCTGGAGCAAGGTGGGGAACCAAACTGCCGACGGTATCGACTATAACCAGTACACGGCTCAGGAGGATCCGAGTCACCATTTGTGGGTGCAAAGCGGTATCCATGTGGTCTGAGGCCGCTGCAAACCCGCCGGGTACATCCCCGGGGGCAAGGACGATGATCAGCAGTAAGGACACTCTGTGAAACCAAGCAGTACGCTGTCACCGTGGTTGCTGGGAGCCTTCGGGCTCCTGGTCTTGAATTTTCAACCGGCGGCCCAGGCCGCCGATGACATAGACCCCGCATTACGCCAGATCGGGCCGTCCCTGCTCAGGGACGCGCCTGAAGCGGTACCGGCAAGGCCTGCCGTGGGCATGGCCCCGGTAGCCGGCGCGCAGGCCTTGGGGTTGTCCGAGGCCGTGTTGCAGGCCGCGCAATGGCACCCCAGCATCGCCGAGGCCATCGGTAACCTGTACAAGCAAGGCGAAGGTATCAACGTCGCCCGTGCAGGTTATTACCCGCATATCTCCGGTGGGCTGCGTACCGGCTATGACACCGGGTACGGCGGTGACCGCAGCAGCCAGGCCATCAACCTGTCGCTCAAGCAGATGCTGTACGACTTCGGCAAGGTCGATCATGCGGTCAGCGCTGCCCAGGCCGCAGCCGCCCGGGCCCAGGCCAATATTTTGCTGGTGGTCGATGACCTGGCCCGCGACACGGCCTATGCCTGGATCGAAACGCGCCGCTATGAGCAGCTGATCGGCATTGCCCGTGACCAGATCCGCGGGGTGGGCGACATTGCCAACATGGCTCGCCAGCGCAGCGACATGGGCGCCAGCACCCGCTCTGACGTGGTCCAGGCAGAATCGCGGGTACAAAGCGCCCGCGCCGTGCTGGAGGAATACAGCGCCCAGTACGAGCGCTGGCGCTCGACCCTGGCGGCCTTGCTCGGACGTGCCACGCCGGTCTCTCTGGACGAACGACCGCCTCAGGAACTGGCCCAGGCCTGCAAGCGCCCGAGTCAGGGCGACGAGCGCCTGCCAGCGGTACTGATGGCGCTTGCCCAACGTGCCCAGGGCCAGGCCGAACTGGCCCAGGCCAAGGCCGAGGCCTACCCCACCGTGTCGTTGCAGCCGCAGGTCAACCATTACCTGGACAACGACTACAACCGTGACAACTCGCGCCTGGACCGTACCCAGGCCGGTATCTACCTCAACGTGGAGGTACCCATCTACCAGGGCGGCTCCATCAGTGCCCGCAGCCGCGCGGCCGGCTATGCCCTGACGGCCGCCGATTCGGCCGAGGATGCCGCGCGCCTGCAGGCCCGTCGCGGCCTGGCCGAGGCCACCGCACAAACAGCGGGCCTGGGGCGCCGCCTGAACTCGCTCGAGGCCCGCCAGGACAGCATCCAGGAAGCGCGAATGCTTTATGGCCGCCAGTACCTGGACCTGGGCACGCGCCCCCTGCTCGACTTGCTCAATGCCGAGCAGGAAATCTACCAGTCGCGCTTCGAACTGGCCGGCACCCGTTCCGACCTGCTGCGTCTGGACGTGGACTGCCTCTACAACACGGGCGCCCTGCGGGCGGCCTTCGGCCTCGAGGGGCGTAACCTGCAAGGTGTGGAGATTCAGCCATGAGCGATCCGGTCAATGTGACGCTGCCCGAACCGGCCCAGGCCCCGGCGCCTGCCACCAGCGCGCGCGCTGACCTCGGCCCTTGGCTGGAGGTGATGCTGCAGGTCGCGCACCATTATCGTCTGGACGTGTCACCCCAGCGCATCCGCCTGGCCGCCGATGAGGATGCCCGCCCCCTGGACGAAATCCTGCGCCACATGGCCCGACAAGCCGGCCTGGCCTTGCGCTTCGTGCGTTTCGACGCAAAAGGCTTGCGGCAATGGCGCACGCCGCTGGTGTTGGAGCTCGATGACGGCCAACTGGCGGTGGTCGAGTCGGTGACCCAGGAGGACGACCTGGCGGTGGTCTTCGCAGGCGATCAAGGGCTGACCTCGCGCCTGCCCCGCGATGCGCTGCAAGGCAGGATCACCCGCGTTGCACTGCTGCGCCCCGCACGGCCACTGCGCGATGTGCGCACCGATGACTACACCGCCCCGTACGACCGGCACTGGTTCGCCCGTATCGTACTGCGCGATCTGCGCCCGTACGGGCAAGTGATGATCGCCTCACTGGTCGCCAACGTACTGGCGCTGGCCGGGGTGCTGTTCTCGATGCAGGTCTACGACCGCGTGATTCCGGCTGAATCACTGCCGACCTTGTATGTGCTGTTTGGCGGCGTGGTGCTGGCGTTGGTGTTCGACTTCAGCATGCGCCTGCTGCGTCTCAAGGTCACCGACCTGTTGGGCAAGCGGGCCGACCTGCGCGTCAGCGACCTGGTCTATGGCCACGCCCTGCGCCTGCGCAACTCGGTGCGGCCCAAGTCCACCGGCTCGTTCATTTCGCAGTTGCGCGAGCTGGAGTCGATCCGCGACCTGATCACCTCCAGCACCGCGACGGCACTGGCCGACCTGCCCTTCTTCCTGCTGTTCCTGTTCGTGTTCTGGCTGATCGGCGGCGTGCTGGTGTTCGTGCCGATCGTGGCCCTGGTGGCGATGGTGGTGCCGGGCTTGCTCGCGCAGCGGCGCCTGGCACGGTTGGCCAATGCCTCGATGCGTGAGTCCTCGTTGCGCAATGCCATGCTGGTCGAGAGCATCCAGGGCCTGGACGAGATCAAGGCCCTGCAAGCCGAAGCGCGTTTCGAGCGGCAATGGAACCAGTACAACGCCGCCTGCGCCCACACCAACCTGCGCCTGCGCACCCTCACCAACGGGCTGGTGGCCTGGACGCAGAATGTGCAAGGGGCCGTATTCGCCGTGGTCATCGTGATCGGCGCGCCCATGGTGATCGCCGGCGACCTGACCACCGGCAGCCTGGTGGCCGCCTCCATGCTGGCCTCGCGCATGATGGCGCCGCTGGCCCAACTGACCCATGTACTGACCCGCTGGCAGCAGGCCAAGGTGGCCCTGCAAGGGCTGGACAAGCTGATGCAGTCGCCAGTGGACCACCCCGAAGGCGAGGCACGGGTGCACATGCCTGCCCTGCGTGGTGAATACCGCTTGCGCCAGGCCACCTTCCGCTACAGCGAAGAGGCGCCGCCTGTGCTCAACATCGCGCAGCTGGACATTCGCTCGGGCGAGCGCATTGCCGTGCTCGGCCGCAACGGCGCTGGCAAGTCGACCTTGCTGCAGGCGCTGGCCGGTAGCATGGACCTGATGCAGGGGGAGGTGAGCCTGGACGGTATCGCCATGGCGCACCTGGACCCGGCCGACCTGCGCCGTGACGTGGGCTTGCTGGCCCAGTACGCCAGGCTGTTCCACGGCACCCTGCGCGAGAACCTGACCCTGGGCGCCGGCCAGGCCAGCGATCAGGAGCTGGTGGCGGCGCTGTCGGCCACCGGTGCGCTGGACTTCGTGCGTCGCCTGCCCAAAGGCATGGATCACCTGATCCTCGAAGGCGGCCTGGGCCTGTCCGGTGGGCAGCGCCAGGCCCTGGTGCTGTCGCGGCTGCTGGTGCGTCAGCCGCAGGTGCTGCTGCTGGACGAGCCCACCGCTTCGCTCGATGACATCACCGAGCGCCGGTTGCTGGATAACCTGGATCGCTTCTGCCAGGGCCGCACCTTGGTGATCGCCACCCACCGGTTGAGCGTGCTGCAGCGGGTGGACCGCATCCTGGTGCTCGACGGCGGCCGTATCGTGATCGACGACGCACGCGACGCCGCGTTGGCCAAACTGCAAGGAGCGCAGGCATGAGCAACCATGAACTTCCCGCCTCTTACCTCGATGGTCAGGATGACCAGGCGGTGTTTCGGGCTGGGCGCCTGATCACCCTGTGCGCGGTGATGCTGGCGGCATTCCTGGCCTGGGCGGCCTGGTTCGAGGTGACCGAGGTGTCCACCGGCACGGGCAAGGTCATCCCCAGCTCCCGTGAGCAGGTGATCCAGTCGTTCGAAGGTGGGATCGTCGCGCAGATGAGCGTGGCCGAAGGAGATCTGGTCGAGCGCGGCCAGGTCCTGGCCCAGCTCGATCCGACCAAGACATCATCAAGCGTGGGCGAAAGCGAAGCCAAGTACCGCGCCGCCAAGGCCAGCCAGGCGCGCCTGCAGGCAGAGGTCACGGGCAAGCCGTTGAAATTCCCGGCTAGTCTGCGCGAGTCGCCCGAGCTGATCGAGGCGGAGACGGCGCTGTACACCACCCGCCGCCGTGGTCTTGAGCAGACGCTGGCCGGTATCGAGGACTCGCTGCGGCTGGTGCGCAGCGAGCTCAAGATCACCGAAAACCTGGCGAAGATGGGCGCTTCCAGCCGCGTCGAGGTCATCCGCCTGAACCGCCAGCGCTCGGAACTGGAGCTCAAGGCCACCGAGGCACGCTCGGAGTATCTGGTGCGGGCCAGGGAGGAACTGGCCAAGGCCAGTGCCGAGGCCGACAGCCTGTCGGAGGTAATCCGTGGCCGCAGCGACTCATTGACGCGCCTGACCTTGCGCTCGCCGGTGCGGGGTATCGTCAAGGACATCGAGGTCAACACCCTGGGCGGTGTGGTGCAGCCAGGTGGCCAGGTGATGAAGATCGTGCCGATGGATGAGCGCCTGCTGATCGAGACCCGCATCGCGCCACGGGACATTGCCTTCATTCACCCCGATCAGGCCGCCAAAGTGAAGATCAGCGCCTACGACTACTCGGTGTATGGCGGCTTGGACGGCAAGGTGGTGGGGATTTCGCCGGATACTCTGCAAGACGAGGTCAAACCTGAAATCTACTATTACCGGGTGTTCATTCGCACCGAACAGGACAGCCTGCAGAACAAGGCCGGCAAGCAGTTTGCAATCGTGCCAGGGATGATCGCCACGGTGGATATTCGCACCGGGGAGAAGACGATACTCGACTACCTCATCAAACCCCTGAACCGAGCCAAGGAAGCCTTGCGCGAGCGTTAGCGCAAGCGCCCCTAAAGCCTTTACGGAACAGGCCGATAACCTGTCATCCCCTGTTCCCCACCGAAGGTCACCATGGCCAAGCAAAATGCCCGCGCGGACGCGTTGTCCCTGCTGTTGTTCACCCTGCGCAGCGGCAAGCTGATGGCAATCAACCTGCTCAAGGTCAGCGAAATCATTCCGTGCCCGGCGCTGACCAAGCTTCCCGAGTCCCACCCGCATGTCAAAGGCGTGGCGACCTTGCGCGGGCATCCGCTGTCGGTGATCGACCTGTCCCGCGCCATTGGCGAGCAACCGCTGGCCGACCCCAACGGCGGGTGTTTGATCGTCACCGAGATCAGCCGCTCACGCCAGGGCCTGCACGTGCAAGCGGTCAGCCGCATCGTGCACTGCCTGAGCACCGACATCAAACCGCCGCCGTACGGTGCGGGCAAACAGTCGTTCATCACGGGCGTCACCCGCGTGGACAACACCTTGGTGCAGGTGCTCGACATCGAGAAGGTCATTCACGGCATCGCCCCGCCCCCCGTCGAATTGCCCGCCAGTGGCCTGAGCGTCGAGGACGCCAGCCTGCTGGCTGCCGCCAACATCCTGGTGGTCGACGACAGCAACGTCGCCCTGCAACAGTCGGTGCATACCCTGCGCAACCTGGGGATCGAATGCCGCACCGCCCGCAGTGCCAAGGACGCCATCGGCATTCTGCTGGAGCTGCAAGGCACGGCGCAGGAGATCAATGTCATCGTCTCGGACATCGAGATGAGCGAGATGGACGGCTATGCCTTCACCCGCAGCCTGCGCGAAAGCCCGGATTTCCAGCACGTGTATGTGCTGCTGCACACCTCGCTGGACAGCGCCATGAGCAGCGAAAAGGCGACCCAGGCCGGGGCCAATGCCATCTTGACCAAGTTCTCGTCCCCGGAGTTGACCGACTGCCTGGTGGTGGCGGCGCGGGCGGTGGTCTTCGCCGAGCGCTGACCTGCCCACACGGCAGCGGGTTTGCCCCTCGGACTGACTGGGGCATACTTCCATACCCCTTTCGCAACCAACAGGAAGCCACGCATGAAACGTATCAGCCTCATCCTGATCAGTTGCGCCCTGTTCAGCGGCCTCGTCCAGGCTTCCAGCAACCAGGCCTGGAACGAGCACCGCCAGCAAATGCTCAAGGCCTGCCTGGCTGCCAGCCAGTTCAAGAACGCCCATGCCCGTAGCAAGCCCGCCGAATTCGACGACCAGACCGGCATGAGCGCCCTGCTGGTCGAAGGCCTGTACCCGCAAAAGCACATGAAGCAGCGAACCGGTACCGAGTTGTGCCTGTATGACCGCAAGCAACAGCGGGCGTATGTGAGTGAATGGAGCCCGCAAACCAAGTGAGCGATAGCCTGCGTTTCGCCTGCACCGGCTGCGGCAAGTGCTGCAGCGGCCACCATGTGCCCCTGACCCTGGCCGAGTCGCAGCGCTGGGCCCGTGACGGCGGGCAGGTGATAGTGCTGTTAGAGGCATTCGTGGTGGACGGCCCTGGCATGCCCCCTGAGCAACGCGAACATGTGCTGTTGCGCTCTCATGCCGTGCCCAGTGCCGACGGCCAGGTCCGGGTGTCGGTGACCTTCGCGGCCTTCAACCCTGGCCGTTGCCGCTACCTGGACGACAACGACCTGTGCGCCATTTACGACCAGCGCCCACTGGTGTGCAGGATCTATCCGGTTGAAATCAACCCGCACATTCCCTTGCGGCCCGAGAGCAAGGATTGCCCACCCGAGGCCTGGCAACAGGGGCCTGAGCTGATTCACGGCACACAGCTGGTCGATGCCGAGTTGCAGGCGCTGGTGCAGGCCTCTCGGCAGGCAGACAGGGAAGACATTGCGGCCAAGGTGGCGGTCTGCCAAGCACTGGGCATGACCACCAGCGCGCTCAAGGGCAACGGCTTCACGGCCTACCTGCCTGACATGCAGGCATTTGCCACAGCCCTTGCAGAGCATCCTCAGGACACAGGGGGGTCTTGGGCTCTGCATGTCGAAGACGCTGTATTGCAGGCCCAGTTACAGGCACTTGGGGTGCAGGTGACTGACCAGCCACCGGTTTATTACGCCTTTATCGGGTTCTAGGGGCAGGACGGGTGATGTTGGCTTGAACACCGTCAGCCCGTTTTACCCGGTCAGGGGCGCCGCTGCGGCTGTAGTGGCCTACGCAGTGGCCGTGCCACACAGCTTCGCGACTCACAAGGTTCGGTGATCCTTTCACAGGGTGTGTTCACACCGCCCACTGAGCGCCTTGTCTTTCGTCACGCTACAAGGCTCTAAACCGGGCATTTCAACGACAATCTGCGCCATTCCAGCCCCGATACTTACCTTTTACGCAACAGTGCTTATCCAACTTCGCTCTGTTTAAACTGCCTTCACACGACTAACTTTACCCCTGTCCTCATTAGCACTTGCACCGCAAGAAGGTAGTTAGAAATGTCCAACAGTATGGGTATTGCCAGCGTGTTCGTCCTGTCGTCCCTGTTGTTGTCCCCCCTGGCCATGGCCGAAGAGTCGCCTGCATTCGTGGCCCGCAACGCCGAGTTCGCAGCGGCCCATCAGGACGCCCGCGAAACAGTGACCGCCCAGCATGCCGAGACGGTCAAAGCCTCGCAGCAGACAGCGTCCAAAGCGGTTGTCGATACCGACGCCGACAGCTGAGCCTACGCCTCGGCGCGTTCAACATGCGCCATGGGATTCATCTGTTTCAATATGTTAGCCTCTAAAAAGCCGCTGCCCTATCAGCGGCTTTTTTTCGTATGCGCTGGGTTTTCCCCTGGCAGATTCGTCATGCAACAAGCATGACCATCTCCTACAACAAGCACTGCCCCGCCTACCGATCAAGGAGTCAATACCGGTGTCTTTCGCGTTTCGCTTCACCCCGCTTTTCATTGCGCTCAGTGCAAGTATTCCCGTCACGGCCCAGGCCACCGATGACAATGCCGAGGGTTTCATAGCGGGTTCGTCGTTGAACCTGCACCTGCGCAATGCTTATTTCAACCGCGACTCCCACAATCAGGGTGCACGCGATACGCGGGAATGGGGTCAAGGGGCAGTGGCGCGCTTCGAATCCGGTTACACGCCAGGCATTGTCGGTTTCGGTCTCGACGCGCACGCCATGCTGGGGGTTAAGCTGGACGGTGGCGGTGGTCATGCAGGCACCAGCATTCTGCCTACACATGTGAAAGGCGACGGCGAACTGGGCGCTGCCCCGCATTCGTTTTCCACAGCAGGCGCGGCGCTCAAGCTCAAGGCGCTGGATACCGAGTTCAAGGCCGGCGACCTGTTCTTGACCAACCCCGTGATCGCCGGTGGCGAAACCCGCATGCTGCCGCAGACGTTCCGGGGTATCAGCCTGATCAACACCAGCGTCGAGGGGCTGCTGCTTGAGGGTGGCAAGGTCAGTTTCACCAAGCCCTACAACCAAAGCGGCCACCGCCGTATCGATACCTACTATGGCTCGCTGGATGAGCGCGGCAAGAGCAAGCACCTGAGCTGGGCGGGCGCAGCCTGGAGCGGTACACCCAACATCACTACCAGCGTGTATGCGGCCGAACTGAAGGACATCTGGAACCAGTACTACGCCGACTTCGACTACACCTACGTGGTCAACGAGCAGGTCAGCCTCAACCCTGGCGCCCACTTTTATCACACGCAAGACACAGGCCGGGCCTTGCTGGGCAGCATCGACAACAATACCTACAGCCTTCACCTGACACTCAATGCGGGCGCCCATACCGTGACGGCCGCCTATCAGCGGGTCAACGGCGATACCCCGTTCGACTACATCAACCTCGGTGACAGCGTCTACCTGGACAACTCGCGCATGTATTCGGACTTCAACGCGCCGAACGAGCGGTCCTGGAAACTTCAGTACGGGTACGACTTCGCCGGCCTCGACTTGCCCGGCTTGAGCGCATCGCTGTCTTACTCGCGGGGCAAGGCCGACCTGACCAAGGCCGCCCAGGGCAACAGCCACTACGATTACTACCGGGCCGATGGCAAGGATGCCCAGCACTGGGAACGCGACCTGGACATCAAGTACGTGTTCCAGGAAGGCGACCTCAAAGACCTCTCGGTACTGGTACGGTATGCCACGCACCGCGGCGGCCAGGGCTACGCCTCGATTGACGGCAACAGCAACAACGACGAGATGCGCGTGATTGTCGACTATCCCTTGAACGTGTTCTGACAGTCACTGCAATCACTGGCTGATCAGCGCGGCAGGGGAACCCCTGCCGCACGGTAATTCCGTCGGGCGAACTTGTCCGACAATCTTCACTTGCCTAGAATGTCGCCGCCGCAAATGGCCCCCAGCAGTCGCGACCATGCCTACCTCACCGTTACGCCTCCCCCCTTCCCGGTCGCACCCCGAACTTGCTCTCGTGCTGGGCAGTTGCCTGGCCGTGTTCGCCATCGTGGCCATCGTCAGCTACTTGCTGATGCGCGAGCGTGAAAGCGTGGAGCAATCGGCCGTACGCTCGGCCAACAACATCGTGCAATTGATCGAAAGTGACATTTTGCGCAATGTCGAGCTTTACGATCAGGCCCTGCAAAGGCTGATCTGGGCGGTAGGCCGCAAGGAGCTGCCCTCCGTACCCGGCCCCCTGCGCCAGCGGCTGCTGTTCGATGACACCTTCGCCGACCGCAAGCGTGGGGATGTACTGTGGCTGAACAGCAACGGTGACGTGGTAGGCGATTCGACCAGCAGCGTACCGCGCAAGGCCAACTTCCGGGACACAGGCGTGTTCCAGACCCATTTGCACAACCCCAACACCACCCTGCTGGTGGGGCCGCCGTTCAAGGCCCGATTGGGCGACCTGGACTGGTGCACCAGTTTCAGCCGGCGCATCACCGACCCGAACGGTGATTTCGCAGGCATCGCGGCTGGCGCGCTGCGCCTTGGCTACGTTACCGATCTGTTCAAACGCCTGGATATCGGCGCCAACAGCAGCGTGAACCTGCTCAACGTCGAAGGCCAGCTTCTGGCCCGCCAGCCCATGGGCCCCTCCGATCCATCGGTCGGTAGCCAGCATGCCGGCAAACCCAATTTCCAGCGAATACTCGGGCAGCAGAGTGGCAGCTTCGTCGCGGCCTCCGCCGGGGATGACGGCGAGCGCATGTATACCTTTGCCCGCGTGGGCGACTTGCCGCTGATCGTGCTGGTGGTACATGCCACCGACGAGGTGTTCGCGTCCTGGCGCCGTACGGCACTGCTGGTCAGCGTTGCCACCGGGCTGCTGTGTGCGGGCATCATCTGGTTGACCTGGCTGCTCAGTCGCGAGCTGCGTCGCCGTTTCCAGGCTGAACAGCGCCTGGCGACCTTGGCCGCGACCGACAGCCTGACCGGCCTGGCCAACCGCCGGCACCTGGACCAAGTGCTGCGCCTTGAATGGGCACGTGCACAGCGTACGCGCCAACCACTGACGGTGCTGATGGTGGATATGGATCATTTCAAGGCGTTCAATCAGCGCCACGGCCATGCGGGCGGTGACCATGTACTGCGCGAAGTGGCCAAGGCCATCGAGGCCTGTATCCGTCGGCCGGCCGATCTGGCCGCCCGGTATGGCGGGGAGGAATTTCAGGTGGTACTGCCGGAAACCGACGTGGAAGGGGCACGGATGCTGGCGGAACGAATATGCCGCAGCGTCGCACGACTCGCACCTTTTGGTGACGATACCCAACCGGTCACGGTGAGCATCGGTATTGGCAGCCTCAACGCACACACCCAGCAAGACCTTGCAGCCATGCTGGATGGGGCGGATGAAGCGCTCTACCGGGCAAAGGCCAACGGCCGCAACCGGGTAGAAGGCCCGGTCACTTAGGAATGAGCGCGGACCTTGTCACGCAGCGCCTTTACTTCATCATGATTTTGCTGCACGCCTTGGAGCTGACGATCGACCAGGTCCAGGCTGCTTGCTGCGGCAGGGACGTTGAGCTTGACGAGCTTTTCACGGGCTTGACGGTACGCCTTCAGGGCATAGTCCTGGCCACGCTCGGTCTCGTTCATCACCGCCTCGTCATCATGGCTGGTGAAGGCTGTCTTAAGTTCGATCCAGGCACGGTGCAGGTCACCGGTGAAGCTGGTGGACGTCTCCGGGTCACCGCCCAATTTACGGACCTCGTCCTGAAGCTCCTTAACAGCTTTGCCGCAACCAGTGGCGCGCTCGGTCAGGAAGCCTTTGAGGTATTGATTCTTGACGTCTTCTGCCGATTTCAGAAAGCCTTTCTGGCCATCTTTGCTGTATTCGATCAGGTCGTTGAGAATATCGATCACGTCTTTATTGGTATCGCTCATGACTCAAACTCCTTGAGGGTTGATAAGTAGACAGGAGCAGCCTTCGTGCCAGCTTTCCAAAAAAAATAAAGTCTTTTAAATCAGCAGCTTAAAAGATAAAGGCAAATTGCCATGCATCGCGTTCTGCATGATCTGCCTAGGTGGGTCGTGCAGTTTGCAGTATGGTGGGCGTCTTTATGACGAGTA
This sequence comes from Pseudomonas sp. URMO17WK12:I9, assembly GCF_900230165.1. Lineage (NCBI taxonomy): Bacteria > Pseudomonadati > Pseudomonadota > Gammaproteobacteria > Pseudomonadales > Pseudomonadaceae > Pseudomonas > Pseudomonas sp. URMO17WK12:I9. The sequence continues at coordinate 59,431 of NZ_OCMQ01000001.1, read as the reverse complement.
CGAAAATGTTCAACCCGGAACGTCTCGAACTGCTGGTGACCCGCAGCATGCCGTTCGGCAAATACCAAGGCAGGATCATTGCCGACCTGCCGGGCGATTACCTGGCGTGGTTTGCGCGCAAGGGCTTTCCCACAGGAGAGCTAGGGGAGTTGCTGGCGTTGATGCATGAGGTCGATCATAACGGCCTGGCTGACCTGCTGGCGCCGTTGCGGCGCAAGCATGGCTGTTGAGCGGGTTGGCCGACCGCGCCCTCACGGGACGGCACGGTGTAGCGCTGACTCCGCTCCCTGTAGGAGCGCCCCGGCAAGGCCGCTCCCACAGTGATCGCGTAATGTCGGAGTTGACGTATTCATCGGATCGCCTTGCACTTCATGTGCAAGCCAGCAAGCCCGATGAACGGCATCCGTAGCCGAGAAGGCTTGCCGCTGAGCAACCCTACCCCTTGGCCGGCGCCACCATCAACTCGACGTTTTCATTCTTCTTGATCAGCGCATACACCACCGCCGTCAGCAAGCTGCCTGCGACAATCGCCAACAGGTACAACGCGGCATGGTTGATGGCGTTCGGGATCAGCAGAACGAACAGGCCACCGTGTGGCGCCATGAGCTTGCAACCAAAGTACATGGACAACGCTCCGGTCAGCGCGCCCCCTGCCAGGCTCGCCGGGATCACTCGAAGCGGGTCCTTGGCGGCGAATGGAATGGCCCCTTCGGAAATGAAGCACAGCCCCAGCGCCAACGCTGCCTTGCCTGCCTCCCGCTCGCTCTGGGCGAATTTGCGCCTGGCCAGGAACGTGGCAAGGCCCAGGCCGATCGGCGGCACCATGCCAGCGGCCATGGTGGCCGCCATCGGGGCATAGCTCGAAGAGGCCAGCAACCCTACCGAGAACGCATAGGCGGCCTTGTTGATCGGCCCGCCGAGGTCGATGCACATCATGCCACCGAGCAGCAGCCCCAGCAGGATCGCGTTGGTAGTGCCCATGCTGTCGAGAAACCGCGTAAGGCCTTCAAGCATGGCCGCCACGGGCTGCCCCACCACGTAGATCATCACCAGCCCGGTGAACAGGCTCGCCAGCAAAGGAATGATCAGGATCGGTTTGAGCGCCTCCAGGCTGGTGGGCAGCTTCGCCCAGCGGGCAATGGCCTTGGCGCTGTAGCCGGCCAGAAAGCCTGCCACGATGCCGCCAATGAAGCCGGCGCCCAGGGTGCTGGCCAGCAGACCGCCGATCATGCCTGGGGCCAACCCTGGCCGATCAGCGATGGACCAGGCGATATAGCCTGCCAGCAGTGGCACCATCAGTTTGAACGCCGCTTCGCCGCCGATCTGCATCAGCGCAGCCGGTAGCGTCCCCGCTTCCTTGTAAGCTTCGATGCCGAACACGAACGACAAGGCGATCAGCAGGCCCCCGGCCACGACCATGGGCAGCATGAACGAGACACCGGTCAGCAGGTGCTTGTAGACGCCGGTCTTTTCGCCCTTGCTGGCGGCGGCGCTGGCCGAAGCAGCCCCACCCTCCTCCACCTTGGCTTCGGCCAGCGCCTTGTCCAGGGTGGCGCGGGCCTGCTTGAGCGCAATGCCAGTACCGCAGCGGTAGATGCGCTTGCCCGCAAAGCGCGCGGCGGGCACCTCGATGTCAGCGGCCAGCAGCACCACGTCGGCCGCTGCGATGGCTTCGGCCGAAAGCGGGTTGCGTGCCCCGACCGAGCCTTGGGTTTCAACGGTGAGCTGGTACCCCATCTGCTGCGCGGCCTGTTGCAGGGCTTCGGCCGCCATGAAGGTGTGGGCGACGCCAGTCGGGCACGCAGTGACTGCAACGATACGCACTTCATCGCGGGTAGCGACATCCGGTGCTACGGCCGTCAGCGGCTGCGCATTGGCGGCTGCTTCGTCGAGAAAGCCTTCGCGGTCAGCCAATGCCTGGGACGGCGTGCTCTGATACACACGCTTGCCGACAAAACGGCTCAGGTCCACCGGGCCGGTGCTGACCACCAGCACCCAGTCGGCGGCAGCGATCTGTGCTGCGTCGAGCTGTCGTTCGGGATGCTCGGCATCCTGCACCTCGACCTGGGTGGTCCAGCCACGGCGCTGGGCCGCAGCCGCCAGCAGGCGAGCGCTGAGTACGCTCGATACCTGGCCATTGGGGCAGGCGGTGAGAATGACAATGTTCATTGGCAACCCTCTTGTTGTTCTGTCAGGCTCACGGCGGCTTGCAGGCGGGCCAACTGGTCATGGTCATTGATGCCGAAACCCACCTGGGTGACGGCCTGTGCGGCGATGGCGGTGGCGCGGGCCAAGGTGCGCGACGCGGCCTCACCCTGCAACAGCCCGTGGACCATGCCGGCCACGAGAGAGTCCCCGGCACCGACCGTGCTGGCCACGTTCACCTTGGGCGGTACCGCCACCAGGGTGAAGTTCCGGGCGAACCAGCGCACCCCGTGCTCGCCGGCCGACACCACCACATGCTCGACGCCCTCGTCCAGTAGCTGGCGGGCAGCCAGTCGCTGTTGGCCGACATCGTCCACGGGCGTGCCCAGGGCTTCGCCCAATTCTTCGGTATTGGGCTTGACCAGCCATGGCAGGCTTTGCAGACCGACGCGCAGCGCCTGGCCGCTGGTGTCGAGCGCCACTTTCAAACCCATCGCCTTGAGTTCATCGAGCAAGTCACCAAACCATTGAGGGCTGATCCCGCGTGGCAGGCTGCCAGCAACGACCACGGCATCGTGCCCCGGCGCGTGCTGGCGCAACAGGCGCAGCAAGGCATCGCAAGCGGCCGCGTCCACTTCCGGGCCCAAACCGTTGATGTCGGTGACGCGGCCATCGGCCTCGACCAGCTTGAGGTTGCTGCGGGTTTCCCCAGGCACGCGCACGAAGCAATCGCAGAAGCCGCGCCAGTCGATCAGCGCTTCGAACGCCGGCAGGTTGTCCTGCCCGAGAAAGCCACTGACGGTCACGCTATGGCCCAGGTCGGCCAGCACCTGGGCGACGTTCAGGCCCTTGCCAGCCGCGTGACTGTGCTGGGCCTGGCTGCGGTTGACGTGACCGGGGCGCAGGCTGTCGAGCCCGATGGTGATGTCCACGGCGGGGTTAAGGGTCAGGGTCAGGATCTTGGCCATTCAATAACGCTCCACCAGCGCGCGAACCGCGGCGGCGCTGTCTTGTTGCAAGGCCTCACGCGCCAAGGCGCGGGCTGTACGGGAATCGGCCTGGCGCACCAGGGCCTTGACTTCGGCAACGCTGCGCGATGCCACGCTCAGCTCGTCCACTTCAAGCCCCAGCAGCACCGCGACGGCCTGCGGGTCAGCCGCCAGTTCGCCGCACACTCCCACCCACTTGCCATGGGCGTGGGCGGCGCGCACCGTCATGTCGATCAGGCTGAGGACCGAAGGGTGCAGCCCATCGGCCTGGGCGGACAGGCTGGGGTGGCCACGGTCGATGGCCAGGGTGTATTGGGTCAGGTCATTGGTGCCGATGCTGAAGAAGTCCACCTCGCGCGCCAGTTGCGGCGCCAGCAGGGCTGCCGAGGGCACCTCGACCATGATGCCCACCTGCAGGTCTGCCACGGGTATTTCCGTGCGCAGGCGCTCGACCATCGCACGGGCCTCGCGCCACTCGTGCATCTGCCCGACCATGGGGAACATGATGCGCAAAGGGCGTTGATCGGCGGCGCGCAGCAGGGCCCGCAGTTGGTCTTCCATCACCTGCGGGCGCTGCAGGGTCAGACGCACGCCGCGCACGCCGAGGAACGGGTTCTCTTCTGCGGCGATCGGCCAGTACGGCAGCGGTTTGTCGCCGCCTACGTCCAGGGTTCGCACCACCAGCGGGCGCCCGTCCAGGCCATCGAGCACGCGGCGGTACTCGGCTTCTTGGGTGGCCACATCCGGCGCCTGAGAGTGGGCCATGAAAATCAGTTCGGTGCGCAACAGGCCGACGCCTTCGGCCCCCTGCTCCACCACCTTGTCGATACCGCTGCTTTCACCGATGTTGGCGAAGACCTCAATGGCATGGCCATCACGGGTCACTGCCGGGTCGAAACGGTTGGCCCAGGCGGCTTGCAGACGCTGCTCGCGCACGTCACGCTCGGCCAGGGCACGCTGCAGCTCTTCGGCTGGCGGCGCGACGTTGACCACACCGCGTTGGCCGTCGAGCAGCAGCGGTGTGCCATTCTCGAGCAGCAGCACGCCGGGGCCTGCTCCGACTACGGCAGGAATACCCAGCGCCCGGGCGACGATGGCGCTGTGCGCGGTGGCGCCACCCTGGGCTGTAACAATACCGGCAACCCGCGCCGGGTCGAGCCTGGCGACATCGGAGGGTCCAACCTCGCTCATCACCAGCACGTAAGGTTGGTCAGGCTCGCTCTGCGTCTGGACGCCGCACAGCTGGGCCAATACGCGGCGACCCACATCGCGCAGGTCAGCGGCCCGTTCGGCCAGCAACGCGTCGTGCAGCGCTTCTTGCTGGCTGGCCGCTGATTCGATCACCGCCATCCACGCGGCGGCGGCACTTTCCCCTTGGGCCAGGCGCTGCTCGACGTCGTCGGTCAGGGCCGGGTCGGCCAGCATTTCCTGATGGGTGACGAAAATCTCGCCGATGGCCGCGTCGCTGCGCTGCACCAGCACCTGAAGGTCGGCACTGACGGTAGCCACGGCCTTGGTCAGTTTGTATCGTTCCTGATCGTACGACTCGCCGCGCAGCGGGTAGTCGAACGTGCGTTCGGTCACAACGTGGGCAGGGCCGCATGCGATACCTGGGGCAGCGCCCACACCCTGCACGCGGCTGCCGGCCGCCGGCGCCTTCGCCGTTTCGACTGCTGGCTGCGCAGGGGCCTCTGCAACAAGCGGCAGCGCTTCCACCTCCTCACCCAAACCCTGCTCGATGGCTGCCAGCAACGCAGGCAGGGCATCGGCGGCGATAGCAGGCTCGGCCACCAGCTCCAGTTCCTGGCCGCGGCGCGCGCCAAGGCTCAACAGCTTGCTCAGGCTTTTCACCGACACGCCAGGCTGACCGCTGTCGACCACGCGGACGCGAATGTCGCCCTCGAAACGTTTGGCCAGCTGCGCCAGCACCTTGGCTGGGCGAGCATGCAGGCCGTGGGCGTTGGCCAGCAGGATGCGCGCGCTCGGCCAGTCGGCAGGCGCCTCGCCGCCGAGCACTTCGAGCACGGCGCGGCTGCTGGTAGCCTGGTAAAGCATCTGCCCACGGCCTTCGATCAACACTTCGCACAACCGTTCGAGCAAGGCCTGGTGGGCAGCCCCCAGGCTGGCCAGGCAGAACAGACCCGTCAGGGGTTGATCGCGGTAGCGCACAGGTTGTGCCGGGGTGACGAAGGCCAGCCCTGGCTGGCGAACCTGACGTTCGCTGTGCAGCCACCACAAACCCTCTCCCAGCGGCAGCGGCTCTGCCTGTTGCAGTACGGCAGCAAAGCCGCTGTCCACGCAGTTGGCGCGCTGCAACAAGCGCGCACCGCGCCAGGCCAGCTCATCGAAATCTTCGGCTGGAAGGTTCAAGGCGACCAACTGCGCATCGAGCGCCAACTCCTGCGGTGCACCCTGCAGCAGTTTGAGCAAGGCCTCGGCCGAGCCCGCACGGCGCAGGGCCTCGGCCAGATCGGTTTCGCCCAGGGCGCGGGTCAGTAATTGCAGCAGGCGCAAGTGCTCGTCAGAGCGCGCAGCGATACCAATGGCCAAGTACACAATCTGCCCATCGCCCCAGTCCACACCCTCGGGAAACTGCAACAGACGCACGCCTGTGGTGTGCACCAGGTCGCGGGTCTGCGGCGTACCGTGAGGGATGGCGATGCCCTGGCCAAGGAACGTGGAACCTTGCGCCTCGCGGTCCTGCAACCCTTGCAGGTAGCCCTCGGCGACCAGTCCGTCGGCGACCAGGCGATCCGCCAGCAGGCGCAATGCGTGCGCCTTGTCGGGGGCCGTCTGGCCCATGGCTATCTGCTCCTTGGCGAGCTCGAGCATGACCTTCTCCCTTTGCAGTTCCCGGATGGGTACTGGAGTATTGTTGTGAAATTCACGGAAATGGCCAGTTCAACCGCCTTGCACAGGGGGCAGCAGATGCAGAAAATCAGGAGGCTGAAACGTTTAATCTGACCAGGCGGCCACGTTACTCGATAATCTGCTGATGAAAAAGCCCCATCCTGTCGGACAATTGCGACAATGGTCGCCTGCGCTCGCTGGGGTATCAGGGTCAAACTGCCTGGTCATCGCCCATAGCCAGCTTTGGTCATAACAAGGAAAACTCGGTGAAACTCAGCGATATCGCCCGTCTGGCCGGTGTGTCCGTCACCACCGCCAGTTACGTCATCAATGGCAAGGCCGAACAGCAACGCATCAGCAACAGCACCGTGGAGCGCGTGCAGGCGGTGGTGCAGGCCCATGGCTTCACGCCCAACCCCCAGGCCGCTGGTTTGCGCAGCCGGCACACCCGTACGCTCGGCTTCATTCTCCCGGACCTTGAGAACCCCAGCTATGCGCGTATTGCCAAGCGCCTTGAGCAAGGCGCCCGGGCCCGGGGCTATCAGTTGCTGATCGCCAGCAGTGACGACCAGCCCGACAGCGAACGCCAGTTGCAGCAGCTGTTCCGGGCACGCCGCTGCGATGCCTTGTTCGTCGCCAGCTGCCTACCGCCGCAAGACCAGAGCTACCGCGAACTGCAAGACAAGGGCCTGCCGGTCATCGCCATCGACCGCGGCCTGGACCCCCGGTATTTTTGCTCGGTGATCAGCGATGACCATGATGCCAGTCGTCGTCTGGCGGCCAGCCTGTTGAGCACCGCGCCAAGCAGCATCGCCTTGATCGGCGCACGCCCTGAACTGTCGGTCAGCCAGGCCCGCGCCGGTGGTTTCGACGATGCGCTGCAGGGCTTTGCCGGTGAGGTGCGCCGCTACCAGGGCGAAGCGTTCAGCCGAGAGTGCGGGCAGCGGCTCATGCAGCAATTGATCGATGAGCTGGGCCACCTGCCCGATGCCTTGATCACCACCTCGTACGTGCTCCTGCAGGGGGTGTTCGACGCGCTGCACGCCCAGCCCATCGAATCGCGCCGGTTGCAGCTGGGCACTTTCGGCGACAACCAACTGCTCGATTTCTTGCCGCTGCCGGTCAATGCCATGGCCCAGCGTCATGGTGACATGGCCGCCAAGGCACTGGAGCTGGCACTTGCCGCAATCGAAGACAAACGCTATGAACCCGGCGTGCATGCGGTAGCGCGTACCTTCAAGCAGCGAATCGACGCGCCATGAACCTGCGCCTGATCGACACCCACACGCACCTGGACTTCCCTGACTTCGACGCCGACCGCCCGAGCCTGATGGCCCGCGCAAGCGCGCGAGGCGTCGAGCGAATGGTGGTGCTGGGGGTTCATCAGGCCAACTTTCAGCGGGTATGGGACCTGGCCTGCAGCGACTCGCGCCTGGCGGCGGCGCTTGGCCTGCACCCGGTCTATCTTGAAGAGCATCAACCCAGCCACATCGAGCAGTTGCGTGCCTGGTTGGAGCGCTTGCGTGGCGACGGCCGTCTGTGTGCGGTGGGCGAGTTCGGACTGGATTACTACCTGCCTGAACTGGACAAGGTCCGTCAGCAACGGTTGTTCGAGGCACAGTTGCAAATGGCGTGCGATTTCCAGTTACCGGCCCTGCTGCACGTACGCCGCAGCCACGCCCAGGTGATTGCCGCCCTCAAGCGCTACAGGCCGATGCGGGCGGGTATCATCCATGCGTTCGCCGGCAGTTACGAAGAGGCACGTGAGTACATCAAGCTAGGCTTTCGGCTTGGGCTGGGCGGCGCGGCGACCTGGCCCCAGGCCGTGCGGCTGCGCCGTACGGTTGCCCGCTTACCGCTCGACAGCGTGGTGCTGGAGACCGACGCACCGGACATGGCGCCGGTCATGCATCCTGGGGTGCGCAACAGTCCCGAGCACCTGCCAGACATCGCACACTCGCTGGCCGAGTCGATGGGCGTGCCCGTCGAGCAATTGGCCGAAGCGAGCACGCGCAACGCCTGCGAGCTGTTTGGTTGGCAAGCCCTGGGCTGACTCGCACAGGCCCGGCCTACGTGGTCAGGCCAACACGGTCCACAACGCGAAAGCGGCATACCACAGCACACCACAACGCAGCACCAGGTCCCACAGGCTGTCCAGGCGCCGCGCCCCACCTTCATTGTCGCCGGCAGTGCCGGCATGACTGCCGTCATCTGCAATGCGCCCGATGCGGGCCACCAGGTGCGCGGCGCTGATATGCCAGTTCAACAGTTCGTGCAACATTTCGCGGGCAACGGCGACGAAGTTGCCGACCAAAGCAAAGCTCAATGCCACCACCCTGACCGGCACCCAGTCCATGAGGTGGCGAAGCTGCTCGGCACGTTGCTGGAGTGCGGGTCGCTGACTGTGCGCTTGGCACAACGCCAGAAGGCGGTAAGCTAGCGCGACGGCCGGGCCCAGTAGGAAGTACCAGAAGATGACGGCGAAAAAACCCTGATAGGCCTCCCACAGCAGCCTGCTTTGCAGGCGTTCGCGCAGGCTGCGTGGCCCATCGGCCACGACCCCCAGGTCACGTGCGGCCACGTGCAGCGCGGCCTGTTCATCGCCCCTGTGCCAGGCGTCACGCAAAGGCCCGAGGGAAGCCTTGGCATCGCCACGCCCCAGGCTATAGACCAGCACCAGAAGATGCACTGGCAAGGCCAGCAGGCCGTAGGCAACGGGCTCAAGCACATGCAACAGCAGTGACAGCACCACCACCGGCGCCAGCACCACAGCGGCCAGCACCCACCCTGCAGGCAGCCCACCTCTGCGCTCAAGGCGCGCCAGTTCGCCAAGGAAGAAACCGTCACGCTGGACCAGATGGCGCAAGCCCGAAAACTTCTCGAACCACAGCACCAGGATCAATACCAGAAAACTCATACTTCAGCCCTCATTGCGCTGTAACGCCTGGCGGTACCGCTCCCAGTCGAAGGCAGGGCCGGGGTCGGTCTTGCGCTGGGGGGCGATGTCGCTGTGCCCTTGAATACGCTCGGGGGTAATGGCCGGCCAGGCCTTACGGATGTGACGCGTCAAGCGGTCGAGGGTCAGGTACTGCGCCTCGGTATAGGGTATCTGGTCAGTGCCCTCGAGCTCGATGCCGATCGAGAAGTCGTTGCATCCCTCACGGCCGTCGAAACAGGAGACGCCCGCATGCCAGGCGCGGTCGTGCAACGAGACGAACTGGGTCACCGCGCCTCCACGCTCGATGAACAGGTGCGCAGATACCTTCAGGTGCTCGATGGTGGCGAAATAGGGGTGTGCGTTCGGATCGAGCCGGTTCTGGAAGAACGCCTGGACGTAACCGCCGCCGAAGTTGGCCGGCGGCAAGCTGATGTTGTGAAGCACCAGCAGAGAAATGTGCTCACCTTGCGGGCGAACATTGAAATTCGGTGAGGGGCAGTGGGTGATTCCGTCTCCGTGGAACCAGCCAGTGGCACGGTCCAATTGCATGGGGCCTGTCCTGAAAAGTGCTGCACAGAGCGTCAGTATGCCCTGCCGCCGCTGTCGTTGACACGGTAATCGTCACAAAGCGGCCTGCCCGCTCCTGCGTAAAGTCTCTATGACCGCTTCCAGGGCGCGCTCGAATAAAGGGCCGTCATCCAGTACGCGGACAGTGCCGGCTTCCAGGGCCTGGTCAAGGCCGGCGCCACTCCACTCCCGCACTTTCATGCCGCTGCGATTGGCAAAGACGAGCTTGTCGCAGCTGTCCAGGCGAGCCACTAACTTGCAGCGCTGGATGCCACCGTCATCGGACACTTCAATCCAGGTGCCCATGCGCAAGCGTTGCACCTTCTGCGAGACCTTGCCCTGCTCACCGGCCGGTTGCAGCCCAGGCCCGTCTGCCTCTTCGGCCAACGTCACCAGGATGTCCTGGGTAACCAGGATGTCGTCCTCGTCTATCTCGGCGTCACCTGCATAAGCACGTAGGTGCAGTTGTTGGAGTTTGCGGAAAAATTCACGGGTCACCAGCGAATCGGTGCCAACACTGGCCAGCCCATCGCGCAGTGACTTGAGCAACGGCGGTACCTGATGCATCAGGACCTGCGGCGCAAGCGATGGCATCACACTGGCCAGCAACGTATCGAGGGTCTGCAGAGCATTGCGCCAGCCCAGAGAGGTTTCTCCGTGCCTGAGCCAGGCCAGCATCATGACCTGGCTCCAGTTGTTGCTCAGCATCTGTACCACTGCCTGCGGCCACACACGTCCGCGCAGACGCTGGCTGAGCACCTGTTGCACCTGTCGCCTGGCGAGCGAGGCATTGGCCCGCCCTTCTTCGGCGTCCCGAGTGCGCTGCTCGAACAGCTCGGTACGCCGCCGTTCATGCTGGGTCTGCCCGAGAAAGTCCTCGAGCAGCTCACCGAACAGACGCGAGTCTTCGGCAAAATCGATGAGCAAGCGCTGAACCACATGTTCTGCGCGCAGTTGCAAGGCATCACCCTGCCCTTGCTCGCCCGGGTCGCAGCCGAGCCCCGCCGCCGCCAATTCGTTGAGCAGCCGTCGGGCGGGATGGCTGGCGCGGCTGAGCAGCCCCCTGTCCAGCAGCGCCACCTTGAGCAGCGGGATCTGCAGGCGCGCCAGCACTGCTCGCAGGCAAATGGGCAGATTGTCATCACTTGCAATGAACCTGAACACCTGCTCGATCAGGTTGATCATGTCTTCGTCGTCACCGCCAATGAAGCGGCGGGTACCGCTACGCACGCTGATGGTCAGCAGCAACTGCTCCAGTTGCTGGCCAAGGACGAAGTCATCAGCCGCGCCGGGCTCCGGCACATAGTGCTGCAGGTGTGAAAGCAACCGCAGCAGATCGGCCCTGCTGACCTGCTGGGCGCCGGCCGGTGCACCCAGGCGAGGCGCCAACACCCCACGTGTCGATCGCAGAAGCGGCTGCAGGGAGGCGAACAAGGCCTCGCCTGCGGTATCGTCGGCCGCTTCAGGCTCATGATAGGAACGCTCGTCCGGCTCCGCCAGCAAGCAACTGTCTCCAGCTCGTCGGCAAGGCGTCGGTGGCAGCTGCCCCAGCACACCTGCCGCAATCAGTACCCTGTTGGCTTCGCCATAGATGACTTGCGCGTCGCACAGCACGTACCGTTCGAACAGCTTGAGCAGCACCAGCTTTACGCGCGGTCCTACACCCAGGCTTTGCCCGGCTTCGAGAAAGCAGCGGCACAGGGCAATAGGGTTCAGGGGGTTGCACTGCTCAGGCACATGACGTTCGAGCAGCGTCTGCAAGCGCAGGCCCAGTTGCTGCAAGGCGACGCCATCACGGGCCTTCACTCTGGCAACCATCGCTTCCACCGCTACTGCGCGCTCGGACTGACCGGGGGTAGAAGACAAGGCGTGAACGATGGTTGCCGGGGCACGTTCAGGCTCAGGCTCGACCAAGCGCGCGAAGGCTTCATGGACGGTATCGAGAAACAGCCGCTCGATGCTCTTGCGTTTGAGCCGCAAGTCGCGCATGGCTTCGAAATACAGGTGCTGAGCGAACCGGTCAGCGGCCTTGTCCGCCATTTCGAACAGCGTATCGTCGGCATTGTCGAACAGCGCCTGCAAACCCTGACGCAGCTGCAAGGCGGCCTGATCGCGCACCTGCAGCAGCGCAATGGGCAGACTCGAAGGGGGCGTGCGCCGTCCATGTTCAGCCGCCGCCAAGGGCACTACCTTGCCCTCTTTGTGCATCCTGTACTCCTTGCAGGGTGTCGGGCCCAGATACGGCCGATTTCGCCAATAGCATGACGCCAAATATCAGACAGCATTATCGGGAATAATTCCTTTTACTGCCAGATACGTTTCCCTTGGTAAGTCTTGACCCTGAATAGGCAGTGGTTGCTCAACCCGCTGCGTCATGGCAACCGACCACCGGCTGTACACACCTGCGCCCTGCCCTATAATCGCGGGCATCTCGCTTGTGGAGCCAACCATGCCTAACCTACGCCTTGCCGACCTCACCGCCGAAATCGAAGCCAACGTGCGCCGCGCGTTGCTGGAGGACATCGGTAGCGGCGACATCACCGCCCAGCTCATCCCGGCCGAGCGGCTGGCCAAGGCAACGATCATTACTCGCGAAGGGTGTGTGGTAGCCGGTACGGCTTGGGTCGATGCGGTGTTTCGTCAACTCGACCCACGCGTAGCCGTGCACTGGCAGGTGGTCGACGGCGATCGCGCCCAGCCCAACCAGCCGCTGTTTCATCTGGAAGGCCCGGCGCGGGCGCTGCTCAGCGGCGAGCGCAGTGCGCTCAATTTCCTGCAGATGCTGTCCGGGGTTGCCACGCGTGCGCGCACATTGGCGGATCTGGTCGAAGGCACGCAGGTACGGTTGCTGGACACCCGCAAGACTTTGCCTGGCTTGCGCCTGGCGCAAAAATACGCAGTGACCTGTGGCGGCTGCTACAACCACCGCATAGGCCTGTATGACGCTTTCCTGATCAAGGAAAACCATATTGCAGCCTGTGGTGGCGTCGCTGAAGCGGTACACGCCGCCCACCGCATCGCCCCCGGCAAGCCGGTGGAAATCGAGGTGGAAAGCATGGAGGAATTGCATCAGGCGCTGAGCGCTGGCGCCGACATCATCATGCTCGATGAGCTGACGCTCGATGAGATGAAGCAAGCCGTCGGCATCACAGCCGGCAAGGCGAAGCTGGAGGCCAGCGGCGGCGTCAGCGAAACGACCCTGCGGGCCATTGCCGAAACCGGTGTGGATTACATCTCGATAGGTTCGATGACCAAGGATGTGCGAGCGGTCGACCTGTCGATGCGCCTTAGCTTGTAACACGGGGCCGCCAGGCGGCCCCGATCGAAGGATCAGAACGAGGCGTTGGCCAGGCCGTCCAGATAGCGCTCGACGTCCAGCGCAGCCATGCAGCCCGCACCGGCCGAGGTGATGGCCTGACGGTAGACATGGTCGGCCACGTCACCTGCGGCGAATACGCCCGCGACGTTGGTGGCAGTGGCGTTGCCTTCACGGCCGCCGCTGACCACCAGGTAGCCGTCCTTGAGGGTCAGCTGGCCTTCGAACAGCGAGGTATTCGGGGTGTGGCCGATGGCGATGAACACGCCGTCTACCTTGATCTCGTCGCTGCTGCCATCGTTGTTCTTCAAGCGCGCGCCGGTCACACCCATGTTGTCGCCCAGGACTTCATCCAGGGTAGCGTTCAGCTTGAGCTCGATCTTGCCTTCGGCAACGCGGGCATGCAGCTTGTCGATCAGGATCTTCTCGGCGCGGAAGGTATCGCGGCGGTGCACCAGGGTTACCTTGCTGGCGATGTTGGCCAGGTACAGCGCCTCTTCAACGGCCGTGTTGCCGCCGCCAACCACCGCGACCGGCTTGTTGCGGTAGAAGAAGCCATCGCAGGTGGCGCAGGCCGATACACCCTTGCCCATGAACGCTTCTTCCGACGGCAGGCCCAGGTAACGAGCGCTGGCGCCAGTGGCCACGATCAGGGCGTCGCAGGTGTAGGTGCCGCTGTCGCCGGTCAACGTGAACGGCTTGTTGGCCAGGTCTACGGCGTTGATGTGGTCGAAGACGATTTCAGTTTCGAAACGCTCGGCGTGTTCCTGCATGCGTTGCATCAGTGCAGGGCCGGTCAGGCCGTGCGGGTCGCCCGGCCAGTTGTCGACTTCGGTGGTGGTGGTCAACTGGCCACCGGCCTGCATGCCAGTGATCAGCAGCGGCTTGAGGTTGGCACGGGCCGCGTAGACCGCTGCGCTGTAACCGGCAGGGCCGGAGCCCAGAATGATGACGCGCGAATGACGTGCTTCGGACATGTCGAACTCCTGTCGAGCGGGCTGTAAGGGCCAGCTGTGCAAATGAAGTAGGGCCTACACCACGGGCAGGCCTGTGACGCTGAAATATGAGCGCACTGTAGCGAGGTGGCAAAGAGTAAGGAAATATCCTTAGACAATCCACCTCATAGCCATCGTCTATGCGCGTCTTTGCGTTGGCAGGGTCGAACCTTGGCTTTTGTTACCGCCGGTTTCACCCAGATGGCGCAGCTTCCGCATCACCCCGAAACTCGGTAATGTCTGCCGACTACCTTTTCTGCGGAGTGATACATGCAAGCCCCCGTTCTTTCCGGGCCGCAGTACCTGCGCGAAGGCCTGAAGCTGATCCTGAGCCCTGGCCTGCGCTTGTTCGTGCTGCTGCCGCTGACCATCAACCTGCTGCTGTTCGGTGGTCTCATCTATTTTGCCGGCCACCAGTTCAGCCAGTGGCTGGACGCGCTGGTGCCCACGCTGCCAAGCTGGCTGAGCTTCCTGACCTACATCCTCTGGCCCTTGTTCGTGGTGCTGCTGGTGTTGATGGTGTTCTTCACCTTCACCCTGGTGGCCAACATCATCGCGGCGCCGTTCAATGGCTTCTTGGCTGAAAAGGTGGAAGTGGTGGTGCGCGGCGACGATCATTTCCCGGCCTTCAGCTGGGCAGAGCTGCTGGCGATGATCCCCCGCACACTGGGCCGCGAAATGCGCAAGCTCGGCTACTTCCTGCCACGCGCCACGGCCTTGTTCATCCTGTCGTTGATCCCGGTGGTCAACGTGGTCGCCGCGCCGCTTTGGCTGATTTTCGGCGTATGGATGATGGCCATCCAGTACATCGACTACCCGGCCGACAACAACAAGATGAGCTGGCAAGACATGCTCGCCTGGCTGCGGGAGAAGCGCTGGCAGTCCCTGGGCTTTGGCGGGGTGACCTACCTGGCGTTGCTGATCCCGGGGGTGAACGTGGTGATGATGCCGGCGGCGGTGGCGGGGGCGACGTTGTTCTGGGTGCGCGAGAACGGCAATGCGCGGGTCGTGAACACACCTACGCATCGAGCCTGAGCCTGCCCCAGGCGTAACCCTACCCCATCTACAGGAGCAGACCATGAACCGCTTCAGCCCCGCCAAACTAAAGCTGTCGAAATGGACCGCAACGCAGCCGGTAAACCGTGAAAAGCACTTCCTGGTCACCGACCTGGAGCATGACGAAGCGGGCGTGCTGCTGCGCGTGGAACTGCAGGCGGTGCACAGTGGGCGCAGCGAGTGGCTGGATTGGCGGGTGCTGCGCGACGCCCAGGTGTGGGCGATGGGCTGGCGGTGAGCGCGTAAACCGGCCGCGTGCCTTTCAGGCAGCGGCTAACCTTGTACGTCTCCAAGCAGACGGCTGCGTGTCGCTTGGTTCAGGGTCACCACTGGCCTGCAAAACTGCCCAGCATCACTGCCCCAGGCGGCTGGAGAACTGCCCCACCACATCCACCACCCGCCTGGCCCCTTCCTGGATTTCCTCGATCACGCTTCCGGTCTGGTCCGCCAGCGCGCGGCCTTCTTCGGCCTGACGCTTGCTGGTGTCGATGATCGACACCGCAGCCTGGGCCAACTGCTCGTTTTGCTGCACCACACGGGCTATTTCCTCGGTAGCCGTACTGGTGCGCGAGGCCAGTTGACGCACCTCATCGGCCACCACCGCAAAGCCCCGCCCCTGCTCGCCAGCGCGGGCGGCTTCGATGGCGGCGTTGAGCGCCAGCAGGTTGGTCTGCCCGGCGATATCGCTGATGGTCTTGATGATCGAACCAATGACCCGCGACTGGGTGTCCAGCGCCTGGATGCCGTCGGCAGCCTGAAGCATCGAGGCTTCCAGCCCGCGCATGACGCTGACGCTCTGCCCGACCACCTCGGTGGCCCGGCGGGCGCTGGTGTCCGTTTCCCGCGAGGTGTTGTAGGCAACGTCCGCCGCCTGGGCCACTGCTTGCTCCTGGTTCACCTGTTCGGTGATGACCGTGGCGAACTTGACCACTTTGTAGAGCTCATCGTGGGCGTTGAAGATCGGGTTGTAGGACGCTTCCAGCCAGATTACCCGGCCGTGAGCATCGATCCGCCGAAAGCGCTCGGCAATGTATTCACCGCGACGAAGCTTGTCCCAGAATGCCTGGTAGCCCGGTGCATTGACCTCGGCAGGTTCGCAGAACATACGGTGGTGCTTGCCACGGATTTGATCCAGCCGGTACCCCACTGCCGACAGGAAGCGTTCGTTGGCGGTCAGGATCATGCCATCGAGGTCGAACTCGATGACCGCCGTCGAGCGCATCAACGCCTTGATCAGGCTCTCGTGCTCGCGGGAGGTGACGATGGTGCGGGTCAGGTCGCTCGAATGCAGGGTGAAATACTTGATGCGCCCGTCGCTACCCTTCACAGGTTGCAGGATCGTACGCAGCCAGGCTTCCTGGCCGTCCCCGCGCAGCAGGCGAAACGCGCCATTGAAATGCTCGCCCCGGCTGATGGCATTTTTCATGCGCTGGTGAAAATCCAGCGACTTGACGTGGGCAGGCACGATGTCTTCGATGTTGCGCCCAAGCAATTGGTCGGTCCTATACAGCATCTCGGTTTCGAAATTGCCATTGACCAGTTCGATCCGACCGGCCGGATCGAGTTGCAGCACCAGCATTTCGCTGTCAAGGCTGCTCTTGATCTGGTCGATGATCATCAGTTCTTCACGCAACTGCCGGATTTCTTGCTTGAGCTTGTTGTTGAACATCACCGCTCTCCTGGAGCGTGGGGGCGAATGCAACTGCATCGGCGGGGAACTGCGCCTCTTGAGTGCAGCCTCGATGAATATTCGTGCGCGTCATCGGCCGTCGTGAGCCATGCATCATGCAGGCGTCACCTCGCCGTCATACCCCGGCAATGCAGCAAGTGGATAGTCAGTTCATGAACACACCTGCTCTGCACATCTGCCTCGTCAGCGACACCTTCGCCCCGCACATCAACGGCGTGGCCTGCATTCTTTTGAACCTGAGCGAAGGGCTGCGCCTGCGTGGCCATCAGGTCAGCGTCGTCCGCCCTCGCCAGCCAGGGGAGCAGGCTTCGAGCCACAACCCTGGCGTGAGACTGTGGCGCGACTGGCCACTGCCCGGCTACCCGGGGTTGCAACGGAGTAGGGTGTCCCTGCATACGCTAACAAG
The DNA here is from genome assembly GCF_900230165.1 of Pseudomonas sp. URMO17WK12:I9. Lineage (NCBI taxonomy): Bacteria > Pseudomonadati > Pseudomonadota > Gammaproteobacteria > Pseudomonadales > Pseudomonadaceae > Pseudomonas > Pseudomonas sp. URMO17WK12:I9. Next base: position 42,479 of record NZ_OCMQ01000001.1, on the reverse strand, counting down.
GCACTGGCGCCGGCAACGGCCTGATGTCATCTACATCGCCACTGAAGGCCCCGTGGGGCTGAGCGCATTGCGCACCGCTCGGCGGTTAGGGATCGCCGTTGTCAGCGGATTGCATACCCACGTTGCGCACCCTTCAGGGCAATACGGCATGGGCGTGGTAGCACGCCTGCTAAGCCTTTACCTGCGCTGGTTTCATCACCGGGCCGTCTTGACCCTCGTGCCCAGCTTGAACCAACAGCGTTGGCTCGAGCGCCGCGGCTTCGAGCGGCTGGTGCACATGGAGCGCGGCGTAGATGCGGAGCTGTTCAACCCGGCTCGTCGCAGCCAGGCGCTGCGCGAACGCTGGGGGCTGGGCCACGATGATATCGCCGTCCTGCATGTGGGACGGTTGGCACCGGAGAAAAACCTGGGGCTTTTGCAAAGCTGTTTCGAAGCTCTGCAGCGGGCTCTGCCACAGCGAAGATTACGCCTGATCCTGGTGGGGGACGGGCCACTGCGGGGGAAGCTGCTGCAGCAGGTCCCCGAGGCTGTCTTATGCGGGGTCCAGCGAGGCGAACAACTGGCCGAGCACTATGCCAGCAGTGATCTGTTTCTGTTTCCGAGCCTGACCGAGACGTTTGGCAATGTGGTGCTCGAAGCCATGGCGTCAGGGTTGGCGGTGGTCGCTTATGACCAGGCAACGGCCGCGCAGCACATCGGCCATGGCCACAATGGTGCGCTGGCCATGCCAGGCGACGTGGCAGCATTCATCGATGCTGCTTGCTGGCTGCTGCAAGACAGCGAGACCCTGCGGCGGGTGAGGCTCAATGCGCGGCAGCATGCCAGCCATCAGGGGTGGTCGAAAATCGTCGATCAGTTCGAAGCGCACCTGCTCAGCGCCTCACTGAGCACTCATGGGCGCCAAGCTACCTCGATGCAGCCACTGCCGCCGCTGTGAAGCCACCGCCGCGGCCAAGGCGAGCACCCGGTGCGTGATTAGCCAAGGGCCTTCTCGATGGCCTGGACCACCGCAGGATCATCCGGCGCCGTGCGTGGGGAGAAGCGCGCCAATACCCGCCCGTCCTTGCCCACCAGGAATTTCTCGAAATTCCAGGTGATGTCCCCCGGAAACTCCGCGCCCTCGCCCGCCAGAAGGCGATACATCGAGTGACGCTGGGGCCCATTCACATCGAGCTTGGCGCTCAGCGGAAAGCTCACGCCATAGTTCACGCGGCAGAACGCCTGGATCTGCGCTTCGCTGCCCGGCTCCTGCCCTGCGAACTGATTGCAGGGCAGGCCAAGGACCGTGAAACCTTTGTCCTTGTACGTTTGGTAGAGCTGCTCAAGCGCCGCGTACTGAGGTGTCAGGCCGCACTTGGAGGCCACGTTGACCACCAGCACTACCTGCCCCTTGTACGGTTTCAAGGACAGATCGCCACCGTCAAGCGCGTTCAACTTCAGGTCGTGAAATGCACTCATGCTGTAATCCCCTTTTCAGGTCGCCGACGGCACCTGGGCAAATTGCGCCCACTAAAAAGGCGTTCGTTCAAGCCGTCGCCTTCCTTGGGAAGGCAGGGCGGCTTGCCCGAACGCCTGGCGACTTTCTGAGCTTAGCGCAGAAAGATCAGTGGTGATGGCCACCTTCACCGTGGATGTGACGGTGAGCAATTTCTTCTTCGCTGGCGTCACGCACGTTAACGACCTTGACCTGGAAGTTCAGGCGCTGGCCGGCCAGTGGGTGGTTGCCATCGACGGTCACGTCGTCGCCGTCCACGTCACGGATGGTCACGATCTGCATCTGGCCATCGGGGGCCGATGCGTGGAACTGCATGCCCACTTCCAGCTCGTCGACGCCTTCGAACAGGCTGCGGTTCAGGGTGCTGACCAGCTCGGCCAGGTATTCGCCGTAGGCGTCTTCAGGCTCGATGGAAACGGTCAGCTCGTCGCCGGCCTGCTTGCCTTCCAGGGCCTTTTCCAGGCCTGGGATGATGTTGCCGGCACCTTGCAGGTAAACCAGCGGCGCGCCACCGGCGGAGCTGTCGATGGTCTCCCCGGCGTCGTTAGTCAGGGTATAGTCGATGGAGACAGCCTTGTTGGCGGCGATCAGCATGGGGCAAGACCTTTTGCAAAAGAATGTAGAACGCACAAGTGTAACCAAGCCATCGCCCGATTGCGAACCTCGCCTGGATCCGCCCATGTCCATCAGTCGGATCATCGGTTTTTCCCAGGATGCCGAAGGCCACTGGTTCGTCCAGTTGAGCTGTGGCCACACCCAGCACCTGCGCCACGTGCCGCCCTGGCAACTGCGCCCATGGGTGCTCGACCCCGAACAGCGTGCGCAGCGCATCGGCCAGGCGTTCCCGTGCGGTTGGTGCGCACAGGGTCCCGATAGCGCTACCCTTGATCGCTGATCCCTTGCACCGCTTATTTCGAGAAGCACGCATGCAGACTTTTTTCATCGCACCAACCGACTTTGGCGTCGGCCTTACGTCCATCAGCCTGGGCCTTGTGCGCACGCTGGAGCGCGCCGGCCTGAAAGTGGGCTTCTTCAAGCCTGTTGCCCAGCCCCACCCAGGCGACACCGGCCCGGAGCGCTCCACCGAGCTGATCGCACGTACCCATGGCATCATGCCGCCGACGCCGTTGAGCCTTGCCCAGGTCGAACGGATGCTGGGCGATGGCCAGCTGGACGAACTGCTCGAGTCGATCGTTCGCTTGTACCAGCAGGCGTGTGTGGGCAACGACGTGGTCGTGGTCGAGGGCATGGTCCCTACCCGTCACGCCAGCTACGCAGCACGCGTAAACCTGCACCTTGCCAAGAGCCTGGATGCCGAAGTGATCCTGGTATCTGCCGCCGAACAGGAAGTGCTCAGTGAACTGTCCGGCAGGGTCGAGCTACAGGCCCAGCTGTTCGGAGGTCCGCGCGACCCCAAGGTGCTGGGCGTGATTCTGAACAAGGTGCGCACCGACCAGAGCATGGAGCAATTCTCGACGCGCCTGCGTGAGCACTCGCCGCTGCTGCGCGGCGATGACTTCCGCTTGATCGGCTGCATTCCCTATCAACCAGAGCTCAACGCCCCGCGCACGCGCGATGTGGCAGAGCTGCTCGGGGCCCAGGTCCTCAATGCCGGTGACTACGAACAGCGGCGCATGACCAAGATCATCATCTGCGCCCGCACGGTGGCCAACACCGTACCGCTGCTGACATCCGGGACCTTGGTGGTGACGCCCGGCGATCGCGACGACATCATCCTTGCCGTGAGCCTGGCAGCCATCAACGGCGTGCCGTTGGCAGGCCTGCTGCTGACCAGCGACAGCAAGCCCGATGCGCGTATCCTGGGGCTGTGCCGCGGAGCGCTGCAGGCCGGGTTGCCGATCCTGTCGGTCAGCACAGGGTCCTACGACACCGCAAACCAGCTCAATGCCCTGAACCGGGAAATCCCGGTCGATGACCGCGAGCGTGCCGAGTTCATCACCGACTTCGTGGCCAGCCACCTCGACGGCGCCTGGTTGAGCCAGCGCTGCGGCGCGCCGCGCGAGATGCGCCTGTCGCCAGCCGTGTTCCGCTATCAACTGATCCAGCGCGCGCAGCAGGCCAACAAACGTATCGTCCTGCCCGAAGGTGCCGAGCCGCTGCTGGTGCAGGCAGCGGCCATCTGCCAGGCTCGCGGCATTGCCCGCTGCGTGCTGCTCGCCAAGCCTGAAGCGGTCGATGCCGTGGCCCGCGCACAGGGCATCACCCTGCCCGAAGGGTTGGAAGTTTTGGACCCGGACCTGATCCGCCAGCGCTATGTCGAGCCCATGGTGGCGCTGCGCAAAAGCAAGAACCTCAACGCACCGATGGCCGAGCAACAGCTCGAAGACCCGGTGGTCATCGGCACCATGATGCTAGCCCTGGATGAAGTCGATGGCCTGGTCTCGGGCCTGGTGCACTCGACGGCCAACACCATCCGCCCTGCATTGCAGTTGATCAAGACCGCACCGGGCGCCAGCCTGGTCTCTTCGGTCTTCTTCATGTTGTTCCCGGACCAAGTGCTGGTCTACGGCGACTGCGTGATGAACCCCCACCCCAATGCCGCCGAACTCGCCGAGATCGCGCGCCAGAGCGCTGCATCGGCGCTCACCTTCGGTATCACGCCACGGGTAGCGATGATCAGCTATTCGAGCGATTCGGCAAGCGACGAGGAAGTGGAAAAGGTGCGCGAGGCCACACGCATGGCCAGGGATGGCGGCGAGCAACTGATGATCGACGGGCCGCTGCAATACGATGCGGCCGTGAACCCTGCCGTTGCACGCGACCTGGCGCCGGGCAGTCAGGTGGCCGGCCGCGCCACGGTGTTCGTGTTTCCGGACCTGAACACCGGCAATACCACGCACAAGGCGGTGCAGCGCAGCACCGACGGCGTGAGCCTAGGGCCCATGCTGCAGGGGCTGCGCAAGCCAGTGAACGATCTACCGCGCGGGGCGCAGGTCGATGACATCGTGCACACCATTGCCCTGACCGCCATCCAGGCGAGCGAAGTGCGCTGAATGCGGGGGGCCATCAAGCGCCCCCCCAACTCGGTCAGGGATACTGCTGAACCTGGCCTTGCTGCTGGTCGTATTGCTGGCCAGGGATAGGCTTGAGGTTCACTTCCACGCGGCGATTCTGCGCGCGGCCATTGGCATCGGCGTTGCTGGCGATGGGTTGATCCGGGCCCATGCCACGCACGGTGACCCGCGAGGCGTCCACACCCTGGGAGGTCAGGTAGCTGCTGACTGCCTGGGCACGGCGCTGGGACAGGTCCATGTTGTGCTGGCGGCTACCGGTGCTGTCGGTGAAGCCCACCACTTCGATGTTGTTCTGGTTGAACTGCTTGAACGAGCCGGCCAGGTTGTTCAGCGGCGCGTAGAAGCTCGGCGAGATGTCGGCCGAGTCAGTGGCGAAGGTGATGTTGCCGGGCATGATCAGTTTGATCTGATCGCCCTGGCGCTGAACCTCGACACCGGTATTGGCCATTTTCGCGCGCAGTTCGGCTTCCTGCTTGTCGGCGTAGTAGCCGTAGCCGGCCGCCGCGGCGCCAATGGCCGCAGCGCCGATCAGTGCGCCCTTGCCACGGTGGTTGTGATCGATCGCGGCGCCGGCCACGGCACCGGCCAGGGCACCCAGGCCACCGTACTTGGCGGTCTTGCTCATGCCGCCGCCATCTTGCCCCTGGTTCTCATAGGGGTTCTGCCCCGCACAGCCGGTCATCAGGGCAGCAGTGGTTGCGACGATAATCAGGCGACGCATGGTGAACATGGGCAAGCTCCTCGTATTGATCATGTAGGCCGTAGGTCTGGAACGGCTCTATGTCAGGCTTGGAGTGTCTTGCCGGGTGAAAATTCCGCACCCGCCTGCGCATTTCTGCACCGCCCTGCTCACTCCTCAGGGCAAGTACAACCGGAATAGGCCGCCTCCAAGCGCACCCCCGTTGGAGATGTCGATGCGGCCCTGTACGCCGCCGCTTTCATGCAAGGCCGCAATACGCGCAGCGAAATACAAGCCAAGGCCCGTGCTACCACTGGTGGAGTCGATGCCCTGGATGTATTCCTGTTGCCGTTCGATCATGCGCGCCGGGTAGCCGGGCCCGTCATCGTTGATGCAGATGACCAGTTGGTTGTCTGCCTCTTCGATGGTAATCAGCAGGGCCTTTTCGGCGAACCGCGTGGCATTGGTGATGACGTTGGTCACCACCGAGGCCACCAGTTCGCGGTCGAAGAAGCCCAGGGGATTATCGGTATCGATGCGCCAGTTCGCCTCGATGGCATTGTGTTGCAGCACTTCTTCATGGGCCGCCAACTGCGCTTCGATGAAGTCGTCGAGTTCGTGGTAGTCCGGGCACACCGGCAGTTGATTAACGCCGAGCTTGTACAAGCCCAGCAACTGCACCAGCATGCCATTAAGGTGCCGGAACTCATGTTCCATCACCCCCTGTTCCGCGCCACCGCGCAGCTCTTCAGGCAAGCGCTGGACCCACTGGCTGTGGGACTGGATCAGTGCCGAGAGCGAATTCTTCAGGTCGTGCACGGTGGAGGCGATCACCGTGGAAAAATCCAGCCCCTGATTATCAAGATTCATGCGCCGAACACCCGGGTATGCAGTTTGCGGTAGCGGTCATAGCGATTATCGCTGGCGGGGATACCGGCCACGCTCGTCAAGGCGTCGCGGCACTCCTGCATGATCGCAGGCTGAGGATTCTCTCCGCCAATGCGCAGCAGCGCCTGGGCGGTATTGAGGGCGATACTGATGTTCCTGGGCTGCAGGCCCAACGCTTTACGGAACAGCTGCAACGCCTCGCCGAGCTGACCTCCCTGGTAACTGCGCACGCCCTGACGATTGAGCGTGACGGCTTCGGTAATGGCGTTCAGCACGCTGGGGTCATCCGTCAGCTGGCCTACTCGTTCCATGACCTTGGGGTCGTCGCCATAACTCTCCACACAGCTTCTGAGCACGCCGATGGCCGCGGCATCCTGCCCCGATGCCTGTAATTGCCGAGCAACGGTCAGGGCCGCATCGACCGAGAAGAACTGGTTCATCTTTTCCAGGCGCTGGACGGCCTGGTCGGTCAGCTTGGCAGCGGTCTCCGGGTCACCGGCCTGCTGCAGGCTGGCGGCTTTCATCATGCGGGCACGCACTTGAAGGCCCTGGTCTTCCGGGTTTTCCTTGGCCACTTCGCTGAGCGTGGTGTTGATCTCGACCCGGGTGCGCGCGTCCAGGCCAAAGCCTGCATTGCGGCTCATCAACGCCTGCACCAGGCCCAGGTTATTCTCGGCGTCCTTGTAGCGTGAGCTCTGCCCTTGATTCACGGCATGCCGGAACGCCTTGGACGCGCTGTCGAAGTCTTCGTTGGCCAACGCCAGCTTGCCCAGCTTCGATTGGCGCCGAACCGATAACGGCGAGAGGCGCACGGCCTCTTCCAACAGCCCTTGGGCGCGCTTGGTTTCGCCTTGCGCCTCCAGCACATCGGCCATGCCATCGTAGAGACTGGGCATGATCGGGAAGGCCTTGAGCGCCTGCTCGTAGACGGCCTGGGCCTGGGCAAGCTGCCCGCGCTTGTGCATCAAGCTGCCCAATGCCGCGTACACCCAGGGCTGCGGGCGGCTGGCGAGAATGGCCTTGAGAAACTTCTCGAGTTCTTCGAAGCGGTTGAGGTTGCGCAGCGCATCGGCCCGGTAGCGCAGGCACAGCGGCGCCAGGCGCGGGTCGCGCTTGCACAGCTCGGCGCAGGCTGCCAGCACTTCACCAGGGCGATTGCGGTCCAGCGCCTGGAGGATCGGCTTTAGCAGTGCCTTGCGTTGGTAGAGTTTTTCCACCCGCTGGGCAAGGCCTACCCGGTTGAAGGGCTTGGTCAGGTAGGCGTCGGGCTCGTGCTCGATGGCGCTGAGCACAATGGCCTGGCTGCTTTCGGCGGTGACCATGATGAACACGCATTCGTGGCTGATGTGCTTGTCGATGATCAGGTCTTCGAGCACCTGCTGGCCGTTTTTCTTGCCATCGCCCAAGTGAAAGTCTTGCAGGATGCAGTCATAACGCTTCTGGGCGCACATGCGCAGCGCCTGCTCGCCACTGTCGGCGGTGTCCACGTCGCGAACGCCCAGCTCGCGCAGCATGGAGCGGGTCGACGTGCGAAAGTCGGTGAAGTCGTCAACGATCAGAAAACTCTTTTGCCCGAACTGCAGCATCAACACGACCTGCCCTGGAAGAAATGGAAAGATGGCACGAGGCGAACCACCGAACGCTGTATCGGCAGGCGGTCGGAAAAGATAAGCGAGGTGTACGCGCCACTTGCAAGATGGCATCAGGCCAGCATTTTAGCTACCCGCCGCACGCCCTGCCACTCTCACTCCAGCAAGCCAAGCGCCTTGGCCCTGGCCACGGCTTGGGTGCGGCGCTCGACCCCCAGCTTGCTGTTGATGTGGCTGGCGTGCGTCTTGACCGTGTGCAGCGAAATGAACAGCCGCTCGCTGATCTGCTGGTTCGACCAGCCCTGGGCGATCAGCTCCAGCACTGCCCGCTCGCGGCTACTGAGCGCATCAGCACTGGCGCTGGTGCATGGCAAGCCGGGCAAGCGCTCGAGCAACTGGGCCCGAACTGGACAGTTTTCGCTGCTCTGGACCTGCTCGCGCAGCCACTGCGGGTAGCGTTGCAGCAGCTCCTGAAACGGCTGCAACACACCGCCCCTGGCCGCCTGCAGCAGTGTCGGCAGCAAGCGTGCTGCCTGCGCCTGATGCCCCTGATCCAGGTGCAAGGCGATCAAGGGGCACAAGGCGCTGACCGTCAACATCATGCCCCCACAACCCTGGCCGCGCTCGGCAAGCTGTTCAAGGTTGCGCGCCGCCTCTGCTTCACGCCCCTGAATGCGGTCGAGCGCGGCTTGCTGCAAAGCGACATGGCAGGGCAACAACGGGTGAAATTCGGGCGCCAGTGCCGCCTGCGCGCCGCCGTAGGTCTGCCCCAGGCGCGACAGCCAGGATTCGGCGAGGTCCATGCGCCCTTGCGCGAGCCAGAGCTCGCATTTGACCAGGGTGATCATCGCCAGGTAGTACACCGGGGGCACATCCCAGATATGCATCAGACGTTCGGCTTCGGCGAGTTCCGTGAACGCCTCGGCAAAGCGCCCTTCCCGGCCGTCGAGCATGGCAATCACGCAATGACCGATGAGCACACTGATGTCGCGGCAGGCACGTGCCTCGCCCAGGCCACCACGCAGCCGAGCAAGCCCCTGCTCCGGGCACAGGTGTGCGACCAGCAGATACCCTTCGTACAAGGTCAGCCGCGCCCGGATCGCATACAACCGCTGTGCGGACAACCCGTGCAAACGCTGTAGCCCTTCGCGCACTTCGCCCAGTGCACGCACAACCTCGCCTCGGGCGTGCAATACCCGGGCCCTGTCATAGTGGGCCAAGGCCTCGAACAATGGGTTGCCCACGCGCTGCGCCAGCTCCAGCGCTTCTCGGTTCCAACCGCGCGCACGCCAGAAGTCGCCCTCGGCGATTGCCAGGTTCGACAATGTCGACAGGCACACCAGGCGCTGGCCATACCGTTTGCAGGGCAGGCTCTGCAGTGCTTCGGTGCAGCAAGTCAGGGTGCGTTCACGATCGCCTCGGCCTCTGGCGATCACGCCGCTCAGTGCCAGCCACTGGGCGAGCATGGACTTCTGGGCAGTGGCAGAAGGCGCCGGCAGAAAGCGCCCCAGATGGCTTGCCAGTTCCTCGGCAGCGTCGAGCTGGCACGCCAGGCCAAGGGCCCAGCTGTACAACACGATCAGGCGCGGTGTGCTGACCAGCAGGCTGTCAGGCAGGTCCATTTTCCAACGCAGCAACATGGCGACGTTCTGCTCGGCCAGCAACTGCTCTTCGGACAGGCTTTGCACGAGGTCGGCCGCCGCGTTCAGGTCGCCCCCGCGCAACGCCTGCTCCACCGCCTCATCCAGCAAGCCTTGGGCCTGGAACCAGCAAGAGGCACGCAGGTGCCGCTCGGTCAAAGGCTCGCGTGCCTGGCGGCTGCGAAGCAGATCGGAGAACAGGTGGTGGTAGCGAAACCACCGGCCATGCTCATCCAGTGGCACCAGAAACACCTGGTGCGATTGCAGAAAATCCAGGATTGCGTTGCTGTCCTGTTGCAGCCGTACCGCGTCGCATAGAGGCGCGCAGAAGCGTTCCAGGCACGCCGTCTCGTCGAGAAAGCGCTGCACAGGCGCAGGCAGTATGTCGATCACTTCTTCGAGCAGATAATCGCGGATCAGGCCTTCGCCACCGTGCAACGCCTGGGGCAGAACGTTTTCATCGCTCGACTCGCTGGCGGCCAACTGCCAGAAACGCAGCCCGGCCACCCAGCCATCGCTGCGCTGGATGAGGTTGTCCAGCGCTTGGCCACGCAGGCCAGTGGGCCTGCGCCCCAGCACCGCCAGCGACTCCTCGGCGGTCAGTCGCAGGTCCTGCTCGTTCAGTTCGGCCAATTGCCGGCAGAGGCGAAGGCGTGCCAGGTGCCAGTCCGGGCGCTGACGACTGGTCACCAGCAACACAAGGCCTGCGGGCAAGTGGTTCAGGAAGAATTGCAGGCAGTGGTCCAGGACGGGCCCCTGGGCAAGGTGGTAATCGTCCAGCACCACCAGCAAGGGCGACTCACTGCGCAGGTTCAGCGCCAACGCGTCGAGCACCGTGCCAAGCCACGGCTCGAACGCGAACGGCTGGTGGCGCTGGCGCATCTTCAACAGCGCCATCGCCTGCCCATCCATGGCTGGGCAGTGCTGCTGCAACCCGTCGAGCAGACGCTCCAGAAAGCGCCCGGGATCGGCATCTCGCTGGCTCAAGCCCAACCACAGCGTGCGCCAGTGGGCAGGCAGCGTCTCGCAGAACTCGATGGCCAGTGAACTCTTGCCGAAGCCCGCGGGCGCACTGATCAGCAGCAACCGCCCGCCCAGCCCGGCTTGCAGGCGCTGGCACAGACGCTGACGCGGGACATGGCCGTCGGGCAAGGGCGGTCGAAAGAAATGCTCGTCCATCAGGCCCACGGCCTGGCTGGTGCATCCATGCGTACGGGACAGATCTGTCATGGCCGGCTCGTTCTGGGTGGAAAAATACGGCGTAAGGGTGGTTGCGAGACTAGCGGTTAACGCCCTGCATTTGAAGTTGGCGGGGAGACTGCGTCGGAAAAAGACTACGACAAAAAGCAACAGCGCCGGTCGACGCAGGCTGGGATGGGGGCTTTGGCGGGGTATTCAGACGGTTTATCGCACCGGCCTGGCGCATCTGCTGGGACTGGCACCCTTGCATGGGCGCGATGGGGCCACCGAGCGTGGCCCCATCATTTTATGGCTTCGCTGTCAGCGGATGCCCGACTGACGCAAGGCCGCAGGCTGGAAGTCGGCCTTGCTGGCAGTAAAGTTGAAGTTGTAGGCACGCTTTTCTTCGTTCTTCATGCCCAAGGCCAGGTAGCGCCCCGATTGCAGGTCATAGATGGCTTCCAGGGTGATCCATGGTACCTCGACGTTGTAGTACGGCTGCGAATGGGCTTCAGAGACGCGCCACAGCTGGTTGCGCCCGTCATACTGGTCGATCACGGCAGCTTGCCAGGTGTCTTCGTCGATGTAGAAGTCACGCTTGGCGTAGATATGTCGCTGGCCGGGCTTGAGTGTGGCCACCACATGCCAGACGCGGCGCAGCTCGTAGCGGGCCAGGTCCTGGTTGATGTGCCCTGCCTTGATGATGTCGGCGTACTTGAGCTTCGGGTCGTCGAGCTTGAAGGCGTTGGAGGCGATGTACAGCTCCTTTTTGCCTTCGAGCTTCCAGTCATAGCGGTCCGGAGCGCCGTTGAACATGTCCAGGTTATCGGAGGTGCGCAGGCCGTCGGCAGCCGTCCCCGGGCCGTCGTACGACACCTGCGGCGCCTGACGTACGCGGCGTTGGCCGGCGTTGTAGATCCATGCCTTGCGCGGTTCCTTGACCTGGTCGAGGGTTTCGTGAACGAGCAGCACGGTGCCTGCAAGGCGTGCCGGCGCGGTCACTTCCTGCTTGAAGTAGAACAGGATGTTGCCTGGATTGTTGGGGTCGTAGTCTTTCATCCGATCACGGAACACGAACTGATCAGAGAAAGACACCGGGTTGAAGGAACCATTCTGCTGCGGGGTCGCCTGGATGACCTGGCGGCTCACACTGCCACCGCGGTAGCGAGTGATGTGGTTCCAGATCACTTCCAGCCCATTCTGTGGGATGGGGAACGGCACTGCCGTGCGGAAGTTGTTCAGGCCGTTACCACCTTCCACCAGGGTTGCCTGGGTGGCGTTTTCCTTGATTGCAGCGAACACCTCGGCCGGTACCGTTGACCCACGGTGCGTCTTGTAGACAGGCAACTTGTAGGTGTCCGGGTAGCGCTTGAGCATGGCCATCTGGCCTGGAGACAGTTTGTCCTTGTACTGGTCGGCGTTCTGCGCGGTGATGGTGAACAGCGGTTGCTCGGTACCGTAGGGGTCGGCGAGGAAACCTTTGCCATCGACGCTGCCGGCCGTCTTCGAAAGCGGCTGCCAGGGCCCGATGGAGCCATCGGCGTTGCCGGCCTTTTCTGCGCCCATGGGGGTCAGGGTGTTGCCCAATTTGGCCGCTTCGCCGGCCGGTACTGCCGCCATCACGCTGGTTGCCAGCAGGGACAGGCCCAGCACACCGGCTTGCAGCAGACTTCTGGTGTTGTTCATGTCGTGTCGTCCTGGATCCGTATGCTTAGAAGTTCACGCCGAAGCTGAGGGCGAGGAAGTCGCGGTCATCCACGGTGCTGTACTTGCCGTCGAAGAAATTGGTGTACGACAGGCTGGCGGTGTAGGTGTTCTGGTACTCGGCATCGAGCCCCAGGCTGACGGCCTTGCGGCCCTCCTCGAAGTTGCCGCCTGGGCCTGGCGAGTAACCGGAGACGTCATGAGACCAGGCCACGCTCGGCTTGAGGTTGACGCCTGCGAACACATCGTTGTAGTCCCAGATGACCCGGGCGCGGTAGCCCCACGAGGTGCTGGTGGTGTAGCCGTCGTTCTCGCACTTGCGGTTCAGGTTGGCCGTCGAGGCACCGGCACCTGCGCCAGCAATGGTGCTGGTGTTGAGCGCCTGGCAGGTATTGGCCCCACCGGTGGCGGGCAACGGGCCAGGGCCGAACACCGGATCGCGGCCGTAGCGTGTGTCGTAGGCGCTTTCCAGGCCGCCCACATGGGTCACGCCCAGCTCGCCCACCACGGTCATGCGGCTGGCGCCCATCACCTGGTCGAAGAAGTGGGTCAGGGTGGTCTGGAACTGAGTGACTTCCTTGCGCCGGTAGCCATGCAGGTCCTGACCAGGCACGCCATCGAGCAGCGACGCGTTGCTCAAGGCGCCGCCCAGCGGGCGCACACCGGCGAACAGGATGTCGGTGGTGTTGAGCTGCACAGGTGCGTTGGGGCGGTAGCTGATTTCACCGCTCCAGGCGGTGCCGGTGGGCAGCGTGGTGGAGAAGCTCAGGCCATACAGGCGAATGTCTTCGGGGTACTCGACGAAGTACTTGGAGTTGCCAGCCACGATCAACGGTGCCAGTGCACGCAACTGCGCTGGAAGGGCCGGGATGGCGGAGAAGACCGAAGGCGATGCGCCGGTTGCGCTGAAGATCGGCGCACGGCTGTGGTAGTTCATGAAGTAGGCGCCAAACTCGGTGTCCAGCGGTTCGAACATGTAGCGCATGGCCACGCCGAACTGACCGCTGTCACGGGCATCGCGGTCGCCGCCACGGCGCACCATCACCCCTTCTTCGTTGATGTTGACGCCGCGGGTGGCCAGGAACTGGCGAGCGGCGGCAGGCACGGTACGGCTGCTGTTGAGCACGCGCAGGTTGTCGGTGCAGCCGTCGGCAATGATGTCTGGCTGTGAGAAGAAGGTGCCGCAGTTGTCGACGACGGTCTGGTCCCACTCGAGCTGGTAGAAGGCCTCGGCCGACAGGTTGTCGGTCAGGCTCTGGGACACATAGAACATGTTGACCGGAATCAGGCCTTCCTTGATCTCGGCCCCAGGCCGGCGAAACGCCGACACGTCGATCGGGTTGATGGCATTGATGCCGCTGCCGATGAAGGTGCTCTCGCCCCAGCTGACCACTTGCTTGCCCAGGCGCACCGAGCCCGGCTGATCGCCGATGGAGTAGTTGTGGTAGACGAAGGCGTCGAGCAGCTCGGCACCCGAGGACTTGGCCCCTTCCTTGCGGTTGGAGTCGCTGATGTCCTTGAACCGCCGGCCCTCGTCCTTGAGTTCGAAGTCGTACCAGTACTTGCCGCGCACGAAGATGCCGGTATCGCCGTACTTGAGCTCCAGGTCGTGGATGCCCTTGAAGATCTTGGAGAAGGTCTCGCCCTTCTTGAAGTTGAGGTGGCCGTCGTCGGACGTTTGCGAAAGGCCCTTGCCGCCGTTGTTGACTCCGATCAGGTTGCGGTTGGGGTTGGCCGTGGACCAACTGGCGCCGATGGAGAGCGACGAGTCGAACTGGCCTTCGATTTCACCGATGTTGAAACTGACCGCGAAAGCGGGACTGGCAAGGGTGGACGCCAGGCTTACAGCCATGGGCAACCTGGCCCTGCGCCAGAACGGGTTTGCAGATTTCATCGACGCTACTCCATGTTCTTTTTTGTTATGGCAGTGGTGCTTCAAGGAATGGCCCGAACGACCGGTGTGCAAGCCTGCGCCTGCTCACCCTCCCCTCCCGAAAGCCCCTGGCCCCGACTATAGCCAGCAAGGCACAGGCGCTCGATCCCTCTAAAGTGTGATTTGCGCTCCGTGCCGCCAGGGCGGTGCTGTGTGCTCCGACTGCGCCCCGGCCGTGCCGAAGAATGGCGCATTTGCGCAATTTGGCAAGCACTGCACCGCTCTGGCATGCGGGTTGGCCCGGGACAGATTGCCGCATGCCCGCTTTCACAGGGTGGACAGAAAGGCACTGTTACCGGCCTGCCACTCGATAATGTCCTGGCGGATGCGTTTCTTGTCGAGCTTGCCGACACTGGTCTTGGGAATTTCAGTAACAAGGGCGACCTGACTGGGGATGGCCCACTTATTGATGCGCCCTTGCTCCACGAACGGCTTGAGGTGCTCCTTGAGTGCCTTGGCGTCGATCGCCTGGCCTTCGCGCACCACCACCAGGGCAAAGGGGCGCTCGCCCCACTGCGGGTCGGCAGCCCCGACCACCGCCACTTCCCGCACAGCCGGATGCGCGCTGATCATGTCTTCCAAATCCAGCGAAGACAGCCATTCGCCGCCGGTCTTGATCACATCCTTGATGCGATCGCGGATGTCGATGAAACCCATGCTGTCGAGCGTGGCGACGTCGCCGGTGTGCAGCCAGCCGTTCTCCCACAAGGCCTGGCTCTTTTCCGGCTCTTTGAAATAGCCCTGCGTCAACCATGGCGCGCGCAGCACCAGTTCACCCTGGCTTTCACCGTCGGCGGGCAGGAAACGCCCTTGTGCATCGATGATGGCCGCCTCCACCAGCGGCACCGGTACACCGGCCTTGATGCGGTAACTGATGCGCTCATCTTCGGTGCCGGCCTGCAGCTCGTCGTTGAGGTGCGCGGCACTGATCAACGGGCACGTCTCGGACATGCCATAGGCCGCTGTCAGCTGAATGCCGCGGGCGTAGGCCGCATCGTAGAGCGAACGGTTCAGCGCACTGCCGCCGATGATGATTTTCCAACCGCCGAAATCCACACCTTTGCCGTGAGGGCAGTTGAGCAGCATCTGCAGGATGGTGGGCACGCAGTGGGAGAAGGTGACCCGCTCTTCGCGCCACAGCTTGAGCAGCATCTCGGGCTCGTAACGCCCCGGGTACACCTGCTTGACGCCCAGCATGGTCGCAACGTACGGAATACCCCAGGCATGTACGTGGAACATGGGGGTGATGGGCATGTACACGTCATCGCTACCCAGCAGCCGCACACTGTCAATGCTGCCCATGACCGAGGCTTCGGCCAGCGTATGCAGGACCAGTTGCCGATGGGTGAAATACACCCCCTTGGGGTTGCCCGTGGTGCCTGTGGTGTAGAAGGTGGTGGCGACCGAGTGTTCGTCGAAGTCGGGGAAATCGTACTGCGTGCTCGCGCCAGCCAACAGCTGTTCATACTCGCCAACCAGGTTAGGCAAGGCCGCCTGGGTGTCCGCCCCATCGGTCAGCAGCACGGTGCGCTCGACCGTGGTCAGCTGGCCGGCAATGGACTGGTACAACTCGATGAAGTCGCTGTTGACCAGCACCAGCCGGTCTTCGGCATGATTCATGGTGTAAAGAATCTGGTCGGGCGAGAGGCGCACGTTGATGGTATGCACCACCGCCCCGATCATCGGGATGGCGAACATACACTCAAGGTAGCGGTGGCTGTCCCAGTCCATCACTGCCACGGTGTCACCGGCCTTGACCCCAGCTTCGCTCAGCACGTTGGCCAACTGCGCGATGCGCTGGTTCAACTGGGCGTAGGTCAGCCGCACCTGGTCCCGGTAGACGATCTCACGGGTTTTTTCGTAGCGGCTGGCCGACATCAGCAGGCGCTTGATCAGCAGGGGGTAGGCATAGGCGTCGTCGGCGGGCTTGAGGAGACGGGTCTGCAGCATAAATATCCCTTTTATTGAGGCGAGGGCTTGCAAGGCGTGGCGTCACTGTAGTGTGCGACTGCGCCGGTCAAATCAGCCGAAGGAATGATTTGGCCAATGCAGCCTTAGGCGCCAGGCGTTGACGGGCGGCAAGCAGGGGCTGGACACTGGTCCACAGGCGTCAACCAGACCTTCATCCCCCCTTCTCTGTAACCGGAGCCCATCTATGCCCAGCTCGCGCCACGCCGTTTTTCTCGACCACGACTCCCTGGACCTGGGCGACCTGGACCTGACACCGCTGCATCAGTCGTTCGATTCACTGGCGCTGTTCGCTGCCACGACGCCAGAACAGGTGGCGGAACGTCTTCAGGGTGCTGTTGCGGTGATCAGTAACAAGGTGGTGCTCGACGCCGCCTGCCTCGAAGCGAACCCACAGCTCAAGCTGATCCTGGTGGCCGCCACCGGCACCAACAACGTCGACCTGGCTGCCGCACGGGCGCAAGGCATCACGGTCTGCAACTGCCAGGGCTACGGCACACCTTCGGTGGCCCAGCACACCCTGGGCCTGCTGCTGGCGCTGGCCACGCGCCTGTGTGATTACAACCAGGCGGTGGCCGAGGGGCGATGGGCCAAAGCTAGCCAGTTCTGCCTGTTGGACTATCCAATCGTCGAGCTGGAGGGCAAGACCCTCGGCTTGCTGGGCCATGGCGAACTGGGCGGTGCAGTGGCGCGCCTGGCCGAAGCCTTCGGCATGCGCGTGCTGAGCGGGCAGATTCCAGGCCGGCCGAGCCGTGCCGACCGCCTGCCCCTGGATGAACTGCTGCCACAGGTCGACGCCCTGACCTTGCATTGCCCCCTGAATGAGCACACCCGGCACATGATCGGCGAGCGCGAGCTGGCCTTGCTCAAGCCCGGTGCACTGGTGGTCAATACCGCCCGTGGCGGGCTGATCGATGAACAGGCGCTGGCCGATGCATTGCGCAGCGGCCACCTGGGCGGGGCTGCAACCGACGTATTGAGCGTCGAGCCTCCGGTTGACGGCAACCCCCTGCTCGAACCTGGCATCGAGCGCCTGATCGTTACCCCTCACAGCGCCTGGGGCGCGGTCGAGGCGCGCCAGCGGATCGTGGGCCAACTGGCGGAAAACGCCCAGGCGTACTTTGCCGGGCAGGCACGCCGCGTGGTCGGCTGAGGCGCAAGCGCGGCTCTGCTACACTGCGCGATTTTTCGGAGGCGTCGTCCATGGACCCGCGCAGTGAAGTGTTGCTCCGCCAGGCAGAGCTGTTCCAGGGCCCGCTGCTGATTGCAGGGGCCCCAGCCGATGGCCTGTTGGCTCAACTGCCCCAGGCTCATGCCTGGACCTGGCACGCAGGCGATCACGCCCTGCTCGAAAGCCGCTTTGCCGGCCGCTGCCATTGCGCGGTGGAGCCTCCAGCGGTGGACGTGCCCACTGCCGTGCTGTTTCTTCCCAAGTCGCGCGAGCTGGCGGCCTACCTGCTCACCACCCTGGCCGCACGCCTGCAAGGCGGCACGTTGTATGTGGTGGGTGAAAAGCGCGGGGGGATCGAAAGCGTCGCACGGCACCTCCAGGCATTGGGCAAGCCGCGCAAACTCGACAGCGCCCGGCACTGCCAACTGTGGCAGGTCAGCATCGAGCAGGCGCCGGAGGCAGTCGCGCTGCACACGTTGGCCAAGCAGTTCGAGCTGGTTCTGCCAGAGGGTCCCTTGCAGGTGGTGAGCCTGCCGGGGGTCTTCAGCCACGGCCGCCTCGACCGAGGCACGGCGGTGCTGCTGCGCCACCTGGAGGCGCTGCCCGAAGGTCATGTGCTGGACTTCGGCTGCGGCGCTGGCGTGCTGGGGACGGCAGTGAAGCGGCGCTACCCAGACAGCCGGGTAACGATGCTCGATGTGGATGCCTTCGCCGTGGTCGCCAGCCGTCTGACCCTGGCGGCCAACGGCCTGGAAGCCGACGTCGTGCAAGGTGACGGTATCGATGCAGCACCTTTGGACCTGGACGTGATACTGAGCAACCCGCCGTTTCACACCGGGGTCCATACCGATTACCAGGCATCGGAGAACCTGCTGCAAAAATCTGCCGTTCATCTGCGAAAAGGCGGCCAAATACGCTTGGTAGCCAACACCTTCCTGCGCTACAAACCGATCATCGAAGCAGCGTTGGGCAACTGTCAGGTCCTGGAGGAAGCCGACGGGTTCAGGATCTACCAGGCAACACGCTGATAAAAACAGCGCTTGCCGAAACCGTTTCGCCTAGGCAGAATCCGCACCGTCCTAGGGGAGTAGTCTCCCGCGAGCGCCACGCTCGCCCGGTACGCGTCAACATACTTGGTCCACAGACCATGGCGCGTGCGACCCACCATGCAAACCTGCATGGCCAGGCCTGCACAGACAGGCCCGGGGTTTGACAAGACCTATGACACGCACACCTTACCCGGGGCGGGGAGGTCGTACGTGTCATAGCCGTGTCGACCCGCCCCCGTAGGAATCCTGATGCTGGAATCTCTGCTGGTCCCCACCGCAATCGTTGCCCTGGCCGAAATCGGCGACAAGACGCAGCTGCTCGCGCTCATCCTCGCTGCCCGCTTTCGCAAGCCCTGGCCCATCATTGCCGGCATCGTCGCGGCCACGCTGGCCAACCATGCCGCAGCAGGTGCCGTGGGCGCCTGGTTCGGCAGTTTCTTCAGCGACGCTGCGCTGCATTGGATCCTGGCCGCCAGCTTCACCGCCACGGCCCTGTGGACGCTGGTGCCGGACAAAATGGACGACGACGAAAACCCTGCGCGCCGCTTCGGGCCGTTCCTGACCACGCTGATCGCGTTCTTCCTTGCCGAGATCGGGGACAAGACCCAGGTCGCCACGGTCATGCTGGCTGCGCAGTACCCACACCTGATCATGGTCATCGTCGGTACCACGCTGGGCATGCTGATCGCCAACGTGCCCGTGGTGCTGGCGGGTAATTTCGCCGCCGACAAACTGCCGCTGACGCTGATTCGCCGCCTGGCGGCCGCCGCGTTCTTCGTGCTCGCGATCGTTGCGGTCTACACGGCCATGAAGGCCAGCGGTTGGGTGGGTTGACGCACCGGCGGGCAGACCGGCGCCTTCATGGCGCCAGCTTGCCCACTTGCAGCCGGCCTCAGGGCTTGGCCGCTGCCTGATACAGTGGCATGACTTTGGGAATGGCTGCCTGCAAGGCGGCAATACGGCTGGCCGAGGCCGGGTGCGTACTCATGAACTCCGGTGGCGCCCCTTCCGAGGCCTTGCTCATCTTGTTCCACAGGGTAATGGCCGCGTTCGGGTCGTAGCCTGCACGTGCCGAGAGCTCAAGACCGATCAGGTCTGCTTCGTTCTCGTTGGCCCGGCTGTTGGGCAAGGTCATGGCGTAGTTCACCACGGTGTCGGCCAGCGCCATGCTGTCCTGACCCAGGCCGAAGATGGCGCCGGCCCCCTGGCGCGCCATTTCCACGCCGTAGGCCTTGGACATGGCTTCACGGCTGTGCTCGCGCAAGGCGTGGGCGATTTCGTGACCCACGACGGCCGCGATCTCGGCGTCGTTGAGCTTGAGCTGATCGATCAGGCCCGTGTAGACGATGATCTTGCCGCCTGGTCCGCAGTTGGCATTGAGCTCATCGCTCTTGATCACGTTGACCTCCCACTTCCACTGCGCAGCGTCCGGCCGGAACTGGGGCGCTTGGGCAATCAATCGGTTGGCAATGGCCTGTACGCGCCTGGCATCGGCACTGGATTTGTCGAGCAAGCCTTTGCTGGACGCCTCGCCCAGGGTCTGCTGGTACGACTGGGCGTACATCGTGTTGACCTCGTCCGGCGACAGCATGCTGAACATGTACTGCTTGCGCTCAACGCCCACTGCACCGCCGCTGGTGGTGTTCACCCCTTGGCAGCCGGCGAGCAGGATGCCAGCGCTCAATAGGCTGATGACAAAAGACTTACGCATGGAAACACTCCTTTTTACATGCGCCGTATCCTAGGATGACTCATGGGTAGGCCGCCATAGCCGCAGGGAAGATTTTGCACACCCGTGCCCTCTGCGCGGCGCGCCACAAAGCATGGACAGGCACTCAGGCCGGGGTGAGGCACTCGGGAGCGTCCAGTTTCGGGTCGTTCACGAAAGGCGCCAGTGCCCGCTCGCGCAACGTCACCGAGGGGCTGGCCAGCAATTCCTGCAAACGGATCAGCGGCGTTTGCGGATCCAGCCAGGCAGCCTGCCCTGCCTCATCCAGAATCAGGGGCCTGCGTTGGTTCATCGCCGCCTGGGTGACCACGGCGCAACTGAGCCAGACCTGCTCCTGTACGGCATAAGCCTCCCACACAGCGGCGAAATACAGCGATGCCCCCTCCCCCGGGGTCAGCCAGAAGGGCCGTTTGCGCACACTGCCCCGCCACTCATAGAACCCGTTGGCCGGTATCAGGCAGCGTCGTTGGCGAAACGCTTCGCGAAACATCGGCTGCTCGGCCAGCGTTTCGGCGCGGGCGTGCGCGGGAGTGCGGGAAAGGTCGGTGAGCCACGGCGGCGTCAGCCCCCAGCGTGCCTTGGCCACTTGCAGCTGCCCATCCAGCTGGCGCTGGATAAGGACAGTATTGCCGGGCGAAATATTCCACTGGGCGGGTTGCCCGGCGGGAAAGCCAGGCAGGTTGGCCAATGCCTGGGACCAGCGGAACAGGGCGTAACGTCCACACATGAGGTAATTCTGAACCTAGCAGATCAAGGTACCGGGGAAGCTCTCCGGCTCGTCGCCAACCAGTGGCTGGGCGTCATTGTACGCATCGATCAACTGCCGTGCGTATTCGGCCTGCTCATCGGCCACCGACAAGCCCAGCAGACCGTGCAGAGGCAATTCGCCGGTCGCCCCGACAAGATCGCGGCCCACCAGGTGCGCCTGCACCCCTTCGCTGGCAAGCATACCGGCCAGCATCTCAGCCTCGAGCAGGCTTTCAGGTTCGTAGATACGCCTCATCACGCATCGTCCTCACGTCTGACATCGAGCATCCATTCGTCGTCATGCACCTGCAGCACGAACACGATCGGCCGGCAGCACACCTGACAGTCTTCGGTGTAGACCTGATCGCCGCCGGACAGATCGACGTAGGTTTCCACCCGTTCGCCACAATAAGGGCAATCGTAGAACTCTGTTTCCAGCATCAGGGCCTCCACGACGAGTTATGCGTATAATTGCCGCTCTGTTTACAGGGCCACGTGCGTCCGAGCCGTTTTTCGGAGCCTGCCCGTACTTCATTATTACCCTAGCCGTTTCCAACAAGAGAGCATGATGGGCGAATTCGATGCCATCCGACCATACGACGACGCTGAGGTCCCTGGAGTTCTGGCACGCTTGCTCAGCGACCCGGCATTCCTCGATATCCTGACTCATTTCCGCTTCCCGCGCGCAGCCGGTGCCTTTGGCTGGCTGCTGAAACCGCTGATTGCCCGGCGCCTGCGCCAGGAGTTCGCTGGCGTGACCTGTGTATCGACCCTGCAGGACAAGGTCGAGCACTACGTTGATCGCACCATCGACCGCGCCACCGATGGCGTGACCTATTCGGGTGTGGAGCAGCTCAAGGCCGGCACGGCTTATCTGTTCCTGGCCAATCACCGTGACATCGTCATGGACCCGGCATTCGTCAACTACGCGGTGTACCACGCCGGCCTGCCCACCCCGCGCATCGCCATCGGCGACAACCTGCTGCAAAAACCCTTCGTCAGCGACCTCATGCGGCTCAACAAGAGCTTCATCGTGCACCGCTCGATCACCGGCCGTCGCGAGAAACTGGCCGCCTACCAGCTACTGTCGGCCTATATCAGTCACTCCATCATCAACGACAGCACCTCCATCTGGATCGCCCAGGCCGAAGGCCGGGCCAAGGATGGCGACGACCGCACCGATTCGGCCATCCTCAAGATGTTCCACATGAGCCGCAAGGACGAGGCATTCGGCGCGGTCATCCAGAGCCTGAACCTGACGCCGGTATCGATCAGCTACGAATACGACCCCTGCGACCAGGCCAAGGCCCGTGAGTTGTACATCCGCGCCACCACCGGTACTTACCAGAAGGCGCCGGGAGAGGACGATCACAGCATCGCCAAGGGCATTACCGGCTACAAGGGCCGCGTGCACATCAACTTTGCACCGCCAGTGACCCAGTACTACGAGGACACCAAGCAGCTGGCAGCGGAAATCGACCGGCAGATCCTCGGCGGTTATCGACTGTTCCCCGTGCATTACCTGGCCTATGCGATGTGGGCCGAGCAGGATGACACGCTGCAGGTGCCAAGCGCCGAGCAGGTGTTCCCAGCCGATGAACTGGCCAAGGCCAAGGAAGAATGGCAGCGCCGTCTGGATGCCTGCCCTGAAGAGCAGCGGCCTTACCTGGTGTTGCAATACGCGACGCCGGTGCGCAATCAGTATCAGGTCAGGCAGCAGGCACCGCTTGCTTGAGCATCAAGGGGGCGCTGTTGAACGCGAGCCTCGCGTTCGGCCTGAGCCCCCGATTGTGCTCAGGCCCAGGTGCTGACCCACGACAGCACCAGCGCAATGGCCAGGCAGGCGAAGCCCAGGCTGTAGCGCTGCCTGGGCACCCACCCAGCGAATCGCGCAAACGTCCTCGGCTGCGCCCCCAACCCTAGCCGTGCATCGGCCGCCTCACGCCTGGCGCTGTGCAACAGCAGGCCGCCCGGACACGTCAGCAGCAAGGCCAGCACATTGATGAGCTTGGTGGGATGGGCGGCAATCAGCCCCCAGAGCATGTGCATGGACATCGCGTTACCTCGCGTAGACCTGAACAAAAGCCAGCATTCTACCCAAGCCACCTGGCACTGCCTGCACGGCGGCGACCGGGTGTCATTTAATTTCATCTGTCATCGGTTCGTCATCAGAACAGGCCACCCTGTCGTCCTTCCTCGAACCGGAGCTCGTTCATGCTGCATGCCGAAAACCAGGACCGCCTCTACCTCGTTGCCCAGAGTGATGAGCAACAGGCGCTCATCGATGGTTTGGCCATCAATGTCCAAGACCGCCAATGGCTGGTCTACTGCGCCTTGGGCGGGCATGCCCATGAGCACTGGCCCGAGGTGGACACCCAGACCGGGATCAGCCTGCTGGACCTGCGCATCGCGACGGCATGATACCGGCACGCGGCATGAAAAAACCGCTGGCCGTCACCGGGCAGCGGTTTGAGTGAAGCATTGAACGTTACTGCGCCAGCACCTGACCGATGCTTGGGTCCTTGAACAACCGGGTCAGTGCGTCGCTCAACACATCGCTGACCAACTGGGTGTTGGTGTCCTGGTTTGGCGCCATGCCAAAGCGCTGATCCAGCGAAGCGCCATAGCGACCGGTGTAGCGGCGGCCGTTGTTGGCGACGTCAGCACGGAAGGTAGCGCCAATGGTGGCTTCGGTCACGTACAGCTTGTCCTTGGGCGACTGGTACTTCAGCTCGGCCAGGGTAACGGTCAACTGGGGCGCGTTGCCTGCGGTGGTGGGCGTGAAGCCCAGCAGGCGCACGGCAGCCTCGGCCTGGGCCTGCAGCTTGGGCACCACCTGGTTGCCGCTGACACTGATGGTGCTGGTTTCCGGGTACATGCCACCGCGGGTGCCCAGCGACGGTGAAGGCCTGCCGTCTACCACTCGCACCACCACCGGCTGGCCCTGCCCCACCGGGGTGAGTTGCGCCGTGAGCTTGGGCTGCGGATTGAGTTGTTGCGGGCTGTGGGCACAACCGACCAGGCTGAGGCTGGCTACGGTGATCAAACCGAACAACAGTCGTTGCAACATGCGCGATTCTCCAGAAAATGCGGCGATGGCGCACAGTATACCCAGCGGCAAGGGCCTGGCTACAAGCGGCTTGCACCGCTTGCGCCCGGTAGGCCCGGGGTTGTCACAAACGCTTAACCGGCGACACTTAAGGTGGCAGCACGTTCACCTGCACAGGACATCTGCCATGGCCTCGCTTTTGCACCTGCTGTTGCCTGCTCCTCGCCACACCGCCTACGCCCTGCTCGACGCGAATGGCACGTGCCTGGCCTTCAAGCATTGCTCGCAAGCACCCGAGGGCGATGGCTGGGTGCAGGTGCAAGAGGTGCAGCTTGCCTGGCTGGGTCATGCACTGCCGGACGATGCCCGGGTTTGCAAGCCGACAAGTCGTCGTTGGCACCAACGCATCCTGGCTGCCTGAAAAACCCCGCAATAAAACCGCGAAATGGCGACATTTCTGGCTGCGACATCGCTATAATCTCCCCCCGATTATAAGGACGTCTCCTGATCGGGCCCCGCATCCGCCGTCTGACCACGGCAAATCTACCCGCCTCGCCCACAGAGAGCCTTCCACTCAGGTCTTGCATCGGCTGTCGTGCCTGCTTCCATGGCCGTCACACTGCAAAGAACGTGTGGGTTGCCATCGCGCAGTCCCCTTTTGAGGTTCACGTCTCCAAAAGAGCGTGAAAAAACGGTTTTCACTACTTCACAAGAGTGTGGCGAGCAAATGAACAATCTGGCATGTGCAAAAGCGGCAGGTGTGTCCCCTACAGCCCTGAACAGGCGGCAAATGGCCCCAAGCTGGATGCGTGTCTGAGCGGCTTGCGTAGCGCATCCGACGGTCGTTGACCATAAGTCGAATTGCCGCACCTGGGGCAAACAGGGTTCAATAGGCGAACCCAAAGACTGGTTGGCGGTGTCCGCGGACGTTGCATGAACTGCGAAAAGTCGGACATGGCGATCCTGGAGAACCCGGTGATCCTGTGCTGTCAATTAGGTAGCTGTAGATTGTGGAGACGCGTTAAATGGCGCAGAACGAATCGGTTGATGTAGTACTGGTAGGCGCAGGCATCATGAGTGCCACCCTGGCCGTACTGCTCAAGGAGCTCGACCCGACCCTGAAACTCGAAGTGGTCGAGGCGATGGATTCCGGGGCCGCAGAGAGTTCCAACCCCTGGAACAACGCAGGCACCGGCCACGCCGGCTTGTGCGAGCTGAACTACACGCCCCAGGCCGCTGATGGCAGCATCGACATCAAGAAGGCCGTGCACATCAATACCCAGTTCGAGGTGTCTCGCCAGTTCTGGGCCTACTTGAGCAAGAAAGGCAACTTCGGCCCGGCGCGGGCGTTCATCAACCCGGTACCGCACCTGAGCTACGTCGAGGGTGACAAGGGCATCGCCTTCCTGAAAAAGCGCTATGAACTGCTCAAGCAGCATCACGCCTTTGCCGAGATGGAGTACACCGACGACAAGGCCGTGATGAACGAGTGGATGCCGCTGATGATGCCGGGCCGCCCGGCTGACCAGCACATTGCCGCCACCCGGGTGCTCAAGGGGACCGACGTCAATTTCGGGGCCCTGACCAACAAACTGCTCAAGTTGCTGGGCGACGCGCCCGACGCGCAGGTCAAGTATTGCAAGAAGGTCGTGGGCCTGCGTCGCAACGGCGCCGGCTGGACGGTCAGCATCAAGGACGTCAACAGCGGCGGCAGCCGCGAAGTGGACGCCCGTTTCGTGTTTCTCGGCGCCGGCGGCGCTGCCCTGCCGCTGCTGCAGGCCTCCGGCATCCCGGAAAGCAAGGGCTTTGGCGGCTTCCCGGTCAGTGGCCAGTGGCTGCGTTGCGACAATCCGGAAATCGTCAGTCAGCATCAGGCCAAGGTCTACAGCCAGGCCGCCGTTGGCGCGCCGCCCATGTCCGTGCCGCACCTGGACACGCGCGTGGTCGACGGCAAGAAATCCCTGCTGTTCGGGCCGTATGCCGGCTTTACCACCAAGTTCCTCAAGCACGGTTCGCTGCTGGACCTGCCCCTGTCGGTACGCCTGGGCAACCTTGGCCCGATGCTGGCGGTGGCCCGAGACAACATGGACCTGACCAAGTATCTGGTCAGTGAGGTGATGCAGTCGATGGAGCAGCGCCTGGAATCCCTGCGCCGCTTCTACCCCGAGGCCAAGGCCGAAGACTGGCGCCTGGAAGTGGCTGGCCAGCGTGTGCAGATCATCAAGAAGGACCCGAAGAAAGGCGGCGTTCTACAGTTCGGTACCGAGTTGGTGTCTGCCCAGGACGGCAGCCTGGCGGCGCTGCTGGGCGCATCGCCTGGTGCTTCGGTGACGGTCTCGATCATGCTGGAACTGATCGAGCGCTGCTTCCCGGAGCAGGCAAAAGGTGCCTGGGCAGCCAAGCTCAAGGAGATCTTCCCGGCGCGCGAGAAGACCCTGGCCACCGACGCTGCGCTTTACCAGAAGATCAGCGCCGACAACGATGCGGCACTGGATCTGGTGCAAAGCAGCCCGGCAGCCAAGCATTACGCCTAAGCCGCCCGGCCAGTGAAAAACGCCCCTCGGGGCGTTTTTTCATGCCCGTGAGCGGGCGTTTTCGATGATTTCGATGTACTCCTCGCCATTGCGCTGATCGGCGATCTGCTCGGCGAACGTCTTGCCGTGCTCGTCCTTGCCATCGAGGTCCAAGCCTGCTTCGACGAAGAAGCCAACGAAACGCCGGAAGTCATCCACGCGCAAGCCGCGGTAAGCCTTTACCAGCTTGTGCAGCGAGGGCGAGGTGACCTCATCGGCGGGCTCGAACTGGAGAAACGCCTTGATGTAGTCGTCGCTGATTTCGTCACCGATTACCTGTTTCTTGTCTTTACGCATTGCCGACTCCAACTGGACCATCACGATGTTCAAAGGGCGGCAGTGTACCTTCCGCCACGCGCGAGCCTCAACGCGTACGTACGGTGCCGGTGTGCAGGTCCGCCCAGATGTGCCCGTTGGCATAGGTGAGAAACTGCACATACAGGGTCTCGTTGCGCAGCAGGTCCATGATGACCCGGTAATCGCTGAGCGGGTAATTCAAGCTCAGCGTGCGTGTCTTCTCGTCGTACAGCGGCTTTTTCAGGCTCTTGGCCGCCTCGCCGTCGAAGGTCAGCAGCACCTGGGTGATGCTGGCCGCCTTGCTCAGAGGCTTGCCTTTGAGGCGCACCTGCAAGGAAGAGGTGATCGGAATGGGTTGCTGGTCCGATTGGCGCTGGGCGCCGACCACCACGGTGTAGTCGGTGACCTGAAGGAGCTGCTGGGCGGTGGGCGCTGCCTGGCGCAGGGACTGGTCGTCGGGCGGCAAGAATTGGCTGTGCACCGGCGCGGCAGCCAGGGGCAGGCTGACTGCCAGCAGGAACGGGATGAACGCACGCATGTGAGGCTCCTTGGCTTGAAGGAGCACTCTAGCATGCTGCACGCGGGCGGCAGGCAGGCTGCGCTCAGAGCCCTTTGACGGCGAAGATGCCGTTGGCGTTGCGCCAGTAGCCCTTGTAGTCCATGCCATAGCCGAAGATGTAACGATCGATGCACGGCAAGCCCACGTAGTTGGCCTTGAGGTCCGGGCTGGCCTTGCGGTCGTGGTCCTTGTCGATCAGCACGGCCGTGTGCACGGCGCGGGCGCCGGCATGCTTGCAGAAGTCGATGATAGCGCTGAGGGTGTGGCCCTCGTCGAGAATGTCATCGACAATCAGCACATCGCGGTCGATGAACGAGACTTCCGGCTTGGCCTTCCAGAACAGCTCGCCGCCACTGGTCTGGTTGCGGTAACGGGTGGCGTGCAGGTACGAGGCTTCCAGCGGGAACTGCAGGTGGGTCAACAGCTTGCCAGCAAAGATCAGGCCGCCGTTCATCACGCAGAACACCACGGGGTTCTTGTCGTGCAGTTCTTGGCAGATCTGCTCGCCGACCTTGGCGATGGCCGCTTCGACTTCGGCTTCGGTGTACAGGCAGTCTGCTTCACGCATGACTTGACGGATATGCTCGAGATCGGCGGACATGGCGCTCTCCAGGAGGTGCATTTTGGAAAAGCGGGCAAAGGTACGCATCCGCTCGTCACAGATCAAGCGTTTATGGACTAACGTGCAAAATGATCAGACGACAGCACAGGCTGAATAGATTAATCTAGCGCGGTTTTTTTGCCCGCCTTTCGGAGCCCCCCCTATGCCCACTCGTGAGATCCGCCATCCGCTGATCCGCCACAAGCTCGGCCTGATGCGCCGTGCTGATATCAGCACCAAGAATTTTCGCGAACTTGCCCAGGAAGTCGGCGCCCTGTTGACGTATGAGGCCACCCAGGACCTGCCACTGGAAACCTACGAAATCGACGGCTGGTGCGGCAAGGTTGCCGTGGAAAAGATCGCCGGCAAGAAGATCACGGTCGTGCCAATCCTGCGCGCAGGCATCGGCATGCTCGACGGCGTGCTCAGCCTGGTGCCGGGTGCCAAGGTCAGCGCGGTGGGCGTGGCCCGCAACGAAGAGACGCTTGAGGCCCACACTTACCTGGAAAAGCTCGCGCCGGACATCAATCAGCGCCTGGCACTGATCATCGATCCGATGCTGGCCACCGGCGCCTCGATGGTCGCCACCATCGACCTGCTGAAAAAGGCCGGTTGCCGGGAAATCCGCGCCATGGTCCTGGTTGCTGCCCCAGAGGGCATTGACGTGGTACACAAGGCCCACCCGGATGTGCAGATCTACACGGCCTCCATCGACCAGCGCCTGAACGAACATGGCTACATCGTCCCAGGCCTGGGTGATGCCGGCGACAAGATCTTCGGCACCAAGCAAAAGGACGCCTGACCATGCAGGACGGCTACAACGACCCGCTCTGGCGTCAGGTCGTTTCAGGCGCGCAGATGCTCTTCGTGGCATTTGGCGCGCTGGTGCTGATGCCCTTGATTACCGGCCTGGACCCTAACGTCGCGCTGTTCACCGCAGGCCTTGGCACCTTGCTGTTTCAGCTGGTGACCGGGCGTCAGGTGCCGGTCTTCCTGGCATCGAGCTTTGCCTTCATCACCCCGATCATTCTCGCCAAGGGCCAGTTCGGTCTGGCAGAAACCATGGGTGGCGTCATGGCCGCCGGGTTCGTCTACACCTTCATGGGCCTGATGGTGAAGATCAAGGGCACAGGCTTCATCGACCGTATGCTGCCCCCGGTGGTGATCGGCCCGGTGATCATCTCCATCGGCCTGGCCATGGCACCGATCGCGGCCAACATGGCGATGGGCAAGGCTGGCGATGGTAGCGTGCTGCTGCCCTACAGCACCGCCATGCTGATTTCCATGCCGGCCCTGCTGACGACGCTGATCGTGGCCGTGTTCGGCAAAGGCATCTTCCGCCTGGTGCCGATCATCGCCGGCGTGCTGGTGGGTTTTGCCCTGTCGTTCGCTTTCGGGGTGGTCGACACGGCGAAGATTGCAGCGGCGCCCTGGCTGGAATTGCCCAACTTCACCGCCCCTGCCTTCAACTGGCAGGCCATCCTGTTCATCGTGCCCGTGGCCTTGGCGCCGGCCATCGAGCATATCGGCGGGGTCATCGCGGTGGGCAGCGTGACGGGACGGGACTACCTGAAGACACCGGGCCTGCACCGCACGCTGCTGGGTGACGGCATCGCCACGACGGCAGCCGGCCTGTTCGGCGGACCGCCCAACACTACCTACGCCGAGGTGACCGGCGCGGTGATGCTGACCAAGAACTACAACCCGAAGATCATGACCTGGGCTGCGGTGTTCGCCATCACCCTGGCCTTCATCGGCAAGTTCGGCGCCCTGCTGCAGAGCATTCCGGTGCCTGTGATGGGTGGCATCCTCTGTCTGCTGTTCGGCTCGATCGCAGCCGTCGGGCTCAATACCATGATCCGCCACAAGGTCGACCTCGCCGAAGCGCGGAACCTGGTGATCGTGTCGGTGACCCTGGTATTCGGTATCGGCGGCGTGCTGGTCGGCAGCGGTGACGGTCCCGACGACTGGGGCCTGAAGGGCATCGCGTTGTGCGCCATCGTGGCGATCGCGCTCAACCTCATCCTGCCAGGCAACGATGCCTGGAAGCACAAGCAGCAGGATGATCAGTTGCCTTGACGCCTGAGTCGCCTGGTCTGGCGCCGTCCTCGACGGGGCCAGACCAGGCGGGCCATCAAGCGTTTTCGCAGAGCTTGGCCAGCACCCTCACCCATTCCGGGTGTTCGTTCATGCAGGGCACCAGCACCAGCTCCTGACCACCGGCTTCGACGAATTGCTCGCTGCCGCGCATGCCGATTTCCTCGAGCGTCTCGATGCAGTCAGCCACGAAGGCCGGGCACATCACCAGCAACTTCTTCACCCCGGCCTGGGCGATTTCGTCCAGCCGCGCTTCGGTATAGGGTTCGATCCACTTGTCCCGGCCCAGCCGCGACTGGAAGGAGACCGACCACTTGCCCGCTGGTATGCCCAGCTTCGTCGCGAACGCCCTGGCCGTAGCCAGGCACTGCCCGCGGTAACACACGGCACGCACTTGGGCGCTGGCACCTTCGCAGCACTCGGGCGCTCGCAGGTCATGCCTCGTACCGCTGGGGAAGAGTTTCTTCAAATGGCGTTCGGGCAAGCCATGGAAGCTGAGCAGCAGGTGGTCATAGTCCTGCTCCAAATAGGGCCGGGCACTGGCGACCAATGCGTCGATGTAGTCTGGATCATCGTAGAACGGTTGCAGCACGCGCATCTGCAGCGGCAGTTGCTGCTCGGTGATGGTCTGCCGGGCGAGCTCCACGACGGTCGTTACTGTGCTGTCGGCAAATTGTGGGTACAGGGGCGCCAGGGTGACCTTGCGTATACCCTGCGCCGCAAGCCGCTCCAGTACCTGGGGCAAGGCTGGCTCACCGTAGCGCATGGCGATTTCCACCGGCCCGTGAGGCCAGTGATCGACCATGGCCGCTTGCAGGCGACGGGTAAGCACCACCAGCGGCGAGCCCTCGTCCCACCAGATCGAGGCATAGGCGTGGGCGGACTGCTCGGGACGCTTGATCAGTATCAACGACACCAACAGGCGCCGGATGGGCCAGGGCAAGTCGACCACATAGGGGTCCATGAGAAACTGATTGAGGTAGCGGCGAACATCGGCTACCGACGTGGAGGCCGGTGAACCCAGGTTGACCAGCAGCAAAGCGTGATCGGTCATGCAGCATCCTATGTCAGAGGCGGCTGGACAAATTGCCCAGCGCCGATTGCAGATCGTTGAAGCGGAACGTGAACCCGGCTGCCAGCAACCGCGTGGGGTAGGCGCGCTGGCCACCGAGCAGCAGGTTCGACATCTCGCCCAGGCCAGCTTTCAGCAGCAACCCAGGCAGGGGTATCACGGCAGGTCGGTGCAGCGCCCTGCCCAGCTGCTTGGCAAATTCACGGTTACGCACAGGCTCAGGTGCACAGGCATTGTAAGGGCCGCTGGCGTCGGTGCGCTGCAAGAGAAAATCAATCAGGGCGATCTGGTCGTCTATGTGGATCCAGGGCATCCACTGCCGACCGTTGCCTATCGGCCCACCTAATCCCAACTTGAAGGGCAAGCGCAGGCGAGACAGGAAGCCGCCGTCGCTGGCCAGCACCAGCCCTGTACGCACCAGCACCACCCGAATGCCCTGCGCTTGTGCACGGCACGCCGTTTCCTCCCAGGCGATGCACAGTTGGCTGGCGAAGTCTTCGACCACCGGCGGGGCGTCTTCGGTCAACTCACGTTCGCCGCCGTCACCGTACCATCCCACGGCCGAACCTGAGATCAGCACGCCCGGACGCTGCTCACGCCTGCCCAGCCATGCCAGCAATTGCTCCGTAAGGGCGATGCGGCTTGACCACAGCAGGTTGCGCCGAGAGGCCGTCCAGGGTCGATCGGCAATCGGCGCACCGGCCAGATTCACCACGGCATCAATGGGGTCGGCCGCTTCCAGTTCATTGAGCTCGGCAATGCCTCTGACACCGTCGCCGCAAAGCGTCGCCACCGCCTCGGGACGTCGACTCCACACGGTGAGCCGATGCCCTTGAGCAAGCCAGTGACGGCACAAGTGCCGGCCTATCAATCCGGTGCCGCCTGTCAGCAGGATGTGCATGGCAGTGTCCTCATGGAATAAGGCAGTGGTCTATTTTTAACATCAAGGCACTTTCTAGCGCCCATGCTCTCCGATAAACATAGGCCAACCAATCGTTACTTGCGGAATATACTTATACATATTTTTATGATTGTACAGGTTTGCCTGACAGCGTAATCTGCGCATAGCAAGGTTTTAAGAGGCCATCATGACCATACCTATTGCCATCATCGGGGCTGGCATTGCCGGCCTGTCAGCCGCCCAGGCACTGCAGAGCGCCGGGCAGACCGTGCACCTTTTCGACAAGGGCCATGGCAGCGGCGGGCGCATGGCCAGCAAACGCAGCGAAGCCGGTGCACTGGACTTGGGGGCGCAGTATTTCACCGCCCGTGACCGCCGCTTCGTCGAAGAACTGCAGCACTGGGTAGCCGCCGGCTGGGCGGCGCAGTGGAAACCACAGCTGTACAACTACCGCGACGGGTCACTCACCCCCTCCCCCGATGAACAGACCCGCTGGGTGGGCGTGCCACGCATGAGCGCCATCACCCGCGGCCTGCTCAAGGACATGACCGTAAGCTTCGCCTGCCGTATTACCGAGGTCTTTCGCGGCAAGGACTACTGGCACCTGCAGGACACCGAGGGCTGCAGCCATGGTCCATTCCGCCGTGTGGTGGTTGCCGTACCGGCGCCACAGGCAACGCCCCTGCTGGCAGCCACGCCAAAGCTCGCAGCCGTGGCCGCCGGGGTGCAGATGGAGCCAACCTGGGCGGTGGCGCTGGGCTTTAAGGCCCCTCTGGATACGCCCATGCAAGGCTGCTTCGTCCAGGAAAGCCCGCTTGACTGGCTGGCACGCAACCGCAGCAAGCCGGGGCGCGACGAGACGCTGGACACGTGGGTACTGCACGCCACTTCCAACTGGAGCCGACAACACATCGACCTGTCCAAGGACGACGTCGTCGAGCACCTGCGCGGCGAGTTCGCCGAACTGGTCGGTTGCGCCGTGCCTGAGCCCGCGTTTGCCCTGGCCCACCGCTGGTTGTACGCCCGCCCCGGCAGCCATCACGAATTCGGCGCCCTGGCCGATGCCGACCAAGGGTTATATGCCTGCGGGGACTGGTGCCTGTCCGGACGGGTGGAAGGTGCCTGGTTGAGTGGACAAGAGGCCGCGCGCCGTTTACTTGAACACTTGGACTGATCGGCTATCTACACCTTAAGGGTTCGCACCGGACCCACTATGTGCTGGAATATTCCTGTACATGACTGATAAGTTGTACAGGTTTACGGAGGCAGCTATGCACGACCCTGCAGTTCACCACAAGCCGCGCATCGCTATCAGTGCCTGCCTGACCGGGCATAACGTGCGTTACAACGGTGGGCACAAGTCCTCGGACCTGTGCCGCACCCAACTGGAAGAACATTTCGAATGGACGACGGTGTGCCCAGAAATGGCCATTGGCCTGGGTGTACCGCGCGATCCAATCCGGCTGGTGGGCGACCCTGAACATCCTGAAGTCGTGGGCACGCGCAACCCTGACCTGGACTATACGGGTCCGCTGCGTGATTACGGTAAACAGATGGCCGCCGAACTTGATGATGTTTGCGGCTACATCTTCATGCAGAAGTCGCCCTCGTGCGGTCTTGAGCGTGTCAAGGTCTACCAGGACAATGGTCACCCGGCCATCAACCGCGGTCGCGGCGCCTATGCGCAGGCTTTTTGCGAGCTAAGGCCAGACCTGCCGGTCGAAGAGGAAGGCCGCCTGCACGACCCTGTGCTGCGCGAAAACTTCATCAGCCGCGTGTACGCGTACGCCGATTGGCAACATCTGCTTGAGCAAGGCTTGAGTCGCCATGCGCTGCTGGCTTTCCACTCCCGCTACAAGTACCTGCTGATGGCGAACAACCCGCAGGCTTATCGCACCTTGGGGCGCATGCTCGGCAGCATGAGCAAGGACGACGATACGGCCGTTGTCGCCCCCCGCTATTTCTCGGAGCTGATGCAGGCTTTGCGCCGCTGTGCCAGCCGTGGCACACACGGCAATGTGTTGCAGCATCTGAGCGGCTACTTCAAAAACGCCCTGACCCCTGCCGACAAAGCCGAGCTGCAGACGTTGATCGGACAGTACCAGCAAGGGGTCGTGCCTTTGATCGTACCGCTGACCCTGCTCAAGCATCATCTGCGCAACCACCCTGACCCCTACCTGCTGCAACAAGCCTACTTGCAGCCTCATCCTGAACGCCTGGGACTACGTAATGCGGTCTGAGATTCTTCTACCAATTGGTGAGCTGGCCCGGCGCACGGGCGTCAACCCGGTCACCCTGCGCGCATGGGAGCGGCGCTACGGGCTGCTCAAGCCACAGCGCACACCCAAGGGGCATCGACTGTACCCGGTCGAACAGGTCGAGAGAGTGGAAGCGATCCTGGCCTGGTTGCAGCGTGGTGCATCGGTCAGCCAGGTGGGGGATTTGCTGGACAAGCCACTCAGCACCCCACCCACCGGGGATTGGCAAACCCGTCAGTTCCAGATGCTCGAAGCCATCGCCAACTTGTCGCAACGGGCGCTGGATCATCAGTTGAACCAGGCCATGGCGCTCTACCCTGCCGTCACGTTATGCGAGCAGTTGCTGCTGCCTTTGCTGGACCTGCTGGAACTGCGCTGGCGCAATTACTTCAACGCCCGGCTTGAGCAGGTGTTCTTCCATACGTGGTTGCGCAGCAAACTGGGCGCGCGGGTGTATCACGACAATCAGCTGCTACAGGGCCCACCGGTTCTGCTTGCCGAAGACAGTGACCGAGGCTTCGACCCTGGCCTGTGGCTCTGCGCATGGCTGTTCACCAGCAATGGCTTTGCGGTGGAAATCCTCGAGCAAGCCGTGGCCGGTGCGCAGTTGCAGAGTGCAGCTGCGGCCTTGAAGCCGCGCGCGGTGCTCCTGAACCTCGGCCCGCGCATCGACACCCGCGCGTTGCAGCGCACGCTCCAGAACCTGCAGCTGCCCACCCTTGCCGGGGGAGCCTTGCTGGCGCTGCATCAGGCCCAACTGGGCTCGCTCGACCTGCCTCACCTGCACACCTTCGATACCCCTCAAGCGGCCTTGCAGTTACTGCAAGGCCTGTGACTGCCAGCCTGGAGAGATTCCGATTTCATGCATTTGACCTGGCTTCGCAGTGACCTACGCGTTACCGACAACACCGCCCTGAGCGCCGCCAGTGAACGTGGCCCAACCCTGGCCCTGTGGCTTATCAGCCCTGGTCAATGGCAGGCCCATGACGATGCGGCCTGCAAAGTGGATTTCTGGCTACGCAACCTGCGCGAGGTGCGCCAGTCGCTTGATGCGCTCAACATCCCATTGCTCATACGCACGATAGACACCTGGGATGATGCGCCTCAGGCTGTGCTCGACGTCTGCCGGAAGCATCATGTCCAGAGCGTTCACTGGAACGAGGAATACGGCATCAACGAGGCCCGCCGCGACACGGCCACGCGCCAATTGCTCGAAGCCTCCGAGGTTCAGGTTCACAGCCACCTCGACCAGCTCCTGTTCCGGCCCGGAACGGTGCTGACCCGCAGTGGCGGCTACTTCCAGGTGTTCGGCCAATTCAAGAAAAACTGCCTGGAACACTTGCACCGCAGCCTGCCCTCAATGGCCTCACCGGTTAAACGTCAAGCCCCGACATCAATCAAGAGCGACCCGATTGCGCACCATGTCGACCCCTTCGAAAAGCCCGCAGACGCGCTGCGCAAGCATTGGCCTGCTGGCGAGCAGGAGGCTCAGGCAAGGCTTGCCCGATTCACCGACGAGGTCATCGACGATTACGAGACGTTGCGTGATCTTCCTGCTCGCGAGGGCACCAGTCAGCTGTCAGCCTACCTTGCAGCGGGGGTCATCTCACCCCGCCAATGCCTGCATGCCGCGCTGGCCCACAACCGAGGCGAGTTCGACAGCGGCAGCAGCGGCGTCCAGACCTGGATCAACGAGCTGCTCTGGCGCGAATTCTACAAGCACATCTTGACGGGCTATCCCCAGGTGTCTCGGCATCGTGCCTTCCGTGCGCACACCGAGGCGTTGCCGTGGCGTAAGGCACCCAAGGAATTCGAAGCCTGGCAGCAGGGCCGAACCGGCTTCCCGATCATTGATGCGGCCATGCGCCAGATGCTGGCCACCGGCTGGATGCACAACCGGCTACGCATGCTGACCGCCATGTTCCTGAGCAAGAACCTGTTGATCGACTGGCGGCTGGGGGAACGTCACTTCATGCGCCATCTGATCGACGGCGATCTGGCGGCCAATAACGGCGGCTGGCAGTGGAGCGCATCCACCGGCACCGACTCGGTCCCCTACTTCAGGATCTTCAACCCCGTGTCGCAGTCCCAACGTTTTGACCCCAAGGGCCGCTTCATTCGTCAGTGGGTACCTGAATTGCAGGGCATTGACGACAAAAATATCCACGACCCCGGAAAATGCCACGGCTTGATTGATGCTAACCTCTATCCCACTCCTATCGTCGATCTTCACAGTAGTCGACAGCGGGCGCTCCAGGCTTTCAAGGAGTTGCCCCGCTAGTCGTGTATAGAGGGCAATGCCGTGGGTGGCTCACGCAGTTTTTGGGTTACGGGCGCAACGGATGGGCTGGGCCTGGCACTGGTCCGCAATCTTTTAGCTAATGGGCAGCGGGTCGCCGCCAGTGCAGGTGCAAGCGAGGAACTCGATCGCTTGTGCTTGCACCATGGCGATCGCTTGCTGCGGCTTCCAGGCCAGTTACATCAGCAGCCCGATGCTGACGAGGCAGGCCGCATGATCGGCGACGCCTGGGGCTCATTGGATGGCTTGATCCTGAATGCCGCCACCTGTGATTACGTGCTCCCTGGTACCTCGGACAGCGAGTTGTTCGAGCATCTGATCACCACCAACCTTCAGGCGGCACAGCACTGCCTCGAGTACGCCACGCCCTTGCTGGCCAAGGGCGATACGCCCCAGATAATGGCGGTTTTCAGCCGCTACTCCGCCACGCAGCTCTACGCGCCGACGCAGTTTCCTGCCGGCTGGAACAACGCCGTGCAGTGGGTAAGGGAGCAGCGTTCATCGTTGCTCGCCAACGGCATAGCGCTGACAGTGGTAGCGCCGCAGTCCCTGAAAAACCCTGTGACGGCTGCCAGCGCGGTGCCGGAAGACTGGACCGCCGACACAGCGGCGCTGGAGCTTCTGGCGCGCTTGCCTGCACGTGAGCCTGAGCTGGTGCTCGAGACGCTGAACCCGTCGAATCTCTGGCCGCTGCCGCAGCACTAGCTGCGAGGCTCAACACACCGTGCAGTCATGCAGTGCAGCGTGCTCAGGACGTGAAACGTTCCACGTCTTGAGAGGTATGCCACAGCACCGGAAGGATATCCATCAACGCGCGTGGATCGCCGCTGGTCCAGAACCGCGTTGGCCGAGCCGGGCCGGGTGCCAGCAGATCAGCACCCGCGAGCAGGCGTTCGAGTTGGCGCGCCACGGCTGCGCCCGTATCGATGACGGCCACGTGGGACGGCACCGTTTCAGCCAGCAAGGGTTTCAGGAACGGATAATGCGTGCAGCCCAGTATCAAGGTATCGCAGCCCGCCGCCAGAAGCGGTTCAACGTACCTGCCCAGCAACGTGCGTAACACCGGGCTGTTCAGGTCTCCCGTTTCGATCAGTTCGACAAGCCCGGGGCAAGGCTGGGTGATCACCTGCACGTTGCTGGCAAAGCGATCGAGCAAGGCGGCGAACTTGGCACTTTGCAAGGTTCCGGTCGTGGCCAGCACGCCGACTATCCCTGAACGGGTGGCCGCTGCGGCAGGCTTGACCGCCGGCTCCATGCCCACGATCAGCCAGTGAGGATAGTGCGCGCGCAGATCAGCCACCGCAGCCACGGTAGCCGTGTTGCAGGCCAGTACCATGGCCTTGGCGCCTTGTTGATGCAAGAAGGCGGCGATGTGGCGGCAGCGTTCACGAATGTAGTCCGGGGACTTTTCCCCGTACGGCACATGGCCACAATCCGCGAGGTAGTGGAGCGTTTCGTTGGGCAAGCGTTGACGAATCTCGGCAAGCACCGACAGCCCCCCCACCCCGGAGTCCATCACCCCGACCGGCCCCTCGCGCTCAGCCATCGCGCTTGCCACACACCGCGCAGCCAGGGTCGCGTTTGACCCGCAACTCACGGATGCGCGTGCCCAAGGCGTCGATCAGCAACAGTCGCCCTACCAAGGGTTCGCCAAAGCCGGCCAGCAGCTTCATGGCCTCCAGCGCCTGCAAGCTGCCCACCAGACCCACCAAGGGGCCGATCACGCCAGCCTCGCTGCAGGTCAGCTCGGCCTCGCTGCCATGGCCATACAGGCAGTGATAGCAGGGGCTGTAGTCCCGGCGCGGGTCGAACACCGACAGCTGGCCTTCCAGGCGTATTGCGGCGCCACTGACCAAGGGCTTCGCGGCCGCCACGCAGGCCGCGTTGACCGCCTCACGTGTACCGAAGTTATCCGAGCAGTCCAGGACCAGGTCCACTGCCGATACGGCAGCGGCCAGTGAGTCTTCATCCAGCGCCTGGCGGTGGGCGACCAGGTCGATTTCCGGGTTGATCGCCTGCAAACGTTGCAGGGCCGAGTCGACCTTGCTCATGCCCACGCTGGCACTGTCATGGATGACCTGGCGCTGCAGGTTCGTCAGGTCGACCGTATCGAAATCCGCCAGGTGCAGCTCGCCAACGCCGGCAGCTGCCAGATACAGCGCCACAGGCGAGCCCAGGCCACCGAGTCCGACGATCAGGGCCTTGCTCTGCTTGAGGCGCAGCTGGCCGTCGATGTCGATCTGGGACAGCAATACCTGCCGACTGTAGCGCAGCAGCTCCTGGTCGCTCAGCATGGCAAGCGCCCCACGGTGATGCGCTGGTGACCGCCCAGGTCGATGCGGCTGCCCACCTCGACAAAGCCGTTTTCCCGCAACAGCACCTGGACGGCATCAGCCTGGTCGTAACCATGCTCGAGCAGAAGCCAACCGCCAGGGGTGAGGTGGCTCGGCGCCTGGGCGGCGATGACCCGCAGGTCGTCAAGACCGTCGACCCCGGCTACCAGCGCGCTGCTGGGCTCGAAGCGCACGTCACCGTCGACCAGATGCGGGTCTGAAGCCGCGATGTAGGGTGGGTTACTGACGATCAGGTCGAAGCGCTCGTCGGCAAGCCCCTCAAGCCAGTGGCTGACCTGGATGCGGACGTTGGCCAGGCCAAGCCGCTGGCGATTGCGCTCGGCCAACGCGGCGGCCTCGGGCACGCGATCCACCGCCGTTACCTGCCACGCCGGTCGCTCGCTGGCCAGCGCCAGGGCAATTGCACCGGTGCCGGTCCCCAGGTCGAGCACCCTGGCCGGCAGCGCAGGCTGCAACTCCAGTGCCGTCTCGACCAGCAGTTCGGTGTCCGGGCGCGGGATGAGCGTATGCGGGGCCACTTCCAGATCGATCTTCCAGAAGCCCTGCTGGCCCAGGATATAGGCCACAGGCTCCCCTTCCCTGCGCCGCTGCAGGTAGCCGGCGTAGGTCTGGGCAGCTTCGCTGCTGACGATGCGCTCTGGCCATGTGTGCAAATAACTGCGCGACTTGCCAAGCGCCGCCGCCAGCAGCAGCTCGGCATCCAGGCGCTCGGTAGGCGAGTCGGGTAACTGCGCGTTGCGCAGCAGGCTGGCGATGATGGTCATCAGTCCCCCAGTGCAGCCAGTTGGTCGGCCTGGTATTCGGCCAGCAGGGGCTCGATCACCGCATCGACCCCACCGGCCAGCACGTCGTCCAGCGAGTACAAGGTCAGGTTGATGCGATGGTCCGTGACCCGACCCTGTGGATAATTGTAGGTGCGGATGCGTTCGGAGCGATCCCCGGAGCCCACCAGCAGTTTGCGCTCACTGGCGATGGCGTTCTGAGCGGCGCTGGTCTGCATGTCGTTCAACTTCGCCGATAACCAGGACAAGGCGCGCGCACGGTTCTTGTGCTGGGAACGCTCTTCCTGGCATTC
Organism: Pseudomonas sp. URMO17WK12:I9; assembly: GCF_900230165.1. NCBI lineage: Bacteria > Pseudomonadati > Pseudomonadota > Gammaproteobacteria > Pseudomonadales > Pseudomonadaceae > Pseudomonas > Pseudomonas sp. URMO17WK12:I9. The sequence goes on along the minus strand of NZ_OCMQ01000001.1, from coordinate 2,538 downwards.
GACGACAATGCCTGTGGGCAAGTGCGTGATGCGGATGGCCGAGTCGGTCTTGTTCACGTGCTGACCGCCCGCGCCGGACGCGCGGTAGGTGTCCACGCGCAAGTCGGCTGGGTTGATCTCGATGGCCGCTTGTTCATCCGGCTCCGGCAAAACCGCCACGGTGCAGGCCGAGGTGTGGATGCGGCCCTGGGATTCGGTTTCAGGGACGCGCTGTACACGGTGCGCGCCGGACTCGAACTTGAGCTTGCCGTACACGTTCTCGCCCTCGACGCGGGCGATGATTTCCTTGTACCCGCCGTGCTCGCCTTCGTTCTCGGAAAGGATCTCCAGCCGCCAGCCGCGCTTTTCCGCGTAGCGCGAATACATGCGAAACAGATCGCCCGAAAAGATCGCCGCTTCGTCGCCACCCGTTCCAGCGCGAATCTCGAGAAACACGTTGCGCCCGTCGTTGGGGTCCTTGGGCAGCAACATGCGCTGCAGTTGCGACTCCAACGCCACCAACTGGTCCTTGGCCTCACGCACTTCCTCCACGGCCATTTCACGCATGTCCGGGTCGCTGTCCTTGAGCAGCGCCTGGGCGCTTTCAAGATCATCCTGGACCTTGCGCCATTGCTGATAGGCCGTGTGCACCGGCTCGACTTCGGCATATTCGCGGGAATAGGCGCGAAAACGTGTCTGGTCGGAAATGACCTCGGCATCACCGAGCAAGGCGGTGAGTTCTTCGAAGCGGTCTTGGAGAATGTCCAGTTTATTGAGCAGCGACGCTTTCATTGCAGGGATTTGTCCGTGGAGCCCTCGTCGAGGGCAAAGAGTTCCTGGGCCATGGCCAGCGCATCGAGGCGGCCCTCGGCCGAGAGCTTTTTCAGCTGCACGCTGGGCGCATGCAGGAGCTTGTTGGTCAGGCCGCGCGCCAATTGGGCCAATACGTCTTCAGGGTTGCCACCATTGGCCAGCAAGCGCTGGGCCTTTTGCAGTTCTTCATCGCGCAGTCGCTCGCTTTGCTGGCGGTAGGCCCGGAGCACATCGACAGCGGCCAGCTCTCGCAGGCGCACCATGAAATCCTCGGCCCCCACCGCCACCAGTTCTTCGGCGGCCTGGGCAGCGCCCTGGCGGCTCTTGAGGTTTTCGGCAACCACGTCATGCAGGTCGTCGACGGTATACAGGTACACATCGTCGAGCTCGCCCACTTCGGTCTCGATGTCGCGCGGGACGGCGATATCGACCATGAAGATGGGTTTGTGTCGGCGCTGCTTGAGGGCGCTTTCGACGGCGCCCTTGCCCAGAATCGGCAACTGGCTGGCGGTGGAGCTGATGACGATATCGCTGTTGGCGAGTTCCTGGGGGATATCGGCGAGCAGCACGGCATGTGCGCCGAACTGTTCGGCCAGGGTGCTGGCGCGCTCGAGCGTACGGTTGGCCACCACGATGCGGCGTACGCCCTGCTCGTGCAGGTGGCGAGCGACCAGGGTGATGGTCTCGCCGGCGCCGATCAGCAGTGCCTGGCTGCGGGCGAGGTCGCTGAAGATCTGTTTGGCCAGACTGACGGCCGCGAAAGCGACCGACACGGGGTTTTCGCCGATGGCGGTGTCGGTACGGACCTGTTTGGCGGCGCTGAACGTGGCCTGGAACAGGCGCCCGAGCAGCGGCCCGACGGTGCCGGCCTCGCGGGCAACGGCATAGGCGGATTTCATCTGGCCGAGGATCTGCGGTTCGCCGAGCACCAGTGAGTCGAGGCCGGAGGCGACGCGCATCATGTGCCGGACGGCGTCGTGTTCTTCATGCACGTAGGCGCTGGCACGCAGTTCGTCGAGGCTGAGGCGGTGATAGTCGGCCAGCCACTGGAGCACGGCATCGGCCGACAGTTGGTCCTGCTCGATGTAGAGCTCGCTGCGGTTGCAGGTGGACAGGATTGCTGCCTCGCGACTGGTGGTGAGGCGGCAGAGCTGCTGCAGGGCGTCCACCAGCTGCTCCGGGGTAAACGCCACGCGCTCGCGTACGTCTACCGAGGCAGTCTTATGGTTGATACCAAGTGCAAGAAAGGCCATGCAAGATCGCTGGTTGTGACAGGAAGCCGATAATTGTCCTCTTTCGCAGGTTGCAGGACAACCACCGTTCGCTATCGAGGCGATAGTGTGGCGGGGTCGAGGTGATCTTGCCGATACGCTGTGGACTTCCGGCGCTGGCCTCCAAGGTTGTAGTTATTCAGCTATTACCCGCCCCTTGATGGGGCGCTCAAGGCGACAGTACGCGCGCCTGACTTGCACCGAGCTACAACTTCTTCACGTTCAAGGTCGCTATCGGGCCTTGCGCTGCGTACGTGCTTCCAACACAACCTCTCATGACTCTTGAGTTCAATACTGACTCCCCCTTACTCCATAGCGTTTAATCTTGCTTTTGATCTTGCTTTTGATCTTGCTTTTGATCTTGATCTTGATCTTGCTTTTGATCTTCGCGACTTCAGAAGGCCGAACGCAGGTCTTGCGGAGGGAGGTGACAGGCATGGATGCCTGTCAAGCGCTGGGCCCCAGGATGGGGCCT
>NZ_OCMQ01000018.1:0-19422 GCF_900230165.1 Pseudomonas sp. URMO17WK12:I9 | reverse complement strand
GGCAACGGCAACGGCAACGGCAACGGCAACGGCAACGGCAACGGCAACGGCAACGGCAACGGCAACGGCAACGGCAACGGCAACGGCAACGGCAATATAGGGGGTTACCTCAAAAAAGGTATCTATTTGTTCGATTAAAAAAAGCCGATATTTACGCTTATTTTAGATGTTTCATTAGCGCATGATGGTCCCATTCCACCCCTTGAAGGAGTCCGATCATGCTTCAACTACGACCATTCAACACCCTCGGCGCCGCCAACCACGGCTGGCTCGATGCGCACCACCACTTCTCATTCGCCGAGTACTACGACCCAGCACGCATGCATTGGGGCAACCTGCGCGTCTGGAACGACGACATCATCGCCGCTGGCAGCGGCTTCCCACCCCACCCTCACCGGGACATGGAAATCATCACCTACGTCCGCGAAGGAGCCATCACCCATGAAGACAACCTGGGCAACAAGGGCCGAACCGAGGCCGGCGACGTGCAGGTGATGAGCGCCGGCACGGGCATCGCGCACAGCGAGTACAACCAAGAGGACAGCGACGCGCGCATTTTCCAGATCTGGATCGTGCCCGAGCGCAGTGGTGAAGCACCGTCCTGGGGTACACGCCCGTTCCCCAAGGGTGAACGCGGCGAAGGCTTCGTGACCCTGGCCAGTGGCAGGGATGGCGATGAAGGCAGCCTGCCGATTCGTACCGATGCCCGCCTGGTCGCCGCAACGCTGCGCGCCGGAGAAACCGCCGAATACCGGTTCGACCCCAAGCGTCGCGGCTACCTGGTCCCGGCCAAGGGCCGCATCGAGGTCAATGGGCTGAAAGCCAATGCCCGAGACGGCGTGGCCATCGCCGAAGAAACGCTGCTGCAGGTCACAGCCCTGGAAGACAGCGAAATCGTGCTGGTTGACGTTGCCTGAGACAGTAGCACCCAGCCGGGCCAGTCCCTCAAGGATTGCCCGGCTGGGCCAACTCAGCCAACACCTCGGCGGACGTGGTGACCTGGCGGAAATGATGCGCCCACAAGGCGATGCCCATCTTCGCCGAGCGATCCAGCGAGGAGCCGACCGTCATGTCAGTCACCAGCGTCGGCATCAACCCGGCGTCGAACAGCGCGAAACCGGCTGCCAGCACACAGGTGTCGGTCTGCAAACCGCTCACCAGCACACGCTGCACCCCCAGACGGTGCAGGTACTCGATCATTTCGGTACCCGGCCCGTAACCATGCTTGATGAACACCTGATCGGCTTCGATCAGGCTTTCATCCTGGGCAGCCGGATGCCAGCCCAATTGCCGCTCGAACGGTGTCACCCGCTCATCGTGCAACTCGACCGAGGCGATGGTAGGTATATTGGCCGACAGCAGTCGCAGCCCGTCGATCAACCATTCCGGCGGGCTGAATGTGGACTGGACGTCCACGATGAGCAGGACCTGACGCATGAGCACCTTCTGTCATGAAAAAAGCCACGGAGTATACCCGCCTGGGCCTAAAGAGCGCGTTGAAGCCAAACCTGCTGGTGCGGGACAGTACTCGGCAAGGCTGATGAACAAATCTTCATGCAGGCCTGAGCCCCACAGGCTCGGGCGGCCTGGGCCTGGGTCTGCTCACCATGCGGCTACGCGCCTTGAGGCAGGCATGCAGCTTGCGTAGCATCACTGCCCCATCCGGTACCAGGCAGGACCCACGCCTGCGCGCCCAGCCTTCTACAGACAGAGCCCATGCCCCAACCGATCCCCCTCAAGGACCATGAAAAGGAAAAGCACCTGGTCAACCGCCGGCTACTGGCCTGCGCTGCGCTGGTCTTCAGCCTGGTCGCCATCCTGATTGGTCGGTTATATGTGCTGCAAGTCATCCAGCATGACCAGCAAAGCGCCGTCTCGGAGAACAATCGCGTCCATGTACTGCCGATCGCACCCGAACGAGGCTTGATCTACGACCGCAATGGCACCGTGCTGGCCGACAACAAGCCCAGCTTCGACCTGACCATGACCCGTGAACGGACCGGCGGAGACAGCGCCAAGGTGCTCGACACCCTGACCCAGGTCCTGGGACTGGATGAGGAGGACCGCAAGCAGTTCGACAAGGATCTGCGACGCGGGCGCAAACCCTTCGAACCGGTCACCTTGATGGTGGGCTTGAACGAAGAGCAGATTGCCTTGATTGCCGTCAACCAGTTCCGGTTGCCGGGCCTTGAAGTCGAGCCGCAATTCATCCGCGAATACCCGCTGGGCGAGCACTTTGCCCATTCGGTCGGATACGTAGGGCGCATCAACGAAAAAGAAGCCAAGACCCTGGACAGCACCGAGTACCGGGGTACTCAGTCGATCGGCAAGACGGGCATCGAACGCTTCTACGAAAGTCAGTTGCACGGCCACGTAGGCTATGAGGAAGTCGAGACCAATGCCCAGGGCCGGGTGATGCGCGTGCTCAATCACAAGGCCCCTACCCCAGGCCAGGATATCGTGCTGACCCTCGATGCCCACCTGCAATTGGCGGCGGAAAAGGCCCTGGGCGAGCGCCGTGGCTCGGTGGTGGTGCTGGACCCGGCCAACGGCGATGTGCTGGCGATGGTCAGTAACCCGGGCTTTGACCCCAACCTGTTCGTCAAGGGCATCAGTTTCAAGCAGTACGCCCAACTGCGCGACTCCATCGACCGCCCCCTGTTCAACCGCGTGCTGCGCGGGCTGTATGCCCCAGGTTCGACGGTCAAGCCCGAGGTGGCCATTGCCGGGCTGGACAGCGGCGTGATCACGCCGGGCAACCGGGTGTTCGACCCGGGTTACTACGAGCTGCCCAACTACGACCACAAGTACCGTAACTGGAACCGTAGCGGTGATGGCTGGGTGGACATGTACACGGCGATCATGCGCTCCAACGACACCTACTTCTACGACCTGGCGCACAAACTGGGTATCGAGCGCTTGCACGACTACATGGCTGAGTTCGGCCTCGGCCAGAAGGTGTCGCTGGACATGTTCGAAGAAGCAGCCGGGCTGATGCCTTCGGCCCAATGGAAGCGCGCGACACGCCGACAGCCTTGGTTCCCGGGTGAAACGTTGATCCTGGGCATTGGCCAGGGCTACATGCAGGTCACGCCGTTGCAGTTGGCCCAAGCCACCAGTCTGCTGGCCAGCAAGGGCGTATGGCACCGCCCGCACCTGGCGATGACCGTCGGTGGCGATGCGCCCGTCGACCCCAACCCCATGCCCGATATCGTCCTGCACGACAAACGCGCCTGGGACCAGGTCAGCCAAGGTATGCAAATGGTCATGCACGACCCGCGCGGCATCGCGCGTGCTGCCGCTGCCGGCGCGCAATACCGCATTGCCGGCAAGAGCGGCACGGCCCAGGTCGTGGCCATCAAGCAAGGGGAACGCTACAACCGCAACAAGACCCTGGAACGGCACCGTGACAACGCCTTGTTCGTCGGTTTCGCTCCGGCCGAGCACCCTAGCGTGGTCGTGGCGGTGATGATCGAAAACGGCGAAGCCGGTGGGCGGGTCGCAGGTCCGGTAGTCCGCGAGGTCATGGACGCTTACCTGCTGGACGATCAAGGTCATCTCAAGCCCGAGTACGCCGGCAGCTCGGCGGTCAAGCCACCTGCCCACGGCTGAAATCGGCCATCCGTTCAGGGCGCGACGCGGGGCATCAGATCGTAGGGGTGCTGCCAGCCTGGCAACGCCTGCAGGCGGGCTTTCCAGGCTTCGATGTGCGTGTACTGCTGCACGTCCATACCGGTGTCCTCGGGCATGAACACATAACCGGCCAGCGACAAGTCGGCGATGGTCGCCCGCGCGCCGACCATGAATGGCGTGCCGGCCAGGTGCCCATCGACGATGCGGTAGGCTGCGGCGGCGCGCTCGCGCAGAAACGTCGTCACCTCGGTTTCGCCCGTCTTCTTCAGGCACAACAGAAAGCGCAGCGCCGCGTAATAGCTGGTGAACTTGTGGTTGTCGAACAGCATCCAGCGCCAGATCTCACGCCGATCTTCTTCATGCTCCGGGCCGAACTGGCCTGTCTGTGCGCTCAAGTACTCGAGGATCAACGCCGACTGGGTCAAGCAGGTGCCCGCATGCATCAGCACCGGCACCTCACCCTGCTCGTTCACCTCATCACGCCACACCGGGTCGCGGGTCTGGCCGTTGAAGAAATCTACGAACACTGGCTGCCAGTCCTGGCCGGTCAGCTCGAGCATTAGCGCAGCCTTGTACGCATTCCCGGATTCGGCGAAGCAGTGCAACGTGTATTCAGACATGGTGCAGCCCTCGATGGCTGTCAGGGTGGGCCCCTGAGCAGAGCACGCGGGTGGCGGTGCGGTCAATCGGGCCTGGCGTCGATGGTTGCCAGGCCGGTTGACCAGCCCCATCCTGTCCCGTATGAGCAGACCATCGGCTAACGCTTCGGTGATGGAACTCCACCCACCTGCGTAGCCTCTCACCAATAGTGGTAATCCCCTGGGCTTCACCTATTGGAGAACACGACATGCGCCAACTTGCCCTCGTACCCGCACTGCTGCTTCTATTGCCTGCCGGCGCTGCCATGGCCCGCGTCGACGGCCGCGACATTGCCACCTCGGCCGGTGTCTCGGCTTCGCTGTACTCAACGTTCAAGGATGACAAGCGCATCATTCCTGCCCGTGACGAGCTGTCTGCATTCGTCGCCAGCGGTGGTGCCATTCGTGGTGCCTACGTGGAAGCTGCCTTGCAGCAAGCACGCAAGGACCACCCCGGCCTGCAAGTCAACGATGAAGAACTCGCTCGCGCCATTCTCTCCCAGGACGACCCTCTGGTCGCCCAACAATGACTGCCGCCGGCGTTGGCTTTCGTAGTGGCCAACGCCGGTCGTAGCCCGCCCTGCAAGCCCTGGGCCCGAACTGGGGCTACACTCGTCATGACCCCATAAAAACAAAGCATCCAAGTGAGATGGCGATGTTGTATGACGAACGCGTCGACGGAGCGCTGCCAACGGTTGACCGCGCGCTTTTGATCCAGTCCCTGCGCGATGCACTGCCCGATCTTCAATTGCTATGCCGCGATGAGGACCTCAAGCCGTATGAGTGCGACGGTCTGGCGGCGTACCGCACGGTCCCGTTGCTGGTGGTGTTACCCGAGCGCGTGGACCAGGTACAGGTTGTGCTGCAGATCTGCCACCGGCTCACCGTACCTGTCGTGGCTCGCGGCGCCGGAACCGGGCTGTCTGGCGGTGCCATGCCCTTGGCCAAAGGCGTGTTGCTGGTCATGGCGCGGCTCAATCGTATTCTTGAAGTCAGCCCCCAGGGCCGCTTCGCCCGCGTCCAGCCGGGCGTTCGCAACCTGTCCATTTCCCAGGCCGCCGCCCCTTACGGTCTGTACTACGCCCCCGATCCCTCATCGCAAATTGCCTGCACCATCGGCGGCAATGTGGCTGAAAACGCAGGCGGCGTGCATTGCCTGAAGTATGGTCTGACCGTTCACAACATCCTGAAACTGGAAGTGCTTACCGTGGCAGGTGAACGGTTGACCCTGGGTAGCGATGCGCTCGACAGCCCTGGGTTCGACCTGCTGGCACTGTTCACAGGCTCCGAAGGCATGCTGGGGATCGTCACCGAGGTGACCGTACGGCTGCTGCCCAAGCCACCCGTGGCACGGGTCCTGCTGGCCAGCTTTGACCGGGTCGAGGACGCCGCACGGTCCGTCGCCCACATCATTGCCGCCGGCATCATCCCCGGGGGCCTGGAAATGATGGATAACCTGGCGATTCGCGCTGCCGAGGACTTCATCCATGCCGGGTATCCAGTGGAGGCAGCCGCCATCCTCTTGTGTGAACTCGACGGCGTCGAGGCCGATGTGCAGGAAGACTGCGAACGGGTTGCCGCGCTGTTCACCCAGGCCGGCGCCTGCGAGGTGCGGCTGGCGTGTAACGAGGCACAGCGTGCACGGTTCTGGGCGGGACGCAAGAATGCCTTCCCTGCCGTAGGCCGCCTGTCCCCGGACTATTACTGTATGGACGGTACGATTCCGCGGCGTGAATTGCCTTACGTGCTGGTGCGGATCAGTGAAATGGCGCGCGAACATGGGCTGCGGGTGGCCAACGTGTTCCATGCGGGTGACGGTAATATGCACCCGCTGATCCTGTTCGACGCCAACCGGCCTGGCGAACTGGAGCGGGCCGAGTCCCTGGGTGGAAAAATCCTTGAACTGTGCGTGGCCGTGGGGGGAAGCATCACCGGTGAGCATGGGGTTGGCCGGGAGAAGATCAACCAGATGTGCGCCCAGTTCACTCATGACGAGCTGCGCGTGTTTCACGCGGTCAAGGCTGCATTCGACCCGCAGGGCTTGCTCAACCCTGGCAAGAACATTCCCACGCTGCACCGCTGCGCCGAATTCGGTGCGTTGCACGTGCACCATGGGCAGTTGCCCTTCCCTGCCCTGGAGCGGTTTTGATGGACGCGGACCAGGATGCAAGCCAGGCGCTGCTTGACCAGGTACGCCAAGCGCTGGATGCAGGTACGCCCTTGTGCATACAGGGCAGCGGCAGCAAGGCGGTGATCGGCCATGCCGTCCACGGGCAAGTACTTGATACACGCGGCCATCGCGGCATCGTCAGTTATGACCCCACGGAGCTGGTGCTGACGGCTCACGCCGGTACGCCTTTGCGCGACATAGAGGCCGCGCTGCAGGATAACGGACAAATGCTACCGTGCGAGCCACCGCACCTGGGCCCGGGTGCCACCTTGGGCGGCATGGTGGCGGCTGGCTTGTCCGGGCCCCGGCGGCCCTGGGCAGGATCAGTGCGCGACTTCGTGCTGGGCACACAAGTAATCACGGGCCAGGGCAGCTTGCTGCGCTTTGGCGGCCAGGTAATGAAAAACGTAGCCGGGTATGACCTTTCACGGTTGCTGGCAGGCAGTTTCGGCTGTCTGGGCGTGTTGACCGAGGTATCGCTCAAGGTCCTGCCCGTGCCGCGGCACTGCGTAAGCCTGCGCCTTGGAATGGACCGCAGCCAGGCCTTGGCCGAGCTCACGCGCTGGGGCGCGCAACCGCTGCCGCTGAGCGGCGCCTGCCACGATGGCCAAGCGCTGTTCGTGCGCCTGGAAGGTGGCGAGGGTTCGGTAGCGTCGGCCCGCCAGCGCCTTGGCGGCGAGTGCGTGGACGGCGAGTTCTGGACGCAACTTCGTGAGCAGCGCCTGGCATTCTTCACCCAGGGCAGCGAACCTTTTTGGCGTGTGTCGGTACCTCTCGCGACAGGAGAACTGGACCTGCCAGGGCGCCAATGGCTGGACTGGGCAGGCGCCCAGCGTTGGCTGCGCACGGATGCCCCAGCCCACGTCATTCACCGCATTGCCGAGCAGGCTCGCGGCCATGCGCTGTGCCTTACCCCAGGCCAGGCCCACTATCCGCCGTTGTCGGAGCCGCTGATGCGCTACCACCGTAGCCTCAAGGCCCAGCTGGACCCCAAGCGCATTTTCAACCCTGGCCGTCTGTACCCGGACCTTTGAGGGCAGCCTATGCAGACCAACTTGAGTGACAGCGCACGCACGCTCGAGCGCGCCGACGAGGCAGAACGTATCTTGCGCGCGTGCGTACACTGCGGCTTCTGCACAGCGACCTGCCCCACCTACCAACTGCTTGGCGATGAGCTCGATGGCCCGCGTGGACGTATCTACCTGATCAAGCAGGTGCTCGAAGGCCAGCCCGCCACTACCAGCACTCAGGCTCACCTGGACCGATGCCTGTCGTGCCGCAGTTGCGAAAGCACTTGCCCGTCGGGTGTGCGTTATCACGACCTGCTGGACATCGGCCGGGCCGTCGTGGAGCAGCAGGTGCCACGGCCAATGGGCCAGCGCCTGTTGCGTCACGGCCTGCGCTTTACGATGGTGCGCCCCGCTGTTTTCAGAGCCCTGCTCCGAGCTGGCCAAGCCCTGCGCCCGTGGCTACCGGCGCAGGCCCGGGAAAAGGTTCCGCTGCGCAAGGCAGCCGACCTGATGCGCCCTGCCGTACGCCACCGGCGACGCGTCCTGATGCTCGAGGGGTGCGTGCAACCGGCATTGTCACCGGCGACCAACGCCGCGGCGGCGCGCCTGCTCGACCGCGTCGGCATCAGCGTGACCCCTGCACCGGCCGGGGAGTGCTGTGGAGCCATCGATTTCCACCTCAATGCCCAGGAGCAAGGCTTGCAGCGCGCACGACGGCGCATCGATGCCTGGTGGCCGGCCGTCGAGGCCGGCGTCGAGGCGATCGTGATTCCAGCGAGCGGCTGCGCCGCGTTCGTGCGCGAGTATGCTCACCTATTGGCCGCTGACCCGGCCTACGCAGCCAAGGCGGCACGGGTCAGCAGCCTGTGCCGTGACCTGGTGGAAGTCCTGGGTGATGCGCCTATCGAGCAGTTGGCGGTACCCGCCGGGCGGCGCCTGGCGTTTCATTGCCCATGCACGCTGCAACATGCCCTGAAACTGGGTGGGGCTGTGGAAGCGCTACTGATCCGGATAGGGTTTACCTTGACGCCGGTTACCGATGCTCACCTGTGTTGTGGCTCGGCAGGCACCTACTCGCTGACCCAGCCAGGGATGTCCAGGCAGCTGCGCGATAACCGGCTGGAGGCCCTGGAACGCGGGCAACCGGACGAGATAGCCACCGCCAACATTGGCTGTCAAGTGCATTTGAATGGCGCAGGGCGCACTGCGGTTCGCCACTGGGTAGAGATCGTCGAAGAGGCAGTCAGGCACGCAGAGGACCACGCCGGGACGCACAAGGAGTAGGCGGCCCTGCTGCCGTGAGCATCTCGATCACTGCACGTTTGAGCGTTGCCCATTCATGTGATTGGGATTTTTCACCGGCCACCTTAGGAGCCGTCCTACTTGTCGCTTGGCATGGCAGAAAACATGATCGGCGCAGTCGCCCCTCACACAGGACGCTGCGCATGCTCGACACCCCGCACCTTCTTGCCGAACTGCGCAGCAACCTGCGCGAACTGCTTACCCATGATCTGACCAACCCGGACCAGGACCCTCATCTTTCTGGTGTCATGTTCTTCTGTGTCACCGATGAGCAATCCAGACAACTGATCGAGCGAATCGAACTGCTCGCCAGTGAAGCGTTCTTCGACGTCCGGGGCCGAGCCATCACCCATCACATGAAGGCCGTCGCACAGGAAGGCGTGCTCATCAAGCGCTGCCGCAGCGCCCCTGCGGACGAAACACGCATCCGCATCATCCTCTCGGGCAAAGGCTATATCACGGTGAGCATGGCCAGGTCGTAAGCGATCTTGCTACTGCAGGAGCAAGCGCCTTTGCCGTACGCAATCCGCTATCCTGAGCGCTCTCTTGCTCTGGAATGCTCCATGGAACTGCATATTCGCCTGGAGGGCCGCAAAGGCTTGGCTGCCCAGCTCTACGCGCAATTGCGCGCGGGGATCGAGCGCGGTCACCTGGCCGCTGGCAGCCAGTTGCCGCCCAGCCGCCTGTTGGCCGAGCAACTGGGCGTGTCGCGCAAGACCGTCGCGGACGCCTATGCACGCCTCACCCAGGACAACCTGCTGAGCGCGGTGGTCGGCCGGGGGACGTTCATCAATACGCTCGAACCCAAGCGCAGCGCGCCGCCACGCGCCTTGACCCTTGCCGGCGATGCGTCGCTCAGGCGCTGGCAATCCCGCGCCACCGTGCTAGGCCAACGCCAAGCGCTATCGACGGTGCGTTATGACTTCATCGGCGGCGTGGCGAGCAAGGCACTATTCCCGTTCGACCTGTGGCGCAGTTGCCTGAACTACGCCGGGCGGCGGAGCCAGCATCACCCCCAGCGGCACTTCCCAGCCCAGGGCCTTGCGGAGCTGCGCGAGGTCATCGCCCACCACATCGCCTATGCCCGGGGCGTGCACTGCACGGCTGACGATATCCTCGTCTGCAACGGCGCACAGCAGGCCCTGGACTTGATCGCCAGGGTGCTGGTGGAGCCTGGCTGCAAGGTCGCGATGGAAGACCCGGGGTACCCGCCGGCACGGCAGTTGTTCCTGGCCTTGGGCGCCCAGGTGCAGGGGGTGCCGGTGGATGACGAAGGGTTGTGCGTTGACCAGATAGCCGAGGGCACGCAGCTGATCTATGTCACCCCTTCGCACCAGTTCCCACTGGGTATGCCGATGGGCGAAAAACGCCGGCGAGCGCTTCTGGCCCGGGCAGCCGCATTGGGCGCACTGATCATCGAGGACGACTACGACTGTGAATTCCGCTATCAAGGGCCCAAGGCCGACGCGCTGCAGCGTCTTGACTCCCATGGCCTTGTGGCTTACGTCGGCACGTTTTCCAAGACCTTGCTTGCGGAGCTGCGCCTGGGTTATGCCGTTTTGCCAGAGGCCGTGCTCAAGGCCAGTTGCGTGGCCAAGCAACTGAGCGACTGGCACAGCCCGACCCTGCTGCAGTGGGCCCTGGCCCGTTTCGTGGAACAGGGGCATCTGAACCGGCACATCCGCCGTTGCCATGAAGTGTACAGCGCACGCCGCGATCGCTTGTTGCAGCGGCTGGACGACGACCTTTCCCCTTGGCTCAGGGTCATTCCCGCCGAGGCCGGTTTTCATCTAAGCGCCTTGGCGCAACCAGGGGTCGATGTGGAGGACCTGGTAGAACAAGCCCGCAAGGTCGACCTGGGCATTTACTCACTTGCCCCGTTTTTCAATGAAACGCCAGTGCGCCCAGGGCTGTTGATGGGCTTTGGTGCCATTGAAATGCTCGACATCGACCCGGCACTCGACCGGCTGCGCGATACCCTGCGGCGAATCAGCTGAGGACAGCGACGCTATCGACCGCGGCGGGTCGAGCCAAGGCCTTCGCGTAGCTTTGCGGGCTGAAGGCCAACGTCACCAGCAGCATCGTCACCACGCTGGCGATGAGCACAATCCAAGCGCTTTGAAAATCACCGTCGAGCGCACGCAGCCACCCGACAATGTATGGCACACAGCCGGTGATGATGAAGCCGATACCCTGGACGAAACCCGCCAGGCCGCCGGCTTCGGCTGGCGTAGGAAGATGTTCGAGGGTCAGGGTCAGGCTTTGGCTGAAACAGGCGCCCAGCCCGAACCCGATCAACGCTACCCAAAGCCCGGGTGCTGCGGTGGGCGCCATCAGCAACCCCATGAACCCCACCAGTTGGATCGACAGCGCCAGCGCAAGGCCTGGACGCCGATCTACCCAGCGCCTGAGCAGCAGCGGCAGGCCCAATGCGCCCAGTACTTGGAACAGGGTCATCAGCCCCACCAGGTCGGCGCCGCCCTGTGCGCTGCCACCCTGCTCCAGGTAAAACGCTGGAAACCAAGCGACCATGCTGGTGTAGCCTCCGTTGATGAGGCCGAAATACACCGCCAGTAACCAGGCCCGTCGGTGGCCAAACCAGTGTCCGCTGACTGTTTTGAAGACAGGGGCTTGTGCGTTGCGTGGCCGCAAGATGAGCCATGCCAGCATGGCAACCAGCGCCGGCGCGGCCCAGACCCCCAGTCCCACCTGCCATTGCCCGGCATACTCGGCCAGGTGCGGGCCCAGCACAGCAGCCAGCCCGCCGCCGCTCATCAAAGCAGCCGAGTACAGGCCCATTGCGCCAGCAAGCCGCCCTGGAAACCAGCGATTGACCAGGCCCGGCATCATGCCCTGCACCACCGCCACGCCCAGGCCGGCGAGCACTGCGCTGGCAAGCAGTGCCCAGGCACTTTCGAGTTGCAACCGCCAGAGACACGCCAGCGCGATGGCCGCCAGACCACCGAGCATGCCGGCCTGTTCGCTCAACCATCGGCGTGACCAAGGGTGCAATAATGGCACCGCTCCCATGCACAACACCGGCAGCGCCGTCAGCAATGCCGCTTGCTGATAACCCAGGCCGGTACTGATGCGCATTGGATCGAGCAAGGGGCCGATGCTGGTCAGAATCGGTCGCAGATTCAACGCCAGCAGCACGACCAGCATCGCTCTCCAGACTGCTGTCATTGGGCATTGGCCTGTTGCCACTGAGCGTACAGCCCATTTTCGCCGTCGGGCTTGAGGGCGCGTAGCGGCAATGACTGCTGCTGAGGCGCACGGGTCATCTGCGCGTACACGTCAGCGGTGGACAGCCCGTAAGGCTGGCCTTCCTCGTTGTCATACGCGAACCAGGCCTGGCTGATACCGCACAGGTGCATGGCCGCCAGGCACATGGGGCATGGGTGGCCGCTGGCATACACCTCTGCGCCATCCAGGCGAGCGCGCCCCAGCGCCTGGCTGGCCTGGCGGATGACTTGCATCTCGGCATGGGTAGTCGGGTCTTGTGAGCGGTGGATTTCATTGACACCGCGCGCAACGACTTGGCCCTCATACACCAGCACGGCACCGAACGGCCGTCCTCCGGCTGCGATGTTGGCGCGTGCCAGTTCGAGGGCTTCGCGCATGAAACGGACGTCGGGCATGGCTCAATCTCCTTGGATGGGACGGGTCATTATCCTGAGTCGGCGGCAGTGACAGAAATGAAGAGATTGGATGCCTGTCAGTGGGGATGCGAATGGCGGGATTGGCCTCCCCGAAGATGAGCGGATTGGCTATCGGACGTATCGGCGGCCGAGGGTATTGTGGCGCCACCCTAATGCGTTTCTGGAGAGCGCCATGCAACACCGCATCGACTGGTCGAAACAAGCCCCTGACGCCTACAAGGCCATGGCAGCCCTGGAGCAGGCGTTGACCCGCACAGGCCTTGAGCATGATCTGCTTGAACTGGTGCGCTTGCGCGCATCGCAGATCAATGGCTGCGCGTACTGCGTCAACCTGCACGCCAACGACGCGCGCAAAGCCGGGGAGCGCGAGGCCCGCCTGCAGACGTTGTGTGTGTGGCGAGAGACGGCTTACTTCACGGAGCGTGAGCGAGCGGCGTTGGCGTGGGTCGAAAGCCTGACACGGCTGGCCGATTGTGGTGCCCCACAGGGGGAATATGAGGCGCTGCTGGAACACTTCGAGCCAGCGGAGGTGGTGAATCTGACACTGGCTATCGCGACGATCAATGCGTGGAACCGGTTCGGCGTGGGGTTTGCCATGGTGGCGGGTTGAGGACGTCTGGTGTTTGCTTCAGTCTTCTCTGATTGGAAGCAGCAGTAGCAACATCCAGCTATGCCGCATGTTGAATCGTTGCACATCCCTCGAAGGCCACTCAGTTCCAGTGTGGAAGCGGACTTGCCGGGGCGCCGGGCCGGCCGCGATGGGCCGCATGGCGGCCCCAGGATTTCAGTTTCGCAGCTCACATCGCCAAAGCCGCAAAGCGGCCACACACCTTCAAGTTGCGAAGCCTGGCTCCTGGGTTGCTCGGCCCGTCGCATCCACCGCTGATGGCTGAGCGTGATGCGGTGGTGTCCTGGTGCGGCAAGAAGCGTGTCCTTGCTCCAAACCCAGGCGCTTGCGCGTTGCGCTTCAACGGTCACGCCACTGCATCAACCCCCTGCAACCCGCCCAGCCATCTTAACCAGTGCCTGCCTCAAACTGGGTAAATCACTGTACCGCTGCTCTGTCACCACTTTGCCGTCCTGAACCTCCAGCCATTGCACCGATTCGCGGTCCCCGCCATAGCCCTTGGCCACCTCGCCGTCCCGATCCAGCAAAATCCGGTAATTGGCCGACCGCATGGCAGGCACCATCACCGCTGCCACCATGCTGGGCATCTTCTCGATGTCCGCGACGAACACCACGCCCCGCGCTTCAAGATAGCCCTCTGGCGTATGCTCGACCGCATTGTTGACCAACCGTGCAGTGGCCATGCTGCGCGCAACCATGACCACGCGGGTCTTGTCGTCCAACGTGAACGCCTGGTCGAACTGGTCATTCAACGTCCAGTGCTCGGCGGCTTGCACCAGGGGTGCACAGAGCATCGCCAGGAACAGAAAAGGAGTGCGCATCTTGCTATCTCGCAGTCAAAGGTTCGACCACACTAGCCTTCTTGTGCCCAGGCGCCAAGCACTGCGCTTGAAGCGGCGTGCGGATGCTGCAAAATGACGCCATGCGATGATCGATTCAACAAGGAAACCTCATGCTTTATATCGTCATGCTGGGGGGACGCCATGCAGGGGCCAAGATCGAGGTCCACGACATGGTGTTCGCCCAGGCACCCAGCCTGCAACAGGCCTATGCGCAACTGCGCGACGCATGGTTCGGCAGCCAGCAGGGGCTGCACATCGATGCCTGGCTGGAAGTGGACGGCGTGGATGGCATGCGAGTGGAGTTGCACCCCTACCCTGCAAAACGCGGTGCGCTGCGCCTGTACTTCATCAACCTGGGCGGCTACGAACGCGGTGTGTTCGGCGAAGCGCACCGCTATGTGCTGGTCAGCGCCCGCAACAAGGCCGATGCCAAGGCATTGGGCAAGCAACACATGCAGGCCGGCTGGCTCAAGCCGCACACCGATGCGGTGCTGAGCGTGGACGACTGTCTGGCCATCGACTGCGTGGACGGGCTGTACGTGCACCTGGTCGAAGGGCCGCACAAACCGGTCGTTTCGCGTAACGACTACATCCCCCTCTGACTTTGCGCCTCTGCCGGGGCCGTAGGGAGTTTCCCATGCCTTACCCCATCGAACAGAAACTGGTGATTGGCGTTGCCTCCAGTGCGCTGTTCGACCTTACCGTTTCGGACGACATCTACACCCAGGAGGGTGTCGAAGCGTACCGATGGCATCAGGAACAGAACCTGGATGAGCCCTTCCCCAAAGGCGTGGCGTTTCCGTTTATCCGTCGTTTTCTGCGTATCAACCAGGCGTTCCCCGAGCAGTTGCCCGTCGAGGTGGTGTTGCTATCGCGCAATTCGCCGGAAACGGGCCTGCGGGTATTTCGCTCGATCAACCACTACGGCCTGGACATCACCCGCGCCGCGTTCATGTCGGGCCGTTCACCGTATGAGTACATACCAGCGTTCAACGCATCGCTGTTTCTGAGCGCCAACGAAGAGGACGTACAGAAAGCCATCGACGCCAATTACCCCGCAGGTCGTGTTCTGCCGACCCGTATCTACGATGACGAAATCGATACCGAGCTGCGCGTGGCGTTCGACTTCGATGGCGTGATCGCCGACGACGAAGCCGAAAGCGTCTACAAGCGTGGCAACAGCCTGGATGAATTCCAGGCCCACGAGCAGGCCCATCAGCGCGTGCCCCATACGCCTGGGCCCTTGGCCGACCTGTATCGCAAACTGTCGCTGATTCGCACGCTCGAAGACCGCAAGCTCGAAGATGACCCGCACTACAAGCGCATCCTGCGCATCGCCATTGTCACGGCACGCAATGCACCTTCCCATGAGCGGGTGGTGACGACCCTCAAAGATTGGGGCGTATCGCCCGACGAGTGTTTCTTCCTGGGCGGCATGGAGAAACCCCGCGTCTTGTCGATTCTCAAGCCCCATGTCTTCTTCGATGACCAGCGCAGCCACCTGCACTCGCCTGCGGGCGATTTGCCGATGGTGCATGTGCCCTTTGGGGTGGCGAACCGGATACCGACGACTGAACCTCATGTCGATGGAAATCCGGATGACTGAGGCGGTCTACCCTTGACCGAAACGATGGCCAGAGAGTGCCTGTCATGAGTCTCATACCAGGGTTGGACGAGAACGCCTGCGTGCTGGTCTGCGGGGCCAGCCGTGGAATCGGGCTCGCGCTGTGCAACGCGCTGGCGACCCGCGAAGACGTCGATCAGCTGATAGCGGTGTCGCGCCGCGCCACGCAGAACCAGGCATTGAGGGCGCTGGCCGACGCTCACCCCAATCGTGTACTACTGGTGGACTGCGACGCGCGCGAGGAGGCCAGCCTGGGCGCCATGGCCGCGCAAGCAGGCGAGCGATGTGTGCACTTGCACCTTGTCATCAGTACCTTGGGGATCCTGCATCAGGAAAACGCCAAGGCCGAAAAGTCACTGGCGCAATTGGACCTTGCCAGCCTGCACGCAAGCTTCACCACCAATGCCTTCGCCCCGGTTTTGTTGCTGAAACACCTGCTGCCTTTGCTGCGCAAGCAACCTGCAACCTTCGCTGCACTGTCCGCCCGCGTGGGCTCGATCAGCGATAACCGTCTGGGGGGTTGGTACAGCTACCGGGCCAGCAAGGCGGCGCTGAATCAGTTGCTACACACAGCCAGTATCGAACTCAAGCGCCTGAACCCTAACGCGACCGTTCTGGCCTTGCACCCGGGTACAACGGACACGGAACTGTCAAGGCCGTTCCAAGGCAACGTGCCTGAGGGCAAACTGTTCGAGACGACGTTTGCCGCGCAGTGCATCGTGGAGCTGATCGGGCGTCTCGGACCGAACGTGACGGGCAGCTTCTGGGGCTGGGACGGTCGCAACATCCCCTGGTAGGCATCAGTGGCGGGCATCCGGGCATTCAACAGGGTAAAGTCGGCACTGTCTTGAGAGCCGGAACGCGCCGCGATGACCTTGTTCTACCTGAAACTTGCCATTACCCCTTTGCTGATGTGGGCCATCTCTCTCGCTTCCAGGCGCTGGGGTGGGTTGCTAGGGGGGTTACTGGCGGGCATGCCCATCACGTCGGGGCTGGTGATGACCTTCCTGAGCCTGGAGCAAGGGACAGACTTTGCCCTGAACGCCGTGCCCGGAGCACTGGGCGGCCTGGCAGCCGTGCTCGCTACCTACGCCTTCTACCTGTATGCAACACGCAGGCTTGCCATCGGGGCTGCTGCGGGCTTGGCGATCGTCTTCTACGGCTTGGTCGCCTATGTGCTTACGCACTGGGGCCATTTGTATGTGTCGATAGGCGTAGCGCTGGCGCTGATCGTACTTCTGATCGTCGCCAGCGGGCATGAACCCAAGCCTGAGACGCTGGCACGTGTACGGCATCGTTACTGGGAAATCCCCTTGCGCATGGTCTCGGCAACGGCGTTGCTGATGATCACCACGCACCTGGCAGCCTGGCTTGGACCCCAGACCAGCGGCATGCTCGCGCCAATCCCGGTCATCGCTTGGCCATTGATGGTATTTGCTCACGTGCAGAACGGGCGCGCGGGGATGGCGGCCATGGTGCGCGGCAACGCCATAGGCGCAGTGGGTGTGCTGGCGTTCTACCTGATGTTGTCGGGTCTGATGAGGGCTTTGGGGGTCATGCCGACCATTGTGCTGGCAATGGCCACGGCGGTTGCGTTGACGGTAGCGCTGGCAGGCCTGCTGCGCCGCCGCTAGCGCTGTCCAAAGGCGCTGTGGTCAGCCCCAGCGCCTCGGATTTAACCCTGTATCACGGGTGTTCTTGCGAAACCGAGTTGTTCGCTTCCACGTCCTTCATGTCTTCCTCGAGCGCTGCATCCCCTGCGCCAGGGTCTTCATGGGTGCGTGCGGTACCATTATCACGTGGCACCTGGCTGTCCTGGTCAGAGCCTGGATTACCTGGGGGTGGATTCCAGTCCTCGGGGCGCTCGCCGCCAGCGTGGCCGGCACCTTGCTTGGGTTCCGAAGGGGTCTGCTCAAGGCCTGAACCGTGCCCCTCGCCTGTGTCCGGGCTGTTCTGCGCCGGGCCTGGGTAGGGTGCTGCAGGACCATTATTGTCGATCGGCATATGCATTCTCCTGATTGAGGCGCTCAAATAGCGTGAGTCTGGTCAAAGCGGTTGCCGCTGGCATCCGTGCCAAATCGGCGAGGCGTGGCTGGACACTGAACGACGCCCGTTATTCTCTGGGCGTATTCACATCCATGGGCGGCTGCTCGGAATCCTCCATGTCTCCACCCTCCTCTTCGTTCATGAGCGGATCATCGTCCGGATCAGGTATGGTCGGGTTGTCAGGGTTCACCGACGGGTCCGGTGAAACGGGCATGTCATCGTCAGCGCCGTCCTGTGCCATGGGATCTCTGTTCATTGCCGCGTACCTCGAAAGAATGGATGAGGCCTACAGTTATTCGAGAACAGCGCGGGCGCAGGCGTTCGATCGGGTTGAAGCCCGTCCGTCGCAATCGAGGGGGAAGAGGTGATGGCAAGGGTGATCAGAGCGGCGAGCGTCCTGGACGCTGAAGGCATCAGCCGGGTTATCCTGGCTGCACTGCGCCACAGCAACGCAGCAGACTATGACGCCGCCACATTGGCGCGCGTGGCGCGCGCTTTCACGCCCCAAGCCGTGGTCCAATTGCTGGACAGACGGGTTGTATGGGTGGCCTTGGAGAGCGACGTGGTCGTCGCAACGGCAAGTCTTGAGAAGAACGTAGTGAGAAGTGTATTCGTTGACCCGAGCTACCAGCGCCAGGGTCTTGGCGAACAACTGATGGGCTACATCGAGCAAGAAGCGCGGGACACTGGGGTCCGGCAGTTGCAGGTGCCTTCTTCACTCACTGCTCAAGGTTTCTATGCCAGGCTAGGTTATACGGCCGTTCGTGAAGTGCGCTATGGAGACGAGCGAACGGTGGTCATGGCGAAGGTGATGACTGCGAGCTGACTTAGGGTGCTGAGTACCTTGCGCGCTCTTTCAAGCCCTGCACATCTCGTGTAGGAGCCGTCTTGCCGGGGCGCCGGACCGGCCGCTTGTGTCTTGATTAGAGATTAGAATCTGGAGTGAGAGCGGTGAATGGCAAGCTGAAGGCCGCAGGTGCCTTGAGCACGAGTGGGAGCACAAGCTGCCATTCACCGTTCCACTTTGGCGAGAGCCCGAACAGTTGGACGCGGCTCTGATCTCGAATCACAAGCGTGGGCCAAGCCAAAGTCCTCTCACAGTGTTGAGTTTAGGAGATTTAGGCGATGGTTTCCTACCTGGGTATCGATGTTTCTAGTCTTTCGCTTGATGCTGCGGTACGGCCTCAGGGCACCAGACTTCATGTAAGCAATGATCCGGCGGGATTCGAAGCGTTGCTCGATGGCCTTTGCGGTCTCAGCATAAAGCGTGTTCTGCTGGAGGCCACAGGTGGCTATGAGCGTAATATCCTGAGGTTCTTGCAGGACGCGGGCTACAAGGTCATACGCGTCAATCCCAGGCGAGCCCGAGCGTTCGCAGAATCCATCGGAGTCAAAGCCAAGACCGACGCCATCGATGCCGAAGTACTGGCCCACTACGCTGAGGTCATTCCAGACCAGCCCACCCTGCGGATCAGCCCGGAGCGTGCGCTGTTGCGAGAATTGCTGCAGCAACGTGATCGGCTGGTTCAGCAGCGTGATGACGACCGCAGGCGCCTGAAACAGGCGCAGTTCAGCGCGGTGTCCGACTTTCTGAAAGCCAACCTTCAGCACTTCAAGTCGCAGATCAAGCTGATTGAGCAAGCGATCAGCCAGCAAACGGAAGCCCTGAAAGATGAACGGGTTACTCAGCTGGTCCAGGTCAAAGGCATTGGGCTGGTAACGGCGGGCAAGCTGATAACACTTCTGCCAGAACTGGGGCGTGTCGAGTCCAAAGAAATAGCCTCGTTGGTCGGGGTGGCGCCTTTTAACCACGACAGCGGAAAATCCGTGGGCAAACGCTCTATCTCGGGCGGGCGGTTTGAGGCCA
>NZ_OCMQ01000017.1:0-35294 GCF_900230165.1 Pseudomonas sp. URMO17WK12:I9 | reverse complement strand
CCAGAGACTGTGGCGCTACCGCATACGCCAGAGCATGAGCCGCCGAGGCAACTGTTGGGATAATGCACCGATGGAGCGAGTCTTCCGCAGCTTGAAATCAGAGTGGATACCGACCACGGGCTACCTGACCGGGCAGCAAGCTCAACGAGACATTGGCCAATACCTAATGGGCCATTACAACTGGATCCGGCCTCATCAGTTCAACGATGGACTAGCTCCAGCGAAAGCAGAAGAAAAACTCAAAACCGTGTCCGGGATGAGTTGACCACTACAAACAGCGTTTGGACCCACTTGGGAGAGGGGCTCAAATTTGAGCCGATGTCCATCATCCCTATCTGATCCAGCATCTTGCGGATGTCGCGGAGGACGTTTTTGTGTTGCCGCCCAGTGATCTGTGCAATCTCCTGGGAGGACATAGCAGGCAGTCCGCTGATGGTGGTCAGGGTCGGGCCTGCGGCGATGTGTTCGATGTTCATGGTGTAGCGATTCCTTATTGGGAAACCTTCTGGCCGACCTCCACAGCCCAGCACCAAGTTCCCGCTACGGGGCCTGGGCGTGGTTCCAGAAGGTTTGCCAATGAGACCCGGGGTTGTGAGTGATGACCATCAGCCTGGCGCTCGGGCCGGACCTGGTCAGGTGAATGGTGAGGTGCGCCTGGAATTCCAGGGCGAAGGTTTGGGGGCGGCTCAGCGGGACAGCTAGGGGCCATGGGGGGTATGGCGAGCCAGTTACGTTCGAGGTGGGCTCTCAAATTTTTTCAGAAAAATTATTCGCACCCAAGGCAAATGCAGGGCCACCCATTGCCCTTGTCACGCTGATTGGCGTGACTAAAGAGGGCAGACATCCTGCCGCTTGGGGTGGCCGCAGGTTCAACTGTTATGGCCCTGTTTCGACTAAGGAGAGATGGCCATTTCTAACCCTCTAGGATGTGAGAGGTCTAGACGAGTGCCTATCTCTAGAAACGGAGAGATGGGCACCCCCGAGCTAAGCGGCTTGGAGGGTGATGTGAGTGCATGAATTCTGCACTCATGGATCTAGGGTCATCTCCGCCCCAGTCCTGAACCTCCGCGAGCAGACTGAAGTGGAAATGGGACAGTCAACGGATGCACGTCTATGTCATCCTGCTGCGCCCCCTCCGGAAGACTCTGTGGTTACCCCAGTAATCCCAGCGCTGCGGGCAGCCCAGCTCCAACGGCAGCGCTCACCAGTGGATGCCCAAGGAACTTGCTCAGCAGCCCTTTGGCCTCTGCTTTGTCCTTGTCGGACGCATGGGCAGACTCAATGGCGGCCAGGACTTCCTTCATGGCAGCTTGCAGGTGTTGGACGTTGTGATCGCCGATCTGAATGCCTGTAGAACCGTGGATTGTGATGTGGTTCGTGGTCGTGCCGGTAGGCTTTCTTGGGGTAGCACGGACCTTGGACAGTTCCAGTGCGAAGTGACCATCCATTCCACCAAGCCCGCTCTGGTAGTTCACGTCTTCAACATCGAACTCCACCTTATTGCCGTTGGGCAGAAGCTGAAAGACCTTGTCTCCCTCCGCAACATCAATGTTGTTGCCCATGATCGTGAGGCGAGGTTGAGTGAAGCAGCACGAGTGCCGCCCGATCTCTCGCCCTGCACGTTCTATGATTACGGTGTCTTCTTCCATATCAGCGAATGGGTTCACGTCCAGTCCTCGGTTGAACATCGAAGTGCCATCATAAGTTCAGTCCATGCCCACCGCTAGCGGGCGTGTCCCGTACATGACGAGAACACTAGAGATGCCCCTAGAGGCACTACCCATGATCGACCAGCAGGAGCCCCAGTATGCCCCCCTACCCCCCTTCGCTGGTGGTGTAGGTGGTCCGTGGTCTCAGTGGTCGCTCAAGGGTAGATGGCCCATGATCTGACACAGCGAGGATGCCCACAGCCCGGAACAAGTCCGGCACCACGTAGAACGTGATGAAGCCCCCGGATCACGGCTGCGTGATCCTAATGTGGTCCCTCGGGAATCCTGGGATGTATGCGTAGCACACTATTGCAATGGCATACCGCCTCGCACGTCAACAGTGGAGCTGCTCTCAGGCAAAAAAATACTCAAATGCCTTACCGAGCCCGTCTTGGGCGTGCCTGCCAGGCTTCCTCGACTATTTCCGGATGATTGTGTTCTTGGAGGATGCGCAGTGCGTTATCAGAGAAACGCGCGTGCCGCTGGCTTCCAAACTCGAAGATCATCATGTTTGCTTGATCCTGATCCACGCCCAGCAACTCTCGCAAAGCCTTGCACTTGTTCACGGTCAACCCCAAACGGTCAGCCAGGGCCGTGGGGCTCATGTGATACTTCTTCTGGAGGTCCACTTCCCGGATTGCACCAGCGGCTTCAGGATCATCACCAGATACGTACCTGACTGGCGCGCCATCCTTTTTACTGAAATGAACGCGAAGCGTGGGCCCCTCACCAGTGACATTGCTGGATAGCGCCACCAGCCTTGGGAAGACTTGATCGACCTGTGTGCCGGTCCTGATGGCTTTCTCGATACGGTCTATGTCGCGCTCGGATACCTCCACTGTTTCAGTGACGTGAGCCTCCATCGCCAACAGAGTGCGAATACGCCCGCGAGCCTCATCCCTTGCACGCTTGTTAGGGGCAAGAAGTTCAGCGATGTGCCGAAACTCGCGGTCCACGAGCACATCAAAACTGGGGAGGGCCGTTGTGGAAAGAGGCATCACGCGAAGGGGAAGATTGTCTGCCAGCGTATCCGCGAAATGCTGCGCTAAGACCTCATCCAGTGTCGTTATCAGCGCACGAGCGGTCACGAAAAGCGCATCCTCTGGAACGACAATCATCCAGTGCTGGGCGGCGTCTCGCATCGTGTCTATCGCCCGAATGGAGCCTGCTTGAGCGGGTGTTATGTAGCCACTCGCGGTAGCAACGTTCAGCGCTTTTTCCAGCCCGATGGCAATCCCTTTCTGCTTGTCGAAGACCTCTTTGGATTTTTGGACCAGTAGTGCCTTGGTTAGCATTTCACTGCTGTGTTGGAGATGCAGCAAAACCGACTCTGTGCGTCCATGGTCATCGTGGCCATTGAATACTTCCAGTCCCCGTCGAAGGGAGGCGATTGCTTTGCTCTTGAGAGTCCTAGCTTCCCGCTTGAGCTTCATACGATGCGCATCCAAATGTTTGTGCACGGATGTCTGAATGATAGCTACGATTTCACGCGCCAGTTGCGCTGAAGCAGTACTCCATGGCGTCAACCTGCAAGTAGACAAGGACTGCTGACGATGGCTGATAAACTCTCACGGCGATTGCTTCTCCTGAGCCCGGTGCTATTGCTGGCAGACAATGCTTCTGCACGTGGAGGGCGGGGTGGTCGAGGTGGAAGGGGCTCCTCAGGAGGCCGTAAGGGCTCACTATCTGGAAAAGGGCTGCTTTGCCTTCTTGGTATCGGAGCTGGAATCTTCGCGCTCGTGAAGCTCAATGATCGGAAGAACGCCAAAGAAGAGGCCGTAAGGCGCGCCGCTGAAGCAGCTCGCCTCGAAGCAATCGAAAGAGCAAAGCCGCCGAAAGATCAGTGGGACGCTCTCTCCCTGTGCCTACTTTGCGGTAGCCCCATGGTGACTCGAACCGCTAAGACGGGAAGGAGCAGAGGTAAGCAGTTCCTCGGCTGCACTTCCTACCCTCGGTGCTTAGGAACACGAAAGATCGAAAAAGCAGCCGCCAAACCGAAAAGCCCTAGTCCCCACGCTAGCTGAGCTCTGTTTTCAATAGCCACTCTCGCATCACATGAAGCGAGTATCCCTTCCCGTACCGGCTGGCTACATCAGCGCTAGCCCACCCGCCGATGCTCTTTCGTATGTCCGCAGGGCATTGAATCTCACGAAGCCGATCAGCCATCGTGTGACGAAGCTCATGAGCGGTATGAGCGACACCCTGCCCCCTCAGCCACTTGGCGATGGTGGCGGAGGCACTGTTGGCATTGCATCCCTTCGCAGACGTGTATTTAGGGAACGCAAATACTGCGCCCGGAAGTGAGCCCGCCACAGCGCGCTGGGCTGCCCACAGGGACGCCCCAACGAGCGGCACAACACGCTTGCTGTCTCTGTTCTTGAGCGAACGCCATGGGTACTCCTGGATGACGATATGAGGCACCTCAGCGTCCAGTCTGATGTCATCGAGGGGCAGACCTACCACCTCCGCCAAACGGGCTCCAGTGTCCGCTAGCATCGCAGTAATCCAGCGCGGTTCATCGTCCTTTTCCCTGCACCTCGCTACCGTCCTTTGAAGCTCTTCCGGGGTGAATGGTTGGCGCTCTTTCGAGTCGCTGCCCTCGCCCATAATCTTAAGCTCGGCAAACGGGTTCGGTCTCGAAAGCTCATGCTCCCGTGCGTAACGAGTGAACACCGCCACGATGGTGGATAGCCTGCGGCGAACGCTGGTGGTGGCAGAGCCGCGAGCCAACTCAGCATCAACGTAAGCCCTCGCATCCGCCCGAGTGACCGACTCAAAGGGCTTGTCACCAATCACATTCATCAGTCCATCGAACACTCGCCGAGCATCTGCGGAGAACTTGGCATCGTCACGCTTGGTGTGGTTATCCAGGTAGAAGTCCAGAGCATCGCTCAGCCTTACCTCAACCCGTCCTGCCAGCAGCTTGGCCGCTTCCCGCTCAGTGGGTGAGAGGTACTCCACGGGGTTGGGTTGCGCGCGTTGATCTTCATCCTCCACTGCGTGATTTGGCCGTTTGCCGTCCAGAAAGTCGAAGAACACCTCGACGATAGAGGGGTCATTCTTCGCAGGCTGATCGGCGAGCCCCCAATCACGGAGGAGAGACACGGCGTGGGCCCTCAGAGCTTGCGGTGAGGATGTCGGCTCCGCCCTCAGACGCTCCCACTCAGCCTCAACCTGTCGGTTCAAGCGATCCACCTCACGGCTAGCCAGGAGCACATCCGCGCTCTTGAGCTTCACTTTCACGAGTTTTTTGCCGTATCGAGGCTGGAGTTCTTTCGGAATGGGCCGCTGATAGTACAGCGTCCCTTTGCGGGAATAGGTGTAACGGAGGTTCACTTGGAGGGGGCCAAAGCTAGCTTTCATCGAGTAGTTACCACAAAGGTTACCACGCGAGAGGGGCTTTAGAGGCCGCAAACCCTTGATTTCAAAGGGTTTCATGGAGAGTTCATGGTGCCGGAGACAGGAATCGAACCTGCGACCTTCGCGTTACGAGTGCGCTGCTCTACCGACTGAGCTACACCGGCGTGTAGCGCAACGTACCACTGCTGCACCCGTTACGCAAACCCCTGTTTCCACTCGTTTATTCCGCCACCATTACGGCGCGGCGCAGCCTTTGGGCGCGAGGTCGGTTTCGATGTCGGTGGTGCAGGCCCAACCGGTCGCTGAGCGGGTCAGGGTCAGGGCCTTGCCCAACACGGTTGCGGGGGCGTCGACCAGGGTGCAGACGATGCGGCCGCTGGCGTCTGTGGCCTTGCCAGTGGCGGTGATTGCGCAGTGGGCGGTGCTGGGTTGGCCGCCGAGGCTGGCGACGTCGGTGACGTCGCGGCCTTCGTTCAGGCGCAGGTCCATCGCGGTTTTCAGGGCGCTGATTTCCAGCAGGCCGGCGGCGGCCTTGGAGCGGGCTTGGTGGTTGGTGTACATCGGTAAGGCGATGGTCGCCAGAATGCCGATGATCGCGACGACGATCATCAGTTCGATCAGGGTGATGCCGCGTTGCCCTTTCATGAACAATTTCCTTTTCGATACGCAGACTCAGTGAGGTCAGGCTTGCCTCGACCGGCAGCGGCGCAGTAGGCCTGAACAGACACCTTTTGTCACCCCTGCCCGCTTGGGCTTTGCCCTCGCTGCACTACTCTAGTGACCATCGGAAAGGCGCGCCTTTCCAGGGACGGGGCAAGCTGTTTCCAGGCTTGTCGCAGGGACGAAAAGGACATGTGAATGACGTCATCTACGCATCTCTACACCTGGCAGGGAACGGACGCCAGCGGCGCCCACGTCAGCGGCAAGACCACGGGGCGCAGCCCGGCCTATGTACAGGCTGCGCTGATTCGCCAGGGCATCACGGTGGCGCGGGTACGGCCAGCGGGTGGGCTGGCACTGAGCTGGCCGCGTTGGCAGGCCAGGCCGGACACTGCGGGCTTCAGTCGGCAGCTGGCAACCTTGCTGCGAGCGGGGGTGCCTTTGTTGCAGGCGTTCGAGGTGATGAGCCGTAGCGGCTGCCCCGAAGGGCAGGCGGCGGTGCTGCTGGCGCTGAAAAAAGACTTGGGCGCAGGGTTGGGGCTGGCGGATGCCTTGCAGCGCCATCCTCACTGGTTCGATGGGTTGTACTGCAATCTGGTGCGGGTAGGTGAGCAGTCGGGGACGCTGGATCGGCAGCTCGAACAGTTGGCGTGCATGTTGGAGCAGCGGCGTACGCTTGAGAAGAAAGTACGAAAGGCGATGGCCTATCCCATTCTGCTGTTCCTTACAGGGTTGGGGGTTTCGACCATCCTGTTGCTGGAAGTGATTCCGCAGTTCGAGTCGATGTTCGCTGGCATGGGTACGGCATTGCCCGCCCTCACCCAGTGGGTGATAGACCTGTCTGCGGGGTTCGGGCAGGTGGCGCCCTGGATGGCGCTTGTGGGGGTGCTGCTGGGCGTCGGTGGGCGCCAGCGGTATCGCCAGCATGCACCGACACGCCTATGGTGCGCACAGCAACTGCTGAGAATGCCGGTGTTCGGGGCGCTATTGGGGCAGGCCGCGCTGGCACGGTTCGCCCGCAGCCTGGCGACCAGTTATGCGGCTGGGGTACCGTTGCTGGACGCGCTGGGCACAGTGGCCAGCGCGTGCGGTAGTGAGCTTCACGAGCAGGCGGTGATGCGGTTGCGGCAGGCAATGGAAAACGGTCGGGTGCTCAATCAGGCGATGGCCGAGGAACGCGTGTTTCCTCCCTTGCTGGTGCAAATGACGGCGATCGGCGAGGCCAGCGGGACCTTGGACCAGATGTTGGACAAGGCTGCGAGCCACTATGAGGACCAGGTCAGCCAGGCTTTGGACCAGCTGGCCAGTATGCTGGAGCCGGCCATCGTGCTGGTGCTGGGGGTACTGGTCGGTGGACTGGTGGTGGCGATGTATCTGCCGATTTTCCAACTGGGTAGCCTGATCTGATATGACGGTATGGACACTGCAGGGCATGGAACCTGCGCACTTCATCGCCTGGGCCGCGCTGCTCGGTCTGCTGGCAGGCAGCTTCATCAATGTCGTGGCGTATCGTTTGCCGATCATGCTCAAGCGGCAATGGCGACGCACTGCGCAAGAGGTGCTGAAGTTACCTTTGAGTACGTCTGCGCGGTTCGATCTATGGTTGCCCGGCTCGCATTGCCCTCTATGCAACCACGTCATCCGTGCGTGGCAGAACATCCCTGTGCTCAGTTACCTGGCACTCAATGGCCGTTGCCGGGGGTGCAAGGGCCAAATCAGCGTGCGCTATCCGTTGGTCGAGGTGGCCTGTACT
Source organism: Pseudomonas sp. URMO17WK12:I9 (assembly GCF_900230165.1). Lineage (NCBI taxonomy): Bacteria > Pseudomonadati > Pseudomonadota > Gammaproteobacteria > Pseudomonadales > Pseudomonadaceae > Pseudomonas > Pseudomonas sp. URMO17WK12:I9. The sequence goes on along the minus strand of NZ_OCMQ01000017.1, from coordinate 27,812 downwards.
GTGTTGTCGGTGGCGATTGCCTGGCGCTTCGGCCCGTCGGAGCAAGCGCTCTACGCGCTGCTGCTGACCTGGTGCCTGCTGACGCTGAGCCTGATCGATGCGGATCACCAGCTGTTGCCCGACGTACTGGTGCTGCCGGCAGTGTGGCTGGGGCTGATCGTCAATGCTGGCGATGGGTTCGCGCCACTTGGCGATGCGCTGTGGGGTGCCGTGCTGGGTTATCTGAGCCTGTGGGCCGTCTACTGGACATTCAAGCTGCTGACCGGCAAGGAAGGCCTTGGGTACGGTGACTTCAAGTTGATGGCGCTCATCGGTGCCTGGGGTGGCTGGCAGGCATTGCCGCTAACCCTTTTGCTGTCCTCGGTAGCAGGCGCATTCATAGGGCTGTGCCTGATCGCGTTGCGTCGGCATGCCATGGGGGCGGCAATGCCCTTTGGGCCTTATCTGGCCATTGCAGGGTGGATTGCCGTGCTCTGGGATGATGAAATATCCCCCTCCTACATGCAACTGCTTGGATCCCAATGACCACAGCGGCCACAACACCCTGGATTCTGGGCCTTACCGGCGGCATCGGCAGCGGCAAGAGCGCCGCAGCCGAGCGCTTTGTCGAGCTTGGCGTGCACCTGGTCGATGCCGACCAGGCAGCGCGCTGGGTGGTCGAGCCCGGACGCCCGGCTCTGGCGAGCATCGTCGAGCACTTCGGCCCTGCCGTGCTGCAGGCCGATGGGCAGCTTGACCGTGCCGCGCTGCGCCAGTTGATCTTCACCGACCCGGCGCAGCGCAAATGGCTGGAGCAATTGCTGCACCCGCTGATCGGCCAGGAGATTTTCAGTTACCTGGCCAAAGGGCAATCGCCCTATGCGGTGTATGTCTCGCCCCTGCTGATCGAGTCGGGGCAGTATCGAAAAACTCAGCGCGTACTGGTCATCGACGTACCGCAAACACTGCAGGTAGCACGCACCCTTGCCCGCGACCACACCAGCGCCGAACAGGTGCAGGCCATTCTTCAGGCCCAGCTGCCGCGTGAAGAACGCCTGCACCATGCCGATGACGTGGTGGTCAATGACGGCGACCTGGGCCACTTGCATGCGCAGATCGACCGATTGCACAACTTTTACCTGACTTTACGAGGAGGCCAGCCATGAGCCAGCCATTGACCGTCGATTGCCCGACCTGCGGCGCACCTGTGGAATGGAACGATAAGAATACCTTCCGGCCGTTCTGCTCCGACCGTTGCAAACTGATCGACCTGGGCGCCTGGGCGTCCGAGGAGCACAAGATTCCCGGGGCCGAGGACTCGGAAGACGAATTGTATTCGGGGGATCTAGAGCCTCGTCACTGATTCTTTGGAGAAACACACCCCGTAGACGCTGTGCAGGGGGGCATGGCTTTCAGTCACCCCCTTCTTTCCAGGGAGCCTGCAGGTATCGAGTGCGGTTGAACGTCTCCAGCCATTCAGGGCAAAAGACCACCAGTGCGCTGATCACGGTTCCGTTGATGAACGCTTCGGGAAACATCATCAGCCACAGGTAGCCCACAAAATCACTTAGCCACTCTGGCATGGCGAACAGGCCATCGAGCCAGAGCAGCCCCAGCGCGGCGGTGAGGCACACGGCCACCGTCAGTGCCGCCGGGAAAAACCCTGAGCAAAAGATGTACACGAAAAGATTTCGCGGCTGCGCTCGTTCCACCGCGATGGCACAGGCTTCGGTGACCAGGACCGGCAGGCCGACCAGCAGCAGACCGTTGACCCCTAACCCAGCCAACTCCTGACGCCCGAGCAGTAGCAGGCCCAGCTGCGCCATGAAGCCACCCAGTACCGCCAGCGGCCAGTCCAGCAGCAGGGTGACGGCGGTCATGCCGATGAAGTGGTAGGACACGCCCGTGTCGAAATCGCGCCGAACCAACCACAGCGCGAACAACCCAACCACAGTGCCGAACAGCAAGTGCTGGCGCCGCCGGTCCGTGACCAGCTCGACCCAGCGGGCTTGACTGGCGGCCCACGCGAGCAGTGGCACGTAGCCTAGCCAGCCAACGGTCAGCGTTGTTGCCGACAGCACCTGCGCGCTGATCATGTAGGAATAACCTCAATCAATGCATGGATAAATGCGAGTCTACACGGATTGCCATCAGCGTGCTTTTGGCCCAAAGGGCAGGTAATTCATTGATTCAAGGCGCGATCAACTCCTGATCGTCATCAAATTACAGCTAAGCTTGCTTCATGGATGACTCCGATTACCTGCGCCTGCTTACCATCCAGGCCGAACAAGCCAACGCCTTCTTGTCCAATGCCCGCAAATGGGAGCGCGAGCGTTGGGTCTGCCAGCGCCTGCTCCAAGGCCTGAATATCGCCTATCGCAACGACGACTTCACGCCCGCCGGCCAGGAGCCGCCTGACGTACTGTTCCGCGATGCGGCCTTCGAGGTGTTCTTCGTGCTGGACGAGGGTCGCCGACTTAACGATGAATGGCGAGAAGAGCTGCAACGCAGGCGCAGCGCCTTTTCACTAGCGCAACTGGTGCGACGCGAAGCACGCCCTCGCCGCATCAGTGCGACCGAGTTGCTGGGCAGGCTGGCGCCCACCCTGCGCAAGAAAGCGCACAACTACCGTGAACGCGGGTTAGACCTGAACGAGCTGGACATCATTGCCTTCGCCAGTCTCAAACGCGAGGTGCTGGACCTCAACACCCACTTCCCGCCGCCCACCGAGTACTTGCGCCAGGGCTGGCGCTCACTGTCGCTGGTCGGGCCAACCTTTGCCCGGGTGTTGTTCGCCCACCCAGATGCGCCGGATTTCCTACGCGGTAACCTGGGGCGCAGCATCGTCTTCGATGTGGGGATCAGTCTTTGATCCTATGCAGTGATCGCTTGCGATGACGTACACTCGGCGGCGCCGATAGAAAGGATTATCATTTGTCACAGCCGCGTGCGCGAGCGCTGTAGCGTTTGCCGATGCGCGAACGTCTATGCCTAGAGGCCCAGCATGACCCATCGCCTGAACCCTGCGTGTCAGCCAGTGTCGATGATGACCTGCAAGCCCTTGGGACGCTGTGTCGAGTACCTCGCTACCCCCGTCGTCTTGGGTCAGGCACCTGTTGAGTGGACCGGAGCTATGAGCTGCCTTGCGCTCGCCCTCCCCTCATGCCCCTTGCGACCGGCCCGTTGGGCCAAGAATTCCGTAAACCTTATGAGATATTCCCATGACTCATCGCATCGTGATTGTCGGCGGCGGCGCCGGCGGCCTGGAACTGGCGACCCGCCTGGGCAAGACCCTGGGCAAGCGCAAGCAAGCTGACATCACCCTGGTGGACACCAACCTCACCCATATCTGGAAACCGCTGCTGCACGAAGTGGCCGCCGGCTCGTTGAACTCCTCCGAAGACGAACTGAACTACGTAGCGCAAGCCAAGTGGAACCACTTCAACTTCCAACTGGGGCGCATGAGTGGCCTGGAGCGTGAGAGCAAGCGGATCCAGCTGGCTGCCACGCTGGATGAAGATGGTCGCGAGTTGCTGCCCGCGCGCACCCTTGCCTACGACACCCTGGTCATCGCCGTCGGGTCCAACACCAACGACTTTGGCACCTTGGGTGCGGCGCAGCATTGCCTGTTCCTGGACACGCGCAAACAGGCAGAGCGCTTTCATCAGCAACTGCTTAACCATTACCTGCGCGCCCATGCAGGCGATGTGGCCAGCGAAAAGATCAGCGTGGCCATCGTCGGTGCGGGTGCCACGGGCGTGGAGCTGGCTGCCGAGCTGCACCACGCGGCGCATGAGCTGGCGGCCTACGGCCTGGATCGCATCCAACCCAAGGACATGCACATCACCCTGATCGAGGCGGGCCCACGCGTGCTGCCGGCACTGCCGGAGCGCATCAGCGTGCCCGTGCATCAGACCCTTGAGAAGCTTGGGGTGAAAGTAATGACCAACGCGGCTGTCAGCGAAGTGACGGCTGAAGGTCTCAAGACCAAGGACGGCGAAGTGATCCAGGCCAGCCTGAAGGTCTGGGCAGCGGGCATCCGGGCGCCGGGCTTCTTGAAGGAGATCGATGGCCTGGAGACCAACCGCATCAACCAACTGGTCGTACGTCCTACCCTGCAAACCACCCGTGATGACGATATTTTCGCCTTCGGTGACTGCGCCGCCTGCCCGCAGCCAGACAGCGATCGCAACGTGCCGCCCCGGGCGCAGGCAGCTCACCAACAGGCTTCAATGCTGGCACAGAGCATCAAGGCACGCCTGGAGAACAAGCCGCTGCCGACCTACCAGTACAAGGATTATGGCTCGCTGGTGTCGCTCTCGCGATTCTCGGCAGTGGGTAACCTGATGGGTAACTTGATGGGCAGTGTGAAGCTCGAAGGCTGGCTGGCAAGGATGTTCTACGTGTCGCTGTATCGCATGCACCAGATGGCGTTGTACGGATTCTTCCGCACGGCCCTGATGATGCTGGGCAGCAAGATTGGCCGCGGCACCGAACCAAGGCTGAAGTTGCACTGACCTGGCTGCTGACCGGGTGCGTTCGCAGGCGCCCGGCTAGCTTCGCGTTCGTACGATTTCCTCGGCTGCCAGACGGCCGAGGTGGGGCGCAAGCACGATCCCAGGGTGTGCCACCAAGGTATACAACCCCTCGACACCAGGAAGGTAACCCATCACAGGCTTGCCTTCCGGGGTCATCGGTCGGTGCCCGATACTGACCGCGCGCAGCGAAAGCGCCGTGGCGCCGATGAACATCTGCCGGATGGCCTTGGTCGTAAGCTCGACCAAGGCTGGCAACCCTGCCTCACCCTCGGCAGGCGCTTCTTCGGCGCAGGCCACGCCCCCTTCCAATGCTGGGCGTAACTCCAAACCATTACCGTAGACCAGGTGCCGCACTACACCGGCAGGCGCCGCGAAGCGCATCAGTACGGCAGGCCGGGTAAGCAAGGGCAAGGGCAGACCGACACCCGCTGCAAGGCCGATAGCGGCACCGGCATTGGCCAGCACCACGGTATCGGCGGCGTAGGTTTGCGCTGCGCACCTGGCGGCCGTCACGCGTCCGTTGTGCGTGTCTATGCCATCGACCCGCCGGCCGTAGAGAATCTCTGCCCCGGCTTGCTCAGCGCCGCTCAACAGCATCTTCGCCAAGGCAACGGGCTCCACGGCAAAATCGTCCGGCGCCCACGCCGCCAGGGCCGGTGGCGTGATCATGCAAGGCTCAAGGGCGCTTATCTGCTGGGCATTCAGTGGTTGAAGGTTTACGCCGGCAGAACGTTGCTGATTGATGAGGGCGGACGTTTGTGCATCGTTTTCCAACCACACCATGGCGCCACGGGCGGCAATCGGCAAAGGCCCGAGGTCAAGCGCCAGTCGTTTGAAATCGGCAATAGCCTGCAACGTGGAGGAAAATGCCGCCGGGTTGTCCGATGCACTGGCGCTGGCGGTGCCTACCCAGCCATATGACCAACGGGTAACGCCACTGGCGGCGCGAGACCCTTGCTCCAGAACAGTGACCCGGGCACCGAGCCTTGCAAGGTGCCACGCAATGGAAGCACCCATGATGCCTCCACCCACGACCACGACACTTGATGTGTTGGCTCCCATGCCAATAGGTCCCCAGACTGCCAAAGACACAGGGCAGAATAGCGGATTTGCGGGAAAATACAGGGCTTTGGAAAAACCGAGACAAAAGAAAAAGGGCATCTCATTCGAGATGCCCTTCTTACATGGTGGGTCGTGTAGGATTCGAACCTACGACCAATTGGTTAAAAGCCAACTGCTCTACCAACTGAGCTAACGACCCGGAAAATGGTCGGGGTGAGGGGATTCGAACTCCTGACATCCTGCTCCCAAAGCAGGCGCGCTACCGGACTGCGCTACACCCCGAGATTGGCTCCGCGACCTGGACTCGAACCAGGGACCCAATGATTAACAGTCATTTGCTCTACCGACTGAGCTATCGCGGAACTGAACTTCGGTACAACCTTACATCTTCGAAGCTTGTGTTAACTTCGGTCTCTTTGGCTATCCGCTTTCGCGTTATCGCTGCTGAGGCCGGCTATTCTACATTCTTCGTTTTGCTTGTCAACCACTTTTTTTCATTCAACTTACTGATTTCTAAGTTGTTTTGCGGTCACCGTTGTTGCTGGTGATTCGCTTAGTGCCTGACAACGCGGCGTATATTAGGGCCACTCGATTGATCATGCAAGCATAAATTTCAAAAATTTCAGCGAGTTATCTTGGATGGGTACAAAGGCCCGGATTTACGGGGGTTAGCTGGTCTCCTTGAAGACAGCATAGAGGTTGTTGGGGCCGCGTTGCGTCCCATCACGGCCGGTCCGGCGCCCCGGCAAGGGCGCGCCTACATTGACCGCGCGGGGCCTGCCTGGCCCATTGGCCGCGAGACGGCCCCAACAACCCTATGCGACCAACATCACGCAAACACGATCTCGTCGCCTTCCACGGTGGCAGTGATCGCCGTACCTGGCACGAACTTGCCCGACAGGATCAACTGCGCCAGCGGGTTTTCGATCCAGCGCTGAATCGCACGCTTGAGCGGCCGCGCGCCATACACCGGGTCGTAACCGACTGCGATCAGCTTGTCCAGGGCCTGCGGGCTCAAGCTCAGCGAAAGCTCACGCTCCATCAGGCGGCTGCGCAGCCGTCCCAGCTGGATCTCGGTAATGCCGGCGATCTGCTCGCGGCCCAGCGGTTCGAACACCACCACTTCGTCGATCCGGTTGATGAACTCGGGACGGAAGTGCGCACCTACCGCATCCATCACAGCGGCACGTTGCGCCTCGCGGTCGCCCACCAACTCCTGAATCTGCGCCGAGCCCAGGTTGGACGTCATCACGATGACCGTATTGCGGAAGTCCACGGTGCGGCCATGGCTGTCGGTCAGGCGTCCGTCTTCCAGCACCTGCAACAGCACATTGAAGACGTCGGGGTGAGCCTTCTCCACCTCATCGAGCAGCACCACCGAATACGGCTTGCGGCGCACGGCCTCGGTCAGGTAACCGCCCTCCTCGTACCCCACATAGCCTGGCGGTGCACCGATCAGCCGCGCCACGGAGTGTTTCTCCATGAACTCGGACATGTCGATACGCACCATGGCTTCCTCGGTGTCGAACAGGAATTCGGCCAGCGCCTTGCACAGCTCCGTCTTGCCCACGCCGGTCGGGCCGAGGAACATGAACGAGCCGCTGGGCCGGTTGGGGTCGGACAGACCTGCCCGGGACCGGCGCACCGCGTTGGCCACGGCAGTAACGGCCTCGCTCTGGCCAATGACGCGCTGGTGCAGCAGCGCTTCCATTTTCAGCAGCTTCTCGCGCTCGCCCTCCAGCATCTTGGACACTGGGATGCCCGTCCACTTGGAAACCACTTCGGCAATTTCTTCCTCGGTGACCTTGTTGCGCAGCAACTGGTTATCGGTCTTGCCGTGCTGGTCGACCATCTGCAGGCTGCGTTCCAGGTCCGGGATTACCCCGTACTGCAGCTCAGCCATGCGGCTCAGGTCGCCTTTGCGGCGGGCGGCCTCGAGCTCCTGGCGCGCTTGTTCGATCTTCTGCTGAATCTGGGCCGAACCCTGGACTTCAGCTTTTTCCGACGCCCAAATCTCTTCGAGGTCGGAATATTCACGCTCCAGGCGCTCGATTTCCTCGGTCAGTTTCTCCAGGCGCTTCTTGGCAGCCTCATCCTCTTCTTTCTTGAGTGCCTGGGACTCGACCTTCAGCTGAATCAGACGGCGGTCAAGACGGTCGAGCACCTCCGGCTTGGAGTCGATTTCCATCCGAATACGGCTGGCTGCCTCGTCGATCAGGTCGATGGCCTTGTCGGGCAACTGACGATCGGTGATGTAGCGGTGGCTGAGCTTGGCCGCCGCGATGATAGCGCCGTCGGTGATGGCCACCTTGTGGTGGACTTCATAACGTTCTTTCAAGCCACGCAGAATGGCGATGGTGTCCTCTTCGCTAGGCTCCTCCACCAGTACCTTCTGGAAGCGACGTTCCAGGGCCGCATCCTTCTCGATGAACTGGCGGTATTCGTTCAAGGTGGTGGCGCCTACGCAGTGCAGTTCACCACGGGCCAGGGCAGGCTTGAGCATGTTGCCTGCGTCCATGGCACCCTCGCCTTTACCGGCGCCGACCATGGTGTGCAATTCGTCGATGAACAGGATCACCTGCCCTTCTTGCTTCGACAGTTCGTTGAGCAGGCCTTTGAGGCGCTCCTCGAATTCACCCCGGTACTTGGCGCCGGCAATCAGGGCCCCCATGTCCAGGGCGAGCAGGCGCTTGCCTTTCAAGCCATCTGGTACTTCGCCGTTGATGATGCGCTGGGCGAGGCCCTCGGCAATGGCGGTCTTGCCCACGCCGGGCTCACCGATCAGCACGGGGTTGTTCTTGGTACGGCGTTGCAGCACCTGGACGGTGCGGCGGATTTCGTCGTCACGGCCAATCACAGGGTCAAGCTTGCCTTCTTCGGCACGCTTGGTCAGGTCGACGGTGTACTTGTCCAGCGCCTGGCGTGATTCCTCGGCGTTGGCATCGTTTACGGCCGCGCCACCGCGCAGGTTATTGATGGCGTTTTCGAGGGCTTTCTTGCTCACGCCCTGGCTGAGCAGCAACTTGCCCAGCTTGCTGTTCTCATCCATGGCCGCCAGCACTACCAGCTCGCTGGAAATGAACTGGTCACCCTTTTGCTGGGCCAGGCGGTCTGCCTGGTTGAGCAGGCGCGCCAGATCCTGCGACATGTTCACGTCGCCCGTCGGGTTCTGGATCTTCGGCAATTGGTCGAGTTCCTTGACCATGGCCTGACGCAGGCTATTGATGTCGAAGCCGACCTGCATCAGCAGTGGCTTGATGGAGCCACCCTGCTGTTCGAGCAAGGCCTGCAGCAAGTGGACAGGCTCGATGGCAGGGTGGTCCATGCCAACGGCCAGGGATTGCGCATCGGATATTGCAAGCTGGAGCTTGCTGGTCAAACGGTCTATTCGCATGATGTACCTTCCTGTAAAGGGCAGGTCGGAGCGATGGACAGCGCCTGTTTATGAAGAAACCTGCCTGAGATGTCTTATAGATAAGGCTGATTCTGGAAGATTCAAGCGTAGCGCGGTTGACGGAGGTCAAGCTGCTGGATTTGCACAGGTGTAATGGCAGGTACAGCCCATTGCGCGCTAGCGCGGCGCCAGCCACACCAAAGAAGCGAAACGCCCGCCTTGCGGGGTACGCCGATAGGAGAAGAACCGCTCGTCGCTCACCGTGCACAAGCCGCCACCGTAAACAGCCGTGACCCCACGGGCTGCCAGGCGAATACGGGCCAGCGCGTAGATATCGGCCATCAGCTTGCCGGGTCGTTCGCCGTCGACGAATGCCCGTGCGGCCTCAGGGTGCACCGCAGTAAAAGCATCGCGCACCTCCAGGCCCACTTCGAATGCCTGCGGCCCAATGGCCGGGCCCAACCACACCAGCACCTGAGCCGGTGGTACGTTCAGACGATCCAGGGTGGCTTCGAGCACACCGCCGGCAAGCCCGCGCCAGCCTGCATGAGCGGCCGCCACTTGCGTACCTGCTTGGTCACAAAACAATACAGGCAGGCAATCGGCGGTCATCACCGTACAGGCGATGCCTGGCCGGTTGGTCCAGCTGGCATCGGCTTCGACCACGCGGGAAGGGTCTGCATCGGCGACGGCCAGACCGTGCACCTGCTTGAGCCAGGCGGGCTGGATGTCGAACTCGCCGCTTAGGCGCAGGCGGTTCTGGGCAACGGCCGCAGGGTCGTCCCCCACATGGTCACCCAGATTGAAAGTATCGAAAGGCGGCAGGCTGACGCCGCCCTGGCGGGTGGTGACGCAGGCGCGAACCGAGGCTGGCGCAGGCCAGTCCGGCGTCAGCAGCGACTGCGTCAAGCCACTCATCCGATGAAGCTCTCGCGATCCTGATTGAGCAGCGACAGCAGCCAGACGAAATCGTCGGGCAGTGGCGATTCCCACTCCATGCGCTCGCCCGTCGCCGGGTGCACCAGTGCCAGGAAGCGTGCGTGCAGGGCCTGCCGCGGGAAGGTCTTGACCGCCTCGACCATGGTCGGGCTTGCCGCAGGCGGGATGCGGAAACGCCCGCCGTAGGTCTGGTCACCAACCAGGGGGAAGCCGACGTGGGCCATGTGCACGCGGATCTGGTGGGTACGCCCGGTTTCGAGCTTGACCCGCACGTGGGTGTGCGAGCGGAAGCGCTTGAGCACACGGTAGTGGCTGACCGCTGGCTTGCCGCCGTCGGTGACGGCCATGCGCTGGCGCATGCCGCCGTGACGACCGATGGGGGCGTCGATCTTGCCACCGGCGGTGACCACGCCCACGACGATGCATTCGTAGATACGGCTGACCGACCGCTTCTGCAGCTGGTCGACCAAGTGGGTTTGCGCCTGCAAGGTCTTGGCCACGACCATCAGGCCAGTGGTGTCCTTGTCCAGGCGGTGGACGATGCCGGCACGTGGCACGTTGATGATGTCGGGCACGTGGTGCAGCAAGGCGTTGAGCAAGGTACCGCTGGCATGGCCGGCAGCCGGGTGCACCACCAGGCCCGCAGGCTTGTTGATGACCAGGATCTGGTCGTCTTCATAGACGATGTCCAGCGCGATGTCCTCGGCCTCCCATTCGCCCTGGGCCTCCTGCTCGGCTTCCAGGGCCAGCACGGCACCGCCATGCACGGTGTCACGCGGGCGCAGGACAGCCCCGTCGACCGTCAGACGGCCATCTTTGATCCATGCCGTCAGCCGCGAGCGCGAATACTCGTCGAACAATTGGGCGGCGACCTGGTCGAGGCGTTGACCGCCCAGTTCGGACGGGACCTCTGCGCTAAGTTGAATGATCTCGGACATGCTCGATTCAGTGGGCGCACAGCCTTTGGTTTCAGCTGCGAGCTTGTGGTTAAATACGGCTTCTTTTGTCCCGGGGTTGGCCGGGGCGCTCATCATAACAGGACGGCCCCGCCCAAGACAGCGGCCGTCAAAGGGACGCAAGCCGCCATGCAAGTGAAACACCTGCTGCTGATCGCCATCCTCGGGCTCACCGCGGCCTGTTCCTCTAATAAGGAAGTCATCGACGAGAACCTCAGCGAGGCCGAGCTGTATCAACAGGCCCAGGCTGACCTGGACAATTCCAGCTACACCAGCGCCGTGAACAAGCTCAAGGCCCTGGAGTCGCGTTACCCGTTCGGCCGCTATGCCGACCAGGCGCAGCTGGAGCTGATCTACGCCAACTACAAGAACGCGGAGCCGGAGGCTGCCAAGTCTGCCGCCGAGCGCTTCATCCGCCTGCACCCGCAGCACCCGAACGTCGACTACGCGTACTACCTCAAGGGTCTGACCTCCTTCGACCAGGACCGTGGCCTGCTGGCGCGCTTCCTGCCGCTGGACATGACCAAGCGCGACCCGGGCGCGGCCCGCGACTCGTACAACGAGTTCGCGCAGCTCACCAGCCGCTTCCCCAACAGCCGTTACGCCCCAGACGCCAAACAGCGCATGATCTACCTGCGCAACCTGCTGGCCTCCTATGAAATCCACGTGGCCGACTACTACCTCAGCCGTCAGGCATACGTGGCTGCCGCCAACCGTGGCCGCTACGTGGTCGAGAACTTCCAGGAAACGCCCTCGGTTGGCGACGGCCTGGCGGTGATGGTCGAGGCGTACCAGAAGATGCACCTGGACGACCTGGCTGCCACCAGCCTGGAAACCCTGAAGCTCAACTACCCGGACCACCCAAGCCTGGCCGATGGTGAGTTCCAGCCCAAGCAGACCGAGTCTGACGGTCGCGGCTGGCTGTCCAAGGCCACGCTGGGCCTGATCGAAACCGACACCCCGCTGCCACCGGGTCAGACCCGCGCCAACCAGGACGTGATCAAGCAGTTCCAGGATGCGCGTGATGAAATGCCCAAGGAGCTGCTGCCCAAGGATGAAAACGGCGACCCGATCGAGCCACCAGGGCCGAAGGAAGCCGACAGCAACCGCTCCTGGTTCAGCTACATGACCTTCGGTCTGTTCGACTGATTCAGCCGTTGCATGAAAGGGAGGTCTGGGACCTCCCTTTTTTTATGCCTGCGCCCTAGACTGTCATCCTCTTTCATTCGACAAGCTGAACACCATGGTTCGCCTACTTTTCTGGATCGTCCTGATCGCCGCCGCGTTCTGGCTGTGGCGCAAATTCAAACTCAGCCAGCAACCGCGCCAAGAGGCCAAGCTCGACGCGCCGCTGAAAATGGTTCGCTGCGCGCATTGTGGCGTGCACCTGCCCACCGACCAGGCATTGGCGCAGGGCAACACCTGGTATTGCAGCCAGGCACACTTGCAGCAGGGGCCTGGCCGACAGGGCTGATCGGGCGGTTAGCCAAGGCGCCCCTGCGGGGCGTAGGGTGCCGGATCGATGATAGGCTCGGCGCCATTGAGCAAATCGGCCAGCAGTTGGCACGAGGCTGGCGCCAGCACCAGCCCGTTTCGATAATGGCCGCAATTCAGCCATAGCCCCTCGAAATCGGGCACCGGCCCGATAAACGGAACGCCTTCAGGCGAACCTGGCCGTAGCCCGGCCCAGTGGGCAACCACAGGCGCGCCTTCCAGGCCGGGCAGCAGATCCACTGCCGATGCCTTGAGGCTTGCCAACGCCTCATCGGTGGGTGTTTTGTCGTAGCCGGCATGCTCCAGCGTACTGCCCACCAGAATGTGACCATCCCGGCGCGGAATTGCATAACGACCTTTGGCAAGCACCATGCTTGGCAGAAAGTCTTCAGCGCATTTGAACAGGATCATCTGCCCTTTCACCGGCTCGACCGGAAGCTCAAGGCCCAAGTAGCGCAGCAGTTCGCCGCTCCAGGCACCGGCGCTGAGTACGACTTCGTCGGCCGCCAGCTCGCCTTCAGCGGTGCTCACCCCAATGATACGACCGCCCTGCTGCACGAACCCCGTGATCTGGCAGTGCTCCCGCACACTCACATTGGGCAATGCCAGCAACGCCGCCTTCAGCGATTTGACCAGGCGCGGGTTGCGCACATTGGCCACGCCCTCCATGTAGAGGGCTCGCTCAAAGCCTGGCCCGAGCACAGGGACTGCGTCGTACACCGCCGAAATGTCCACGGCGCTCAACGGCCGCTGCTGACGGTCCGCCCATGCCAAGGCCTGGGCTTGATCATCCAGGTCAAGCCAGTACAGCCCGGTGGTATGCACTTCAGGGTCCAGGCCCGTGCTGGCGAATAAGCGCTCACCCAGCTGTGGATAAAAGTCCTGCGACCAATGCGCCAGGGCGGTCACTGCCGGGCTGTAGCGCCAGGGGTACAGGGGCGAGACGATACCGCCCCCGGCCCAGGAGGACTCGCGACCTACCTCGCCTTGGTCGCATATCACTACCTGGTCGACGCTCGCCGCCAGGTTGAATGCCGTCAGCAGGCCAATGACCCCGCCACCGACCACCACTACTTGCTTGCTCATCTGTCGATTCAACACCTGAAGTAAAAAACCGCGATGCACCGGGCACCTGTGACCGTTCAGCCTCCCCAGCAGCGCGCGCTGTCGATGGCGCCGTGGTTGCGCCCTACCCCAGCTTGATCAAGCTCGAAATCGCCACAGCGGTCTTCGGCCATCAGCCCTTTTGGCAAACGTCGGGCGCGCAGGGTGAAGGTCTGGTCTTCGCGCAGCGCTTGCAGGCTGTAGTAGCGATTGCCCGAAGGCAGGCTCGGGTCGCCTTCGGCATACTGGCCAGTAACCAAGCGATGGCGTTCCAGGCGCAATGCAGCATCCTGCAACAGGGCGACCACCTCGTGGCGCGCTGCCTGCCGCAGGTGGTCGTTGTAACGGGGGTAGGCAATGGCTGCCAGAATGCCGGTGACGGCCAGCACAATCAACAGCTCGATCAGGCTGATGCCTTGCTGCATGTCAGTCTCCTCTGAATCTTTGTCGCCACGTCATGCGTACAAGCGCACTACCATCGCTGGCATACACCGCTTCCACCACCTGACGAGGATGACTTAGCTGGCTGACCGCGGTTACCCGGAACACTGTCACTGATCGCCCGGCCGGGACACCCACGGCGCGTTGCGTGGTGCCCAGGTTCTGCACCTGAAAAAAGCCTTCTGGCCCGGCTTCCCAGACCCCGGCCAGGCGATGCGGCTGCTCAGGCGGCGGGCACACTTCACATGGCGGTGGCCGTACCTGCATGATCGACTGCTTGCCAACGTCCAATGTGGCTTCGGCCTGCTCGAAGGCCAGCTGCCCTTCTTTGAACAGGCCCACCATTTGCGTCTCAACGGCGGCCGCACGTAGCGCCGAGGTGGTCAGCACACCCAGCAAGAGGCTCAGCACCAATGCCAACAGCAGCACCACCCCACGTTCGCGCGTCATGGCTCGCCCCCGTTGCGGCGGGCCACACTGACAACGTACTGCTGCTCCAGCGCCAACACGGGATCGAACAGATCCAAGTGCAGGTCGATGCGCTGGCCATCGGCCGCAGCCACCACGTGCAGACGGCGCACATGCTCAAGCAGGGGCTGGGTGCTGCTGCCACGGGTGAAGTACAGGGTAGCGCCCCTGACGGCGTAACGATGCCGGGTGATGGGGATGGCCATTAGCGGCGCGGCGGCTTGGACATGCCCTCGATGTACCTTGGCGTACCCCACGCAGTCAGTGAGCAGGGTCCATTGAGGCTTCAGCGGATGGCCAGGAAGGTCGGCCACCACCACCTCAAGGTTTGAGCCCTCGACTTCCAGAGGTCGGCTAAATGCGGTAAAGGTGTCGCCGTCTGGCAGATCCGCGGGCTCCAACCGCAGGCAGCCGAACATGCCAGCCATGCGGATGTCCTGGGCCATGCGCAACAAGGCCAGCCGTGCATCTTCCTGCATGCGCAGCGCTGCCCCTTGCAGCTGCCACGCTCGGTGGGCAGAGGTGAACAACTGGCTGGCGCCGGCCAACAGCATCAACCCGAGTGCCAGCGCCAGTAGCAGCTCGAGCAATCCGACCCCTTTTTGCCAGGGCCTCATGGCAGCGCCTGCTCATGTGCACTGGCAGATGCCAGCACCGCCTGCACCTGCTGCCGAGCGTCTTGCGAGGCCTGCAAAGCCTGCATGTGCAGCGCTGCTGCGGCAAACATGCCCACCGCAATCACCACCATGGCCAACAGCGTTTCCAGGAGCGTCATGCCCCGTTGCGTTACCTGCATCCCTGCAGCTCCTGCGACTTTTCATGCATTGTCGATGTACGCCTGCCACTGGAAGGGTGACCCAGCGTGCGTGAAGCTAAAGCCAAGCACGTCCAAGGAGAAATGCACGGTGAAGCAACAGGGAGTAACACTGATACAAACGGTGTCGGCATTGGCGGTGCTCGCTGTCCTGACGCAGCTGGGGGCGCCTGCCTACGTCAAGCTCAGCGATGACGTGCACCGCGCTGCCGTCACGCGAGACTTGGCGCAAACGCTGCGGAGCGCGCGTGGGCGCGCCATGCTGCTGGGTGAGGCCGTGCGGGTGCAAGCGCTGGACGAAGCATGGGGCAATGGATGGCGAGTGACGCTGGAGCAGGATTCGCGGGTGCTGCATGAACACCGCCTGCGTCGGCCTCTGCAGATCGCCGCGAACCTAGGTACGACGATGACGTTCACGGCCATGGGCCTGCCAGTGAACCCCGCCGGCAACTGGCTGGCGGCGACTTTCGAAGTATGCGCGCGGTCGGCTGGCACCAGCCAGCATCAAGTGGTGATGGCGTCCAGCGGCAGAGTCAGGGTATCGAATGAAACTCGCGACACCCGAGGGTGCGCAGGTGCAGGGGCCTGAGCGTTCGCGGCTAACCGCTCAGGCCCGCGCAGGCGATCAGATCAACGAGCGCACACGCAGCTCTTTGGGCATCGAGAAGGTGACGTTCTCTTCACGCCCGTCCAGCTCCTCGGCGCCCGTAGCGCCCCAGGCCTTGAGCTGTTCGATGACGCCGCGCACCAGCACTTCCGGCGCGGACGCGCCTGCGGTGATGCCGATGCGGCCAACCTGGTCGAACCAGGCCCGCTGCAGGTCTTCAGCGCCGTCGATCAGATGGGCTGGGGTACCCATTCGCTCGGCAAGCTCACGCAGGCGGTTGGAGTTGGAGCTGTTAGGGCTGCCGACCACCAGGACCACATCACACTCGTCGGCCAGTTGCTTAACGGCATCCTGGCGGTTTTGCGTGGCGTAGCAGATGTCGTCCTTGCGCGGCCCGCCGATGTTCGGAAAGCGCGCACGCAGCGCGTCGATCACGCGGCTGGTGTCGTCCATCGACAAGGTGGTCTGGGTCACGAATGCCAAGTGGTCAGGGTCTCTCACCTGCAGATTGGCTACGTCGTCCTCGTCTTCTACCAGGTAGATGGCCCCGCCGTTGCTAGCGTCATACTGCCCCATGGTGCCTTCGACTTCCGGGTGGCCGGCATGGCCAATCAGGATGCACTCACGGCCATCGCGGCTGTACTTGGCCACCTCGATGTGCACCTTGGTGACCAATGGGCAGGTGGCATCGAATACCTTCAGGCCACGCCCACCGGCTTCCTGACGCACGGCCTGGGAAACCCCATGGGCGCTGAAGATGACGATGACATCGTCAGGCACCTGGTCCAGCTCCTCGACGAAAATGGCGCCACGGCTGCGCAGGTCCTCGACGACGAACTTGTTGTGTACCACTTCGTGGCGCACATAGATGGGCGGGCCGAACACTTCCAGCGCGCGGTTGACGATTTCGATCGCCCGGTCGACCCCCGCGCAGAAGCCGCGCGGGTTGGCGAGTTTGATTTGCATGATCGGCTCCAGGCCTACAGGGCCTTCACCTCGAGGATCTCTACCTCGAAGGTCAGGGTCTTGCCAGCCAGTGGGTGATTGAAGTCGATGGTCACCTGATCGTCGTCGAAGGCCTTCACCACGCCCGGTAGCTCGGCGTTGGCGGCGTCCTTGAAGATGATCAGCAAGCCATCGGACAGCTCCATGCCTTCGAACTGAGACCTTGGCATAACCTGCACATTCTGTGGGTTAGGCTGGCCGAAGGCGTTCTCCGGGGCCACCTCCACGGTGCGTTTGTCGCCAGCCTTGAAACCGAACAGCGCGGCCTCGAAGCCCGGCAGCAGGTTGCCGTCGCCCACCTTGAAGGTGGCAGGCGCCTTGTCGAAGGTGCTGTCGACCGTGTCACCGTTTTCCAGGCGCAGGGCGAAATGCAGGGTAACTTCGGTGTTCTGGCCGATACGAATGTCAGTCATGGACCGGCTCCTCGGATTTCTTGCTCTTGAACATGTCCAGCGCCAACATGATTGCGCCGACGGTAATGGCGCTGTCGGCCACGTTGAAGGCCGGGAAGTAGTGGCGGTTCTGCCAGTGCACCAGGATGAAATCGACCACATGGCCCAGCACGATACGGTCGTAGAGGTTGCCGATGGCCCCGCCCAGCACCAGGGCCAGCGCTACGGCCAGCCAGGTTTCATGACGGCCGAGGCGCTTGAGCCACACCACCAGCACTGCACTGACCACCACGGCGATCAGGGCGAACAACCAGCGCTGCCAGCCGGCGCCATCGGCCAGAAAACTGAACGCAGCGCCGGTGTTGTAGGCCAGGGTCCAGCTGAAGTAGTCGGGGATGACGACAATTTGCTGGTACATGGTCAGGGCGTTGTTGAAGTACAGCTTGGTGGCCTGGTCGACGACCAGGACCAGCAAGCTCAGCCACAGCCATACGAGGCGCCCGAAGCGCCCCGCTGCAAGGTTAGGCATAGTGGCGCACCTCGCCGGAGCCGGTCAGGTTTTCCACACAGCGACCGCAGATTTCCGGATGCTCCGGATGGCTGCCGACGTCTGCACGGAAGTGCCAGCAACGGCCGCACTTGGTGTAGCCGGACTTGACCACTTTCAACTTGAGGCCTTCGACCTCGGTCGCCACCGCTTCGGCAGGCGCCTGCGCGAACGGCACCACGCTGGCAGCCGAGGTGATGAGCACGAAACGCAACTCATCGCCCAGCTTGTTCAGATCGGCGCTCAGGCCCTCGTCCGCGTACAAGGTGACTTCGGCCTGCAGGTTGCCGCCGATGACCTTGGCGGTACGCTGGTTTTCCAGTTCCTTGTTGACCGAAGCCTTGACCGCCATGACGCGGTCCCAATAGGCGCGATCGAGTTCGGTGCCTTCCGGCAGCTCACTCAGGCCTTCATACCAGCCATTGAGCATGACCGACTCGTTACGCTCACCCGGCAGGTACTGCCAGATTTCGTCGGCGGTAAAGGCCAGGATCGGCGCGATCCAGCGCACCAGCGCCTCGCTGATGTGGTACAGCGCGGTCTGGCAGGAACGGCGGGCGACGCTGTTGGCACCCGTGGTGTACTGGCGATCCTTGATGATGTCGAGGTAGAAACCACCCAGCTCCTGCACACAGAAGTTGTGCACCTTCGAGTAGACGTTCCAGAAGCGGTACTCGCCGTAGTGCTCTTCCAGCTCGCGTTGCAGCAACAGGGTGCGATCCACCGCCCAACGGTCCAGGGCCAGCATGTCCTGCGGCGCGAGCAGGTCGCGTGCCGGGTCGAAGCCGGTCAGGTTGGAGAGCAGGAAGCGTGCGGTGTTGCGAATACGCCGGTAGGCATCGGCGCTGCGCTGCAGGATCTGCTCGGACACTGCCATTTCACCGGAGTAGTCGGTAGCAGCGACCCACAGGCGCAGGATGTCGGCACCCAGGGTGTTGTTGACCTTCTCGGGCTCGATGGTGTTGCCCAGCGACTTGGACATCTTGCGGCCGTTCTCGTCCACGGTGAAGCCGTGGGTCAGCAGCTCGCGGTATGGCGCGTGGCCGTCGATGGCGCAGCCGGTCAACAGCGACGAGTGGAACCAGCCGCGGTGTTGGTCGGAACCTTCCAGGTACAGGTCGGCGCGGGGGCCGGTGGCATGGCCGATGTCGTGGGAGCCGCGCAGTACATGCCAGTGCGTGGTGCCGGAGTCGAACCATACGTCCAGGGTGTCAGCGATCTTGTCGTACTGCTCGGCTTCGACGCCGAGCAGCTCGGCGGCGTCCAGCTTGAACCAGGCCTCGATGCCCTGTTGCTCGACGCGCTTGGCGACCTCTTCCATCAGCTCGACGGTCCGAGGGTGCAGCTCGCCCGTCTGCTTGTTCAGGAAGAACGGGATAGGCACGCCCCAGTTACGCTGGCGCGAGATGCACCAGTCAGGCCGGTTTGCGATCATCGAGTGCAAGCGTGCCTGGCCCCACGCCGGGACGAACTTGGTGTCCTCGATGGCCTTCAGGGCACGCTCGCGCAGCGGTTCGCCGTCGCGTGGCTGCTTGTCCATGCCGACGAACCACTGTGCGGTGGCACGGTAGATCAGCGGCGACTTGTGACGCCAGCAGTGCATGTAGCTGTGGCTGATGGTTTCGGTGTGCATCAGCGCACCGACTTCGCCCAGCTTCTCGACGATGGCCGGGTTGGCCTTCCAGATGAACTGCCCGCCGAAGAACGGCAGCGATTCGACGTACACGCCGTTGCTCTGCACGGGCGTGAGGATTTCATCGTTGACCATGCCGTAGCGCTTGCAGGTCACGAAGTCGTCTTCACCGTAGGCAGGCGCAGAATGCACCACGCCAGTGCCTGCGCCCAGTTCGACGTACTCGGCCAGGTAAACCGGCGAAAGGCGGTCGTAGAACGGGTGACGGAAGTTGACCAGCTCAAGGGCCGAGCCTGGGGCGGTGGCGATCACCGAACCTTCCAGTTCGTAGCGCTTGAGGCAGGACTCGACCAGCTCTTCGGCCAGGACCAGCAGGCGCTCGCCGATGTCGACCAGGGCGTACTGGAACTCGGGGTGAACGTTCAGCGCCTGGTTGGCAGGGATGGTCCACGGGGTGGTGGTCCAGATCACGATGGCGGCCGGTTTTTCGAGTGCCGCCAGGCCGAAGGCTGCAGCCAGCTTGGCGTCATCGGCGACAGGAAACGCCACGTCGATGGTCTGCGACTTCTTGTCGGCGTATTCGACTTCCGCCTCGGCCAGTGCCGAGCCGCAATCGAAGCACCAGTTCACCGGCTTGAGGCCCTTGAACACGTACCCCTGCTTGACCATCTCGGCCAGGGCGCGGATTTCACCGGCTTCGTTGGCGAAGTTCATGGTCTTGTAGGGGTTGTCCCAGTCGCCCAGCACGCCCAGGCGAATGAACTCGGTCTTCTGCCCTTCGATCTGCTCGGCAGCGTACTCGCGGCACAGCTCGCGGGTACGGTCGGCGGTCAGGTGCTTGCCGTGGGTGACTTCGACCTTGTGTTCGATCGGCAGCCCATGGCAGTCCCAACCCGGCACGTACGGCGCATCGAAGCCGGCCAGGGTCTTGGAGCGGACGATCATGTCCTTGAGGATCTTGTTCAGCGCATGACCGATGTGGATCTTGCCATTGGCGTAGGGCGGGCCGTCGTGCAGGACGAACTTGGGACGATCCTTGCCAATCTCACGCAGCTTCTGGTACAGGCCAATGCTGTCCCAGCGCTGCAGAATCTGCGGTTCGCGCTGAGGCAGGCCGGCCTTCATGGGGAAGGCGGTGTCCGGAAGGTTTAGCGTGGCTTTGTAGTCGGTCATTTCAGGCTCTTGGTTAGCGGTTGAGCGTGCCAATGTGCACGTGCGGCGGCGATATCCGCGTCGATCGCCGACTTCAGCGCCTCCAGGGAGGCGAATCGCTGCTCTTCACGCAGCTTGTGGTGGAACACCACCGTCAGACGGCGACCATAAAGGTCACCGGCATAGTCCAGCAGATGGATCTCCAGGTGCGGGCGCCCGTCACCGGCAACGGTAGGACGCACGCCAATGTTGCCGACACCCGCCCAGGCCTTGCCGTCGATCTCGATGCTGGCCAGGTAGACACCGGCCAACGGTACGCGGCGACGCTTGAGCTGGATGTTGGCAGTGGGTGTGCCGAGCTGGCGGGCCAGCTTCTGGCCATGCAATACGCGGCCGGTGATGCTGTACGGGCGGCCCAGCAGATGCTCGGCCAGCTCGAAATTGCCTTGCGCCAGCGCCTTGCGTACTTCGGTGCTGCTGACCCGTAGGCCGTCCTGTATCACGGTGTTGGCGGCTTCTACGGTAAAACCATACTGCGCGCCGGCCTGGACCAGGAAGGCGAAATCGCCTTTGCGATCACAGCCAAAGCGGAAGTCGTCACCCACTTCGAGATGCTGCACGCCCAGGCCATCGACCAGGATGGTCCTGACGAAGTCATCGGCGTCGAGCTCACCCAGGCGCTGGTTGAAGGCCAGGCACAATACGCGGTCGATGCCTTCGCCGGCCAGCAACGCGATCTTGTCCCGCAGCCGGGCCAGGCGGGCCGGCGCGGTATCGGGCGTGAAGTACTCGCGCGGTTGCGGTTCGAAGATTACCACGCAGGTCGGCAGGCCCAGGGCCTGGCCTCGCTCGCGCAGGCGCGCCAGGATTGCCTGGTGGCCGCGGTGAACCCCGTCGAAGTTGCCAATGGTGGCGACACACCCCCGGTGCTCGGGGCGCAGGTTGTGAAGACCTCGAACCAGCTGCATAACGCGCTTCTTGCTCATAAAGTGGCCGATTATAACCACACCCGGGCGCCGGTGACAGGCAGCAGCGCCCAAGGGCGGCGTGGATTGCGAAAAACCGACGCCTGACGCGCCCGCAGCCTTAGTGCAAGGCTTTGCGGGCGAACTGCCGAGGTCGGAAACCGCACAGGTACAGGCAACCAAAGTAGGTGACGACGGCTGCCATGATCAGCGCCATCAGCCGCATCAGTCGTTCAAGCATGTTTCCCTCGACCCAGGCCGGCAGGTAGTGCATGCCAGCCAGCAGGACACCGGACATCAGGCCTGCCGCCAACACCAGCTTGAGCAGAAACATGGCCCAACCTGGTTGCGGTTGGAATAGCTGCTGGGTGCGCAGCTTCCAGAACAGCAAGCCGGCATTGAGGCAGGCGCCAAGGCTGATGGCCAGGGCCAGTCCGGCATGCGCCAGCGGGCCGATGAGCACCAGGTTGAACAGCTGCGTGCAGACCAGGGTGAAGACGGCGATCTTCACCGGCGTGCGGATATTCTGCTGCGCATAGAAGCCCGGCGCCAGCACCTTGACCATGATGATTGCCAGCAGGCCGACGGAATAGGCGATCAGCGCCTGCTGGGTCATGGCGGCATCGGTTGCACTGAACTTGCCGTACTGGAACAGGGCCACGGTCAGCGGCTCGGCTAGGATCGCCAGCCCCAGCGTACACGGCAGCACCAGCAAAAAGCACAAGCGCAGGCCCCAGTCGAGAATGCGCGAGTACTCTTCCCGGTCCTTGTTGGCGTAGGTCTTGGCCAGGGTCGGCAGCAGGATGGTACCCAGAGCCACGCCCAGAACACCCGACGGCAGCTCCATGAGCCGGTCTGCGTAGTACATCCAGGAGACGGAGCCTGCCACCAGGAACGAGGCGAAGATGGTATTGATGATCAGCGATATCTGGCTCACCGAGACGCCGAGGATGGCAGGGAGCATCTGCTTGAGCACCCGCCACACGCCTGCATCTTTCAGGTTCAGCCGCGGCAACACCAGCATGCCGATCCTTTTCAGGGCCGGAAGCTGGTAGAGCAGTTGCGCCAGGCCACCGGCCAGCACGCCCCAGGCCAGCGCCATGATCGGCGGATTGAAATACGGCGTGAGCAATACGGCGAACACGATCATCGCCACGTTGAGCAAGGTCGGCGTGAAGGCCGGCACGCTGAAGCGGTTCCAGGTGTTGAGGATGGCGCCCACCAGGGATGACAGCGAGATCAGCAATATATAAGGAAAGGTGACCCGCAGCAGATCGGTGGTGAGCTGGTATTTCTCGGCGTTGTCGACGAAGCCAGGCGCCGTGGCCCACACCACCCAGGGCGCGGCCAGGATACCGATGCCGGTCACCACGGCCAGCACCAGCGTCAGCAGGCCGCTGACGTAGGCCACGAAGGTACGCGTGGCCTCTTCGCCCTGCTGGCTTTTGTATTCGGCAAGAATAGGCACGAATGCCTGGGAGAACGCACCCTCGGCGAAGATGCGGCGCAGCAGGTTGGGTAGCTTGAACGCAATGAAGAAAGCATCGGTAGCAACGCCGGCGCCAAAAATACGCGCCAGGATGGTGTCGCGGACAAAACCCAGCACCCGCGAAATCATGGTGATCGAGCTTACCGCAGCGAGGGATTTGAGCAGGTTCATCGAAAAGATTCACGCCAATGACAGAGGACGCTGCCAGAGCGCGTCCGAATGTGCGATACTCCCGCGCCTTCGCAGGGGAGCCAAAAATTCCCGAGTGTACAGGTCGCGCAGCAGAAAGGAATCTTTCCCGCTTGTTGGCGCACCGCTCGGCGGAACCTTGCAAGTGGCCTTGACATCCGCCCGACTGATCGGCATGATTCGCGGCCTATTTTGTTTGCTATTTACCTAAAGTCTTTCGAGGAGCTCGACGGTGGCCAACTCACCTTCCGCCAAGAAACGTGCAAAACAGGCTGAGAAGCGTCGCAGCCACAACGCCAGCCTGCGTTCCATGGTCCGCACCTACATCAAGAATGTAGTCAAAGCCATTGACGCAAAAGACGCCGAAAAAGCGCAAGCCGCTTACGTTCTGGCTGTACCTGTAATCGACCGTATGGCCGACAAAGGTATCATCCACAAGAACAAGGCTGCTCGTCACAAAGGCCGTCTGAATGGCCACATCAAGGCGCTGAAAGAAGCTGCAGCTGCCTAAGCGACGCGCTAGTCAAAAAACCGACCTCAGGGTCGGTTTTTTTATGCCTGGGTTTTGTGAAGTGCCAGGCTCGCGGCTCAACGCACGCGCTGTAAAGTGGCAGGGCCGCATGGCGGCCCTACCCTGCATTACTTGGCGATCTGAATCTTGGGTGCCCACTGCAGCCATTCATCTTCAGCTTTCTCGAACAGCGGGAACGTTTGCCTTGGCCGAGCCGGAGTGCCCATGCGTTCCCCCTCGGGCGTCGCGAAGGCAATACCACCATCGATCAGTGTTTCCAGCGACTCCGTGCGCACGGTAGCGCCCTTGAACAAGCCCCAGTCGAAGCCGAAACCGCTGCTGTTCCAGAAGCGGCTGCCGCTACGTACCAGGCTGGCATAACGCGGCTCGATCAGAATGTGGATCAGCACCCTGTCGGCACTCTGGCCTAGCTCGACGTCGGTCACCTTGCCAACCGCCACCTCGCGGAATGTCACGGGCACACCGGGCTTGATGGAGCCTAGCCGAGGTGCGCTGAGGGTCACTGGCAGACCCACCTCCGGACCGGCTACTTCGGGCGCTTCGGCCAGTGCGATGAAGTCACGCTGCGGGCCCCTGTCCTTGACCGCAGGCTGTACTTCCAGGTACTGCCCGCCCACCAGCGTGTCGAGGTTTTCGGTGCGCACCAGGCCGAAGGATGGCTTGACCACCCAAAACTGAGTGCCGGCACGGGCAATGCGCTCTGCAGCTTCGGTAATACGTGCCTTCAACAGCACGGCCTGCATGTCCTTGGTAAGGTCGACACTTTCCACACTGCCCACATCCAGCCCCCGGAAGCGGATGGCGGTGCCTGGCTTGAGCCCATCGGCGCGCTCCACACGGATCGTGATAAGGGTCCCGGCACGGTTGGCTGCCTCCTGGCTTTCATGCAGGCGGAAACGCGGGATATGGCGTTTTAGCGGCACATTGGGCCTTGGCGTGTCGAAGGCGATGCCCCCTGCCATCAGGGTTTGCAGGGACTCACTCTTGATCTTGATGCCAGACAGGCCACCGGTGAGGGTAATACCACTGGCGTTCCAGAACCGTGTCGAGCCGTTTACCAGTTTTTCGTATTCTTTCTCGATGTGAACACCGATCAGAATACGGTTGCTGTCACGGGCGAACTGATAGCTTTGCACGCTACCTACCTTCACCTGTTTGAAGGTCACGGGGCTACCCACCTCCAGGGAACCCAGGGTATCTGCGAACAGCACCATGTGCAGGCCCGGCGCCTTCAGGTCCAGCGGCGGCGCCTTGGCGCGCGCTTCGAACTCCCGTTCAGGTCGAGCACCTTTCTCCCCAGGGCGGATGGCAATGTAGTTACCCTTGACCAGTGCTTCCAGGCCCGTGATACCCGCCAGGGAAATGGAAGGTTTGACCACCCAGAACTGAGTGCCCTCCACCAGGTAGTCTTCGGTCAACGGGTCCAATGTCAGCTCGGCAGTGGCGCTGGCAAGGTTGTCCTCCATTTTCAGGGTCTTCAGAGAGCCCACCTGGATGCCTTTGTACATGACAGGCGTACGCCCGGCCTGCAGGCCCTCGTAGTCGCTCAGCTTCACTTTCACCCGGATACCGGCCTGGGCTGCATCGAAGTCCTCGTACAAGCGAAATGGCAGGCTTGGGTCGGTAGGCGGGCTGTCCTTGCGGTGCTCTGGCGTGGCAAAGGCGATGCCGCCGGCGACGATACTCGACAGCGATTCACTGCGCACCTTGACCCCCGATAGCGAGGCATCGATGCTGACGCCGCTGGCGTTCCAGAAGCGCGTATGCTTGCGCACCAGGCTCGCGTAGGCAGGCTCGATGAAGATTTTTACCTCGACCGTGCTCTGGTCGTCGGAAAGCCGGTAGCTTTTCACGCGGCCGACCTGGATCTGCTTGTAGAAGATCGGGCTGTCTTTATTGAGCGACCCCAGGCGCTCGGCCTTGAGGGTGAGGTGCAAACCAGGTTCGGAATCCGACAGGGGCGGTGCCACCTTGAGCGCGGTGAACCGCTTGGTTGGCTCACCCTCTCCGGGGCTGACGGCAATGTAGTTACCCGATACCAACGTCTCGAGGCCGGAAATGCCCGCCAGGCTGACGCTCGGCTTGACCAGCCAGAAACGCGTGCCTTTGTTCAGGTGCCCTTCAGCCGCCTGGTTCATCTCGATGGTGGCGATGACACCCTGGTTCTCGCCCTCGGCATCGAGTACCAAACTCTTGACCTTACCGACCGGCATGCCTTTGTAGATGACTTCGGTCTTGTTGGCGACGATGCCTTCGCCCGATTCGAAACGCACCTCGATCTGCACCCCGGCCTCACGGTAAGCCTGCCATGCGAGCCAGCCTCCGATCATCAGCGCGATCAAGGGCAGGATCCAGATGGCCGACCAATTGGAGGCAGGCCGAGTTTTAGCCGTTGGCAGGTCACTCATGGTCGTCATCCGACTCCGTGTTATCCCAAATCAATCGGGGATCGAAGGTCAAAGCAGCAAGCATCGTCAGGATCACCACAGTTGCGAAGGCGACAGCGCCCAGATTGGCTTCGACATTGGCTATCCTGCCGAAATTCACCACTGCCACCAGAATGGCGATGACGAATATGTCGAGCATGGACCAACGTCCTATGAATTCGATGAAACGGTACATCCAGATCCGTTGCCGCGCCGACAGGGGCTGTCTGCGCTGCACGGAATACAGGAGCAAACCGATTCCTACCAGTTTGAACGTAGGTACGAGGATACTGGCCGTAAATACCACGGCCGCAATCGGAACCATCCCGTGCTTGAGCAGGGCGATGACGCCCGACATGATGGTGTCGGGCGTGCCTTGACCAAATGAGCTGACGGTCATGATCGGCAGCACGTTGGCCGGAATATAGAGAATGGATGCAGCGATGAGCAGCGCCCAGGTACGCATGATGCTGTTCGGTCGACGCGGATGCACCCTGGCACCGCACCGCGTACACGTTTGGGATGCGTCACCTGTGGTTTGCCTGTTCAGTTCATGACACTCGTTGCAGACAACGATACCTGCATCAATCGCCCGCATGCGGGTCCTCCCCCGATAACGCACTCCAGACCTGGTGCGGTGACATGACAACCTCCAGCCAAACCTGAATCAACAGCAAGCTGATGAAGCAGAACAGACCAACCCCTACGGTAAGTTCTGCCAAGTCCACCAATTTGACGATGGCCACGAGCACGCCCATGAAGTAGACCTCGAGCATGCCCCAGTCACGCAAGTGGTGATAGGTTCTGTACAGCAACAAACCTAACCTGCGCCCTGTGTTGAGCCGAATCGCCAGTAGAACGGCCAGCTGACACATCAGTTTTGCCAGCGGTATGGCCATGCTGCACAGGAAAACCACGATGGCCACCCCCTGCATGCCCGAATCATACAGCCCCAGTACGCCGCTCCAGACCGTGTCGTCCGATGTCTGGCCTAGCAGATGCAACTGCATGATCGGCAGGAAATTGGCTGGGATGAACAGCGCGAGCGCCGTCAGCACCAACGCCAGGCTGCGGTTGACCACATTATGCCGGTGCGCATAGAGCTCGTAGCCGCAGCGCGGGCAAAGCGCTTTTTCACCGGGGTGGATCACAGGTTTGCGCAAGAGCAGATCGCATTCATGGCATGCGACCAGGTCTTGGAGTGGCAGATCAGCCAGCGTTTCTGGCTCGACGGGGTTGGACATAGGACGCTTCTGAGTAAGTGCGTGGGGTTATTCTAGTGATCTTATGGAGGCCGGCATAGGCTGGAGATTGCGGTTCGAATGGCCCGGCGCTCGAAATGCGGGCTCTTGACGAACAGGAAGGGGTGCCTTGAGCGGCAGGCAGGCTAGAAAGGTTTTTTCAGCCCAAAGACAAAACCCCTACCTGCATGCGCAGATAGGGGTTTTGCGAAATGAATCTTGACGATGACCTACTCTCACATGGGGAAACCCCACACTACCATCGGCGATGCATCGTTTCACTACTGAGTTCGGGATGGGATCAGGTGGTTCCAATGCTCTATGGTCGTCAAGAAATTCTGTAGCCAGAATGTCCTGTTGGACAGCCCAGCGAATTCGGATATGTGATGTTTGTGATGCGTTGCGAACTTTCGGTTCATGTCATCTTCACCACCGCAATCTGCAG
>NZ_OCMQ01000013.1:0-105023 GCF_900230165.1 Pseudomonas sp. URMO17WK12:I9 | reverse complement strand
TGGCCTCAAACCGCCCGCCCGAGATAGAGCGTTTGCCCACGGATTTTCCGCTGTCGTGGTTAAAAGGCGCCACCCCGACCAACGAGGCTATTTCTTTGGACTCTACACGCCCCAGTTCTGGCAGAAGTGTTATCAGCTTGCCCGCCGTTACCAGCCCAATGCCTTTGACCTGGACCAGCTGAGTAACCCGTTCATCTTTCAGGGCTTCCGTTTGCTGGCTGATCGCTTGCTCAATCAGCTTGATCTGCGACTTGAAGTGCTGAAGGTTGGCTTTCAGAAAGTCGGACACCGCGCTGAACTGCGCCTGTTTCAGGCGCCTGCGGTCGTCATCACGCTGCTGAACCAGCCGATCACGTTGCTGCAGCAATTCTCGCAACAGCGCACGCTCCGGGCTGATCCGCAGGGTGGGCTGGTCTGGAATGACCTCAGCGTAGTGGGCCAGTACTTCGGCATCGATGGCGTCGGTCTTGGCTTTGACTCCGATGGATTCTGCGAACGCTCGGGCTCGCCTGGGATTGACGCGTATGACCTTGTAGCCCGCGTCCTGCAAGAACCTCAGGATATTACGCTCATAGCCACCTGTGGCCTCCAGCAGAACACGCTTTATGCTGAGACCGCAAAGGCCATCGAGCAACGCTTCGAATCCCGCCGGATCATTGCTTACATGAAGTCTGGTGCCCTGAGGCCGTACCGCAGCATCAAGCGAAAGACTAGAAACATCGATACCCAGGTAGGAAACCATCGCCTAAATCTCCTAAACTCAACACTGTGAGAGGACTTTGGCTTGGCCCACGCTTGTGATTCGAGATCAGAGCCGCGTCCAACTGTTCGGGCTCTCGCCAAAGTGGAACGGTGAATGGCAGCTTGTGCTCCCACTCGTGCTCAAGGCACCTGCGGCCTTCAGCTTGCCATTCACCGCTCTCACTCCAGATTCTAATTTCTAATCAAGACACAAGCGGCCTTGCGCCGCGATGGGCCGCATAGCGGCCCCGGCGATTTGAGCTGCGGGCTGAAATCCTGGGGCCGCTTCGCAGCCCATCGCGGCGCGAGGCCGCTCCCACAGTAGTAGATCGCGTGACCTGGAAAAGATCTCAACCGACCCCCGAAACATTTTGAACCAAAAATCTCACCCCCCTCTCCATCCGTAAACGAAGCGGCTAAATAAACCGCGGCGAACCCCGGCATCCCCTTGCATGCACCCGGGCCTTTTACTGCTGGTAGCGGAGCCTCAAATGATCCAAACCCCCTTGCTAATCGGTTTCATCGTCATGGCCCTGGCATCACTGGCCATCTACATCAAAGGCGCACATTACGGCCCGCTTCTGGGCCACACCCTCATCCACGCCGCCGTCCCCTTCATCGCCGCCACCGCCTACCTGTGCATGTACCTGGGCGTCGGCAACCTGATCAAAGTCGACGGCAGCGTCACCTACCTGGCCCGCTACGTGGACTGGGCCTTCACCACCCCACTGCTGTTGGCCGGCGTCGTCAGCTCCGCCTACTACGGCACCCGCGACTTGTACGGCAAAAGCGGCTACATCACCGCCATCGTCACCCTCGACGTCATCATGATCGTCACCGGCCTGATCGCCTCCCTGGCCCCCTACGGCGTGATCAAGTGGGTGTTCTTCGCCTGGTCCTGCGCCGCCTTTGCCGGCGTGCTGTACCTGCTGTGGAAACCCGTCGCCAGCATCGCCAGCCAACAACCCGGCGTCAGCCCCGCCTACCGCCGCAACGTAGGCTTTCTCACCGTGCTGTGGCTGATCTACCCCGTGGTCTTCGCCGTCGGCCCAGAAGGCTTCTGGGCCGTGAGCGACGCCACCACCGTGTGGGTATTCCTGGTGCTCGACGTGCTGGCCAAGGTCGTCTACGCCTTCACCTCGGAGCGTAACCTGCGCGCCGTGCCGGTAGGCCGAGGCTACTGAGCATGACCTGCACAGGGCGCAGCTGGCGCGCCCTTGTGGGGCTGGCGATAGCGGCCAGCCTTGCAGGCGGGCTGGCACCGCTGGCTTACGTGCTGCTGGTCGGGCTCGGGCTTGGCCTGCTGCATGGGGCAAGCGACCTGTACCTGATCGAGCACGGGCAGCGCAGGCGCTTTGTGCTCAGTTACCTGGGCGTGGCCATCGTGTGCGCCCTGGTCTGGCAAGTGGCGGGAGCGCTGGCGCTTACCGCCTTTTTATTGCTGTCGGTTTGGCACTTCGCCCATGAGGACGACGTGTTCCAGCGGCGGCATGAGCAGATTGCGCTGGGGCTGTTCATCCTGGGCGGGCCTGCGGTGCTGCACAGTGACGCAGTAGCCCAGTTGCTCAACCTGGCGATGGCGGCCGGTGCATCCTCTGCCTTGGGTGGATGGCTGGCGGTGACGCTGGCGTGTGCCGGGCTGATTGCGTTCGGTGTATTGCTGATGAGTGCCTGGCAACAGCGTGACCTACGGCTGGCGCTGACCTTGCTGCTGGTGGTGGTAACCCCGCCGCTGATCGGGTTTGCGCTCGGGTTCTACCTGCTGCATGCCGAACCCCAAACCCGTGTGCGTGAGCGCATGGTAGGTGCCTTGTCGATGGGCGACTACCTGCATCGCACCTGGCCAGTGCTCGTCGGGGCAGGGGTGTTTGCCCTGGTGGGTGGGGCTGTGTTCTGGCAGCAGGAGCAGACCGGCATTCGGGCGCTGTTCGTGGTGCTGGCGGCGTTTGCACTGCCGCATATGGTGGTGTTGCCGCGTTTTCTTTCGGGGCGCGCAGTGCCCCAGGTGCCGGGCCCGGTTTGACCTGATCGACAGCCCCGGCGCGCAGGTGCGCCGGGGCGCGGGGTCAGCGCATCATGCCCAGTTCAGCGTCGTCCAGCAGGGCTTTGCCGAGTGCGCAGAGGTAGTGGGCGGCCCAGATCAGTTTGGGTTTGTCTTCCATCAAGCCTTCCAGGGTGAGGTCGCGGGCGTAACCCATCAATTCCGAAGCTTGTTCGCGGGCGTGTTGGCAGGGGATGCCGGGTTCGATGCGGAACAGGGCGTGGGTGTGGTTTTCGCCTTGGTAGAAGACGGTTTGGCCTGGGGTGCAGGGGGTGTGTGCGGTGGACATGGGTGTGGCTCCCTGAAGTTTTTCGGGCTGGCTGTTTTTGTGCTGCGGCTGGGTTACTGCCGTTTTGATTGAGCCAGGGGCTTGAGGGTTAGTGCGTGGGGTGTCGCGAGGGAGGGTGGTGGATTTGCAGGAGGGCAGATTCCAGCAGGCGGCGCAGGGATTCGAGCTCGTGCATGGAGGCCATGATCAGTGGGGCTGCCGGGGAGCGGGGCTGCATGAGGATGGCTTGTTGGGCCACGGCTTCGGCGCAGAGGGCGTAGTCGGCGGCTAGGGTTAGGGTGTCTTCCAGGGTGGCGGGTGGAGGTGGTGGATCCGGGACGATCTTCAGCATGTTCTGGTCCTCAGTGGAG
Organism: Pseudomonas sp. URMO17WK12:I9; assembly: GCF_900230165.1. Lineage (NCBI taxonomy): Bacteria > Pseudomonadati > Pseudomonadota > Gammaproteobacteria > Pseudomonadales > Pseudomonadaceae > Pseudomonas > Pseudomonas sp. URMO17WK12:I9. Next base: position 101,602 of record NZ_OCMQ01000013.1, on the reverse strand, counting down.
CGACCAACGCTTGCTGTCAAACAAGTGGTGGCAGCTGTGCATGGGTTGACAGACCGGTGAAGACCAAACCGGCGCACACGAGGTGCCCCACACACAGCCGCCATAGGCAATCCGCGTGTTTGGTCGTCATCAGCCTGTCAAAGCTAGTCGTTGATGTGCAACGACGTGCTGAGACTAAGGGGGCGGAAAAACGACCGCAATGGGAAAGGTGGGTTGGGAGTATCTTTGGGAAATGGACTACAGGGAAGGAAAAAAATCTGAAAGTTTGGGGTTGTTTTAGACGTACTGGTTATGGATATGCCAGGGCTTTAGCGCTGCGTTTAATGCAGGGCGCAGCAGCGGCAAACTGCGGCTAGCCAAGAAGGTGGCAGCTCTGCGTGAGTTAGCCGACCGGGACGTCAGACACCCGGCGCACCCAAGGTGCCTCATGCAGAGCAGCCATAAAGCGGCACGGTGAGACTGCCGTGTGTTCCTAGGGTGTGCAATGGGGAATAGGCTCGGCGTATGTCTTTGGGAAGTCACCTACAGGGAAGAGAGTCTGATTCTTTTCTGTGGGTGGAAATGCAGTGTAAGTCAGCCGAATCTCGCTTGCCGGTATTTGCTTGGGGTAAGACAATAGAGCCTCGCAGGTATTTCATTAGCCAATCCCCTAAAGAACTCCCGTGCCTCCTGATCTCGTGCGAGTCCCGGCGTAATGAGCAGCTTCATTTCGCCGGGATCTGCAGGCTCAGCGCATCATGCCCAGTTCAGCATCGTCCAGCAGGGCTTTGCCGAGTGCGCAGAGGTAATGGGCGGCCCAGATCAGTTTGGGTTTGTCTTCCATCAAGCCTTCGAGGGTGAGGTCGCGGGCGTAACCCATCAGCTCCGAAGCCTGTTCGCGGGCGTGTTCGCAGGGGATGCCTGGCTCGATGCGGAACAGGGCGTGGGTGTGGTTTTCGCCTTGGTAGAAGACGGTTTGGCCTGGGGTACAGGGGGGTGTCTGGGATGGACATGGGTGTGGCTCCCTGAAGTTTTTTTGGCTGACTGTTTTTGAACTGCGGCTGGGTTGCTGCCGAGTTGCTTGAGCCAGGGGCTTGAGGGTTAGTGCGTGGGGTGTCGCGAGGGAGGGTGGTGGATTTGCAGGAGGGCGGATTCCAGCAGGCGGCGCAGGGATTCCAGCTCGTGCATGGAGGCCATGATCAGGGGGGCTGCCGGGGAGCGGGGCTGCGTGAGGAGGGCTTGTTGGGCCACGGCTTCGGCGCAGAGGGCGTAGTCGGCGGCTAGGGTTAGGGTGTCTTCCAGAGTGGCGGGTGTGGGTGGTGGGTCGGGGACGATTTTTAACATGAGTTGCTTCCGTTGCTGGGCCGACATCCGCCGCTGTCAAACGGTGGGTGGCAGCTGTACGTGGGTTGACAGACCGGCGGAAACAACAAGATCCGGCGCACGCAAGCGTGCCCGCACGTACAGCCGCCATAAGGGCGACCGCTTAGTTGTTTACCGCTGCGACCTGTCAAAGTCGTGTCGTTGGGTTGGCAACGACGGGGTGAGACTAGGACGCTGGGAAGGCTGACGCAACGGGAAACAGGGGAGGGGAGTATCTTTGGGAAATGGACTACAGGGAAGGGGGGAAGTCTGAGGTTTTGGGTGGGATGGGCTATACCTGAGCGCGGTTGCAGGGAGGTCCGACCTGTCGAATTGACGATGTGTACCCCAAATCCCGAGTATCGACTGGCGCTCGTAGATGCGTTGAAGTGGTAATCCGCTGAGCCGGGGTGAGCTGAAGCCAGTCGGTATCTACCTGTTTTTGCTAGAAAATAATTTGTTAGTCAACTTGCTTGGAATACCAGTTGGAACGCTGCGTGGCCTGGATTCCGATGGACGGTGCTTTTTTGAGAACCGCGCCCACAAACGAATCGTGGCCGATCTATAAAGCAGATGGTCGTACTGTTGATCGTTGCCCCTGCGCTCGCCGGTACAGGGGCTCCTAGCAAACGATACCGTCAATGATTGCTGTGTTGGCTAAGCCGACTCTCGAAGTATTGCGCCGTCTCTTTGTCAGTGCAGTACAGGTAGCAACCCTTCATTCCCCTTGTCATCAGGGTTCGGTACGTATTTTTGATGATCAGGTCTGTTTCACTTTTCGCAAGGGCAGGTTGCTCTTTCATCATTTTTTTCCAGCCGCGAATCGATTTATCGTGCTTGTCTCGCTCATCCGGGGATGTCACTACCTGACCGTCACGTACAACCAGATCTGGTCCGATAATCACCCCGATGTAGTCGACTTCCAAACCTTGGCAGGTATGAATGCAGCCAACCTGCTCGATGGAGTTTTCAGCGATGATCCATAGGCTGCCATCCTGATCCAGGTTCCATTGGCGTTTGTAGTCACCAATCACGATATCAGCAGCGGTGGGGGCTTTTTTGCTCAACCAAGGCCAGCAATAGCCCGCGACCACACGAGCTTTGTTTCCGTGGTTTTTCTCGTTGATTGCGTCATGCATCGCCTGAGGTGAGTCGAACACCTTAAACTCGTACTCTTGGGTCTCAAGCGTCGGATTTGCCGTCGAGCGAATGCCTAGCGTGTCATCCAGCCATGCCAGGTAACCGTCAGAACCACTGCAGCGAAACTGCGAAGACAGCACGTGTTCTTCAACCACAGCACCCTTGGCTTTTGCAAAGGCGCGTATCGCCTGCTTGCTGCCGATATCGCTCAAGGTTACACGCTGGTCCTCATCAATAAAGAAAATGGAGCATTTCGCTGAGTCAATCAGCTCCTTGATCTGGTTTTCCCCAAGGTTTCCATAAAGCCCGCTTTTCTCATTCAGCCGGTGAGCTTCGTCCACGATAAGCGCATCGAATGTATTGGGCTCAGTGTCGATGAATGCCCCAGAGCCTGAGAAGAAATTCGAGAAATGGCTGCGCTTGATGGTGCCAACCAGTTTGCTTTCGTAGACCTTGCGAGGGGCAGCATTTTTGGAGACGTATTTGCTCATCAGCTTCAATTCGGTGAGCTTCACCAGCAGATTGATAGCCAGGACAGTCTTTCCGGTGCCCGGCCCACCTTCGATGATCATCACCTTTGGTGATTGGTCCGAGGCCTCGCTTGCCGCCGCCAGCGCCGACTCAAAAATTGCTTTCTGATCGTCAATCAATACGAACTCGGGTTTGCCTTTCATCAACCCCCCGAGCGCTTCGGCTAGCGCCTTGGACGGGCGAATTTTTCCTTCGGACAGCTCGTAAAGAACCTCTTTGTTGTCGCCATGACTTATATGCTTTTTCAGAAAGCTTCTGAGTTTACTGAGCTCTTCCGGGCCTTTCAGAAACAGGGGAGCCTTGCTGATGTGGGGCTCGTAGTGAGCTGAATCTATGATGCCGTCGCTTACGTAGTTATGGAGGTAGGCACACGGGCGGATTTCGATGCTTTTGTCATACACCGCCTCGTTGAAGCCTTCCAACAGTGCTGCATATGACCACACCTGATAGGACGGGTGAATGGTCTCAATGAGGCCGCCACCCAATGCCGTTTTGACGATGGCATCCTTGGTTGTGGCGTTGGCCTTACTCCATTGCTTCAGCTCGATCAGTACGGCCTTTTTTGCCTGGTTTTCGTCGCGACCGGTGAGTAGAAAGTCGATTCGCTTCGACGACTGCGGGATGTGCAATTCGATGGCCAGGCCTGCATCGCTCGGCAGGCCTTCATCTCTAAGGACCTTGGCCATGTACGTCAGGGACCCTTGCCACGACCTGATTTCCGAGGAGCCGACGTTCTTGCCGGTAGCTTCCTTGTAGTGCCTGAGGATCACCTCCTCAATGTCATCGTTATCGTTGTCTTTTAGAAATTGCTGTTTGGTCGCAGCGTAAACGATCACGGTTTGTCCTTAGGTGCGTGTTGGTCAGAGTCGGTCGTACTTTTTGCTGGTGCTTCTGGCTTTATCTACCGGGTACTTGTGGTCATTCGAGGCGAGTTTTTGTGTCACCGCCTCGTTGAGGTCAATGCCAAGTACGCTGCTCAGGCGAACCAGGTACATCAGAACATCCGCCAGCTCATCCTTGATGGCTTGGCCGATTTCGGGATCTGTTGCGGAGGAGAGCGAATCCGCATCGCTCATCCATTGGAAAATCTCGCAGAGCTCACCTACCTCGCCAGTGAGAGCCAGGATGAGATTTTTGGGGGAGTGGAACTGCTGCCAGTCGCGATCATCTGCGAACCGCTGGAGCGATGCGGCAAGCTTCACTACGTCAACCAGTGGCGCTGATGAAATGTCTGAGTGACTCACGGGCTTATCTCTTGGGTATCGGTGAGGGGCTGAATCAGGTTTAGGAAATCCGGTCTTGGATTGTAAGGGTTTTCGCTGTATGAGCAGATTTTTTGTGTTTTCTCTCTCACGTGCGATCTGCCGGCGGAATTCCATGTCGGCGTTCTTGCTTTGGGCGTGGGAAATTGTTCCGTCAAAAAACAAGTCTTCCACTGCTTGTCGGTGGGCGTAGCTCGGTTAACCGCAATAACGATTATGCCCAGCGAACAGCGGCCTTTTCTTCGCCCTCATAGCGTGTGCAGATAGAGCGGCAGTGCGTTCCTGTGGTTGGCACTTTCCAATTGCCGCCTGTTTGCTAAGCAGTCGCTCACCTAGCTTTGCGAGGTCGGCAGACTCCAATAGTGAGGCGGCAGGTGACAATCTGCGCAGTTTCTGGCCTTACACGTGGGGACACAGCAGCAGTGTCGTTGCTACCCAGAGTAACGATGCGGCGCATTGTGGCCGAGCTAGATTTCTTGCGGGCTTCCCTGGCTATCCACCGCCAATCCCCCACAGATTCAGCTGCTTGTTGCGGGCGATGGTAAAACGCTATCATTTGGATTTATGCGGTGTTCCCGTTTTGGGAATTTATGCGATTGACGCGCCTTCGAAAGGGATTTATATTGATCCCAAATTGGGAACATTACTATGCATCTGGTTGGCAAGGACATACTCGATAGGCTGAGAGGGCGTGGACCAGAAATTGACACGTGGGTCAGCGCGTGGGTTGCTGAAATTATCCATGCGGTGTGGACGCAGGAATCTGATCTATTTGACCAGTTTCCCTCGGCAAAAGAGCGGAAGTCCGGTGTTTTTATTTTTGAAGTAAATTTAGCAAAGTGCTGGTTAGAGGTGAAAATTGTGTTTCCTCAAAAAATAGCCCTCATAACCGCGCTATTAGGTGCAGAAGAAATTGATGGACACTAAGGTCATAAAAACAGAAGAACAGCATCGAGCTTATCTGAGTGAAGTGGATAGGTTGATGTCAATGATGCCTAAGCCTGGTTCTTCAGAAAGTAATCGCCTTGAGGTTCTGATTCTTCTTATTGAAGATTATGAGAGTAAAAAACATCCGATAGACGCTCCTGACCCAATCGATGCAATTCTGTTTAGGATGCACGAGAGAAATTTAAAGCAAGCAGATCTGATTCCTTACTTTGGCACTAGAAGTAGGGTGTCGGAAGTTCTGGGTCGCAAACGTCCCCTGACTGTTCCTATGATAAAGGCTCTCTCGGTCGGATTGGGAATTTCGGCAGAGACCTTACTTGGGTTATCCCATACAGAAGAAAAGAAATCGACCGACGAAGTTGACTGGTCTAGATTCCCAGTGAAAGAGATGGTTGCTAGGGGGTGGATTGATAAAGCTATAGGGAAGGCCTCCAAAACTACTGAGGAAACGCTTCGGGAGTTCGTGTCTCTTATAGGGTGGCAGTTCGGTGAGGCTGCATTCAGGCGTACACCATTGGGTGATGCATACTCACCGACTACGAAATATTCTCTGTATGTATGGCTTCTTAGGGTTATTCAACGTGCTAGAGAGAGTAGTCATCTTTTGGGTACATTTGACCAGAGTAAGCTGTCGAATTCATTTTTGAAGGATTTGGCCCAGTTGAGTTGGTTTGAGAATGGACCTCTCCTAGCTATCGAGTTTCTTAAGAAGCATGGAATAGCAGTGATAATTGAACCTCATCTGAAGGGTACCATGTTAGATGGTGCTGCGTTGAAAGATGTAGATGGAACTCCTGTTATAGGCTTGACGCTTAGGCACGATCGGTTAGATAACTTCTGGTTCACGTTGCTTCACGAAGTTGCTCATATATGGAAGCATATTGGTAATGAAGAGGCTTTCCTAGATGACTTAGATGCTTCTTCAGAGGATAGAAGAGAGTCGGAAGCGAATCGAATAGCGAGAGAAGCTTGTATACCTAGGGTTACTTGGAAGCGCTCTGGCGCCTACTTAGATCCCAGCAGGGAAAATATAGATAAGTTATCCAGAGAGCTAAAGATACATCCTGCTATTATTGCAGGCAGAATCCAGCGAGAGAGAGAAAACTACCAGTTGTTTTCTGATTTGTTGGGGCGTGGCGAAGTTAGAAAAATGCTTTCTAATAATATTAATGGTGGGTTATGAAACTTATTTACGTCCCAATTTTGAAAGCTAAATCTGGTGAGCTCACTGCTCTTGCCGAGCTAAAAAAGTTTGCGGCAGAAAAAATTGTACCTTGGTTCGATATTTCACCAATTAACGATGATAAGTTAGAAAAGCTTAGCGGTCAGCTGTTTCCTCCGATCGAATCCTATTTGAGCGGTATTGCTGCAGAGATCTCCACTGTTTGGAAAGGTCGTCAAATTTTCTTAGATATGCCAAAGTGGTCTACTAATGCTCAAACAGAGGGTGGGGAGCATGTTATTCCATTTCTACGAAACCAGCTGGAATCGTTTCGCGTTAAAACAAATCTAGTTGTCGATTATGTTCGATGGGATGATCCTGTATACGTTAATGCGCTTCGTGGAGCTCGCGTATCATCAGCGTGTGGTTTTGTTCTGCGTCTTGTTATGGATTCAGATACCGTGGAGGAACTCTCTGAAGAGGATTTTGTATTAGAACGTCTGAATGAGATGACTGATACTTTGGACCTTGATCCAGTCCTTGTCATGGTTATGATCGACTTTGGAGACGTATCCTCCCAAAAGCATACTGTTCCTGATATTGTGTCTAAGTCGGAAAAGGCGATAGCTTTGTTGAAAAGAGCTGGATTTAATAATTTTAGAGTTGCGGGCTGTTCGCTTCCTGCTTTTATATCTTCGGCGATTAAGGATCAAAATAGCGCTGGCTTGGTTCGTCGCAAAGAGATGTCTGCATGGAGAACTTTGGTTGTACAGCCGGGATTCGAGTCGCTAGGTTTTAGCGATTATGGCATCCGCGGTCCCAATTCTAAAGAGACAGGTGGGGCGTCGAATGCGAACGGAAAAATCCGTTATACAATTCAGGAACAGATGTTCATCGCTAGAGGTTATCCTTTGACAGAGGGGCTCAAAGGTGCTCAGCATCAGGAGCTTGCAAGGTTGGTTATTGCATCAGGTCACTGGGCTACAGAAAAGTTTAGTTGGGGGGATAACGAGATTTATCGTTGTAGTCAGGGTGAATTTTCGGGAACTTCTTCGGATTGGATCTCTATTGACACCAATCACCATATACACTCGGTTGTGCATGAGGTGATAGAGTATAAAGAACTTGTTTCTGCAAAGCGTGCAAGGCAGTTTATATGAGTCTTTTATTTTAATTCGCTTTTAATTTGCGCCGCGCAGGCGATCAGCTGAAATGGCATGTTAAAGCTTTTCGTGCATGAAATATCTTCAGTGAATTGAGTTTCGTATTTTAGCCAATCGCGGAGATGGTTTGTGCTGGGTAGGTATGCGTTCGATATGTAGTGATTTCAATTAATTTAAAACTAGTAAGAAATTAGAGTGATTGTAATTTTCTGAGCTGAGCTATGAACAATGGAATTACTTATAAGTAAATATCGTGGGAAGTTTCTGGCCAGCTTTTCGTAGCGGGCTACGATCCGTCGATTTTTCTTGAGCCAGTCGAACATCCTCTCGATGATGTTGTGCTGCTCATATTTGGTCTTGTCGAACAGACGAGGCAGCCCAGGCCGAGGCTTCGCTTCAATTTTCTGAGCGGGATCACATGCTGCATGCGGTATCGGTTGCAGCGTTGGCGCAGGGCCTCTCGTCGTAATTACGCCAGTCAAGAAAGCGTTAATAGACCATTGACCAATGGGCCAAAACGCTTAGGCATTTCGTGTCAGGGCGCGCCGGAGCAGAGCACCTAGAGTGAGCCGTTAAGCATGAGCCGGGTCTCGGCGAGGGGCCGTCGGCTATACCGTTGCTCGGAAAACAGATCTGCGATCACGACTCATGACTCGTCTGCAATTTCATAGCGCTTGGCCAACAGGAAATGTCCACCTTCGAGGGGTGAATACTCTACTAAATTCAGCGGCTTGCGCTTGTCTGAATGGTTTCATCCAATCTCGTACAGAGCTTAACGATGATCTACTAGCTGCGCTCGAGCGAGTCATTGGCGAGGCGCAACTTGTACATTCTGCATAAGTTAAATAAATATAATGGTTATTTATCTCTTGGACTTAATCTTTACAAGGTTCGAGTCTATAAAGATGTATGGGGCGCATACATGCAACGCCGCGAGGCGGCGAATTTATAGATAGCAATGCAGCATACGCAAAACAACTTCAATCGATACATTTACTCTGAGCGAATCCAATATTCATTAGCCGCCTCCGATCATCTTCGCTTGCACCAGCAGGGAGCCTTAATATGAGTTCATCAGGGCCAATGCTAAGGATTAGCTCAAATAAAAGCCGCAAATTCTCTTGAGACTCTTGACGCACACTTATACTAAAAACGTTGCCAGTAGAACGCGTAAGATAGTCTTTCTCCGCCGCCGCCGCCGCCGCCGCCGCCTCTAAATCATAATCACTATCTCTGAGTTTAACTAAAGCTGTGTCGGAAACCTCACTCTTTTGCAAGCCAACGAAAGCAGACGATAGATGATCTATGTTTGGCGCCCCAGTATCTCCGCGACGACCAATTGATTTTGCGCCAAAAGTCTCCAGCGTTTCACGTACTAATAGAGAGGTTGCCTCATATCTAACAAATGAAATAGCAGCGTGCCCCCAACGACTCAATTCCTTGCTGACCAGCCAATCCGGATTAGGGTCTGAAAGTAGTACCGCACTTGCATTTCGCCGAATAAGATCTAAACTTTTACTGTAAAGCTGATGACTCCACTTTTCATTCGCATCTGCAATAGACATCAAGCTAAGATTGCCAGCTTTATATAACGTAACTTTTTTTGCTAATGCTTTACGTGTCAAGACGCCAAACGGTAGAAGTAGGATAGTTTTTATACCCTGCTGCGCAAAAATATCTGCAATTTCCTCGCTAGCTTTTGTTGTATGAACTAAAGCCACGCTCACATCAATACTCAAGCTAGCTAGCTCTCTAGAAATGGCCCGCAGCGCGTTAAACTCGCGCTCGCTAGGGCTACGTGAAGGGAGAACTGTAATCCAATTATGGCAAAGCGTCTCTGTCCCCCCCGTAATGTAAAAAGGCGTAGAGCTTTTTAAAGTCAAAAACAGCCCACTTGAAACTATTTTGTAGCCCAAATTCTCTGCATCTTTACGCTCTTCATCTGTCGTCTTGACCGCATTTTTTCCCGCTCGAGAAGATGCTGATGGCTCTAGTACAAGTACATGAGAATTCACACCTTCAAGCTTTCGTTGAATCATCTTGGAGACTCTTCCCCAATCCAGCCCCCCATTTCCACAACCTAAAGCGGGCAAGGCTACTGTAACTGGTCCAACACTATCTAAATACAAGCGTAGGTCGTCTAAACCTGCGTCGATGTCCTCATAACGTGACGGCTCTCGCCAATCTCGCTTAGTAGGGAAGTTTATTATCCAAATCCCCTCCAATGACTTCCATATATGCAGCTTGCCGGGTTTTACTTGCCCTGCTTTGCAGGCGGCTTGGTAGTCTTTGAACATTTGTGGGTAGCGCTTTTTAAAAGCCAGTGCGACGCCCGCTCCCATTACTCCGACACAGTTTACCGTATTGACACGAATATCTACAGTCGCATCAAAAATATCACCACTAACAAATTCAATCATTTTTATCATCCACCCAATCTATATAGCCGCTAAACAGCGGGAGTATAACTGGTCGGCCTTATTTTGATCCCACCATTGCTCCACCAGCGATGTCGCATCAGCTTTTCCAATTGCAAAAAGCATTTTAAGTTCATTCTCATCGTCTACAATATCAATTATTTGCTGCTCGTCACGTTCCCTGCCCAACACATCACCCACAAGGTCATGGTAGCAGACCAATTTAAGTAGCGTTTTCGCCATGGAGAACTCAACACGTTTAACTTGCTCTGTAAGTAATTCTGCCATCATTGGCATAGCGCCAACGGGATGGTTGGGATCTACCTTTTGCAGCCCACCATTACTGACCCAGCGAGCTCGCGGCCCCTTACCTATGTCATGTAGATAAGCAGCGGTCTCTGTTAAATTTTTAGCCGCCATGTCCAATATTGCATATTCCGGGATGGTTAATAGCCGCTGCACAACATCTTTAGTATGGATATCTACAGTGTGCTTATGAATGCCGTTAGCTGACTTCAATCCAACCAGTTCAGCCGTGTGCGATGTGCATCCAAAATTTGCGCGAAGCCCAATTAATAGCGCGTCAAGATCATTGAATCTAGCACTGTTGGAAATGGCTTTGGTAGCTATGTGCTCACCTACATATTGACAGGCCTGATCATAAATGCCAGCGATCTCATCAGGGCCTTTCACGAGCGAACTATTATCTTTTAATTCCAGATTAGTATAATAGTGCCGGCGATGACGGCTTTCGAAGTCAATTACAGGAAAATTCGACCCATTGACTATTTTCTCTACTTGCTTCTTTGTATCAGCATTCCAAACAACGCAACGGCTAGCTGCGGTTATCGGAAGATGATGATGAACGAGTACCTCTGCCATGCGGCGATGACGATAGTCATCATCGATGTTGCCCCACTTTAAACTGTCTATTGCGGGCCAATCTAACTTATCAAGGTCAACAGGATTCGAATAGAATCTCGGAGGGATTGCTGTATTGGCTGAAGCGCTAGTAAAGACCGTGTCGGCACGCAAAACTAGATCAATAGGGAACTCGAAATATAAAATATCCCACTGATCTATATTTTTTGTATGCAGCACATTTAGCAGCATCGGGCTACATGAACCAAAATAAAGCGGTACATAATCATGTACACAACCGCCAGGCCCGCATGTGACTTGCATTTGCGAACGACGTCTTTGAATGCTCGACGCCGCTATTGACCGATGGCGGAGTGGAAACGCTGGATGATTAGTCGCCAAAAAGCCATTTTTTATCAGCCCTGGCAAATTATCAATATGTGAAAAATGGTATACAAATCGCCCCGAATGCTCAACTGGAATCGCCATCATCTTCCTTCCTTTGAATTGGCCTGTTCATCACCCAAAACTGTATATACACGGTTATAAAAACTGCATCGCCTTCGCGACATGGCAACTTTTTAAAACCAGTTGGCAGCCTATTAGCCAACATAAGCGTTGGGAGATCTATTAGCTTGAGAAACCAAGGATTGAGAAGCACTCATATGCATAGATACCTCGACCTGAGTTAAACGTCGATCTAATAATGCGCGAGTATTAGAGTTGCGCTCATGCGCACTACACTGACTAGGGTCGTAACTTAGAATCTTTTGCAATGACCGCTCCAATCATAGTTTGAGTTGTATTGCGACCGTCTACGCTCTGAGCAGTGAGCCTTACGATGCCAGTAACTTTATTAACCGTCACATCCAAACCCAATACTTTCGGATCTTCCTGCATGCTCGCAACCATTTTCGAGATTTGCACCATGCTAGCGGTAGATCTCGAGACTATTTTTTTCTGGCGCGTTTACGCTCCATAACCCAGATTTCGTAATATCACAATATTATTAACATCTCGTCAATCGAAATTTCAGTAACACTACAATTCGCTGAGGGCCTGTACATCCTCACGACTTCGCCTGAACGACTCGCGTACGGCTAAAATACCGGCAAGAACGACTGAGAATCTCCCGCCACCAGCATGCCAAAGTCACGTGGGGCTATAGTAGTATGGAAGCAGTATTCTCGATAGGACGCGTCGATGTACAAGCAGTTGGAGTATCAAACTCTTGGGAAGCGGGCCTGTTGACTGTTGCACGGCGTCAGTTGCAGTACCTGCGCGAGCTCAGTACTGACCAAAGTGAGGATGATAGTCGTAGGGCTGGAGCAGGCATGAGATCTACCTCAGGCGCTGTTTTGGTATTCCAGAGATTAGCCCCCTTGCCGCGGGAATACCACGTGGAATATCTGAAGGGTCAGAACTCGGCAGATCTCAAAAAACCTCAAAAGCGCTGAAAACCCCGGATTACTTGGCTTGCAGGCACAAAAAAAGACGTCCATGGACGCCTTCATTTGATAATTTGGTGGAGCCGGGGGGATTTGAACCCCCGTCCGCCAGTACTCCGCTGTCGGTACTACATGCTTAGCCGTGTCTATTGAGTTAATCCGCAGCCGCCCGACGGGCAGGGTGCTTTGGACGAGTTGGGTAAGTTTTAGTCGCTTTGCCCCCAACGTGCTACACGACGATCCTGTTCTGTATGACAATCACTTCGGGTTTACAGGCATCCCCTGGTGATTGCTGGAGCCGAAGCTACCAGGAGAGCGGGCTCAGCTGCTTACGCAGCGAGAGCGTAGCCCTCGTAGTTTTCGTCATTGGCAACTATAGAAAGTTGCAACAGTGGATTTACGAGTTCTGTTACCAACTCGGCATGCACCTAGAGTTTCGCTACCGGCGTCGAATCCTAATCGGCCCCACACTAGCTCTAAGCTAACGCACCTTACGGCACGTGAACCGGAGTATACGGCATTGCGCGGGCGGCGTCGACAGCTGAGCGCTCACCCGCGCGATGCATCAGGCGCCGCCGCTGCTCGAGCCGCTGCCTTTGTTGGTGTTTTGCAGCGTGGTCAGGGCTTTTTGAGTGATTGCAATGCACTCCTTGTCATTGCCTTTTGCCTGGGCAGCTTTGGCCTTGGTCACTTCATCATCGATTTGCGTTTTGAGGCCTTCCGAGGTGGCTCCGGCGGTGGCCATGGTGTCGTTGATTTCCTGCAGGTTCAGGGCGCACAGGTCTTTTTCGGCAGCGAAGGCCGGCGAAGCGAGCAGGGTAGCGGCCGCGAACAGGGCCGAAAGCGCGGTACCTTTCATGGGAGTCTCCTCTGTGGCCTCTGGTAGGTGGGCCTGTAAAAGTGGACTGTGCCGCTTGGCTGACAGTTCCGTTTTGATGGTGGCGGGATGGCATGAGGGTTTGTGGCGGGATGTTGCTGGAGAGCAGAGTGGGAAGGGGCCGCTTTGCGGCCCATCGCGGCCGGTCCGGCGCCCCGGCGAGGCCGCTCCCACAGGGGAAAAAGGGGGGGCGGCCTCGCTGGGGGGTTAGGCTACTGGGCAGGCGGTGGGGCGGGTGCCGTCTACGACTTCGTTGTAGGGCGCCTGGTCGCGGTCGCGTAGGCCGTAGTCGCGGATGACCGAGGTGACGCGCACGCGGTAGTCGTCGAAGATCTTGTCGCGGCCGGCGCGTTGGGCAGAGAGGTGGGCGGTGACATTGCGCCATTGCACCACGGCTTCTTCGTCGCGCCAGGTGGTCACCGACATCACTTTCTTGGGGTTGAGGGTGCTCTGGAAGCACTCTACCGAGATGAACCCTTCCATGGGCTTGAGCAGAGGGGTGAGCTTGTTGACCAGGTCAACGTAGGTTTCGCCCTGGCCGGGCAGTGCTTGCAACTCGAACAATACGACGATCATGGGGCGTGCCTCATCCTTGATGACTTTGTTGTTTTCATGCGGTGGTGGTGCAGCGGGTTACTTCAGGTTGGCGAGCCAGGCGCGCATCACGCGGGCGGCGGCCTGGGTCAGGCGCTCGCCGAGTTCGGCGGCGGCCGAGCGCAGGGCGATGGGGTCCAGGGCGGTCTGGCCCACTTCGTTGGCGTGGCCTACCAGCCACTGCTCGATGCGGGCGGGGTCGGCTTCCAGGTGGCATTGCAGACCCAGGATGCGGTTGTCCACGGCAAAGGCCTGGTGCGCGCAGATGTCGGTCTTGGCCAGCAGCACGGCGCCCTGGGGGATGTCGAACTGGTCGCCGTGCCAGTGCAGCACGGGTACGTCGCCCAGTTCGGCAAGCGGCGATTGCTGGCCTTCGGCGGTGAGGGTAAGCGGCGAGAAGCCGATTTCCTTGACGCCCATGGGGTAGACCTTGGCGTTCATGGCGCGGGCGATCAGTTGTGCACCCAGGCAGATGCCCAGCATGGGCTTGCCGGACTCGATGCGTTGGCGCACCAGCTCAAGTTCGGCCTTGAGGAAGGGGTAGGGCTTTTCGTCGTAGGCGCCAATGGGGCCGCCCAGCACGATCAGCAGGTCGGCCTGCATCACCTGTTCGACCTGGAGGGTTTCGACGGTGGGGTCGATGTAGGTGAGGCTGTAGCCGGCCTCACTCAGAACGGGGGCCAGGGTGCCGACGTCTTCGAAGTGGATGTGGCGCAGTGCGATGGCTGTTTTCATGTGCAAACCCGGTGATGAAAGAAGTGAGGGCGCGGTTTACGCCGTAGGGTTGAGGTCGACCTTGATCGTACCGGCCTTGGGGAAGGTGCAGCAGGCCAGGGCATGGCCGTCGCGCTTGTCCTGGTCGGTCAGGCAGAAGTCGGGTTCGACGGTGTACTCGCCTTCCGACACTTTCAGTCGGCAGTGGCCGCAGATGCCGGCGCGGCACAGGCTGCGCACGGCGATGCCGCTGGTTTCCAGCATCTCCAGCAGGCTCTTGCCCGCGGCGGGCTCCAGCACCTGGTCGTTGTGCTGAAGGTGCAGGCGCAAGGGGCTTTCGGCCTGGGCATCGTCTGGCGTGGCCGGGGCAGAGGCCGCTGGTGGGGTGAAAGATTCGATCAGCAGGGGACAGGTGGGGAACAGCGCCAGCAGGTGCTCGCGCATGCCTTGGGCGAAGCCATGGCTGCCACAGATCACCACGCTGTCCGGGTTGCCCAGTGCTTGCAGGTCCTGGGCTTGCGGGCGGCCGGCCTTGAAGTGGCCTTTGCCGTGCACCGCTTCGCGGGTGACGAACACCTGCAGGTCGAACCAGGGGCAGCTCAGTTCCAGTTGCAGCAATTCGTGCAGGAACGGGATGTCGGCAATGGACGGCACGCACAGCAGCAGGCTGACCTGGGGCACGTTCAAGCCGCGCAGGGCGCGCTCGTGCAGCCCGCGCAGCAGGGCGATCGGCAGGGTGATGCCGATGCCGCCGGCCAGCAGGCCGACGTGACGGCAGGCCTGGACCGAAGCCAGGGTGATGTCACCTGCGGCGAACTGCACGTCGAAACGCGAGCCGGGCTGGCAGGTGGCGTGCAGCTGGTCCGAGACCCCGCCACGGCCTTCGCGCTTGATCGCCAGCTCGAACTGGTCGTTGCCAAGCCTGCGGGTGATGGAGTACAGCCGTTGCTGACGGGCGCCGGACAGGTCCGTTGCCTGCAACGCCACGTGCCGGCCGGGCACGAGGTCTGCCAGAAAGGCGCTGGAGGCGTTGAGTACGCGCAGGCCAAATACCTTGATCTGCGCGGTCTCGCTGCTGACGTGCTCGCACACGGCTTCAAAGCCTGTCGGGGTACTCATGCGCTAGCCCTCTCGCGCAGCTGTTCGACAGCCTGTTCGGCGCTGTCCAGGCCATTGCCGGCCAGGCCGATGCGGTTGACCAGGGCTTCGAGGGAGTCGGTATAGACGCTGATCTCGTTGTTGTCGCCCACGTCGTGCAGGATCTCGTTGCCGTTGGGGAAGCCCAGCATGTCGAACACCCGCGACCAGGCGCCCATCTCGTTGTTGGCGAACATCTGCACGGTGCGCAGGATGATCGAGCGCAGGTACAGGCGTTCCTTGCGGGTCAGTCCGTTGACGATGTCGGTGGCGACGAAGCTGAACACGCTGGAGTGGCTCCACTCGTCCATGGCGTGGGTGCGGGTGACCTCGTGGCAGACCGACTGGATGGTGGTGTCTTCGGCCATGGTCTTGAGGTAGTCGGTGATCAGCGTTTCGCTGGCGCAGGCGATGCCAAAGCGGGTCAGGCGGCGTTCCCATTCGGCGGTGCAGTTGGCCAGCAGCGCTTCGCGCCAGGTCACCAGGTTGAAGGCGCTGAAGTCCAGGGGGGTAAGTTGGCGCATGTCGTAGATATAGTTGCAGGCCATGATCGACATGCGTGTATGCAGGGCTTCATCGAGCAGGGCTTGAGACATTACATCTTGCAGCAGTGCGCGGTTATGGCTGTGGGGCGGGGTCTTGATAATGTCTTCGCAGGCCGGCACCACCACATTGCATTCAATATAAATGGTCTTGAGGTTATAAATGCCCCAGGCGTAGGACATGCACTTGGACTGCAAGTCCTTGGGGGCTTCAAGCCAGGCCTGGTGGTTGCGAAACGGCAGCAGTGAATGGCTGAAGTCGTTCTTGTTGGCATCGAACGCCAGGCCCCAGTAATCGGGTTGTGGCTGGTTCACGGCAGCGCGGGTTTTCCACAGGGTTGAAAGTTTGGCGAGCATGCCTTTAACTGCATCATCGGTACCGCTATGGTTAACATCCATGTTAAAACTCCAGGCTATCGGTTGTCGTTGTTCAGTTTGATTACGCCGGCTCGCTGGCACGCACAGGTGCGGGCGGCGCCCTTCAAGTTTGCGGTACAAATGTGTCGTTATTATTGCTTCAGGTCATTTAAATGAAAGTTGCAGCGCAATGACTTTGCGCTGCCGCGCCATTACCCATTCCTGCAACAATGTCAGGGCCACGGTCAGGCCCATGAAGGCGGCACTGGCCCAGAAAATCGCGTTGGGGTGGCCCTGGTCCAGCAACCAGCCGAACCCGACTGGCCCGATGGCGCCGCCGATGTTGAAACCCGTGGACACGATGCCGAAGGTCTTGCCTTCAGCCCCTTTGGTGGCGGCAGCCCGTACCAGCATGTCCCGTGACGGGGCGATCACGCCAGTCAAAAAGCCCGCCAGGCCCAGCACGGCGAGCAAGAGCGGCTCGCTCAGGCCCGCCGTGGCCACCAGCAACATCAGCATGCACGCCACCCCAAAAGCGCTGGCCGCCACCACCCCGTGACGCTGGGTGCGGTCGGCCAGTGCACCGCCTGCCAGCACGCCGAATGCGCTGGCGAACAGGAAGGCGGTCAAGGCCGAGTTGGCCCAGTACAGCGCCACGCCCTGGCCTTGCATCAGGGCCGCGACGGAAAACTTTTCGATGGCGCCAGTGCTCAGGTTCAGCAGCACGAACAGCAGCGTCAGGCTGATGATCATCGGCGAGAGCAGCGCCACGCGTTGCGCCTGCACGGGCTTGGGTGCCGGAGCGGGCGGCGCGTCACTGACCTGGGCCAGTGCCGAGCCGGGTATCAATAGCAGGGCCAGTGCTGCAAAGCCCACCAGCGCTGCGGTCGCGAAGGCCATCGCCGGGCCGCTGGCCACCGCCACCCCCAGCAGCAACACCGGTGCCACCGCCGCGCCCAGAAAACCTGCAAAGGTGTGCACCGAGAACGCCTTGCCGATGTGCGCAGGGTTGATGTGTCGGGACAGCAGGGCGTAGTCGGCAGGGTGGTAGACGGCATTGGCCACCCCCGCCAGCGCCATGCCCACCAGCAGGCAGGTGTAGCCGGGCAGCAGGGCAATCAACAGGAAACTGCAACTGCCCAAGGCCAGGGCCATCAGCAGCAGGCGCCGGGCGCCATGGCGATCGACGGCAAACCCCATGGGGGCCTGCACCAGCGCGGTGACGATGTTGAACACGCTGAGGGCCAGGCCCAACGCCACATAATCCACGTTCAAAAAAGCAGGCAGCAGCGGAAAGAGCGCCGCCAGCACCATGATGTGCAGGTGGCTGACAAAGTGCGCTGCGGCGACTTGCGGCAACAGGCCGATACGTATCGTCATGGTGAAACCTGTAGGGGCATGAGCTGAGTCGGCGCAGAGCTTAATGAGGCTTTGGTCTTGTCGGGTAGTCCAATTAGTGGCAATAGGCCAGACCGCTTTGGCCCATCTTTCGCCCGTTCTGGCATGCCCAGGCCAGACGCCTGCTTGCCGGGCCAAGCCAGGTGGTCTGCAACAGCGCGGGCAACCGGTACGGTCGCAGGCGCCGCAGGCCGCTAGGGTAGTGCGGTTGTCGCCGGCGTTCAGACCAAGGAGTACACATGCCGCATTTCGCTTATAAAGAGGGCCACGCGCTGCCGGGCATCAGTGCCGCTGCGCTGCCGCAGGTGGACAGCGAGGTGTGGACCGCCATCGATGCCGAGCGGTTGCGCCAGGTGCAGTCCATCGAGCTGATCGCCGCCGAGAACGTGGTCAGCCGCGCCGTGCTCGAGGCCCAAGGGTCGGTGCTGACCAACAAGTACGCCGAGGGGTACCCGGGGCGACGCTATTACGCCAGCTGTGGCAATGTGGATGTGGTCGAGGACCTGGCCACCGAGCGGGCCCGGCTGCTGTTCGATTGCAGCTATGCCAACGTGCAACCTCACTCCGGCAACCAGGCCAACCAGGCGGTGTTCCTGGCGCTGCTGGAGCCGGAGGACAAGATCCTCGGCCTGGACCTGAAGTCGGGCGGGCACCTGTCCCACGGGGCGGCGTTCAACGTGTCCGGGCGTTGGTTCCAGGCGGTCAGCTACGGTGTGCACCCGCTGACGCACCTGGTCGACATGGACCAGGTGGCGCAGATTGCCCGTCGTGAGCGGCCACGGCTGATCATCGCCGGGGCGTCGGCGTATTCACGCGCGCTGGATTTCGCCCGTTTCCGCGCCATTGCCGACGAGGTGGGGGCGTATCTGATGGCCGACATCGCCCACGTCGCCGGGCTGGTCGCAGGCGGCGCCTATCCCTCGCCAGTGCCCCATGCCCACGTCACCACGCTGAGCACCCACGCGACCCTGCGCGGCCCGCGCGGGGGGATGATCCTGTGCAACGACCAGACCCTGGCGCGCAGGATCAACGCGGCGGTGTTCCCCGGCCTGCAGGGCGCTGCACTGATGCACACGGTCGCGGCCAAGGCGGTGGCGCTGGGCGAGGCGCTGCAACCGGGTTTTGGCCCCTACGCCCATGCGGTGGTGGCCAATGCGCGGGCCTTGTGCGGGCGGCTGGCCGAAGGTGGCTTGCTGGTGGTGTCGGGCGGCACGGACTGCCACCTGGGGGTGATCGACCTGCGCCCCTGGGGCCTTGCCGGCAACGCCGCCGAGGGTGCGCTGGAGGCGGTCGGCATCACCGTGAACCGTAACGTCGTGCCCGGTGACGAGGTCAAGTCCAGCGTCACCTCGGGCATTCGCCTGGGCAGTGCGGCCTGTACCTCCCGGGGCATGGGCGAGGATGAGTTCCGCGAGATCGGGGACATGATCCTGGCCATGCTCGGGGGCGTGCGCAGCGGTGCCATGGACAGCCGCACCGAGCGATCGATCCGCGAGGGCATCTTCGACCTGACCCGGCGTTTCAAGCTGCCTTACTGAACCCGGCGCTCAAAGCTTGAGGGCGTTGGCCAGGCGCAGCATGGCCGCTTCGATCTCATAGGCCGTGAGCGAGGAATACCCCAGCAGCCAGCCGTGGGTCTGCGGCTCGCCCAGGTACAGGCTGCTCAGGCCCGACAGCTGCACGCCGGCCGTGGCTGCCTGGCGAATGGTCTTTTCTTCGGACCAGCCTGGCTTGAGCAGGCAGGGGATCTGCAAGCCACCTGGCGGCAGGTGGGCGGTGACCACCGGGCTCAGGTACTTGGCGATGGCGTCGTGCATCACCGCCCGGCGCCCGGCGTACAACTTGCGCATGGCACGCACGTGGGCGTTGTAGTGCCCGTCCTCCATGAAGCGCGCCAGGGTCAGCTGCAAGGTCTGCGGGGTGTGGCCATCCATCATGCTGCGGGCATAGGCGAAGGGCTTGACCAGTTCGGGCGGCAGCACGATGTAGCCCATGCGCAGGCCAGGGTAGAGGGTCTTGCTGAAGGTGCCGATATACAGGGTGCGCTGGTAGCGGTCCAGGCCCTGCACGCAGGCGGTGGGCTGGCCGTCGTAGTGAAACTCGCTGTCGTAGTCGTCCTCGATGATCCACTTGGCTTTCTGCGCGGCCCAGTTGATCAGCTCCAGCCGGCGCTCCAGGGGCAGGGTCGCGCCGGTGGGGTACTGGTGCGAGGGGGTGACGTACACGCAATTGGCGCCGCTGCGGTCGGCGAACAGCAGGTCGGTGCGGATGCCCCGTTCGTCCACGTCGATGGGCAACACCTTGGTTTCGGCGATGGCGAACGCCTTGCGGGCGCCGTAGTAGCCGGGGTTTTCCAGCAGGATGGGTTTGCCGGCATCTACCAGCAATTGCGCGCACAGGTACAACGCCTGACGCGTACTGCTGAGCACCAGCACCTGGTCGGGGGTGCACGTGGCCCCGCGTTCGAGGTTCAGGTAGGTGGCGATGGCCTTGCGCAGGGGTTCGGCGCCTTGCGGGTCACCGTGCAGCAGGACGCTGGCGCGATAATCCTTGACCACCTGGCGCTGCAGCCGCTCCCAGACGTCGGTGGGGAAGCTGCGGGTTTCTGGCAGGCCGGTGGCGAAGGCCTTGATCACTTGCTGGTCACGCACGCCGCCTGTCTCGAAGATCATGCGCCCGCGCTGGCTGAGTTCGGCGCCGGGCGCGACCACGCTGCGCCGCACCTCCTGGGTCCGTTGCCGGCGTGGGCCGGCTCCGCGCAATTCGGCGCCCACCGTGTCGCACACGTAGCTGCCCGCGCCGCCGCGGCGCACGATGAAACCGTCCCGGTGCAGCTGCACGTAGGCGTTTTCGACGGTATCGCGGGCGCAGCCCAGGGACTTGGACAGCGCACGGGTGGAGGGCAGTTTCAGGCTCGGGCCCAGCGCGCCATCCAGGATCAACGCACGCAAGGCGCGCTGGATGCGCTGGTGCAGGTCCAGCAGCTGAAACTCGGCGTCGTTGAGCCGAATCTTCAGGGTGTCCAGCGCGAAGGTCTTCGCCATGTGGTCTGCTCTCTATCCATGAACTGGCAGGTAAGGGCAGGCCAGTTTATCCGTAGACTCCGGCCTTCGCCACCCAGGCCTGGCCTGGTATTCACCGCGTCGGCGCGTTCACGCACAGGAGCCCACCCACCATGGCACGGTCACACAATTTCAGCGCAGGCCCCACCGCAGTCCCTCTGGAAGTGCTCAACCAGGCGTACGACGAGTTCCACGATTTTGCCGGCACGGGCATGTCCATCATGGAGATGAGCCACCGCTCGCCCATCTTCCGCGCCATTGCCGAGCAGACCGAGGCCGACCTGCGCGAGCTGCTGGAGGTGCCGGCGCACTACCGCGTGCTGTTCGTGCAGGGCGGCGCTTCGTTGCAGTTCGCCCAGGTGCCCATGAACCTGGCCGGGGACAACGGCAGCGTGGACTACCTGCACACCGGGTTGTGGTCGGGCAAGGCGATCGAGGCGGCGCGCCAGTATGGCGAAGTGCGCGTGGTCGCCAGTGCCCAGGGCACCGGCTTTGACCGGGTGCCGGCGGTCGCGCACTGGCAGCTGAACCCCAAGGCGGCCTACCTGCACTACACCGAGAACGAAACCGTGCACGGCGTGCAGTTCACCGAAGCGCCCGCCAGCGAGGCGCCGCTGGTGTGCGATGCCTGTTCGAGCCTGCTGTCCAAGCCCATCGACATCGCACGCCATGGTCTGGTGTATGCCGCCGCCCAGAAGAACATGGGCGTGGCCGGGCTGACGGTGGTCATCATGGACCCGGCGCTGCTGGATCGCTGCCATGGGTTCACCCCGGACATCCTCAACTACGGGCGCATCAGCGATGCCCAGTCGATGCTCAACACGCCCGCCACCTTCCCCTGGTACCTGACCGGCCTGACGTTGCAGTGGATCAAGCGCAGCGGGGGCTTGCAGGTGCTGCACCAGCGCAACCAGACCAAAGCCAGCCTGCTGTACGAAACCCTCGACGGCAGCGACGGCTTCTACCGCAACCCGGTGCAGCCGGCCTATCGCTCGATCAACAACGTGCCGTTCCGGCTGGCCGATGAAGCACTTCAAGCGGTCTTCCTGCGCGAGGCCGAGGCGGCCGGGCTGCATGGCCTGAAGGGCCACGCCAGCGTCGGCGGCATTCGCGCCAGCCTGTACAACGCCATCTCCGTCGAAGCGGTGGCCGCCCTGTGCGAGTTCATGGGGGCGTTCGCCCGCAGGTACGGTTGAGCGCACTGAAAGTGGTCTGGTCCGCCCCGGTGAAGCGTCGGGGTAAAACCAGCCAATCTGCGGCTATAAATGACTGCCTACCGCAGCCGGATACAGCGTCTAGCAAGGAGCCAAGACCTATGTCATCTACTCGTACCCCCTCGCCCCTGCGCCTGCAGGACCTGCTGCACCCGGTGGTGGCCGGGCTCATTTCGGTGATCGTCAACTATGGCGGCACTTTCATTCTGGTGTTCCAGGCTGCCAAGGTTGCAGGGCTCAGCCCCGAGCTGACCGCCTCGTGGGTGTGGTCGGTGTCCATCGGCGTGGGCGTGACCGGGCTGCTGCTCAGCTGGGTCAGCCGCGAGCCGATCATCACGGCCTGGTCCACGCCGGCGGCGGCGTTCCTGATCGTGGCCCTGGCCACCACGCCCTACGCCGAGGCGGTGGGGGCGTACATGGTGTCGGCGGTGGCCTTCGTGCTGCTGGGCGTGTCGGGCTACTTCGAAAAAGCCGTGCGCCTGATTCCGCCGGGGGTAGCCGCGGGCCTGCTGGGCGGCATCCTGTTGCAGTTCGGTATCGGCGCCTTCGCCAGCATGAGCGTCGACCCCCTGCTGGTCGGGCTGCTGATCGGGGCGTACATCGTGTTCAAGCGCCTGAGCGCTCGCTACGCCGTGGTGGGCATCCTGGTGCTGGGGCTGGTGTACCTGGTGATGCAGGGCCGGGTCGATTTCGCTGGGCTGTCCCTGGCATTCGCCACGCCGGTATTCACCCGCCCCGAGTTCTCGCTCAACGCACTGCTGAGCGTGGCGCTGCCGCTGTTTCTGATCACCCTGACCGGCCAGTACATGCCCGGCATGCTGGTGTTGCGCAACGACGGGTTCCGCACCAGTGCCAACCCGATCCTCGGCATCACCGGGCTGGGCTCGCTGTTGATGGCGCCGTTCGGCTCCCACGCCTTCAACATCGCCGCCATCACCGCTGCCATCTGCACCGGCAAGGAAGCGTCCGAAGACCCGTCCAAGCGCTGGGTGGCCGGTGTGGCCGCCGGCATCTTCTACATCCTGGTGGGCATTTTCGGGGTGACGCTGGCGGCGGTGTTCATGGCCTTCCCGGCCACCTTCATCACCACCCTGGCGGGGCTGGCCCTGCTGGGCACCATCGGCGGCAGCCTGGCCAACGCCATGCTCGATGCAAAAGCGCGCGAGGCGTCGTTGATCACCTTCCTGGCCTGTGCGGCCAACATCACCCTGCTGGGCATCGGCGGTGCGTTCTGGGGGCTGGTGATCGGCCTTGTGGCCTACGCCGTGCTCAACGGTCGCCTGCCACGCCGGGCCAAGGCCGCCCAGGCAGAACCGGCAGCAGTGCCCACCAAAGGAGCGACGAATTGATGACCGAGTACGCCGAAGACCTCACCACCCTGCATGCGCGCCATGGCCGCTACCCGCAGGCCAACACCGTCGAGGATTTTCGCCGCAACCTGGCCGCCGTGCATGAGCGCATCGCCCGGGCCTGCGAGCGGGTCGGGCGAGACCCGGCCGAAGTGCGCCTGCTGCCGGTCAGCAAGACCTTCGACGAAGCCCACCTGCGCCTGGCCTATGCCGCCGGTTGCCGCCTGCTGGGCGAGAACAAGGTGCAGGAGGCCCAGCGCAAGTGGGAAGCCATGGCCGACTTGCACGACTTGCAGTGGTCGGTGATCGGTCACTTGCAGACCAACAAGGCCAAGCAGGTGGCGCGTTTTGCCAGTGAGTTCCAGGCGCTGGACAGCCTGCGCGTGGCCGAGGTGCTGGACCGCCGGCTGCGCATCGAAGGGCGGCAGATGGATGTGTTCGTCCAGGTCAACACCTCGGGCGAGGCCAGCAAGTATGGGCTGGTACCCGATGACGTGGCGGCGTTTCTACAGGCACTGCCAGCGTTCCCGGCGCTGCGTGTGCGCGGCCTGATGACCCTGGCGCTGTTTTCGGCCGACGCCGCGCGGGTACGCCCGTGCTTCGTGTTGCTGCGTGAGCTGCGCGACCAGCTGCGCGCCACTGCGCCTGAAGGGGTGTCGTTGCAGGAGCTGTCGATGGGCATGTCGGGTGATTTCGAAGTGGCCATCGAGGAGGGCGCCACGGTGGTGCGCGTCGGCCAGGCGATCTTCGGCGCCCGCGCCATGCCCGATGCCTACTACTGGCCCACCGCCGATGCCGCGCCGCACCCGGACGCTACTCCGTCGCTGGCCACCAGCCATTGACCACTCTGTACAGGAAACCTGCAATGTCTGCTGCTCCCGCTTACCTCATGCACACCTCAGCTCGCCAACCAGTTGCGTTCAGCCGGGGCCAGGGCGCCTTGTTGTGGGATTCGCACGGGGTCGAGTACCTCGATGCCATCGCCGGGGTGGCCGTGACCAGCCTGGGGCACGCCAACCCCGAGATCGCCTCGGCCCTGGCCGAACAGGCCGACGTGCTGCTGCACACCACCAACATGTTTCGTATCCCATGGCAGGAGCAGCTAGGCGAGCGCCTGTGCCGGCTCTCGGGCATGGAGCGGGCGTTCTTCTGCAACTCTGGCGCCGAGGCCAACGAGGCCGCGCTCAAGCTGGCGCGCTTGCACGCCACGGCCCGCAACGTCGCCCAACCCCAGGTGCTGGTGATGGAAAACAGCTTCCATGGGCGTACCCTGGCAACCCTGGCCGCCACCGGCAACCCGGCCGTTCACCGCGGTTTCGAGCCGCTGATGCCAGGCTTCATCCGCGTGCCCTACGATGACATCGAAGCGGTGCGCCAGGTGGCGGCCAATTCGCCCAACGTGGTGGCCGTGCTGGTCGAGCCCGTGCAGGGTGAGGGCGGTGTGCATCCGGCGTCGGCGGGCTATCTGCAAGCGTTGCGCCAGCTGTGCGACGCGCACGACTGGCTAATGATGATCGACGAGGTGCAGACCGGCATGGGCCGTACCGGCACCTGGTTCGGTTTCCAGCACGCCGGCATCGAGCCCGACGTCATCACCCTGGCCAAGGCCTTGGGCAATGGCTTCCCCATCGGCGCGTGCCTGGCCCGAGGCAAGGCCGCCGAGCTGTTTTCCCCCGGCCACCATGCCTCCACCTTCGGCGGCAACCCGCTGGCCTGCCGCGTGGGCTGCACGGTGGTGGACATCATGCAGCGCGATCAGCTGCCGCAGCGCGCTGGGGTGCTGGGCCAGCGTTTGCTGGCGGCCTTGCAGCTGGCGCTGGGCGGGCACCCTGAAGTGGTGTCGGTGCGCGGTCTGGGCCTGATGGTCGGCATCGAGCTCAACCGCCCCTGCGCCGAGCTGGTGGACCGGGCCCGGGACGAGCAACACCTGCTGATCACCGTCACCCGCGGTACCACCGTGCGCCTGCTGCCACCCCTGATCTGCTCCGAGGTGCAGATCGACGACATCGCTGCACGCCTCACCCGCTTGCTGTCACCCCAAGCCTGATTCAGAACAAGGACGCTTAACCCATGTACGACTCGACGCTGACCCTCAACGCCTTCGATCCAGAGCTGCACGCCTCGATTCGCAACGAAGTGAATCGCCAGGAAGACCACATCGAGCTGATCGCCTCGGAAAACTATGCCAGCCCCTTGGTGATGCAGATCCAGAGCACGGTGCTCACCAACAAGTACGCCGAAGGCTATCCCGGCAAGCGCTACTACAGTGGTTGCGAATACGTGGACGTGGCCGAAAGCCTGGCCATCGAGCGGGTCAAGGCCCTGTTCAACTGCGACTACGCCAACGTGCAGCCCCACGCCGGCGCCCAGGCCAACGCGGCGGTGTTTTTGGCGCTGATCCAGCCAGGCGACACCGTGATGGGCATGAACCTGGCCCAGGGCGGGCACCTGACCCACGGCAACCCGGCCAACTTCTCGGGCCGCCACTACAAGATCGTGCCCTACGGCCTGGACCCTGAAACGGGTTTTCTCGACTATGACGAGATGGAGCGCATCGCGCTGGAAACCCGCCCGAAGATGCTCATCGGTGGGTTCTCGGCCTACTCGCGCTACAAGGACTGGGCACGCATGCGCAGCATCGCCGACAAGGTCGGGGCGATCTTCTGGGTGGACATGGCCCACGTGGCCGGGCTGGTTGCCGCAGGCGAATACCCAGACCCGCTGCCCCACGCCCATGTGGTCACCAGCACCACCCACAAGACCCTGCGCGGCCCGCGCGGCGGCCTGATCCTGTCCAAGGGGCAGGACGAAAGTTTCTACAAGAAGCTCGACTCGGCGGTATTCCCGGGTGTCCAGGGTGGCCCACTGATGCACCAGATCGCGGCCAAGGCCGTGGCCTTCAAGGAAGCGCTGTCGCCGGCATTTCGCAGTTACCAGACCCAGGTGGTGACCAATGCCCGGGCCATGGCCAAAGTGTTGCAGGCGCGCGGGTACAAGATCGTGTCGGACGGGACCGACAACCACATGATGCTGATCGACCTGTCGGCCAAGCCCTACACGGGTAAGGAAGCCGATGCGGCCTTGAGCAGCGCCTATATCACGGCCAACAAGAACTCGGTGCCCAACGACCCGCGTTCGCCGTTCGTGACCTCGGGGCTGCGCATCGGTACACCGGCGGTGACCACGCGAGGGTTCGATGTAGAGGCGTGCGAGCAGGTGGCGGGGTGGCTGTGTGATGTGCTCGATGCCCTGGAAACCGGGCGCAGTGACGAGGTGGGGCACCATGTGCGTGAGCAGGTGGTTGCGCTGTGCCGTCGTTATCCGGTTTATGGTTGAGAGGATGGGGGCCTGGCACCGGCGGTGTCGGGGTGTTTGAGGCAGGTTTTTTGACCTGTGTGAAAGGGCTGCCTGGCAGCCCTTTTTTGTTGCTGGGTTTGCTGTGCCGTCGAGTCCGGGATGAAGACCGCCGGGGCCGCTGTGCGGCCCATCGCGGCACAAGGCCGCTCCCACAGGGATTTGCGTATTCGAAAGCTACCGGGATCTACTGTGGGAGCGGCCTCGTGCCGCGATGGGCCGCATAGCGGCCCCAACTACCGCGCCCGAGTGACCCGATCCACCAGATACACCAACCCGTGATAATCGATGCCACTGTGGGTCGACAAGCCAATTTCACAGGTGCGGCTGGTGGAGATGCCTTCACCGCAGTACTGCACCGCATCCTTCAGGCTGCGCAAGGCATGGGCATTGAGCTCAGGGGTGGTGAAGCCCTTGTCGCCGGCAAACCCGCAGCAATGAATCCCTTCAGGTATCACCACCTGCGTGCTGCACCGCCGCGCCAGGTCGATCAGCGCCTGGCTTTCGCCCAGGTGCTGCGTACTGCAGGTCACATGCACGGCGACCGGTTCATCCTGCGGAGTGAAGGTGAGCCGATCGACCAGGTGCGTACGGATGAAACGCACCGGGTCGTACAGGTCCAAACGGGTATCCCCCAGGTCCTGGACCAGGCGCAGGGTGCAGGGGCTGGTGTCGCAATAGATCGGGTCCAGGCCGCCCCGGCTGGCGTGCAGCAGGGCATTGATCAGCTCCTGGCGCTTGTGTTCAGCCTGCTCAGGGTAGCCTTTGGAGGCGAAGGGCTGGCCGCAGCACAGGCTTTCGGCATTGTCAGGAAAGACCACCTGATACCCTGCCTTCTCCAGCAGGCTGCGGGTCTTGTCCAGCAACGAGCTCTGCTCGCGATCGGCATACGCCGGGCCCATGACCTTGGACACGCAGGCAGCCAGATAAACCACGCGAGGGCGCGGGTCGTTGCTCGCCTCACCCACGCGCACAGGGCGCACAGGCTGGGGCATGGCCGGGGTCCAGCGGGGCATGCGCCCTTTGCTGGTCTTGCTCAGGGCGGCGCTCAAGCGGTTCAGGCGCGGCGCGCCCAGCAGCTTGCGGGCGGTATTGGCGGCGGTCAGGGACAGGCGCGCGCCGCCCATGGCCGTCTTGAAGTGTTCGGCCAACCAGTCGGCGGCCTTGCCATGTTCGGCCGCCTGGGCGCGCAGCTTCTTGACCAGCTCGCCGGTGTTGATGCCCACCGGGCAGCGCTGGGCACACAGCCCCGTGGCGGCGCAGGTATCCATGCCCTGGTACTGGAAGGTGTCGCGCAGCGCGCGGGTGTCCTGGCCGTCGCGCTCCCTGGCTTGGATATCCCGCCACATGACGATGCGCTGGCGCGGGCTGAGGGTCAGCCCCTTTGACGGGCACACCGGTTCGCAGAACCCGCATTCGATGCATTTGTCGACGATCGCGTCGGCAGCCGGCAGCGGCTTGAGGTGCTTGAGGTGGATGGCCGGGTCTTCGCTGAGCACCACATCGGGGTTGAGAATGCCGTTGGGGTCGAGCAGGCGCTTGAGCTGCCACATCAGCTGGTAAGCATCCTGGCCCCATTCGAGCGCCACGAAGGGTGCCATGTTGCGGCCGGTGCCGTGCTCGGCCTTGAGCGAGCCGCCAAACTCCACGGCCACCAGCTGCGCCACGTCGTCCATGAAGGCCTGGTAGCGCGCCACTTCCTCGGCGCTGTTGAAACCCTGGGTGAAGACGAAGTGCAGGTTGCCTTCCAGCGCATGGCCGAAAATGATTGCCTCGTCGTAGCGGTGCTGGTCGAACAGCTGGATCAGCCGGTTGACGCCTTCGGCCAGTTGCTCGACGGGGAAGGTGACGTCTTCGATGATGACCGTGGTGCCGGTCTGGCGCACGGCGCCCACGGCGGGGAAGGTGTCCTTGCGGATCTTCCACAGCTGGTTGTACACCACCGGGTCTTCGCTGAAATCCACTTGCTGTTCCAGGGGGAACTCGGCAATCGAGGCCATCACCTGGTGCACTTGCTCGTGCAGCAGGGTCTGGCTGGCGGCGCGGGATTCGATCAACAGGGCGCAGGCGTTGGCCGACAGGCCCTTGACCCACACCGGCATGCCGGCCATGTCCTGCACCGAGCGCAGGCTGCGCCGGTCCAGCAACTCCACGGCCGATACGGGCTGGCGCTTGAGGATCGGCACGGCGCGGCAGCAGCTTTCGACACTGGGGAACACCAGCAGGGCGCTGGCCTTGTGCGGGTGGTCGGGCACGGTGTCGTAGGTCACCGCGCTGATGAAGCCCAGGGTGCCCTCGGAGCCGACCAGCAGGTGCTGCAGGATGTCGAGCGGCTGGTCAAAATCCACCAGGGCATTGAGCGACAGGCCGGTGGTGTTCTTGAGCCGGTACTTGTGCCGGATGCGCTCGGCCAGGGCCGTATTGGCGCGGGTCTCCCGGCCCAGGCGGGCGAGGGCGTCGAGCAAGGGGGCGTGGCTGTTCTGGAAGGCCGCGACGCTGGCCGGGTCCTCGCTGTCCAGGCAGGTGCCGTCGGCCAGCACCAGGCGCAGGCCGGCCAGGGTGTGGTAGGTGTTCTGCGCCGTGCCGCAGCACATGCCGCTGGCGTTGTTGGCGACGATGCCGCCAATCTTGCAGGCATTGATCGAGGCAGGGTCGGGGCCGATCTTGCGCCCGAACGGCGCCAGCCAGGCGTTGGCCTGGGCGCCGATGACACCCGGCTGCAGCCTGATCTGTTCGCCCTGGCCGCGCACCTCGCGCCCGTTCCAGTTATCGCCCAGCACGATCAGGACCGAATCGCTGATGGCCTGGCCGGACAAGCTGGTGCCGGCGGCGCGGAAGGTGATGGGCACCCGCTCGCGCTGGGCCAGCTTGATCAGCCCGACCACCTCGTCCTCGGACTCCACCCGCACCACCAGCTTGGGGATCAGGCGATAGAAGCTGGCATCGGTGCCGAAGGCCAGGGTAGAGGTCGGGTCGTCGAAGCGACGCTCGGCAGGTATCAGGCGCTCGGCATCGCGCAGAAACGCAGCAGGCAGGCTCATGCAGTCTCCTCGCGGGGCCGCGGCGTCTGGTGCGGCGCGTGCCCCGGTAATCAGGCGGTGTTTCAGGCAGGCGCTCAGGCGCCGAATTCGCGTACCAGCGAGTCGCGGGTGATCTCGCCGATGGACTTGGTGCCGGTCAGCACCATGGCCACGCGCATTTCTTTCTCGAACAGCTCCAGCAGGTTCTTCACCCCGGCCTGGCCATGAACGGCCAGGGCATACAGGAAGGCCCGGCCGATCAGCACGGTGTCGGCGCCCAGGGCGATCATGCGCACCACGTCCAGGCCGCTGCGAATGCCCGAGTCGGCCAGGATCTTCAGGTCGCCCTTCACCGCGTCGGCAATCGCCGGCAAGGCGCGGGCGCTGGACAGCACGCCGTCGAGCTGGCGGCCACCGTGGTTGGACACGACGATACCGTCGGCGCCGAACTTGACCGCATCGCGGGCATCGTCGGCATCGAGGATGCCCTTGATGATCATCGGGCCGTCCCAGAATTCGCGGATCCACTCCAGGTCGCGCCAGGAAATGGACGGGTCGAAATTGTTGGCCAGCCAGCCGATGTAGTCGGCCAGGCCCGTAGGGTTGCCCCGGTAGGTGGAGATGTTGCCCAGATCGTGCGGGCGGCCCATGACGCCCACGTCCCATGCCCACTGCGGGTGGGTCATGGCTTGCAGCATACGCCGCAGCGGGCCGTTCTTGCCGCTCATGCCCGAGTGGGCATCGCGGTAGCGGGCGCCGGGGGTGGGCATGTCGACGGTGAACACCAGGGTGCGAACGCCGGCAGCCTTGGCGCGCTCCAGGGCATTGCGCATGAACCCGCGGTCCTTGAGCACGTACAGCTGGAACCACATCGGCCGGTCGATGGCCGGGGCCACTTCTTCGATGGGGCAGACCGAAACGGTGGACATGGTGAACGGGATGCCGTGGGCAGCAGCCGCACGCGCCGCCTGCACTTCGCCACGGCGGGCGTACATGCCGGTCAGGCCGACCGGGGCCAGGGCCACAGGCATGCTCAGGGTTTCACCGAACAGCTCGGTCTGCAGGCTGAGTTCGGACATGTTCTTCAGCACGCGCTGGCGCAGGGCGATGCTGGCCAGGTCCGAAACGTTATGGCGCAGGGTGTGCTCGGCGTAGGCGCCGCCATCGGCATAGTGGAACAGGAAGGGCGGCAACTTGCGTTGGGCGGCGGCGCGGTAATCGGTAGAGGCAGAAATGATCATGGGCTCTCGCAGCTTGGCAGGTGAGTAAGGCCGGGCAATGTGGGCTGCCCGGCCCCTTTCACTTTAGTGATGAACCAGCATGCCGGTCAGCCAGTAGGCCTGCACCAAGGTGATCAGGCCGACGATGGTGGCGAAGAACAGGCTGTGCTTGACGGTGAAGCGGAACAGGTCGGACTCCTTGCCCACAAGGCCGGTGGCGGCGCACGCCACGGCGATCGACTGCGGCGAAATCATCTTGCCGGTCACGCCGCCGCTGGTGTTGGCTGCAACCAGCAGGGTGTCGTTCACGCCGATCTGGTGCGCGGTGGTGGCTTGCAACGAGCTGAACAGGGCGTTGGAGGAAGTATCCGAACCGGTCAGGAACACCCCCAGCCAGCCCAGGAACGGCGAGAAGAACGGGAACGCCGCGCCGGTGCCGGCCAGTACCAGGGCCATGGTCGAGGACATGCCGGAATAGTTGGTCACGAAGGCGAAGGCCAGCACCATGCCGATGGACAGAATGGGCCAGCGCAGCTCGAAGAGTGTTTCCTTGAAAGTGGTCAGACCAGTCTTGACGTTGATCTTGAGCACGGCCATGGAGATCAGTGCCGACAGGAAGATCGCGGTGCCCGTGGCAGAAATCGGGTCGAGCTTGAACACGGCCGGCATGGCCGTAGGTGCAGCCACGATGGGGACCGTTTTGATCACCAGTTGGTCGAGGTGCGGGATGGCGAAGTTGAACACGAAGTTGTACATCGCACCGCCCGGGGCAAACGCGGCCTTGAAGGGCTTGAGGGTCCAGATCGTCACCAGCACCGTGAGGATCAGGAACGGCGACCAGGCCTTGAAGATTTCACCCAGGCTGTAGGGGCTTGGCTGGCTGCCACCGGTTTGCACCACGGCCGCGCCGACGCTGCCGGTGGCCGCCGCGAACGAACGCTTGGGCTGCCACACTTTCAGGAACAAGGTCAGGGCGATCAGGCTGGCCAGGGCCGAGGTGATGTCAGGGAGTTCCGGGCCGATGAAGTTCGAGGTGAAGTACTGGGTGACGGCGAAGCTCAAGCCGGCCACCAGGGCAGCAGGCCAGGTTTCCTTCACGCCGCGCAGGCCGTCCATCATGAACACCAGCCAGAACGGCACGAACAGCGACAGCAACGGCAGCTGGCGACCAGTCATGGCGCCAATGTGGAAGGCGTCGATGCCGGTGACCTGGCCTGCCACGATGATCGGGATGCCCAGCGCGCCGAAGGCGACCGGTGCGGTGTTGGCGATCAGGCACAGGCCTGCGGCGTACAGCGGGTTGAAGCCAAGGCCCACCAGCAGCGCGGCGGTGATCGCCACCGGTGCACCAAAGCCGGCCGCCCCTTCCAGGAAGGCGCCGAAGCAGAAGCCGATCAGCAACACCTGCAGGCGCTGGTCGTCGGTGATCGACAGCACCGAACTGCGGATCACCTCGAACTGGCCGCTCTTGACCGTGAGTTTGTACAGGAACACGGCCGCGACGATGATCCAGGCGATGGGCCACAGACCATAGAGGAAGCCGTAGCCGGCAGCCGCCAGGGCCATGTCGACAGGCATCTGGAAAGCGAAGATCGCCACCAGGATCGACAAGCCCAAGGTGATGCTGCCGGCGACATGGCCCTTGAGACGGAAGACGGCCAGGGCCAGGAAGAAGAAGACGATGGGGATGACTGCCGCCAGTGCGGACAGGCCGAGACTGCCCAGCGGGCTGTAGAGTTGTTGCCAGGTTTGCATATGGGGTGGCCCCTAATTGTTGTTGGTCATGCGCCGGCCCTGGATAATTGGTAAGACCAATTTACAATGGCTCGCCGCTAGGTTAAAAGCGCACACGGGGGTGTGTCAATTTGTCCGAGGCAGCACTTTGGTCGAATGCCGATGAGCGGGCAGGTGATGTGGCGTGAAAATCGAGCGCTGGTGGGTGTCGGCCGGCTGTGGATCGGCGAGAATGGATGCCCCGGATATCAGCCGGGATTCGTGGAGAGCGTGTGATGGTTTTTGATCAGGTCCGCCAGCGGCGCCTGTCCGACGACATTGTCGATCGGTTGGAAGGGATGATTCTGGAAGGCACGTTGACGTCGGGCCAGCGGCTGCCAGCCGAACGCGTGCTGGCCGAGCAGTTTGGGGTATCACGCCCGTCGTTGCGCGAAGCGATCCAGAAGCTGGTGGCCAAGGGGTTGCTGGTCAGCAAGCAAGGCGGCGGCAACTATGTGGCGCAGTCGCTGGGCTCCACGTTCAGTGACCCGTTGTTGCAACTGCTCGAACACAGCCCTCAGGCGCAACACGACCTGCTGGAGTTTCGCCATACCCTGGAGGCGTCTTGTGCCTACTACGCGGCCCAGCGCGCCACCGCACCCGACCGGGCTCGCTTGAAGGAGGCGTTCGACGTGCTGCAGGACTGCTACGCACGGGTGGGGGAGGTCACGCGGGCCGAAGAAGGCGCCGCCGATGCGCGCTTTCACCTGGCCATTGCCGAGGCCAGTCACAATGCCGTGCTGCTGCACACCATTCGCGGCTTGTTCGACCTGCTCAAGCGCAACGTGGTCACCAACATCGGTGGCATGTACCAGCAACGCAGCGAAACGCGCGACATGCTGATCAGCCAGCACCGGGAGTTGTACCTGGCGATTGTCGAAGGCAGGGCTGAGGATGCGCGTGAGGTGTCCAGCCGGCACATTCTGTACGTGCAGGAGGTGCTCGAAGAGGCGCATGAAGAGGCGCAGCGGGTCGCACGGGCGGAGCGGCGCAACGGGCACTGAGGGTATGTGTGCGGGCGAGTGTACGCATGAACAGGTGGCCGCTGTGGGCGGCGCGCTGTTCACGGCAGGTAAGCTTCCCCTTGATGAAACGATCGGGCAACTAGTTGCCCCTATCATCACTCGGCGGGGAAGAGGGGCAAGCGCTAGTCTTCCTTGCCCTTGTTGCGCACGGCCCGCTGCAGCTCGCGGTTGGAATCGCGTTCGCGCACGGTATCGCGCTTGTCGTATTCCTTCTTGCCCTTACCCAGTGCGATTTCGCACTTGATCAGGTGCTTGCTCCAATACAGCGCCAATGCCACGCAGGTATAACCCTTTTGCGCCACGGCCGCTTCGAGCCGCTCGAGCTCACGCTTGTTGAGCAGCAGCTTGCGGGTGCGGATGGGGTCTGCGATGACGTGGGTGCTGGCGGTGGTCAGCGGGGTGATGTGGCTGCCGAACAGCCAGGCCTCACCGTCCTTGAGCAGCACGTAGCTGTCAACGAGGTGCGCCTTGCCGGCTCGCAGGCTTTTTACTTCCCAGCCGGACAGGACCAGCCCGGCCTCGAACTTGTGTTCGATGAAGTAATCGTGTCGCGCTTTCTTGTTCTGCGCGATGGTCCCGGTCGGATGTTTTTTTTGCTTAGCCATAGGGTCGGCATTATAGGCAAGTCCGCGCGTCGTCCGCTATGGGATTTCTGCGTGCTTGAGCCACTGGAATGAATACCGGACAATGCAGGCACTGTCATAGGTACAGAACCTGTAATCGGAATGCTGCGAAGCACCGCCACCCAGCCTAGGAAGTGACGCCTGGATGACTACCCATATTCAACGCTCCGCCCTGCTGCCGTATCCTGCCCAGGCCTTGTACGACCTGGTAAACGATGTAGCCAGCTACCCGGACTTCTTGCCCTGGTGTTCCGACTCGACGGTGCTCGAAGCCAGCGAAACCCACATGCGCGCCAAGCTCGAGGTGGCCAAAGGCGGTATCAGCCAGCACTTCGTTACCCGCAATGTGCTGGTGCCGGGGGAATCCATCGAGATGAACCTGGAGGAGGGGCCGTTCACCCAGCTGCATGGCATCTGGGTGTTCAAGCCGCTGGGCGAGAAGGCCTGCAAGATCAGCTTGGACCTGTCGTTCGACTATGCCGGCTCATTTGTGCGCGCCACGCTGGGGCCGCTGTTCAATCAGGCAGCCAATACCCTGGTGGATGCGTTCTGCGAGCGTGCCAAGCAGTTGTACGCTGCTTCGTAAGGTCTGCAATCGAGGTATCGCCACGCGCCTCCAGTGGCAGGAGGCGGTGACGTTTGATTGGCAGCGTTTATTGCAGCAATGAAAAAGCCCGGACACTGTCCGGGCTTTTTTGTATCAGCGCGTTTAGCGCGTTTCCAGCGGTGCCGGTGTCGGCACGGGCGTGGTTTCGATGGTGTCGATCTCGCGCTGGATGGATTCCTCGACCGAGCCTGGTTTGGCCGGTTTTTCTTCCGGCTGGGCTGCCGGCTGCTCGCCGTT
The DNA here is from genome assembly GCF_900230165.1 of Pseudomonas sp. URMO17WK12:I9. Classification (NCBI taxonomy): domain Bacteria; kingdom Pseudomonadati; phylum Pseudomonadota; class Gammaproteobacteria; order Pseudomonadales; family Pseudomonadaceae; genus Pseudomonas; species Pseudomonas sp. URMO17WK12:I9. The sequence continues at coordinate 66,226 of NZ_OCMQ01000013.1, read as the reverse complement.
GGCGCCTGGGCTGACCGTGGTGTCACCGCTGCCACCGAGGATTTCCTGGTCGCGGCTGACGCCCGGCATGAAGTCGCCAGACAGGCTTACCAGCTGGTCGCTTTCATTGAAGAAAATGCTCATGCGTTCCTGTTGGCGCTGACCGCCACCAGGTTGCAGGCTGTAGAGGTAATCCCACCGGTTGGTGTGGAACGTATCCTGAATCAGAGGGTTACCCATGATAAACCGCACTTGCCGCCGGGTCATTCCCGGACGCAATTGGTCTATCATGTCTTGCGTGACGACATTGCCCTGCTGGATGTCGATTTTGTAAACCCCGGGAAACGAGCAACCGGCGAGTGCGAGCAGTCCCACGAAGGTGAGGCTGGTTAGCAAGAGCTTGGTGTTTTGCATCGGTGGGCGACTTCCACTATCTTGGCTGGACAACGTAAACACCGATCATACCCGTATTAAGAGAAGCTGCGAAGCAGCATCGGCGAGAAAGCTGACCATGGTTGAAAATAGCGAATTGCGCAAAGCCGGTCTCAAGGTGACCCTGCCTCGAGTCAAGATCCTTCAAATGCTCGACTCTGCCGAGCAGCGTCACATGAGCGCCGAAGATGTGTACAAGGCCCTCATGGAGGCAGGCGAGGATGTTGGCCTGGCCACCGTGTACCGTGTACTGACCCAGTTCGAAGCAGCAGGTCTGGTGGTTCGCCACAACTTCGACGGCGGTCATGCAGTGTTTGAACTGGCCGATGGCGGTCACCACGACCATATGGTCAACGTGGATACCAGTGAAGTCATCGAGTTCATGGACGCCGAGATCGAGAAGCGTCAGCGTGAAATTGTCGAAGAGCACGGTTTCGAGCTGGTGGACCACAACCTGGTCCTTTATGTGCGTAAGAAGAAGTAACGATTACTTCGTTCTTAAACAGCAAAGGCGACCCTAGGGTCGCCTTTGTTTTTTCTGCAAGCGGTGGTGTTGGCCGTTACCCCGGCCCTTTGCCGAATGACTTCAGGCCTTGCCGCTGACCACCATCTTGCGCGCATGGGCCAGCGATTCCTTGGTCAGGTCGATGCCACCCAGCATGCGCGCCACTTCCTCGACTCGTTCGCGTTTGCCAAGGCTGGCCACAGCCGTGTGCGTGGTATCGCTCTCGCGGACCTTGTGCACGAACAGGTGATGATGGCCTTGCGCGGCCACCTGGGGCAGGTGGGTGACGGTCAACACCTGGCCGCGCTCGCCCAGGCGACGCAACAGTTGGCCCACGATTTCCGCCGTCGGCCCGCCGATACCTACGTCCACTTCGTCGAATACCAAGGTAGGGATGCGCGAGGTCTGGGCCGTGATGACCTGGATCGCCAGGCTGATCCGGGACAGTTCGCCGCCCGAGGCGACTTTGGACAGCGCCTTGAGGGGTTGGCCGGGGTTGGCACTGACCAGCAATTCGATCTGCTCGAGCCCATTGGGTGAAAGGTCGGCCGTCTCATTGGGCGTGAGCTGAATGCAGAAGCGACCGCCAGGCATGCCCAGGCGCTGGATTTCCTGCTCGACAGCCTCTGCCAGCTGCTTGGCGGCATGCTGACGCAGCCCGCTCAGTTCGCGGGCCTTCTCTTTATAGTGCTGAGCGAATGCAGCCATCTCTTCGCCCAGGCGTTCCAGCGATTCGTCGCTGGCGTTGAGCCCTTCGAGTTCCTCCATCAACTGCTGCTGCAGGTGAGGTAGCTCTGTGGGGTGCACCCGGTGCTTGCGCGCCAGGGTATAGATGGTGTCGAGGCGTTCTTCCAGGGCCTGCAGGCGCATGGGGTCGGCATCGAAGTTGTCGAGGAAACGGTTGAGCTCGCCCACGGCTTCTTCCACCTGAATCTGCGCGCTGGCAATCAGGTTGGCCGCTTCCGACAGTGCCTTGGGGGCATTGCTGGCAGCGCCCAACCGGTTGAGGCTGGAGGTGAGCGCGCCAAGCACATTGCCCGAATCGCTTTCACTGCACTGGTCGATGACCTGGCGGCAAATGCCGAACAGGGCCTCGGCGCTGGTGAGGTTCTTGTGCTCCTGCTCCAGGTGCTCCAGCTCGTTTTCGCCCAGGCCCAGGTTGTCCAGCTCTTCGAGCTGGTAGCTGAGCAGCTGGTGACGGGCCCGCTGTTCGTCGCCGGAATTGGACAGGCGCTCCAGTTCGAGTCGCGTCTGGTTCCAGCGCTTGGCCGCCATTTGCACCTGCCGGGCCAGGTCGATGGCCCCGGCGTACTCGTCGAGCAGGCGCCGGTGGGTGTCGGCCTTGAGCAGGGACTGGTGCTCATGCTGGCTGTGGATGTCTATCAGCAGCTCGCCCAGGGCCTTGAGGTCGCCGAGCGGGCAGGGCGTGCCGTTGATGTAGCCACGGCTGCGGCCTTCGGCAGTGATGACACGCCGCAGGATGCACAGCCCGTCGCTGGCGAGGTCGCGTTCGGCCAGCCAGGTGTGGGCTTCGGGAATGTCGACCAGGTCGAACGTGGCGAGGATGTCGGCCTTGTCGGTGCCGGGGCGTACCACACCGCTGTCGGCGCGGTCGCCCAGGGCCAGGCCCAGGGCATCGAGCATGATCGACTTGCCCGCACCTGTCTCGCCCGTGATCACGGACATGCCGCGGGCGATTTCCAGGTCGAGGTGTTCGACGATGGCGTAGTTGTGAATGGACAGGTGCACCAGCATGAGGGCGACTCCAGAAAGTCATGTCTGGTTATTTATACAGTAGTTTTTTCCAGCCTGCCAATGCCCTTTTGGCGCAAACGCTTGAAGGCGTAAAAACCGGGTTGCCCCTTGAAGCTGTATTTTCCGGCCCCATATACGCCACATCACCGGCGAGCCTGGCTCGCAGTCCACCAAATTGCGCAGGAGATATCCCATGGCTGATGAGCAGCTGAACGAGAAAGACCTCAACGTCGAGCAAACCGGTGCCGACAACGCAGCTGATGCCCGCGTGCTGGAACTCGAAGAACAGCTGGCCGCGGCCAAGGACCAATCGCTGCGTACCGTGGCCGAACTGCAGAACATCCGCCGTCGTGCCGAGCAGGATGTGGAAAAGGCGCACAAGTTCGCCCTGGAAAAATTCTCCACCGACCTGCTGCCTGTGATCGACAGCCTGGAACTGGCCCTGGCTCACTCCAGCGCCCAGGACGAACACGTCAAGCAGATCCGCGAAGGCGTCGAGCTGACCCTGAAGATGTTCCAGGACACCCTCAAGCGCTACAACCTCGAGGCCATCGACCCGCACGGCCAGCCGTTCAACCCTGAGCATCATCAGGCCATGGCCATGCAGGAAAACGCCGAGGTCGAACCCAACAGCGTATTGAACGTGTTCCAGAAGGGCTACCTGCTCAATGGCCGCCTGCTGCGCCCCGCCATGGTGGTGGTCAGCAAGGCGCCGAGCGCAGCGCAACCTTCTATCGATGAAAAGGCTTGAAATCCTTCCGGGCATCCCCATCTAGGTGTCAAGCCTTCAAGTATTACCGCAGTTGGCCACAGTAGCCGCTGCTACCTCATTCAAGTTTCGGGAGAGTTAACATGGGCAAGATCATCGGTATCGACCTGGGGACCACCAACTCGTGCGTCTCCGTGCTGGAAAACGGTAACGTCAAAGTCATCGAGAACGCCGAGGGTGCGCGTACCACCCCCTCGATCGTGGCCTACGCCAACGACGGCGAAATCCTGGTCGGCCAGTCGGCCAAGCGCCAGGCCGTGACCAACCCGCACAACACGCTGTTTGCCGTCAAGCGCCTGATCGGCCGCCGCTTCGAAGAAGACGTCGTGCAGAAAGACATCAAGCTGGTGCCTTACAAGATCGTCAAGGCCAACAACGGCGACGCCTGGGTTCAGGCCAGCGGCAAAGACATGGCCCCGCCGCAGATCAGCGCTGAAGTGCTGAAGAAAATGAAGAAGACCGCCGAAGACTACCTCGGCGAGCCTGTGACCGAAGCGGTCATCACCGTGCCGGCCTACTTCAACGACAGCCAGCGTCAGGCCACCAAGGACGCCGGCCGCATCGCCGGTCTGGACGTCAAGCGCATCATCAACGAGCCGACCGCCGCTGCACTGGCCTACGGCATGGACAAGGCCAAGGGCGACCACACCGTCATCGTCTATGACCTGGGTGGTGGTACCTTCGACGTATCGGTCATCGAAATTGCCGAAGTCGACGGCGAGCATCAGTTCGAAGTACTGGCCACCAACGGCGACACCTTCCTGGGTGGCGAAGACTTCGACATGCGCCTGATCGACTACCTTGTCGACGAGTTCAAGAAAGAGTCCGGCATGGACCTGAAGAACGACCCGCTGGCCCTGCAGCGCCTGAAGGAAGCTGCTGAAAAGGCCAAGATCGAGCTGTCCTCGGCCCAGTCGACCGACGTCAACCTGCCGTACATCACTGCAGATGCAACCGGTCCGAAGCACTTGAACGTGAAGATTTCCCGCGCCAAGCTGGAATCGCTGGTCGAAGACCTGGTCAGCCGCACCATCGAGCCTTGCCGCATTGCGCTCAAGGACGCCGGTATCGACGCCAGCAAGATCGACGACGTGATCCTGGTCGGTGGCCAGACCCGTATGCCGCTGGTTCAGAAAGCCGTTGCCGACTTCTTCGGCAAGGAAGCGCGCAAGGACGTGAACCCGGACGAAGCCGTTGCCATGGGTGCCGCCATCCAGGGCGCAGTATTGGCCGGTGACGTGAAGGACGTTCTGCTGCTGGACGTCAGCCCGCTGACCCTGGGTATCGAAACCATGGGCGGCGTGATGACCTCGCTGATCGAGAAGAACACCACCATCCCGACCAAGAAGTCGCAGGTGTTCTCGACGGCCGACGACAACCAGGGCGCCGTGACCATTCACGTGCTGCAAGGCGAGCGCAAGCAGGCAGCACAGAACAAGTCGCTGGGCAAGTTCGACCTGGCTGACATTCCGCCAGCACCCCGTGGCGTGCCGCAGATCGAAGTGACCTTCGACATCGACGCCAACGGCATCCTGCACGTCAGCGCCAAAGACAAGGCCACTGGCAAGTCGCAGTCCATCGTCATCAAGGCCAACTCCGGCCTGTCGGACGACGAAATCGAGCGCATGGTGCGTGACGCCGAGGCCAACGCCGAGGAAGACCGCAAGTTCGAAGAGCTGGCCGCTGCCCGTAACCAGGGTGATGCACTGGTTCACTCGACCCGCAAGATGGTCGCCGACGCGGGTGACAAGGTCACCGCCGAAGAAAAGACTGCCATCGAAGCGGCCGTGGTCGCCCTGGAAACCGCCGTCAAAGGCGACGACAAGGCTGCCATCGACGCCAAGGTCGAAGAGCTGTCCAAGGTCTCTGCACCGGTTGCCCAGAAGATGTACGCCGAGCAGTCGGCTGAACAGCCTCAGGGCGGCGCGCAGCAGGCCGAGCCGGAAGCCAAGCACGATGACGTGGTGGACGCCGAGTTCGAAGAAGTGAAAGACAACAACAAGCAGTAATTCCTGCAAGTTGTCGGCCAGTGCACCGCCGTTTGGCGGTGAACTGGTAGGATGTCGCCGCGCGGGGGCTTGCTCCCGCGTTGACGTATCTGGAATTCGAGAATTTTTGCAGCATTTGTCAGCCCCTCATGGGGAGCAGGTGCTGACGGCGCGGCGCAGATGCCGGACGCCCAACAAGGTGCAAATGACCTATGTCCAAGCGTGATTATTATGAGGTCCTGGGTGTCGAGCGCGGCGCCACGGATGCTGACCTCAAGAAAGCCTATCGCCGGTTGGCGATGAAGTACCACCCTGACCGCAACCCGGGTGACAAAGAGTCCGAAGACAAATTCAAGGAAGCCAACGAGGCCTACGAGGTCCTGTCGGACGCCAGCAAGCGCGCAGCTTTCGACCAGTATGGTCATGCCGGTGTCGACCCGAGCATGGGTGGCGGCGGGGCCGGTTTCGGGGGCGCCAACTTCTCCGATATCTTCGGTGATGTGTTCAGCGATTTCTTCGGCGGCGGCCGGGGTGGTGGACGCGGTGGCGCCCAGCGCGGCAGCGACCTGCGCTACACCCTGGAGCTGAACCTGGAAGAAGCCGTACGCGGCACCACGGTCAGCATTCGCGTGCCGACGCTGGTCAACTGCCAGCCGTGCGATGGCAGCGGTGCGAAGAAAGGCTCCACCCCGTCGACGTGCCCGACCTGCGGCGGTATCGGCCAGGTGCGCATGCAGCAGGGCTTCTTCTCGGTGCAGCAGACCTGCCCGCGCTGCCATGGCCAGGGCAAGATCATCACCGACCCTTGTGGCGCCTGCCATGGCGAAGGCCGCGTCGAGGAATACAAGACCCTGTCGGTCAAGGTGCCAGCAGGCGTCGACACCGGTGATCGCATACGCCTGTCGGGCGAGGGCGAAGCCGGCGCGCACGGTGGGCCGACCGGTGACCTGTACGTGGTGATCAACGTGCGTGAGCACGAGATCTTCCAGCGTGATGGCAAGCACTTGTACTGCGAAGTGCCGATCAGCTTCACCGATGCTGCGCTCGGTGGCGAACTCGAGGTGCCAACCCTCGACGGTCGGGTCAAGCTGCGCATTCCCGAAGGCACCCAGACCGGCAAGCAGTTCCGCCTGCGTGGCAAGGGCGTGGCGCCTGTGCGCGGTGGTGGTGCGGGCGATCTACTGTGCCGCGTGGCGGTGGAGACGCCGGTCAACCTCAGCCGTCGCCAGCGCGAGCTGCTTGAAGAGCTGCGTGATTCGCTCGAAGGCGACAGCTCCCATTCGCCCAAGGCCAATGGCTGGTTCGATGGCGTGAAGCGCTTCTTCGGCGATCTCTGACAAGGAAAAGGCTATGCGACGTATTGCAGTGATGGGCGCGGCAGGGCGAATGGGCAAGACCCTCGTCGAAGCCGTGCAGCAAACCGCAGGTGCCGGACTCACGGCTGCCATCGACCGCCCGGACAGCACGCTGGTGGGTGCGGATGCAGGCGAGTTGGCGGCCCTGGGGCGCATTGGCGTGCTGCTGTCAGACGACCTGGCCAAGGTTGCCGATGACTTCGACGTGCTGATCGACTTCACCCATCCATCGGTCACCCTGAAGAACCTGGCGTTCTGCCGCAAGCATGGCAAGGCCATGGTCATCGGCACCACCGGGTTCACCGTGGAAGAAAAGCACCTGCTGGCCGAAGCGGGCAAAGACATCCCGATCGTGTTCGCTGCCAACTTCAGTGTGGGCGTCAACCTCAGCCTCAAGCTGCTGGACATCGCGGCGCGTGTGCTGGGCGATGACGTCGATATCGAGATCCTCGAGGCGCATCACCGCCATAAGGTCGATGCGCCTTCGGGCACCGCGCTGCGCATGGGTGAAGTGGTGGCCAATGCGCTGGGGCGCGACCTGCAGGAAGTGGCGGTGTATGGCCGCGAAGGGCAGACCGGTGCGCGTGATCGCGAGACCATCGGCTTTGCCACGGTGCGCGCCGGCGATGTGGTCGGTGATCACACGGTGCTGTTCGCTGCCGAGGGCGAGCGCCTGGAGATCACCCACAAGGCCTCCAGCCGCATGACATTCGCCAAGGGTGCCGTGCGAGCGGCTTTGTGGCTGGACGGGCGCGAGCCTGGCCTGTACGACATGCAGGATGTGCTCGAGCTGCACTGAGCCATCGGTCGTGACCAGGGCAACCTGCCGCCGCTGACGCGCACCGGTGCGGGTCTAGGCGGTGGGGCTCGCTTCTGGCGCGTGGCTCTGACAGCGGTCTGTCGCATTCATGTGTTTAAGAGGCACATATGCGGTAGACCCAAAACGCACTTTTCTGTAAGCTACAGCTTTAGTGTGTCCACTAAAAGCGCGCAGCGAATTGAATTCAGCACATAAAAGCGGGGTGACGTGTCCATACGTCACTCCGCTTTTTTGCAACCTGCGATCGCCCTTTCATGCTTGATTTTCGGGAGGTCTTCTTGACAAAGCCAGCCATACTCGCCCTTGCCGACGGCAGTATTTTCCGCGGTGAGGCAATCGGTGCCGACGGCCAGACCGTTGGTGAGGTGGTATTCAACACCGCTATGACCGGCTACCAGGAAATCCTTACAGACCCTTCCTACGCGCAGCAAATCGTTACCCTGACCTACCCGCACATCGGCAACACCGGCACCACGCCGGAGGACGCAGAATCCAACCGCGTCTGGTCGGCCGGCCTGGTCATTCGCGATCTCCCGCTGCTGGCCAGCAACTGGCGTAACACTCAGTCGCTGCCCGAGTACCTCAAGGCCAACAACGTGGTGGCCATTGCGGGTATCGACACCCGCCGCCTGACCCGAATCCTGCGTGAAAAGGGCGCTCAGAACGGCTGCATCCTGGCCGGTGACGACATCAGCGAAGAAGCCGCGATCGCTGCTGCGCGCGGCTTCCCAGGCCTTAAAGGCATGGACCTGGCCAAGGTGGTTTCCACCAAGGAACGCTACGAATGGCGCTCTAGCGTGTGGGAGCTCAAGACCGACAGCCACCCCACCCTCGAAGCTGCCGACCTGCCTTACCATGTGGTTGCGTTCGACTACGGCGTCAAGCTGAACATCCTGCGCATGCTGGTCGCCCGTGGCTGCCGCGTCACCGTGGTACCGGCCCAGACGCCGGCGAGCGAAGTGCTGGCTCTCAACCCGGACGGCGTTTTCCTGTCCAACGGCCCGGGCGACCCTGAGCCTTGCGACTACGCCATTCAGGCGATCAAGGAAATCCTGGAAACCGACATCCCGGTCTTCGGCATCTGCCTGGGTCACCAGCTGCTGGCCTTGGCCTCCGGCGCCAAGACCGTGAAGATGGGTCACGGCCACCACGGTGCCAACCACCCGGTTCAGGACCTCGATACCGGTGTGGTCATGATCACCAGCCAGAACCACGGCTTTGCGGTAGACGAAGCGACCTTGCCTGGCAACGTGCGCGCCATTCACAAGTCGCTGTTCGACGGCACCCTGCAGGGTATCGAGCGCACCGACAAGAGCGCGTTCAGCTTCCAGGGCCACCCTGAAGCGAGCCCAGGCCCGACCGACGTCGCGCCCCTGTTCGATCGTTTCACCGATGCCATGGCCAAGCGCCGCTGAGTCTCCTGCTTCAAGGCCCCGGGCGGCATGTGCCATGCCCGGATGCGCCTGACCCAGATTGTTCAATGCGGCTTGCCGACTGACCCCGGATTTGAGTGACAACCATGCCAAAACGTACAGACATCAAAAGCATCCTGATTCTCGGCGCTGGCCCGATCGTGATCGGCCAGGCCTGCGAATTCGACTACTCCGGCGCCCAGGCTTGCAAAGCCCTGCGCGAGGAGGGGTTCCGCGTCATCCTGGTGAACTCCAACCCAGCCACCATCATGACCGACCCGGCCATGGCCGACGCCACCTACATCGAGCCGATCAAGTGGCAGTCGGTGGCCAAGATCATCGAGAAAGAGCGCCCTGACGCCGTCCTGCCGACCATGGGTGGCCAGACTGCGCTGAACTGCGCCCTGGACCTGGAGCGCCATGGCGTTCTGGAGAAGTTCGGCGTGGAAATGATCGGCGCCAATGCCGACACCATCGACAAGGCCGAAGACCGTTCGCGCTTTGACAAGGCCATGAAGGACATCGGCCTGGAGTGCCCGCGCTCCGGTATCGCCCACAGCATGGAAGAGGCCAATGCGGTGCTCGAGAAGCTTGGCTTCCCTTGCATCATCCGCCCGTCGTTCACCATGGGCGGCACTGGCGGCGGCATCGCCTACAACCGCGAAGAATTCGAAGAAATCTGCACCCGTGGCCTGGACCTGTCGCCGACCAAGGAACTGCTGATCGACGAGTCGCTGATCGGCTGGAAGGAATACGAGATGGAGGTGGTCCGCGACAAGAAGGACAACTGCATCATCGTCTGCTCCATCGAAAACTTCGACCCGATGGGCGTGCACACCGGCGACTCGATCACCGTCGCCCCGGCGCAGACCCTCACCGACAAGGAATACCAGATCATGCGCAACGCCTCCCTGGCGGTGCTGCGTGAAATCGGTGTCGAGACCGGCGGTTCCAACGTGCAGTTCGGCATTTGCCCGAACACCGGCCGCATGGTCGTCATCGAGATGAACCCGCGTGTGTCGCGCTCCTCGGCCCTGGCTTCGAAAGCTACCGGCTTCCCGATCGCCAAGATCGCCGCCAAGCTGGCCATCGGCTACACCTTGGACGAGCTGCAGAACGACATCACCGGTGGCCGCACCCCGGCTTCCTTCGAGCCGTCGATCGACTACGTTGTGACCAAGCTGCCACGCTTTGCTTTCGAGAAATTCCCGAAGGCCGACGCTCGCCTGACGACCCAGATGAAATCGGTCGGTGAAGTCATGGCCATCGGCCGTACTTTCCAGGAATCCTTGCAGAAAGCCCTGCGCGGCCTGGAAGTCGGCGCCTGCGGCCTCGACCCGAAAGTCGACCTGGCCAGCCCCGAGGCTGCCAGCATCCTCAAGCGCGAGCTGACCGTGCCGGGCGCCGAGCGCATCTGGTATGTGGCCGACGCCATGCGTTCGGGCATGACCTGCGAGCAGATCTTTGACCTGACCGGCATCGACATGTGGTTCCTGGTGCAGATGGAAGACCTGATCAAGGAAGAGGAAAAGGTCAAGACCCTGGCCCTCACCGCGATCGACAAGGACTGCATGCTGCGCCTCAAGCGCAAGGGCTTCTCGGACCAGCGTCTGGCCAAGCTGCTGGGCATCACCGACAAGACCCTGCGCCGTCACCGCCACAAGCTGGAAGTGTTCCCGGTGTACAAGCGCGTCGACACCTGCGCCGCCGAGTTCGCCACCGACACCGCCTACCTGTATTCCACCTACGAGGAGGAGTGCGAGGCGAACCCGTCGACCCGCGACAAGATCATGATCCTCGGCGGTGGCCCCAACCGCATCGGGCAGGGCATCGAGTTCGACTACTGCTGCGTGCACGCCGCCTTGGCGCTGCGTGACGACGGTTACGAGACCATCATGGTCAACTGCAACCCGGAAACCGTTTCCACCGACTACGACACCTCCGACCGTCTGTACTTCGAGCCGCTGACGCTGGAAGACGTGCTGGAAGTCTGCCGCGTCGAGAAGCCCAAGGGCGTGATCGTGCACTACGGCGGCCAGACCCCGCTCAAGCTTGCCCGCGCCCTGGAAGAAGCCGGCGTGCCGATCATCGGCACCAGCCCCGACGCCATCGACCGTGCCGAAGACCGTGAGCGCTTCCAGCAGATGGTACAGCGCCTGAACCTGCTGCAGCCGCCAAACGCCACCGTGCGCAGCGAAGAAGAGGCCATCAGCGCCGCTGGCACCATCGGCTACCCGCTGGTCGTGCGTCCATCCTACGTCCTGGGTGGTCGTGCCATGGAGATCGTCTACGAACTGGACGAGCTCAAGCGCTACCTGCGCGAAGCCGTTCAGGTGTCCAACGACAGCCCGGTGCTGCTGGACCACTTCCTCAACTGCGCCATCGAGATGGACGTGGATGCGGTCTGCGACGGTACCGATGTGGTTATCGGCGCCATCATGCAGCACATCGAGCAGGCCGGCGTTCACTCCGGTGACTCGGCATGTTCGCTGCCACCTTACTCGCTGAGCAAGGAAGTGCAGGATGAAGTGCGTGTGCAGGTCAAGAAAATGGCCCTGGAGCTGGGCGTAGTTGGGCTGATGAACGTGCAGCTGGCCCTGCAGGGCGACAAGATCTACGTGATCGAAGTCAACCCGCGTGCCTCGCGTACCGTACCGTTCGTGTCCAAGTGCATCGGCACGTCGCTGGCCATGATCGCCGCCCGCGTCATGGCAGGCAAAACCCTGAAGGAACTGGGCTTCACCCAGGAAATCATCCCCAACTTCTACAGCGTGAAGGAAGCCGTCTTCCCGTTCGCCAAGTTCCCAGGGGTTGACCCGATCCTCGGCCCTGAGATGAAATCGACCGGTGAAGTAATGGGTGTCGGTGACAGCTTCGGTGAAGCCTTCGCCAAGGCCCAGATGGGTGCCAGCGAAGTACTGCCGACCGGTGGCACTGCGTTCATCAGCGTGCGCGACGACGACAAGCCGCAAGTGGCCGGCGTTGCCCGCGACCTGATCGCCCTGGGCTTCGAAGTGGTGGCAACCGCAGGTACCGCCAAGGTCATCGAGGCGGCCGGCTTGAAGGTGCGCCGCGTGAACAAGGTGACCGAAGGCCGTCCTCATGTGGTCGACATGATCAAGAACGACGAAGTGTCGTTGATCATCAACACCACCGAAGGCCGTCAGTCGATCGCCGATTCCTACTCGATTCGCCGCAATGCGCTGCAGCACAAGATCTACTGCACCACGACCATTGCGGCCGGTGAAGCCATCTGCGAGGCGCTGAAATTCGGTCCGGAAAAAACCGTTCGCCGCCTGCAGGATCTGCACGCAGGACTCAAAGCATGAGCATGACCAAATACCCGATGACCGTCCAGGGCGCTCGCGCCCTGGAAGAAGAACTGCTCTTTCTGAGCAAGACCGAGCGCCCGCGCCTGAGCCAAGCCATTGGTGAAGCGCGTGAGCTGGGTGACTTGAAGGAGAACGCCGAGTACCATGCCGCCCGCGAGGAGCAGGGCATGGTCGAGGCCCGTATCCGCGACATCGAAGGCCGTTTGCAGAACTCGGTCGTGATCGACGTGACCGCCATTGCCCATACGGGCAAGGTCATTTTCGGCACTACCGTCGATCTGGAAAACACCGAGACGGGTGATCAGGTCACCTACCAGATCGTTGGCGAGGATGAAGCCGACGTGAAGAAAGGCAAGCTGTCCAGCAGTGCGCCGATCGCTCGCGCCATCATTGGCAAGGAAGAGGGTGACACCGTTGTCGTCAAGACGCCAAACGGTACGGTCGAGTACGAGATTGTCGAAGTCAAGCACATCTGACCGGCGCCTGCGGGCGCCTTCCCTCGAGGGGATCCTCTGGCAGCTGGCCCAGGTATTCTGGGTCGGTGGCCTGTGGGTGTTCCACGTGGGGTTGGTGCCTGCGTTGAAAGTCAGCGGCCTTGCGCCATTGCTTGTCCAGGACATTGCCGGGCAGATCGACCGTTGGTTGATCGGCGTGGCACTGCTCGGCTTGATCACCCAGCTGGCCGTATTGGCGAGGGTGGAAGGCCTGGCTGCCTGGTGGCGCCAGTTCCGTGGCCAGATGCTGTTGCTGGGCCTTGGGGCCTGCATCGGCTACTACACCTTGCGCTACGGGATCTCCGTGGGCGAGCGCTGGCAGATGTTCTGTTTCCTGGTGCTGGGCTTTTCCGGCATCGTGCTGGTCGCCCAGCCCGTTCCACTCAGGGCGCGACATTCGCGCCACTGAGCGGCGCCACCGTTACTTGTAACGGTGGACGTTGGACAGCTGCTTGTTCGGCTGAGGGTTCTTGCGGTAGATCAGCGCCTTCTTGCCGATGGTCTGCACCAGCTCGGCGCGGCCGGCCTTGCACAGCGCGGCAATGGTCTCGGCACGCTCCTCGCGGTCTTCGGAGCGAATTTCGACCTTGATCAGCTCGTGGTCGGCCAATGCGCGTTCCAATTCGGCGACGACACCTTCATTCAAACCGTTGCCAGCAACGATCAGGACCGGCTTGAGGTCATGACCAATGGATTTGTATTGCTTCTTCTGCTCGTTATTGAGCGGCATAATCTGACCCTTTCCGTCTGATTCTGTAAAATTGACCGGCATTTTACCCGAGGGCCACCGGCTCCGCCCAGTCAATCACCACGCATATCATCGAGGTGCCCCGTGGTACAACGTTCCAAAAGCAGCGCAAACTGGCTGCGAGAGCATTTCAACGACCCTTTCGTCAAACAGGCGCAGAAGGACGGCTACCGCTCGCGAGCAAGCTACAAGCTGCTTGAGATCCAGGAAAAGGACCGCCTGATCCGTCCTGGCATGAGTGTCATCGACCTGGGCGCGGCGCCGGGCGGCTGGTCCCAGGTGACCAGTCGTCTGATTGGTGGTCAGGGTCGACTGATCGCCTCCGACATCCTGGAGATGGACTCAATCCCCGATGTCACCTTCATTCAGGGGGACTTCACCCAGGACGAGGTGCTACGGCAAATTCTCGAAGCCGTCGGCGATTCACACGTAGACCTTGTGATTTCGGACATGGCCCCCAATATGAGTGGTACGCCCGCGGTCGACATACCGCGAGCCATGTTCCTTTGCGAGCTGGCCCTGGATTTGGCAACCCGCGTGCTTCGGCCCGGCGGTGATTTCCTGATCAAGATCTTCCAGGGTGAAGGTTTCGATGTGTACCTCAAGGACGTGCGCACCAAGTTCGACAAGGTACAGATGCGCAAACCGTCTTCATCGCGGGATCGCTCCCGCGAGCAGTACCTGCTTGGCAAGGGGTTCAAGGGCGCGTGAACGGTACTAAGCGCAGCGGCCGATAGTTAATTCCAATCGGCCACGGCGTCAGGATCGTCCGAACTTCGTGTAGTCTGGATTTCACAAAGGGTTACAGACGGTGCCTGCGGTTGCGTGGGCAATGTAGTAAGTTAGGGCGATGAATATCATGCGAGGCACGGCTGCGTCGTGCGCCGGCCTCAGAGGGTAGCGAATTGAACGACATGGCAAAGAATCTGATCCTGTGGTTGATCATCGCAGCTGTCCTGGTGACGGTGATGAACAACTTCTCCAGCCCTAACGAGCCGCAGACCCTCAACTACTCCGACTTCATCCAGCAGGTCAAGGATGGCAAGGTCGAGCGAGTGACCGTCGACGGTTACATCATCACCGGCAAGCGCTCCGACGGCGACAGCTTCAAGACCGTGCGCCCGGCGATCACCGACAACGGCCTGATCGGCGACCTGGTGGACAACCACGTTACCGTTGAGGGCAAGCAGCCCGAGCAGCAGAGCATCTGGACCCAGTTGCTGGTTGCCAGCTTCCCGATCCTGGTCATTATTGCCGTGTTCATGTTCTTCATGCGCCAGATGCAAGGCGGGGCAGGTGGCAAGGGTGGCCCCATGAGCTTTGGCAAGAGCAAGGCGCGCCTGCTCTCCGAGGACCAGGTCAAGACCACCCTGGCTGACGTCGCCGGTTGCGACGAGGCCAAGGAAGAAGTGGGCGAGTTGGTCGAGTTCCTGCGCGACCCGGGCAAGTTCCAGCGCTTGGGCGGCCGCATTCCGCGCGGTGTGCTGATGGTGGGCCCGCCCGGTACCGGTAAGACCCTGCTGGCCAAGGCTATTGCAGGCGAGGCCAAGGTGCCGTTCTTCACCATTTCCGGTTCGGACTTCGTTGAAATGTTCGTCGGTGTCGGTGCCAGCCGTGTACGCGACATGTTCGAGCAGGCCAAGAAGCACGCCCCGTGCATCATCTTCATCGACGAGATCGACGCCGTCGGCCGCCACCGTGGTGCTGGCATGGGCGGGGGTCACGACGAGCGTGAGCAGACCCTCAACCAGTTGCTGGTAGAGATGGACGGCTTCGAGATGAACGATGGCATCATCGTCATCGCCGCGACCAACCGCCCCGACGTGCTCGACCCTGCGCTGCTGCGCCCCGGTCGCTTCGACCGTCAGGTCGTCGTTGGCCTGCCGGACATTCGGGGTCGTGAGCAGATTCTTAAAGTGCACATGCGCAAGGCGCCGATCGGCGACAACGTCAACCCGGCCGTCATCGCCCGTGGTACGCCGGGCTTCTCCGGTGCAGACCTTGCCAACCTGGTCAACGAAGCCGCGCTGTTCGCCGCTCGCGCCAACAAGCGCCTGGTCGACATGAAGGAGTTCGAGCTGGCCAAGGACAAGATCATGATGGGCGCTGAGCGCAAGACCATGGTCATGTCCGAAAAGGAAAAGCAGAACACGGCCTACCACGAAGCCGGTCACGCGATCGTCGGTCGCCTGGTGCCCGAGCACGATCCGGTCTACAAGGTGTCGATCATCCCGCGGGGTCGTGCACTGGGTGTGACCATGTTCCTGCCCGAAGAAGACCGCTACAGCCTGTCCAAGCGTGCGCTGATCAGCCAGATCTGCTCCCTCTACGGCGGTCGTATCGCCGAGGAGATGACCCTGGGCTTCGACGGCGTCACCACCGGCGCTTCCAACGACATCATGCGTGCCAGCCAGATCGCGCGGAACATGGTCACCAAGTGGGGCCTGTCCGAGAAGCTGGGCCCGCTGATGTATGCCGAAGAAGACGGCGAAGTGTTCCTGGGTCGTAGCGCAGGCAGCCAGCAGACCAGTGTTTCCGGTGAGACGGCCAAGCTGATCGACTCCGAAGTGCGCAGCATCATCGACCAGTGCTACGCCACTGCCAAGCAGCTGCTGACCGAGAACCGCGACAAGCTCGATGCAATGGCCGAAGCCTTGATGAAGTACGAAACCATCGACGCCGAGCAGATCGACGATATCATGGCCGGCCGTACGCCTCGCGAACCTCGCGATTGGGATGATGATTCGGCTTCCGGTACACCGGCTGCCCAGGGTGACCGCCCGGAATCGCCCATCGGTGGTCCAGCGGCTCAACACTAAGGGCACCTATGAGCTCAGTGCAGCACCCGACCCGATTGCCTTGCGGCAATCGGGTTCTTGATTTGTCGCGTACCCATGTCATGGGTATTCTCAATGTCACGCCCGATTCCTTCTCCGACGGTGGCCGCTTCAGTCGGCGCGACGAGGCTTTGCGCCACGCCGAGGCAATGGTGGCTGCAGGCGCCACGCTGATCGATGTGGGCGGGGAGTCCACCCGCCCGGGTGCGCGGCCCGTTTCGGTCACCGAAGAGCTTGAGCGCGTGGCGCCGATGGTCGAGGCCATCCACCGTCATCTCGATGTCGTGGTGTCGGTGGATACGTCCACGCCTGCCGTCATGCGCGAAGCCGCCCGCCTGGGCGCTGGCCTGATCAACGATGTGCGCGCCCTCGAGCGCGATGGGGCGCTGGACGCCGCTGCTGCAACCGGGCTGCCGGTGTGCCTGATGCACATGCGCGGCGAGCCGGGCACCATGCAGGACGACCCGCATTATGAGAATGTCACCCAGGACGTGGCGCGCTACCTCCAGCAGCGCATGGTGGCCTGTGCGGACGCGGGCATCGAGGCCGACCGCATCGTGCTCGATCCAGGCTTCGGTTTCGCCAAGACCCTGGCCCACAATCTCAGCCTGTTCAAGCACCTCGAAGCGCTCCATCGCCTGGGGCGTCCGCTGCTGGTAGGCGTTTCCCGTAAAAGCATGATCGGCCTGACGCTCGAGCGTCCTGTGGATGAGCGTCTTTATGGCAGCCTGGCGCTCGCGGCGCTGGCCGTGACCAAGGGCGCAAGGATCCTGCGCGTGCATGATGTAGCGCAAACCGTTGACGTGGTCCGCATGATCGCCGCCGTTCAGCACGCCGAATAAGAACATTGGAGTCCCTATGAGCAGAAAATATTTTGGTACCGACGGCATTCGTGGCCGCGTCGGCGAATACCCGATCACCCCAGAGTTCATGCTCAAGCTTGGCTGGGCGGCTGGCATGGCGTTTCGCAAACAAGGCCATTGCCGCGTGCTGGTGGGCAAGGACACGCGGATCTCCGGCTACATGTTCGAATCCGCGCTCGAAGCTGGTCTTTCGGCCGCAGGCGCCGATGTGATGCTGCTGGGCCCGATGCCCACGCCTGCCATCGCCTACCTGACCCGCACCTTCCATGCCGAAGCCGGTATCGTCATCAGTGCCTCGCACAACCCGCACGATGACAATGGCATCAAGTTCTTCTCGGGGCAGGGCACCAAGCTGCCGGACGAAGTGGAGCTGATGATCGAGGAACTGCTCGATCAGCCCATGACCGTCGTGGAGTCGAGCAAGCTGGGCAAGGTTTCGCGCATCAACGACGCAGCCGGTCGCTACATCGAGTTCTGCAAGAGCAGCGTGCCCAGCAGCACCAGCTTCGCCGGCCTCAAGCTGGTGGTCGACTGCGCCCATGGCGCCACGTACAAGGTGGCGCCCAGCGTGTTCCGTGAGTTGGGTGCCGATGTGACGGTGCTGCACGCCCAGCCAGATGGCCTGAACATCAACGAGGGCTGTGGTTCGACCCACATCGAGTCGCTGCAGGCCGCTGTGCTGGTCGGCCACGCAGACCTTGGCATCGCTTTCGACGGTGATGGCGACCGTGTGTTGATGGTCGATCACACCGGCGCGATCGTCGACGGTGACGAGCTGCTGTTCATCATCGCGCGCGACCTGCACGACCGCGGCAAGCTGCAAGGGGGCGTGGTGGGTACGCTCATGAGCAACCTGGGGCTGGAGCTTGCGCTCAAGGACCTGGATATCCCATTCGTGCGTGCCAAGGTCGGTGACCGCTACGTCATGGCCGAGCTGCTCGAGCGCGAGTGGCTGGTGGGTGGGGAGAATTCCGGCCACGTGGTGTGCTGCAACTACACCACCACGGGGGATGCGATCATCGCTGCGCTGCAGGTGCTGATGGCGCTCAAGCGCCGTGGCGAGACCCTGGCCCAGGCGCGCCAGGCGCTGCGCAAATGCCCGCAAGTGCTGATCAATGTGCGCTTCAGTGCAGGCGACGTGGACCCCCTCGAGCACCCGGACGTCAAGCAAGCCAGCGCGCAGGTCACTGAAGCCCTGGCAGGCCGTGGGCGGGTGTTGCTGCGTAAATCCGGGACCGAGCCGCTGTTGCGCGTCATGGTCGAAGGTGAGGATGAACACCAGGTGCGTCTGCATGCCGAAGCACTGGCAAAGCGCGTCGCAGAAGTTTGTGCCTGAAGCCGCTTGCCAGCGCGAATCTGGTTGGGTAAGATCTGCGCCCACTTTGACCGACGAGGTAAAGCATGCGTCGCCCTATGGTTGCTGGTAACTGGAAGATGCACGGTACCCGCGCCAGCGTCGCTGAGCTGACCGAGGGTTTGCGCAATCTTGCCCTGCCGAGCGGAGTGGAAGTCGCGGTATTCCCGCCAACCTTGTTCATCAACCAAGTGGTTGCCGAACTCGACGGCAAGGGTATTATCGTCGGCGCACAGAATTCTGCGGTAATGCCCGAACAGGGCGCGCTGACCGGTGAAGTTGCTCCGGAACAGCTGGTTGAAGCAGGTTGCAAGTTGGTGTTGATTGGCCATTCGGAACGTCGCCAGGTAATCGGCGAAGATGACGAAGTGCTGAATCGCAAGTTTGCAGCGGCTCAGGCCAAAGGTTTGAAGCCCGTGCTCTGTATTGGGGAAACCCTTGAAGAGCGCGAGGCCGGCAAAACGCTCGAAGTTGTTGGGCGTCAACTCAACAGTATCATCGAAGCTTTCGGTGTTAGTGTGTTTGCCAATGCGGTAATTGCCTATGAGCCTGTATGGGCCATCGGCACTGGCCTAACGGCCACGCCTCAGCAGGCCCAGGATGTGCACGCCGCCATCCGCGGCCAGCTGGCGGCAAAAGATGCTGAAGTGGCTGCGAAGGTGCAGTTGCTCTACGGCGGCAGCGTGAAGGCGGCCAATGCGGCCGAACTGTTCGGCATGCCGGATATCGATGGGGGTCTCATTGGTGGGGCTTCCCTGAACGCAGACGAATTCGGTGCAATTTGTCGCGCCGCAGGAAACTGAACAAATGCTGGAAACAGTCATCGTTGTTTTTCATCTGTTGGCAGCGCTTTCGCTGGTAGTGCTGGTACTGTTGCAACAGGGTAAGGGGGCGGAAGCCGGTGCATCTTTTGGTGCGGGTGCTTCCAATACCGTCTTCGGAAGTCAGGGCTCTGCCACCTTCCTAAGTAAATTCACTGCAATACTCGCTGCCACTTTCTTTTTGACAGCACTTGGGTTAGGATACTTCGCGAAGCAACAAGCTCACCAGCTTAGCCAAGCAGGTCTTCCAGATCCAGCCGTGCTAGAAGTGAAAGAGCAGCCAAAACCGGCCATCAATGATGATGTACCGGTGCTCCAAGAACAGAAGAGCGAAGCCACTCCTAATTCGGGTGATGTACCTCCTCCGGCAGAAGAGCAGAAGTAACGGGTTTCAAAGTAGTATTGCCGAGGTGGTGGAATTGGTAGACACGCAACCTTGAGGTGGTTGTGCCCATAGGGTGTAGGGGTTCGAGTCCCCTTCTCGGTACCATTTAAAGCTTGAGAGCCCGCCTTGGCGGGCTTTCTTGCAGGTGAAGGTTTGGATTTGACCCTCAAGTGGGTTCGGTCTTATACTTTCGCCCCAGCTTTGTCGCGGGGTGGAGCAGCTTGGTAGCTCGTCGGGCTCATAACCCGAAGGTCGTTGGTTCAAATCCAGCCCCCGCAACCAGCTTCAGCGAAGCCCCTTTTCAGGGGCTTTTTGCTAACCGAACAGTTCAGGCGTCGTTGTCCAACGGCGCTTTCAGGGATGGGCGCTTCGCCCATTTTTTATTTGCACAGCATGCACGAGGGGGTTCAGGTGTCGAGCAAGCTAGAACAGTTGCAGGCCTTGTTGGCCCCGGTTGTCGAGGGTCTGGGCTATCAATGCTGGGGGATCGAATTCGTTTCCCAGGGCAAGCATTCGGTATTGCGTATCTACATCGACAAGGAAGGCGGCATTCTGGTGGAGGACTGCGAAGCTGTCAGCCGTCAAGCCAGCGCCATCCTGGATGTCGAGGATCCGATCAGCAGCGAGTACACCCTCGAGGTGTCTTCTCCAGGCATGGATCGCCCACTGTTCACACTGGAACAGTTTGCCTCGCATGCCGGCGAACAAGTGAAGATCAAGCTGCGCTCACCCTTCGAGGGTCGTCGTAACTTCCAGGGCCTTCTCCGCGGTGTGGAGGAGCAGGATGTGGTGGTCCAGGTGGACGACCAGGAGTTCCTACTGCCGATCGATTCGATCGACAAGGCCAATATTATTCCCAGTTTTGACTGAGACGTGCCGGGCCCGACGGATTATCCGGGCCCAATGGCTTGCGCAAGGCGAGGCGTACGATGAGCAAAGAAGTACTGCTGGTTGTTGAATCGGTATCCAACGAAAAAGGTGTACCGCCCGGCGTCATTTTCGAAGCGCTGGAGGTGGCCCTGGCCACCGCAACCAAAAAACGTTTTGAAGACGAAGTCGACCTGCGTGTGGAAATCAACCGCCACACCGGTAGCTACGAGACTTTCCGTCGTTGGACCGTGGTCGATGAAGCCGACCTCGATGATCCGGCCATCGAAACCTGGCTGGACAAGATCAAGGACACGCATCCCGAAGCCAAGATTGGCGACGTGATCGAAGAAAAGATCGAATCCATCGAGTTCGGCCGCATCGCCGCGCAGACCGCCAAGCAGGTCATCGTGCAGAAGGTCCGTGAGGCCGAGCGTGCGCAGGTGGTCGATGCCTACCGTGAGCGTGTGGGCGAAATCATCTCCGGTACCGTCAAGAAGGTCACCCGCGACAACGTCATCGTCGACCTGGGCAACAATGCCGAGGCGTTGCTGGCCCGCGAAGACATCATTGCCCGCGAAACTTTCCGTGTGGGTGTGCGCCTGCGTGCACTGCTCAAGGAAATTCGCACCGAAAACCGTGGTCCTCAGCTGATCCTGTCGCGCACCGCGCCGCAGATGCTGATCGAGCTTTTCCGCATCGAAGTGCCGGAAATCGCTGAAGGCCTCATCGAAGTCATGGCCGCTTCCCGTGATCCGGGTTCGCGAGCCAAGATCGCCGTCCGCTCCAAGGACAAGCGCATCGACCCGCAAGGCGCCTGCATCGGCATGCGTGGGTCGCGCGTCCAGGCCGTATCCGGAGAGTTGGGTGGTGAGCGTGTGGATATCGTTCTCTGGGACGATAACCCGGCGCAGTTCGTCATCAACGCCATGTCGCCGGCTGAAGTCGCGGCGATCATCGTTGATGAAGATGCCCATGCCATGGACATCGCCGTCGCCGAAGACAACCTGGCTCAAGCCATTGGCCGTGGCGGTCAGAACGTTCGCCTGGCCAGTCAGTTGACTGGCTGGACCCTGAACGTGATGACCGAGAAGGACATCCAGGCCAAGCAGCAAGCCGAAACTGGCGACATCCTGCGCAATTTCATCGATGAACTGGAAGTCGACGAGGAGCTGGCCCAAGTGCTGGTCGACGAAGGCTTCACCAGCCTTGAAGAAATTGCCTACGTACCGTTGGAAGAAATGCTCAACATCGATGGCTTTGACGAAGATATCGTCAATGAGCTCCGCGCTCGAGCCAAGGACCGTTTGTTGACCAAGGCCATCGCTACCGAAGAAAAACTGGCAGACGCCCATCCGGCCGAAGACCTGCTCTCCCTTGAGGGCATGGACAAGGACCTGGCGGCGGAACTGGCGGTGCGCGGCGTGGTTAACCGCGAAGACCTGGCCGAGCAGTCGATCGACGACCTGCTCGACATCGACGGCATCGACGAAGAGCGTGCCGGCAAGTTGATCATGGCCGCCCGAGCCCACTGGTTCGAGTAATTAGGCGCGGCCTGAGGAGAGAAGTGCATGACGCAAGTCACGGTGAAAGAACTGGCCCAAGAGGTCGAGGCACCGGTAGAGCGCCTGCTGCAGCAGATGCGTGAGGCAGGTCTGCCGCACACCGACGCCGGTCAGGTAGTGACCGACAATGAGAAGCAGACCTTGCTGACTCATTTGAAGAGCAGCCACAAGAGCAAGGCGGAAGAACCGCGCAAGATTACCTTGCAGCGCAAAACCACCAGCACCCTGCGTGTCGCCGGTAGTAAGAGTATCAGCGTAGAAGTACGCAAGAAGAAAGTATTCGTGCAGCGCAGCCCGGAAGAAATCCAGGCTGAGCAGAAGCGTGAGCTCGAAGAGCGCCGTGCAGCTGAAAACGCTGCCCGCGACAAGGTTGACGCTGAAGTGCGTCAGCGCAACGAAGAGCAGGCGCGTCGCCAGGCTGCTGATGCCGCCGCTTCCGCTCCGGCTCCGGCTGCCAAGGCAGAACAGGCTTCTGCCCCTGCCGCTGCGCCGGTCGTAGCCAATGCGCCGACGTCGGAAGACGCTGCCGCCCGTGCGGCCGAGCGCAAGAAAGACGAGACCCGTCGCAACGAAAGCCGCACCCGTGATGACGACCGTCGTCGTGGCGAGGCGCCACGTGTGTCGATCAAGGTCAAGGTCAAGGAAAAGGAAAAGGCTCCGACGCCTCGTGCCGCGCCGCGTACCACCGACGAAGAGAGCGATGGCGCTCGTCGTGGTCGTGGTGGCAAGAGCAAGCTGAAGAAGCGTAACCAGCACGGCTTCCAGAACCCGACCGGTCCGGTCATTCGTGACGTGACCATCGGCGAGACCATCACCGTCTCCGAGCTTGCCAACCAGATGTCCGTCAAGGGCGCTGAAGTGGTCAAGTTCATGTTCAAGATGGGCACCCCGGTGACCATCAACCAGGTGCTCGATCAGGAAACCGCTCAGCTGATCGCCGAAGAGCTGGGCCACAAGGTCACGCTGATCAGCGATTCCGCCCTGGAAGACTCCCTGGCCGAATCCCTGAAGTTCGAAGGCCAGACCGAGTCCCGTGCGCCGGTCGTCACTGTCATGGGTCACGTCGACCATGGTAAGACCTCGCTGCTCGACTACATCCGTCGTGCCAAGGTTGCTGCTGGCGAAGCCGGTGGTATCACCCAGCACATCGGTGCCTACCACGTGGAAACCGACCGCGGCATGGTCACCTTCCTCGACACCCCTGGCCACGCTGCGTTTACCCAGATGCGTGCCCGTGGTGCCAAGGCGACCGACATCGTCATCCTGGTGGTGGCGGCGGACGACGGCGTGATGCCACAAACCCGCGAAGCCGTTCAGCATGCCAAGGCAGCTGGCGTACCGCTGGTGGTTGCGGTCAACAAGATCGACAAGCCTGGTGCTGACCTTGATCGCATCCGTAACGAGCTGTCCGTCGAAGGCGTGACCTCCGAGGACTGGGGTGGTGACACGCCATTCGTCAAGGTTTCGGCCAAGATGGGTACCGGCGTGGACGAGCTGCTCGAAGCGGTGCTGCTGCAGGCCGAGATCCTCGAGTTGACCGCTACGCCGACCGCCCCAGGGCGCGGTGTGGTCGTCGAATCGCGTCTGGACAAGGGCCGCGGCCCAGTCGCTACCATCCTGGTTCAGGACGGTACGCTGCGTCAGGGCGACATGGTGCTGTGCGGCTCCAACTATGGCCGCGTTCGCGCCATGCTGGACGAGAACGGCAAGCCTGTGAAGGAAGCTGGCCCGTCCATCCCGGTCGAAATCCTTGGCCTGGACGGCACACCGGAAGCCGGCGACGAGCTGTCGGTAGTGGCTGACGAGAAGAAAGCCCGCGAAGTTGCCATGTTCCGTCAAGGCAAGTATCGCGAGGTCAAGCTGGCCCGTGCTCACGCAGGCAAGCTGGAAAACATCTTCGAGACCATGGGTCAGGAAGAGAAGAAAACGCTCAACATCGTTCTCAAGACCGATGTGCGCGGTTCTCTCGAAGCGCTGCAGGGTTCGCTCGGCGGCCTGGGCAACGACGAAGTGCAGGTCCGTGTCATTGGTGGCGGCGTAGGTGGTATCACCGAGAGCGATGCCAACCTGGCGCTGGCTTCGAACGCAGTACTGTTCGGCTTCAACGTGCGTGCCGATGCCGGTGCGCGCAAGATCGTCGAGCAGGAAGGTCTGGATATGCGTTACTACAACGTGATCTACGACATCATCGAAGACGTCAAGAAAGCCCTGACCGGCATGCTCGGCAGCGATGTTCGCGAGAACATCCTGGGCGTCGCCGAAGTGCGTGACGTGTTCCGTTCGCCGAAGTTCGGCGCCATCGCTGGCTGTATGGTCATCGAAGGTACCGTCTACCGTAACCGTCCGATCCGCGTACTGCGCGACGACGTGGTCATCTTCGAGGGCGAGCTGGAATCGCTGCGCCGCTTCAAGGACGATGCCGCCGAAGTGCGTAACGGCATGGAGTGTGGTATCGGCGTGAAGAGCTACAACGACGTCAAGGTCGGCGACAAGATCGAAGTGTTCGAGAAAGTCCAGGTGGCTCGTACCCTCTAAGGGTGAGCAGGTTGCAAGCGCCTTGGCGGGCGCTTTGCAGCACCTCTTCAGGCAGCGCCCGGTCAGGCATCGTTCTGACCGGGCGTTTGCCGCTTTACGTTACAGGTAACAAGAATGGCCAAAGAATATAGCCGTACCCAACGCATTGGCGATCAGATGCAGCGCGAGCTGGCTGAGCTGATCCGTCGTGAAGTCAAGGATCCGCGTGTCGGTCTGGTCACCATCACTGCCGTGGATGTGAGCCGCGACCTGGGCCATGCCAAGGTGTTCATCACCGTGATGGGTGAAGAAACCCCCGATGCCGTGCAGCAGTCGCTCAAGGCCCTGAACAGCGCCGCCAGCTTCCTGCGCCTGCACCTGGGTCGCTCCATGCAGCTGCGCAGCGTGCCGCAACTGCATTTCCACTTCGACGAAAGCGTCAGCCGTGGCGTGCACCTGTCGGCATTGATCGAGCGTGCAGTGGCCGAAGACCGCCTGCACAAGGATGCCGACGAGTCTGGCACCAAGGAGTAATCGGTGGCCCAGGTCAAACGCATTCGCCGCAATGTCAGCGGCATCATCCTGCTGGACAAGCCCTTGGGCTTCACCTCCAACGCTGCCTTGCAAAAGGTGCGCTGGTTGCTCAATGCAGAGAAGGCCGGTCACACCGGTAGCCTCGACCCGCTGGCCACTGGCGTCTTGCCGCTGTGCTTCGGCGAGGCCACCAAGTTTTCGCAATACCTGCTCGACTCCGACAAGGGTTACGAGACGGTCATGCAACTGGGCCAGACGACCAACACCGGCGATGCCGAGGGCGAGGTGCTGCGCACCCGCGAGGTGACCGTTGGTCGCGCCGAACTGGAAGCCGCATTGCCCGGTTTTCGTGGCCCGATCAGCCAGATACCGCCCATGTACTCGGCTCTCAAGCGTGACGGTCAGCCGTTGTACAAGCTGGCGCGTGCAGGAGAGGTAGTGGAGCGCGAGGCGCGTTCTGTTACTATTAGCCGTCTTGAACTGCTTGAGTGCGAAGGCACCCGTGCACGCTTGAGCGTTGGCTGCAGCAAAGGCACCTATATTCGTACCCTGGTGGAGGATATCGGTGAAGTGCTGGGCTGCGGTGCGTATGTCGCAGAGCTGCGCAGGACGCAGGCCGGGCCTTTCGCGCTGGCACAGACGGTCACCCTCGAGGAGCTCGAGCAGGCCCACGCCGAAGGCGGCAACGAAGCGCTCGATCGTTTCCTCATGCCGTCGGACAGCGGGCTGCAGGATTGGCCGATGGTGAGTCTGTCCGAGCACAGCGCGTTCTACTGGCTGCATGGGCAGGCAGTGCGTGCACCGGACGCGCCGCAATTCGGCATGGTTCGTGTACAGGATCACAATGCCCGCTTCATCGGTATCGGTGAGGTGAGCGAAGACGGGCGGATCGCGCCACGTCGACTGATTCGGTCGGAATGACCGAAACCATGGGCCCAGGCAGGTGCCGAGGTCCGTGGAGCAGAGGGTGGCTGTCAGTAGGCACGGTCACACCTCTTTCTATTGATACAGGGATAAGTCCCTGGCCTATTGGAACCCGTTCGCGGGGTCCGTTTAATCAGGAGAAGCCTCATGGCCCTCAGCGTTGAAGAAAAAGCTAAGATCGTTGCCGAACACCAGCAAGCCGCCGGCGACACCGGTAGCCCGGAAGTACAGGTTGCTCTGCTGACCGCCAACATCAACAAGCTGCAAGGCCACTTCAAGGCCAACGACAAAGACCACCACTCCCGTCGTGGTCTGATTCGTATGGTCAACCAGCGTCGTAAGCTGCTGGACTACCTGAAGGGCAAAGACACCACCCGTTACAGCGCGCTGATCGCTCGCCTGGGCCTGCGTCGCTAATAGCGGCCTGGTTGGTGGTGTGCATGGCGTGCCGCTGGCTTCGACAGGGCTGTTTCACAGCCTTGTCGTGGGGCACGCCACGCATGACTTCGAGGCTGGCAGCCTGGTAACTCGAGCGGTTTTTTCGTTCGGTTCCAGGCTCCCGGCCTCGAGTTGTATCTGGACGGTAGACAGGGCCGATTCCCTGCACTGCCCAAGCATTCGCAAGAAAACAGTTCCCCCAAGAGCCACTGAAGAAGGTAGGAAACCGTGAACCCGGTAATCAAGACATTCCAGTTCGGTCAATCGACCGTTACTCTCGAAACGGGCCGCATTGCCCGTCAGGCAACCGGCGCCGTGCTGGTCACCGTCGACAACGACGTCACCGTGCTGGTGACCGTGGTCGGTGCCAAGCAAGCTGATCCAGGCAAGGGCTTCTTCCCGTTGTCGGTTCACTATCAGGAAAAAACCTACGCTGCCGGCAAGATCCCCGGTGGTTTCTTCAAGCGTGAAGGCCGTCCTTCCGAGAAAGAAACCCTGACCTCGCGCCTGATCGACCGTCCGATCCGTCCGCTGTTCCCTGAAGGGTTCATGAACGAAGTGCAGGTCGTCTGCACCGTGGTTTCCACCAGCAAGAAGACCGACCCCGATGTCGCCGCGATGATCGGTACCTCGGCGGCCCTGGCCATCTCCGGCATTCCATTCGAAGGCCCGATTGGCGCGGCACGCGTTGCCTTCCACGAAAGCACCGGCTACCTGCTGAACCCAACGTACGAGCAACTGGCGGCTTCTAGCCTGGACATGGTTGTCGCCGGTACCGAAACCGCCGTGTTGATGGTTGAATCGGAAGCCAAAGAGCTCACCGAAGACCAGATGCTGGGCGCCGTGCTGTTCGCCCACGATGAGTTCCAGGCCGTCATCCAGGCCGTCAAGGAACTGGCTGCCGAAGCCGGCAAGCCAACGTGGGACTGGCAGCCCGCTGCCGCCAACACCGAGCTGATGAACCTGGTACGTGCCGAGTTCGGCGAGCAGGTGTCGCAGGCCTACACCATCACCCAGAAAGCGGACCGCTACACCCGCCTGGGCCAGCTGCGCGATGAAGCCATTGCCCGCCTGAGCAACGAAGAAGCCGGCCCGACCGCTGGCCAGATCAAGGAAATCTTCGGCGAGCTGGAATACCGCACCGTGCGCGAGAACATCGTGAACGGCAAGCCGCGCATCGACGGCCGTGACACCCGCACCGTGCGCCCGCTGAACATCGAAGTCGGTGTTCTGCCCAAAACCCACGGCTCGGCACTGTTCACCCGTGGCGAAACCCAGGCGCTGGTCGTTGCCACCCTCGGTACTGCCCGTGACGCACAGTTGCTGGACACCCTGGAAGGCGAAAAGAAAGACCCCTTCATGCTGCACTACAACTTCCCACCGTTCTCGGTCGGTGAGTGTGGTCGCATGGGCGGCGCTGGCCGTCGTGAAATCGGCCACGGTCGTCTGGCGCGTCGCGGCGTGCAGGCGATGCTGCCAAGCGACAGCGAGTTCCCGTACACCATCCGTGTCGTCTCGGAAATCACCGAGTCCAACGGTTCCAGCTCCATGGCTTCGGTCTGCGGTGCCTCGCTGGCCCTGATGGATGCCGGTGTACCGATGAAAGCACCGGTTGCCGGTATCGCTATGGGTCTGGTCAAGGAAGGCGAGAAGTTTGCCGTTCTGACCGACATCCTGGGTGACGAAGACCACCTCGGCGACATGGACTTCAAGGTAGCCGGTACCGCCAAGGGCGTCACCGCCCTGCAGATGGACATCAAGATCAACGGCATCACCGAAGAGATCATGGAAATCGCCCTGGGCCAGGCCCTGGAAGCGCGCCTGAACATCCTCGGCCAGATGAACCAGATCATTGCCCAGTCGCGTACCGAGCTGTCGGCCAACGCGCCGACCATGATCGCCATGAAAATCGACTCGGACAAGATCCGCGACGTGATCGGCAAGGGCGGCGCCACCATTCGCGCCATCTGCGAAGAGACCAAGGCTTCGATCGATATCGAAGACGACGGCTCGATCAAGATCTTCGGCGAAACCAAGGAAGCGGCAGACGCTGCCAAGCAGCGCATCCTGGGCATCACTGCCGAGGCCGAGATTGGCAAGATCTACGTGGGCAAGGTCGAGCGTATTGTCGACTTCGGCGCCTTCGTCAACATCCTGCCTGGCAAGGATGGCCTGGTGCACATCTCCATGCTGAGCGATGCGCGCGTCGAGAAAGTCACCGACATCCTCAAGGAAGGTCAGGAAGTCGAAGTGCTGGTACTGGACGTGGATAACCGCGGCCGTATCAAGCTGTCCATCAAGGACGTCGCGGCTGCGAAGGCTTCTGGCGTCTGATCGCCTAGCGCTTCACAAAGGGCTCCCGCGGGAGCCCTTTTTTTGGATCTATACTGGGCTGTGCCCGTGTAAATACAAAAACAGACACGGAACTTTTAGCGGACTTGCATCTTGCATGCAGGTTTATCGCGCAGGTTGCAGAATGCACGAGCGGTGAACGATGCGATGATACGTAAGTCATTGATTTAAAAGGAATCAAGCGAAGCGTAAAACCTGGCACAAGCCATGCAACTACCTGTTTACCTGCCGCCAGACACATGGCGCAGACCTTTCGAAAAACAGGAGTGACTCACATGAAGAAGTTCGCCATTGCTGCCGCTACTGCTACCGCTCTGACCCTGACCATGGCCAACGCCGCTTTCGCAGCCCAGGCCACCCAGGCTCCGGTAATGCTGGCTGCCAACACTATGGATGACGCTAAGCAAGAAGGCTCTGACACCTGGATCACCACCAAGGTCAAAGCGGATCTGCTGACCGAGAAAGGCGTACCAGGCAGCGACATCAAAGTAGAAACCAGCCACGGCGTAGTCTCTCTGTCCTCGGACGTCAAAGTGACCGAGTCGCAAAAAGAAGTGGCCGTGCGCGTTGCCAAGAACATCAAAGGCGTCAAGAGCGTAATGGCTGACGGCCTGAAAGCTGAATAAGGATCGTCCTGTCGGCCAAATGGATTTGGCCAGCTACAACAAAAGCCCCGGCCTGTGCCGGGGCTTTTTCGTGGAAGCTTTCATTGAGCCGCATAGGCTTGGCATCAAGCCTTAGGAGTCACGATCAGTCGGCATCCAGGTGCATTGGCGTGACAACGCGGCCATCTTTTTCGGGCTGCCCCAGGTGGGTGTCGATGAAGTACACCCTATCGTCTTCAAGCTTGGCTTTGTCCACCAGGTAATCCTTGATACTGCTGGCCCGCTCCTGCCCCAGAGTGCGTAACAGAGCCGTGCTTTCGGCCCAGAACTTGAGCACGGCGTTGCGAAGGTTGGCAGTGCGCGCGTCGCGGTCAAGCTGCTCCCATTCGGCAGGCGGTTGCTGCTTGAGGCGGCTGCGGTAAATGCCTTCGAGCATCGCTGGCTTGTCGGCCTCGTCGACCACCATCAGGGACGCACTGGCCGGTACCTTGTCACCGCGCCGCTGCAGAATCTTGTACCAGGTGGCCTGATATTCCCGCTCCAGACGCTGTTGGGCAAGAATGGGGCCGTCGCTTGCCTGAGCGCTGGTGCCTTCGATTTCCAGGCGCAGTTCCGGCCGCTTTCTCAGCCCTTCGGCAAGTTTATCCAAGGATGCTTGGGCATCGCCTGCCAGCTCGCTGGACCCGGGTGCAAAGGCCACAGTGCCCAAGTCTTCGGCGCCGCCTCCGGCAACAAGGCCACCGATGAGCTTGAACGGTGCCTGCGCGGCGCGCAGCACCAGGTTGCGCAAGGTTTGCCACACGATCGGCATCACGCTGAACTGCGGGTTGTTCAGATCGCCCGCAACGGGCAACTCGATGGAAATCTTGCCGTGAGTGTCTTTGAGCAGCGCCACTGCGAGGCGAATCGGCAGATCGACCGCGTCCGGGCTGTCCACTTTCTCCCCAAGTTGCAACTGCTCAACGACCACCTTGTTCTCGGCTTTGAGTTGGCCCTTGGTGATCAGGTAGTGCAGGTCCAGGTTCAGCCGGCCTTTGCGGATGCGGTAGCCGGCAAACTTGCCCGAGTAGGGCGTCAGGGTGGTCAGTTCGACGCGTTTGAACACGGCGGCGATGTCCAGGCTCGCGAGTGGGTCGAATGGGTTGAGGCCACCTTTGATGGTGACGGGTGCGTACCGGTCAACCTTGCCTTGCACATCCACCGGGGCAGGGAGGGGCTTGCGGTTATCGATGGTCCCCACCTGGCCGTTGAGCTGTTGCACGGCCGTGGCGAAATTGGGCGTGAGCGACAGGTCGGCGAAGTTGGCCGAACCGTCCTTGATCACGATCTGGCCAATGTGGATACCGAGCGGCTTTTCCTCGGTGGCGCTTGCAGGCTGGGGCTGGGCCTTGGCAGGCGCATCGTTTGACTGTGGGATCAACAGGTCATTGATGTTGGTAGTACGGTCTTCGTTGATGATGAAGCGTGCATAAGGCTGTTGCAGTGTCACCTTGGCGATCGACAGGGCATCGCCATGCACATACGTCAGGCCATCGAGGTTGACCTGCTGCCATTTGACGAAGTCCCGGCTCTTGATGGTGTCGAGGGTGTGCAACTGATTCACCTGCGCTTTGCCGCTTACCGTCAAGGCCAACGGCGAGGTACTTTTCAGGTCCACCTTCAGGTCGCTGTCGAGCATACCGCTGCGCAGCTCCAACAGAATGAAGGGGCTGATGTAGGCTTGGGCTAACCGCAGGTCGATGTCCCGGGTGCCGACATCCAGCTTGGCCCACACCGGCGCCAGGTTGACCTGGCCCTGGCCCTGCAGGGTGCCTTGCTTGCCGATGCCGGTGTCGAACTTGACCGTGAAGGGCTTCTGGTTGAGGCTGTCGAAGCCCTTCAAGTCAGCGTTCAAGGGGCCTACGTCCAGGGTGACCGGTTCTTTTTGCGTGCGGTCTGCCAGGTGAACACGGTAGTTCCTGAGCTGGACATCATTAAGCAACACCTGCCAGGGCTTGCTTGGGGCCGCTGGCGTCTGCGGTGCAGCTGAAGCCCCTGCAGTGGGCGGCTCGGCCTTTTCAGCTGGTGTTGGCTTGCCAGGCTCGCCGGCAAACAGCACCTGCCAATCGAGCTGACCGTCCTTCTCCAGCGCTGCCCAGGTTTCCAGTTTTTCACTGCGTACCTTGCCGATCGTGACCTGCTGCTTGACCAGGTCGACGGAGGCATCACTCAACTCCAGATTGGCGAGCCTTGCCAACGGACGACCATTCGGAGCCTTGATGGCAAAGGGCGCCACCCGCACCGAGGCTTTTTCCAGACGCAGTTCGGTCTTATCTGCCAGGTTGAGCCGATAATGCGTGCTCAGGCTGAGCTTGCCGTCTTCCAGCACCAAGGGCACCGCATCGCGCACATAGGGCCAGAACAGCTTCATCTTGCTGTCGGTGACCTTGAGCGTGCCTTCGGACGCGATAGGCGCTAGGCTCAACGTGCCCTGCCAGTCGATGCGCCCACCGTTGGGACCGTTGGCCACCATGGTCATGTCGGCATTGTCATTGGCGAGGGTGCTGAGGTTCTTCAATTCCAGGCCAAGGTTGTCGTAGAGAAACTCGATCGGCTCGCTGGGACGCAGGTCTTCGAAACGCACGAAACCCTGCTCAAGCTTGATGCTGCCGATACGCAGCGGGAAAGGATCGCCTGGGGGTGTATCGGGCTCGCTTTTGCTGGCAGGCAGTTGGAAAAGGCGAGCGAGGTTGAGCGTGCCATCTTTGGCAAATAGCACTTCGGTGCGTGGTTTGACCAACTCGAGGGCGTCAAGGTGCAGCGCGCCGGTCCATAGGCTGTCCAGCGACAGGTTGGCGTACAGTTTTTCGAAGCCAACCTGCTCTTTACCGGGCTCGCCGATCTGCAAGCCCCACAAGGTCAACTCAAGGCTGAAGGGGTTGAACTCGGCCCGCTGGAGGTGGGCCGGCACCGTGGCGTAGTGGGCGAGCTGCTGGTTGGCGATACGCAGCGCGACGCCCGGAAGAATGAAAAAGCCAAGCAGGCTGTACAGGGCGAGCAACGCCAGCAGTGCGCCGATGGCGCGAGTCAGTCCTTTGTACATGAATCGCTTCGTCTGTCCGGGCCGGGATGCCTTGGAGTATGGCACGTTAAATCAGTTCCGCTGAGGTGCGCTCAGTGCTTATTCGATGCCCATGCGGCGCCTGGCCCGGTGCGCAGACCCGTCGCGCATGGCCCAGCGCAATACCGGTGCGGTGCCTTGCACGCCCAGGCGGATCAACCGTTTTTGCCAATGGCCCGGTTCGAGGCCAAGCTGCTGTTGTGCCCACTGTGGCAGCAGCTCGATACCGGCGTTCAGCATCAGCTTGCCCACCGGTTTTGCCAGTCGGCTGGGCGCAGGGGCGTCGAGCAGAATACTCATGACTTCCTGACTGCGGGCATCGCAGCTCAGTTGTGGGCGCATCGCATGCAGGTAGTGTTCGACCTCACGGCGCGAGCGTGGCACGTCCAGGGCGCCCAGGCGTTCGGCGATCAGGGCGATTTCCTGGTAGTAAGCGTCTTGGTCGGCCAGGGACAAGCGGGGGTTGCGGTAACGCAAGTGAGCGGCCAGAAAGCTGCTGACCTCGGCCACATGCACCCAGGTCAGCAGGTGAGGGTCGCTGGCCGCATAGGGGCGGCCATCCGGCGCAGTGCCTTCGACTTGCAGGTGTATCCGGCGCACTTTTTCGATCAGCCAGTGCGCATCTTCGGTCGCACCGAACGTGGTCCCTGAAATGAACTGGCTGGTGCGCCGCAGGCGCCCGATCAAGTCATGGCGAAAGTTGGAATGGTCCCAGACCCCAGCGAGCGCCAGCGGGTGCAGCAACTGCAGCATCAGTGCGCTGATGCCGCCGACCAGCATGCTGGGGAAGTCGCCATGCACCCGCCAACTGACACTGTCGGGCCCGAACAGGCCAGGGTCGCCCTTGGGCGACTCCAGGTCGAGCTGCCCCAACGCCAGGCCGGTGAGGCTCATGGCTTGTTGTTCGATACGGCGGCGAAGCGCTTCCATGGTGACCTGCAGGGCTGGGCAGCCTGGGTAGCGGCCGCCGGTTATCGGTTCAGGCGAGTGTCGATCAACCCTTGGACGACGCTCGGGTCGGCCAGGGTAGAGGTGTCGCCCAGGCTGTCGAGCTCGTTACAGGCGATCTTGCGCAGTATACGCCGCATGATCTTACCCGACCGTGTCTTGGGCAGAGCCGGAGCCCATTGCAGCAGCTCGGGCTTGGCGAAGCTGCCGATCTCCTTGCCGACGAGCGCCAGTAACTGGGCCTTGAGGTCTTCATCGGGGCTGACACCGTTCATGGTGGTCACGAAGGCGTATACACCCTGGCCCTTGAGATCGTGGGGGTAACCCACCACGGCTGCTTCGGCCACGCTGTCGTGAAGCACCAGGGCGCTTTCGACCTCCGCCGTGCCGATGCGATGTCCGGACACGTTGATCACATCGTCCACGCGCCCAGTGATCCAGTAATGCCCGTCGGCATCGCGCCTGGCGCCATCCCCGGTGAAGTAGTAGCCGGGCATGGGCTTGAAGTAGGTGTCGACCATGCGTTGGTGATCGCCATGGACGCTGCGAATCTGCCCCGGCCAGCTGGCCTTGATCGCCAGCAGCCCAGCCCCTGGACCCTCGATGACCTGGCCCTTGTCGTCAAGCAGCACCGGCTGCACGCCGAACATGGGTTGGGTGGCGCAGCCAGGCTTGAGGGTCTGGGTGCCGGGCAGTGGCGTGAGCATGATGCCGCCGGTTTCGGTCTGCCACCAGGTGTCGACGATGGGGCAGCGGCGCTGTCCGACCTCATCGAAATACCAATGTCAGGCTTCCGGGTTGATCGGTTCACCCACGCTGCCCAGCAGGCGCAGGCTCGCACGGGAGGTACTTTGCAGGGGCGCAAGCCCTTCGCGCATCAGGGCGCGCAGGGCGGTGGGTGCGGTGTAGAAGATGTTGACCTGATGCTTGTCCACCACTTGCCAGAGCCGCGAGCTGTCGGGGTAGTTGGGCACGCCCTCGAACATCAGCGAGATGGCGCCATTGGCCAGAGGGCCATACACGATGTAACTGTGGCCGGTGACCCAGCCGACGTCGGCGGTGCACCAGAAGACTTCCCCCTGCCGGTAGTCGAACACCACGTCGAATGTCATGGCCGCTTGCAGCAAGTACCCCGCCGTGGTGTGCAGCACGCCTTTGGGTTTGCCGGTGCTGCCGGATGTGTAGAGGATGAACAGCGGCGCCTCTGCCTCCATGGGTTCGGGCGGGCAAGTCTCGTCGACCTGCTCGATGGCGTGGTGGTACCAGAGGTCACGACCGTCGTCCCACGCGACATCACCCCCAGTGCGCCGCACGACCACGACGGTGCTGACGGCTGGGCAGCTGGCCAGCGCCTTGTCGACATTCTGTTTGAGGGCGATGCGCTTGCCGCCGCGTACGCCTTCGTCAGCGGTGATGACGGTGCGGCAGTCGGCATCGAGGATACGGTCACGCAGCGCGTCGGGGGAAAAACCACCGAACACCACGGAGTGAACAGCGCCTATGCGCGCGCACGCGAGCATGGCGAACGC
Organism: Pseudomonas sp. URMO17WK12:I9; assembly: GCF_900230165.1. Lineage (NCBI taxonomy): Bacteria > Pseudomonadati > Pseudomonadota > Gammaproteobacteria > Pseudomonadales > Pseudomonadaceae > Pseudomonas > Pseudomonas sp. URMO17WK12:I9. Next base: position 31,001 of record NZ_OCMQ01000013.1, on the reverse strand, counting down.
GGCTTCGGGGATCATCGGCATGTAGATGCATACCCGGTCACCTTTGGCCACGCCTCGCGACTTCAATACATTGGCCAGGCGACACACCTGGCGGTGCAGTTCACGGTAGCTGATGGCCTTGGTGTCACTGGGGTCGTCGCCTTCCCACAGCAGGGCGGTCTGCTCGGCCCGCGTGGCCAGGTGGCGATCGATGCAGTTGTAGCTGACGTTCAGTTGGCTTCCGTCGAACCAACGGGCGTGGCCAGTGCGCAGGTCCGACCGTTGAACCTGGGACCATGGCTTCATCCAGGTCAGGCGTTGCGCTTGAGTGGTCCAGAAGGTATCCGGGTCTTCGACCGACTGGCGGTACAGGCGGTCATAGTCGTCCTGGGAAAGGGCTGCCGCCTGACTGACGGCGAGGGCGTGCGGGTAATGTCGGAGATCGAACATGGCGGTGGTCCTGCTCTTGTAAGGGGCGAGGCACGGCAACGGCTATTGAGTAGGACAGTTTTGGGGGGAGGGGTGTTCAACCGGTCCGGCGATTGGGCGGTCACGGGCTACAGGGACAGTGGAGCTGCAGACTGGCTTGCTGCGCAGGCTTCACTCACGTGCGATAGGCGCTGCGCGGCAGCCCCGCCAATCGCCCGGAAGCGAACTGCAGAAGCTACGGCGCACTTTTTTCACGCCCTGCCTGACGAGCAGGATGCACTGCCAGGCAGAGGGTGGGATCAGCCGCGATGGCGGCCGCGGAAGTAATTGATCAGGCCCTGGGTAGAACCGTCCTCGGCAACCTCTTCCTGGCTGCCCACAAGACGCTGGTACACACCCTTGCCCAGCTCCTTGCCCAATTCCACGCCCCATTGGTCGAAGGCATTGATACCCCAGACCACGCTCTGCACGAACACCTTGTGCTCATACATGGCCACCAGGGCGCCCAGCCGGCGTGGGCTGATACGCTCGACCACCAAGGTGTTGCTCGGACGATTGCCCGGAATGACCTTGTGCGGGGCGAGCTTTTGCACATCGGCTTCGCTCATGCCCTTGGCACGCAGTTCGGTCTCGGCTTCCTCGCGCGTCTTGCCCAGCATCAGCGCCTGGCTCTGGGACAGACAGTTGGCGTACAGCCACTGGTGGTGGTCGGCCACCGGGTTGAAGCTGACGACCGGCACGATGAAGTCGGCCGGGATCAGCTGTGTGCCCTGGTGCAGCAATTGGTGATAGGCATGCTGGCCGTTGCAGCCCACGCCGCCCCAGATCACCGGGCCGGTCTCGGTTTTCACCGGGGTGCCGTCCTGCAGCACGCTCTTGCCGTTGGACTCCATGTCCAGCTGTTGCAGGTGCTTGGTGATGTTGCGCAGGTAGTGGTCGTACGGCAGGATCGCGTGGCTGCTGGCACCCCAGAAATTGCCGTACCACACGCCCAGCAGCGCCAGCAGCACGGGCATGTTCTTCTCGAACGGCGCGCTCTGGAAATGCTGGTCCATGGTGTAGGCACCGGAGAGCAGTTCCTTGAAGTTGGCGGTGCCGATGGCAAGCGCAATCGGCAGGCCGATGGCGGACCACAGCGAATAGCGCCCACCGACCCAGTCCCACATCGGGAAGATGTTCTCTTCGCGGATGCCAAACGCCACGGCGGCGGCCTTGTTGCTGGAAACGGCGATGAAGTGGCGGTACAGCTCGGCTTCCGAGCCGCCCTGGGCCAGGTACCAGGTACGCGCGGCCATTGCGTTCTTCAGGGTCTCGAGGGTGTTGAACGACTTGGACGAGACGATGAACAGGGTGGTTTCGGCGCGCAGGCTGGCCGACAGTTCGTGGAACTCGCTACCGTCGATGTTCGCCAGGTAATGGCAGCGTACACCGCGCTGGGCGTAAGGCATCAGCGCTTCGGATACCAGTTCCGGGCCCAGGAACGAGCCACCGATACCAATGTTGACTACGTCGGTGATGGGCTTTTCGCTGTAGCCACGCCACAGGCCATCATGGATGCGGCCTACCAGCTCGGTGATCTGGTTGAGCACCTTGTGCACTTCCGGCATGACGTTCACGCCGTTGACGCTGAGCTTGTCACCCACCGGGCGGCGCAGGGCGGTGTGCAGCACCGGCCGGCCTTCGGAGGCGTTGATGATCTCGCCGCTGAACATCGAGGTGATGGCGTCCTTGAGGCCCACTTCGTCGGCCAGGTTTACCAGCAGGTCACGTGTCTGTTCGGTGATCAGGTTCTTGGAATAATCCAGGAACAGGCCACAGGAGCTCAGGGAGAATTGTTCGAAGCGCTGAGGATCGGCGGCGAAGGCTTCACGCATGCTGAAGCCTTGCATGGCATCGCGGTGCTGCTTGAGCGCCTGCCAGGCGGGTAGAGCCGTGACATCGTGGGGGGTACGGTAATACGCCATTGCGCGGGGGTCCCTTGGTCCGTGGTGATGCGTTGGACACGGCAGTCATTGCCGGGTTCAGGCTGGCATCATTATAGGCAAAGGTCCGGCGCTGGGAATGGGGGGCGTTCAAGTAGATGAGGTGCCTGGGCACCCCAGGCCGTTCAGGCAGTCGTGTCCTGCACTTGCACGTACAGGTTGTCGATCAGGCGGGTGTTGCCCAGGTAAGCCGCCGCGATGACCACCAGGTCTCGGTCATCGACCACGGCCGGGCGCAGGGTCAGGGCATGCCGTACTTCCAGGTAATCGGTGCGCAGACCGGCTGTACTCAACTGGGCCTGGCCGTCGGCCACCAGCGTGGCGAAGTCCTTTTGGCCATGGGCGATGGCAGCTGCCAGTGTCTGGAGTACCCGATACAGCACTGGCGCTGTTGCCCGCTGCTCTGGGGTGAGGTAGCCGTTGCGCGATGACAGTGCCAAACCGTCTGCGGCGCGCACCGTAGGCAGGCCCATCACCTGGATCGGCATGTTCAGGTCGCGCACCATGGCGCGGATGACTGCCAGCTGCTGATAGTCCTTTTCGCCAAAGACCGCGAGGTCAGGCTGCACCATGTTGAACAATTTGCTGACCACGGTGGCCACGCCTTCGAAGTGCCCTGGCCGACTGGCGCCGCACAGCCCTTGCGACAGGGTGGGCACGCTGACCCGCGTCTGCACGCTCATCCCGTCCGGATACATTTCATCCACGCCAGGGGCAAACAGCAGGTTGCAGCCCGATTCGACCAACAGCTGCTGGTCGGCTGCCAACGTGCGAGGGTATTTGTCCAGGTCTTCATTGGCCCCGAACTGCAGCGGGTTGACGAAGATGCTGGCAACGACGAAGTCGGTGCATTGCGCGGCCTTGACCACCAGGGCCGCATGGCCGCTGTGCAGGTTGCCCATGGTCGGCACGAAGCCGATGCGCTTGCCTTCGTTGCGGGCGCGGGCTACGGCGGCGCGCAGCTCCCGCACGGTCTTGACTGTATTCATGCGCTGAACCCGTGTTCACTGGCGGGGAAGGTGACCTGCTTGACGGCCTGGACATAAGCGGCGAGGGCGCTGGCGATGTCAGGTTGGCCGTCCATGAAGTTCTTCACGAACTTGGGCACCCGACCGCTGAGAGACAGGCCGAGCATGTCGTGCAGCACCAGTACCTGACCATCGGTGGCGTTGCCGGCACCAATGCCGATGACCGGGATGCGCACGGCCTGGGTGATCGCTGCGGCCAGATCGCTCGGCACGCACTCGAGCAAGAGCATCGCGGCGCCCGCGGCTTCAAGGGCGATGGCATCGGCCTGCATCTGCCGGGCTTGTGCCTCAAGGCGGCCTTGTACTTTATAGCCGCCGAGCACGTTTACGGTCTGAGGTGTCAGGCCCAGGTGGGCGCACACAGGCACACCGCGCTCGGCCAGCAGCCGGATGGTCTCGGCCAGCCAGGCTGCACCTTCGATCTTGACCATATGGGCGCCGGCCTGCATCAGCGCCGCACTGTTGGCAAAGGCCGATTCGGGCGTGGCGTGGGCCATGAAAGGCAAGTCGGCGAGAATCAATGCGCCGTGATTGCCGCGCTTGACCGAGGCGGTGTGGTAGGCCATGTCTGCCGTGGTGACCGGCAAGGTGCTGTCATGGCCTTGCAAGACCATGCCCAAGGAGTCGCCCACCAGCAGGACGTCGACGCCAGCCTGGCTGGCTGCCTTGGCGAACGTCGCGTCATAGCAGGTCAGCATGGCGATTTTTTCACCCTTGGCCTTCAGGCCATTGAGGGTGGAAAGGGTTACTTCAGGCATGTAGAGAGTTCCTCATTCTGGCGCCAGGGGAAACGACTGCATGCAACCTGAGTAGTCATCTTCCGCGGCGGCACATCATCGCGCGTGATGTTCTGGCACAGGTCCGTCCGGGCCTCGATAGGGGTGCGCAACACGGGGGTGCTACGCGGGTGGCCTATAGTCGTGAGCGAAATGAGGGAAGTCAATCACCCTGTTACCGCATTGTTACGATCAGAGTGTTACTGGCGTTACTGCCTTAACGAACGGCCGGTTACAGGCGTTCGAGGCCAATGCAAGGGCAGGCGGCGAGCAGCTGGGACAATTGGCGGCCATCGGCAAGCCGGAAGTCTGCAGGTACCAGTTCGGCCAGCGGATAAAGCACGAAGGGCCTGGCATGCATGTGGTAGTGCGGTACCTGCAGGCGCGGCAGGTCCAGCACCTGGTCGCCGTACAGCAGGATGTCCAGGTCGAGGGTGCGCGGCCCCCAGCGTTCCTTGCGCACCCGGCCCTGGTCGTTTTCGATGGCCTGCAAGGCATCGAGCAGGTCAAGTGGCGCCAAGGCGCTGTCGAGCGCGGCGACCGCATTGGTGTAGCGGGGCTGACCCGGCAGTAGCGAATCGCTGGTATACAGCGCCGAAGCAGCCACCAGTCGCGTTGCCTGGACCTGATCGAGGGCGTCCAGGGCGCTGCGCAACTGCTCGGCCGGGGCATCCAGATTGCTGCCCAAGCCGACGTACACGCGGATGCTCACTCGAAGGCCTCTTCACCACCGCGCTTGCGCTTGCTGTTGCTGCGCTTGCGTTTGCGGGACGCACCGCCTTCATCACGGCTGCCCAGGTCGCGAATCATGTCGCGGCGCTCGCTGTCATTGGCTTCCTGATACTCGGTCCACCACTGGCCAAGGTCATCGGTTTCTTCGCCAGCGCTTTCGCGCAGCAGCAGGAAATCGTAACCGGCACGGAAGCGCGGATTGTCCAGCAGCATGTCGGCGCGTTTACCGCTGCGGCGCGGCAGGCGTTCCTGCATATCCCAGATTTCGCGGATCGGCAGCGTGAAGCGCTTGGGGATGGCGATGCGCGCGCATTGCTCGGCGATCAGGTCATGGGCTGCGCCGTTCATGGCCGGAATCGGTGGCACCCCTTGGTTCTGCAGGTGCAGAACGCGTGCTGGCAGGGCAGGCCACAACAGGGCTGCGAACATGAAGGCAGGCGTTACCGGCTTGCCTTGCTTGACGCGCAGGTCCGTGTTGCTCAGCGCCTGGCTGATCAGCGTGTGGGTATAAGTGGGGCGGTCTTCCAGCGCCTGGGCACTGGCGGGGAACAGGGGTTCGAACAGCTGCAGGTCGACCAGCATTTCGAACACCATGGCGCCCTGGCCCGAAAGGAACAGCTTCAGGCTCTCTTCGAACAGCCGCGCCGGCGGTATTTCGCGTAGCAACGGCGCCAGTTCGCGGATCGGCTGTACGGTGTGCTTTTCGATACCGAAGTCGAGCTTGGCTGCGAAACGCACCGCACGCAGCATGCGTACTGGGTCTTCCTGGTAGCGATGGGTAGGATCGCCGATCAGGCGCAACAGGCGATTGCGCACATCGTGCACGCCGTTGGCGTAATCGAGGATGCGCTCGCTGACCGGATCGTAATACAGCGCGTTGATGGTGAAGTCGCGGCGCTGCGCGTCTTCTTCCAAGGTGCCATATACGTTGTCGCGCAAGATTCGCCCGCTGGCATTATGGGACGAGCGGTGGCTGTCGCCCTGATCGTCCTCGGAGTGAGGGGCGCGGAAGGTGGCGACTTCAATGATTTCACGGCCGAAATGCACGTGAACCAACTTGAAGCGGCGGCCGATGATCCGCGCGTTACGGAACTCGGCGCGTACCTGTTCGGGGGTGGCGCTGGTGGCCACGTCGAAGTCTTTCGGCGTGATGCCCAGCATCAGGTCGCGGACACAACCACCGACTAGATAAGCCTGGTAACCGGCGCTCTGCAGGCGCTCCACGATGTTTACCGCATGGCGGCTGAACTGGTGGCGCTGCAGCGAATGCTGGCTTTTGTTGATCACCTCGGGCGTGGTACGCCGGTGGTGCTGGCCCGGTACGGGCGGGCGGAACGACTGGAACAGCTTCTTCAGCATGGGATGCACTGTTTGAAGGAATGTTCGGCCAAGAATATGAGAATGGCCGCATGATAGGCGGGGATTCTAGCATTTACTCGCGGGATGGTGTAGGCGGTCGCAGAATGCCTGCCCAAAGGCAGAAACGACAAGGGGAGCCTAAGCTCCCCAAGAAGTCGTTGCGTGTGCTCTTATTGTTTTTTTTGCGGGCTTCTTGTTTTTGTTGAGCGCCCTGCCACTAAGCGCGAAGCTTGTGGACGACCCCCAAGCCAGGGGTAAAGAGCAAACGGATTGCTTTGGCCGCTGATGTCACGTTGATCGTCGATCCATCCAGTTCAGGTGCTGCTTTTTAGTGCAGTTTTTGTTGTTCTCTGCCTGGGTGTGGGGCAAGCCCCAAACATGCATCCTCTCCAAAAGAATCAGTTAGCTGCGCCTCCGCCGTCTTGTTCTTATTGTGCGTGAGTCGTTTCGTCTTGTTCTTATTGTGGGTTGCAGTGCTTGTTATTGTTTTTGTACTAAGCATATAGCAGAAGGCGTGCCAACTTTGGCTGGCCCAGCAAATCCGGGGGTTTGGTCATTTCTGCAGGGTTGCATCCCAGGGGCGCAACGTGTTTTTCGTTACCGTTTGCCTCGGTAACTGTTACGTGCCAGCAGGCAGGTAACAGATTTTTGCAGAGGGGGAGGGTGCGGGGAATGGGTTTGAGCCCTATTACGAGGAAGGGCTTTGCAGGGTGACCGAAGACGGGCAGGAGATGACGCCTGCCCGGTTGAATCAGTTCTCGCTGGTGGCGTTGGTTTTACGGCGTGGAATACCCAGGCGCTGCCTGCGCTCCCAAAGGCATTTACGGCTGACGCCCAGCTTGCGTGCCAGCTCGGTCTCCGTCATGTGGTCCTGATGCTCCAACACGAAATGCTGGAAGTAGTCCTCCAGCGACAGGTCTTCGGTCGGCTCATGACTGGCCGTGGCGGCACCGGCCACGGTCAGCGTACTGTCGAGCAGCTCGTCCTCGTCCAGCTCGCTGAGCTCGATGTCGATGCCCAACAGCTCCGCCGAAATTTCCGGGCTCTCGCTCAGGATCACCGCGCGCTCCACGGCGTTTTCCAGTTCTCGCACGTTGCCGGGCCAGCTGTAGTGACGAATGGCCTGCTCTGCCTCGGAAGAGAAGTGCAGATCGTCGCGCCCGATCCGCGCGCACTGGCGGGCCAGGAAGGCACTGGCAATTTCGTTCACATCGCTGCCACGCTCGCGCAGGGCAGGTAGCTTGAGCGCGATCACGTGCAAGCGGTAATACAAGTCTTCACGGAACTGACCGGCCTTGGCCAGGTTTTTCAGGTCTCGGTGAGTGGCCGCGATCAGGCGCACGTCGACCTTTTGCGACTGCACCGAACCCACCCGGCGAATTTCCCCTTCCTGAAGCACGCGCAACAGGCGCGCCTGAGCTTCGAGTGGCAGTTCGCCGATCTCGTCAAGGAACAAGGTGCCGCCGTCAGCAGCCTCCACCAGCCCGGCCCGGCCTGCGCTGGCGCCGGTAAAGGCGCCCTTTTCGTGACCGAACAGCTCGGACTCGATGAGCGTTTCGGGAATCGCCGCGCAGTTGACCGAAATCATCGGTGCCTTGGCCCGCCGAGACAGGTTGTGCAGCGCGCGGGCGACCAGTTCCTTGCCGGTGCCTGATTCACCCTGGATCAGCACATTGGAATCGGTAGGGGCGACCTTGCGGATCTTGTTGAACATGTCCTGCATGGGGGCGCAGGAACCGATGATGCCGATATCTCCGTTGGTCGCCGGTGCGCTGGCTTTGTCCGCCGGGGCAGACTTGCCGGAAACCGGGCGTGGCTCAGGGGCTGCGGGAGGCGCGCTTGGCCGATCACGCAGGATGCGCGCAACCGCCTGGAGCATCTCATCATGATCGAACGGCTTGGCGATGTAGTCGACCGCGCCCATTTTCATCGAGTCCACGGCCGAGCGCAGGCTGGCGTAGCTGGTCATGATCAGCACAGGCCTGCCCTCGCCGAGCTTGATCAACTCGGTGCCAGGGGCACCCGGCAGGCGCAGGTCGCTGACGATCAGGTCGAAGGTCGCAATGCTGAAGCGTTCCTGTGCTTCCTGCACCGAGCCGGCTTCGCTGACCTGGTACTGGTTCCGTTCGAGCAGGCGTCGCAGGGCCGAGCGGATGATGGTTTCGTCTTCGACGATCAGAATATGCGGCATTGATTCAATTCTCTCGACGGTCTCGATTTTCAGGGGACGTCGCTACGACATGCCGGGGCAGGGTCACGCGGATCCGTGTGCCACGTTGCCGTTCGATATCGGCCGGGCTGTCGATGGTGATTTGTCCATAATGCTCTTCCACGATGGAATAGACCAGCGCAAGGCCCAGCCCGGTTCCCTCGCCAGGGTCCTTGGTGGTGAAGAAGGGTTCGAACAAGCGATCCATGATGTTCTTCGGAATGCCGCTGCCCTCATCCTCCACGATCAGGTCGACCGTGTGCTCGCAGCCCACGGTGCGCACGCGGATCGCGCTGCCGGGTGGGGAAGCGTCCCGCGCATTGGACAGCAGGTTGATCAGCACCTGGGCCAGGCGCTGCGGGTCGCCCTCTGCCCAGTGGTCGGGGTCGCACAGGTTGAAGAACTGCACGTCGAAGTTGCGCCGATTCAAGGCCAGCAGGCCAATGGCGTCCTGGGCCACTTCGGCCAGGCACACGGGTTCTTCGCTGTTCTGATGACTGCCGCCTGCATGGGCGAAGCTCATCAGCGACTGTACGATGCGCGACACCCGCTTGGTCTGTTCGAGGATCTGGCTGGACAGCTCGATGATTTCCCCATCCCCTTCGCGCTCCTCGCGAAGGTTCTGCGCAAGGCAGGCGATGCCGGTGATCGGGTTGCCGATCTCGTGGGCCACACCCGCCGCCAGGCGACCGATGCTGGCCAGGCGTTCGGAGTGCACCAGCTTGTCTTCCAGGGCCTGGGTGTCGGTCAGGTCTTCCACCAGCAGCACCAGGCCACTGTTGCCTGGGGCCAGCGGTTCGTCGATGGCGGCCTTGTGCAGGTTCAGCCAGCGCGGCTGGCCGTCCAGGGCCAGGCGCTGCTTGTGCAAGTGTTCATCCGGCACATTGATGAAGCCCTGCAGCAGGCCCCGCCAGGGTTCGGCAATGGTGATCAGGCGCGAACCGACCACGTGCTTGGCCGCAATGCCGGTCAGCTCTTCCATGGCCTTGTTCCACATGAGGATTTCCTGGTCCTTGGCCAGGGAACATACCCCCATCGGCAGCTCCTGAAGCGTCTGGCGGTGATAGCGGCGCAACGCGTCGAGTTCGGCAGCCAGGCCGGTCAGGCGCGAGTGGTAGTCTTCCAACCGGCTTTCGATGAAGTGGATGTCTTCGGTCACATAGTTTTCATTGCCCGACTTGTAGGGCAGGAAGGTCTCCACCATGTCCTGGGCCACGCTTGGGCCCATCAGGCCGGACAGGTTGGCCTCGATGCGGTCGCGCAACCGACGCAGGGCGTAGGGGCGCCGCTCGTCGAAGGGCAGATACAGGTCGCGCAGGGCTTGCTCCACTTCTTTCTGCGCGGCCTTGGCGCCCAGTGGCTTGGCCAACTGGGTGGCGAACTCCTGTGGCGAGGCGGCGTGCAGTTCGCGGCGCTGGGGACGGCGGACGTTGTCGACGGCGCAGGCTTCGGCCGCGGCCACCTCTTCGTTGCTGGCATTGGTGAACAAGGAGATCAAGGTGAACAGCAGCACGTTGGCGGCCAGCGATGCAATGGCTGCCATGTGCCAGCTGGTGTCGTCGAGCACGTAGATCATGTCCAGCAAGGGGATGTAGAAACCCTGCAGGTTACCCAGCAGCGGCAGCAGCATGGTGCCCATCCACACCAGGGTGCCCGCCACTAAGCCGGCAATGAACCCCCGCCTATTCGCCGTGGGCCAGTACAGCACCGACAGGACCCCTGGCAGGAACTGCAAGGTGGCCACGAACGCGACGATGCCCAGGTTGGCCAGGCTCTGGTGGTTGCTCTGGGTGAGGTAGAACATGAAGCCGGCGGTGATGATGGCCACGATCAAGGCCCGGCGCGTCCACTTCAGCCAGCGGTAGATGTTGCCCTCGGCAGGCGGCTGGTACAGCGGCAGGACCAGGTGATTGAGCGCCATGCCCGAGAGGGCGAGGGTGGTCACGATGATCAACCCGCTGGCTGCCGAAAGCCCGCCGACATAGGCCAGCAGGGCCAAGGCCTGGTTGTTGGCCGCGATGCCCAACCCCAAGGTGAAGTATTCCGGGTTGGTACTGGCGCCCAGGCGCAAGCCGGCCCACAGCACCAGGGGCACGGCCAGGCTCATCAGCAGCAGGAACAGCGGCAGCCCCCAGCTGGCGCTGACCAGCGAACGCGGGTTGAGGTTTTCGGTGAACGCCATGTGGTACATGTGCGGCATGACGATCGCCGAGGCGAAGAACACCAGCAGCAAGGTGCGCCACGGGCCTTCCTGCAAGGGCGTGTGCAGGGCCGCGAGCGCCGTCTGGTTCTGCAGCAGCCAGACCTCCAGGCCGTGGGGCCCGCCAAAGACACCATACAGGGCATAAAGGCCGATGCCGCCCAGGGAGATGAGCTTGATCACCGACTCGAAGGCGATGGCGAAGACCAGCCCCTCGTGCTTCTCACGGGTAGCGATGTGCCTTGAACCGAAGAAGATGGTGAACAGGATGATGAGGGCACAGAAGGCGAACGCTACCCGGGCCTTGACCGGCTCCCCGGTGAGGATGCTGATGGAGTCGGCCACGGCCTGGATCTGCAGGGCAAGCAGCGGCAACACCCCGATCAGCATGATCACCGTGGTCAGAGCCCCGGCCCAGGTGCTGCGAAAGCGAAAAGCCAGCAGATCGGCCAGGGACGATAGCTGGTAGGTCCGGGTGATCTTCAGGATCGGATACAGCAACACCGGTGCCAGCAGGAACGCCCCGGATACCCCCAGGTAACAGGCCAGAAAGCCGTAGCCGTACTGGTAGGCCAGCCCGACCGATCCGTAGAACGCCCAGGCGCTGGCATAAACCCCCAGCGACAAGGTGTAGGTAAGGGGGTGGCGGATGATCGAGCGCGGTATCAAGCCGCGTTCGCTGACCCAGGCCACGCCGAACAGCACCAGCAGGTAGCCGGCACTGATCAGGATCATCTGGGTCAGGCTAAAGCTCATCGGCATCTCGTTGGCTCTGCAGGATGAAAGTGACGACGATCAGGATGAGCCAGAGCAGGTACGGGCGGTACCAGGCTCCGGTGGGCTCGATCCACCAGTCCATGATGGCCGGGGAGAACAGGTAGATCCCCACGACCAGAAGCAGGACCAAACGATAGATGTACATGCGGGCCTCGACGGTTGGGCGCTGCGGGTGTGGATCTATTATTGGCGCATATGGCGTGGCGGATGCTAGCGGGAATCGGCAGCGTTGGCCAAGGGTTTGAATTTCATGGCCTTTTGATTCAGGTTGGCGGGTTATCGAAACCCGGCCTAGCGCAAGTCGGCCTCAGGGACCGTGGTGCGCTGGGCAATGCGTTCGGGCCGCCACTGCGCACGTGCCAGGGCCAGCACTTCGGTCGGGGTGGCACTTGCGAGCTGCGCGGGCGTGTCCTGGCCCAGTGCCCTGAGCGCGCGCAGCAGCAGCGGGGTGGCCTGGTCGGCCTGCAAGGGCGGGGAGCGGTACGACTTGCCCAGCTTGTGGCCGTCAGGCTGGACGATCAGCGGGACATGCAGGTAGCGCGGCTGCGTGAAGCCGAGCAACTCCTGCAGGTACAGTTGACGGGGAGTGTTGTCGAGCAAGTCGGCGCCGCGCACGATGTCGGTGATGCCTTGCCAGGCGTCATCGAGCACCACCGCCAACTGATAGGCATAGAGCCCGTCGCGGCGCTGAATGACGAAGTCGCCGACGTCGCGGCCCAGGTGCTGCTGGTACTCGCCTTGTACCCGGTCGGTGAAGCGGTAGGTCAGCTCCGGTACCCGGATACGAATCGCCGCACCTTCGCGGGCGTGCCCGGCGTTGCGACAAAAGCCGGGGTAGATGCCGCCGTACGCTTCCAGCTGCTTGCGCGAACAGGTGCAGGCGTATGCCAGGCCCATGTTGAACAGGCGGTCGACCACGCTGGCATAGACATCAAAGCGCAGGCTCTGGAAAGCCACTTCGCCATCCCATTCCAGGCCGTAGCGCTCCAGGGTTTGCAGGATGGCATCGCGCGCGCCGGGCATTTCCCGTGGCGGGTCGGTGTCCTCCATGCGCAGCAGCCAACGCCCGCCCACGGCTCGGGCGTCCAGCCAGGACGCCAGGGCGGCTACCAGGGAGCCAAAATGCAGGAAACCGCTGGGGGTGGGGGCAAAGCGGCCGATGTAACGGGACTGGGTCATGATCGGGCAGGGTATATAAATGAAGCGGGGCGCATGATGCGCCCCGTTTGGAGAAGAAGACGATCAGCCTTTGCCGACGGTCTTTTCTTTCTTCTCGGCAATTTCCTTGCAGTCAAAGCACAGGTCGGCGGTAGGACGGGCCTCCAGACGGCGCAAGCCAATCTCGATCCCGCAGGAATCGCACCAGCCGTATTCTTCGTCCTGAATCTTTTGCAGGGTCTTGTCGATTTTCTTGATCAGCTTGCGCTCGCGGTCGCGGTTGCGCAGCTCGAGGGCGAATTCTTCTTCCTGGCTGGCACGGTCGGCCGGGTCGGGGAAGTTCGCCGCTTCGTCCTTCATGTGGTCCACGGTGCGGTCCACGCTCTGCATGAGCTCGCCTTTCCAGGCATTGAGAAGCTTGGTGAAGTGCTTCTTCATGGGCTCACCCATGTATTCTTCGCCCTTGGTCTCTTGATAGGGCTCGACACCGTACATGGTTTGACCGGTTTTTTGCTTTTCTACGGTGGACATGAATAGACCGCCTCTCACTCATCTGATCCTATGCGCAGGATGCTCCATCTCCGGCGACCGCCGGCCCTGCGACTGCGAGCCGCCGAACTTACCAGATAGATCGGGGGTGCGCTAGCCCGCCCGATCCTGCTTACTGACACCGGCGCGAACCGTACGTTCGATTGCGCGCAAGGGTAGAATCCCAAGTTTAGACCCGATTGAGAGAAGGACATGGCCCAACCCTACAGTGCGCGCAGTCGCGCCATCGAACCCTTCCATGTCATGGCGCTGCTGGCGCGTGCCAATGAGCTGCAGGCAGCCGGGCATGACGTGATCCACCTCGAGATCGGCGAGCCGGACTTCACCACGGCGGCGCCCATCGTTGCCGCTGGGCAAGCCGCGCTTGCCGAAGGCCACACCCGGTACACGGCCGCCCGTGGTCTGCCGGCACTGCGCCAGGCAATCGCCGGTTTCTATGGTCAGCGCTACGGCCTTGACGTCGATCCGGAGCGCATCCTGATCACGCCAGGTGGTTCCGGGGCGCTGCTGCTGGCCAGCAGCCTGCTGGTCGATCCCGGCAAGCATTGGCTGCTGGCCGACCCGGGCTACCCGTGCAATCGCCACTTCTTGCGCCTGATCGAGGGCGGGGCGCAGTTGGTGCCCGTAGGGCCTGAGGTGAACTATCAGCTCGATGCAGAGCTGGTGCACAAACACTGGAATGCCGATACGGTCGGCGCCTTGGTGGCATCACCTGCCAACCCGACGGGGACGGTGCTGGGGCGCGAGGCGTTGGCCAGCCTTGCCCAAGCCACGCGCGCCCGCGCCGGTCACCTGGTCGTGGACGAGATCTACCACGGCCTGACCTATGGCATGGATGCGCCCAGCGTGCTCGAGGTGGACGATTCGGCCTTTGTGCTAAATAGCTTTTCCAAATATTTCGGCATGACCGGTTGGCGCCTGGGTTGGTTGGTGGCACCCGAAGATGCGGTGGCTGACCTTGAGAAATTGGCGCAAAACCTCTACATCAGCGCACCCAGCATGGCCCAGCACGCCGCGCTGGCCTGCTTCCAGCCGGAGGCGCTCGGGATCTTCGAGACGCGCCGGGCAGAATTTGCCAAACGCCGTGATTACCTGCTGCCAGCCCTGCGCAGCCTGGGTTTCAAGATTGCCGTGGAGCCCCAGGGCGCGTTTTATCTGTACGCCGATATCAGCGCATTCGGGGGTGATGCCTTCGGCTTCTGCCGACATTTCCTGGAAACCGAGCACGTGGCGTTTACCCCTGGGCTGGACTTTGGTCGCCACCTGGCCGGCCATCATGTGCGCTTCGCCTACACCCAAAGCCTGCCGCGCCTGGAGCAAGCGGTCCAGCGGATTGCCCGTGGCCTGCAGAGCTGGCAGGGCTGATGCGCTTTTCTCCTGCCCTTGAACAAGGTCGGCTGCTGCGCCGGTACAAGCGCTTTCTGGCCGACATCGAACTGGCCACTGGCGAGCAGCTGACCATCCATTGCCCCAACACCGGCTCCATGCTCAATTGCATGCGCGAGGGTGGCCTGGTGTGGTTCAGTCGCTCAAGTGACCCGAAACGCAAACTGCCAGGCACCTGGGAAATCAGCGAAACCCCGCAAGGTAGGCTGGCGTGCGTCAACACCGGCCGCGCCAACGCATTGGTGGAGGAGGCGCTGCGGGCGGGGATCATCACCGAACTGGCAGGTTTCACTGCACTCAAGCGGGAGGTGGCCTACGGTGAAGAAGGCAGTCGCATCGATTTTCGTCTGGAATTCGACGGTGCACCGGCTTACGTGGAAGTGAAAAGCGTAACCCTGGGTTACGCCGACAGCACCACGGCGGCGTTCCCGGACGCCGTCACCCAGCGCGGTGCCAAGCACCTGCGCGAGCTGGCCAAGCTGGCGCGTCAAGGCATACGGGCGGTTCAGCTGTATTGCGTGAACCTGACGGGTATCGAGGCCGTACGACCGGCCGATGAGATCGACATGGCCTATGCCCAAGCGCTGAAGGTGGCGGCGGCCGAGGGGGTCGAAGTGCTGGCCTATGGAACCCGGCTGGATGCCGAGGGCATCGTCATTGACCGGCGCCTGCCGGTGATCCTCACGCCTTGAGCCAGATGCCCTGACTGTCTTCGAGGCAGTCCAGGGCCTGCAACGACTCGCCTTCGCAAGGCCCGGACACACATTCGCCCGTCTCGATCAAAAAGAGTGCGCCGTGGTGGCTACAGTGAATAAGGCTGTTGCTGCCGTCCAGAAAACGTTCCTGCGGCCCGTTCAATGCAATGCCACGGTGCGGGCAGCGGTTGCGGTAGAGGTAGACGCTGCCTTGGCGGCGAACGCCCAGCAGGAGAACGCCGTCTACATCGAACGGGCGGCTCTGGCCTTCGGGCAAGCTGTGGGAGGGGCAAAGAAAGTGCATGGCAGGCCTGACTCTTGGAACGGTGGTCGACTTGACGCGTCAATGCGAACAATTATCAAATGGCTGTCATTCGCTGCGCCTGGCGTTGCATGGTGCGCAGTTCTGCCGCCTGCTACAAGGTGTGGGGGCCAATCCAATAAAGGAAATCCAATGATGCGTCGCCTTGCCGCCGTGCTTGTTCTTGCCGCCTGCCCACTGCTCTGCACCAAGGCCCTGGCAGCCGAACAGTCAAGCCGTTGGGTCAGTGCTGGCGGTGCCTTGAGCGAGTGGGTGGTCGCGTTGGGCGCTGAGCGGCGGTTGGTCGGCGTCGATACCACCAGCCAACACCCAGCCTCCTTGAAAGCACTGCCCAGTATTGGTTATCAGCGCCAGTTGTCCGCCGAAGGCATTCTGAGCCTGCGCCCTGACAGGTTGATAGGTACGGATGAAATGGGCCCACCGCCGGTGTTGGCACAGATCACCAGGGCCGGCGTGCCCGTCGAGGTGTTCTCCAGCCAGCCCGATATCGATGCCCTCGGGCAGACCCTCAAGCGCCTGGGCGATCTGCTTGGGGCCCAGGCGCAGGCCGCACGTGCGACTGAAGACTTTCGCCATCAGCTCGATGAACTGCACGACAAGGTACGCCAGGCACAAGCCGAGCAGCCCGCGCCCGGCGTGGTGTTGCTCGTGGGGCATGCCGGTGCCAAGCCGCTGTTGGCAGGTACCGGCACGGCAGGGGATTGGGTCTTGCAGCAGGCCGGGGGACGTAACCTTGCAACCCATCAGGGCTACAAGGACTTTTCCAGCGAGGCGCTCGCGGCGCTGGACCCGGACGTCATCGTGTTCTCGGACCGCGTGCTCACCGATCAAGCAGCCTTGCAGGCACTGTTGAAGGAAAACCCTGCACTGGCCGCCTCGCGTGCAGTGCACGATCAGCGCCTGGTTCAGCTTGACCCGACCTTGCTGGTCGGTGGGCTGGGGCCGCGCTTGCCAGCCACGCTTAGGGTGCTGGCCGCTGCGTTCTATCCGTCGGCCACTATCCGCTTCGCGCCATGAGGCCACGGGTTCGACCGCGCACGTTGTTCATCTGGCTGGGCTGTGCATGCGTGCTCGCCATCCTGCTTTCCTTGTCGCTGGGGCCCGTGAGTCTGCCGCTGACCGATACCCTGCAGGCCAGCTTGCGGCTTTTGGGTGTACCGCTTGCAGCAGAGGGTTTGCAGCAGGCGCAGATGATCATTGGCCAGATCCGCCTCCCGCGAACGCTACTGGGGCTGGCTGTGGGCGCGGTGCTGGCCTTGTCGGGGGTGGCCATGCAGGGTTTGTTTCGCAACCCGCTGGCAGACCCTGGGCTGGTAGGCGTGGCGGCCGGTGCGGCGGTTGGCGCCGCAGTCGCGATCGTTGGGAGTCAATGGCTGGGTAACATACCCGAGGGTTTGTCACCGTATCTGTTGTCGCTGTGTGCGTTTCTGGGCGGACTGGGTGTGACCGCGCTGGTATACCGGCTAGGCAGGCGCGACGGGCAGACCAATGTGGCCACCATGCTGCTGGCCGGGGTGGCCATGACCGCACTGGGCGGCGCGACCGTGGGGCTCTTCAGCTACCTGGCAGATGACGCCACCCTGCGCACCTTGACGTTCTGGAACCTGGGCAGCCTCAATGGCGCAAGTTACGCGCGGATCTGGCCTCTGCTGCTGGTCGCGACGGGCGTTTCGCTCTGGCTACCTCGCCGGGCGAGGGCGCTCAACGTGCTGATGCTGGGGGAGTCCGAAGCCCGCCATCTGGGTATCGACGTCGAGCGCCTGAAGCGCGAGTTGGTGTTCTGCACGGCATTGGGCGTCGGGGCGGCGGTGGCCGCAGCCGGCTTGATCGGTTTCATCGGCCTGGTGGTGCCGCATTTGGTGCGAATGCTGGCCGGCCCTGACCACCGGGTGGTATTGCCTGCCTCGTTGTTGGCAGGTGGCGCTTTGATGCTGATGGCCGATCTGGTGGCGCGGCTGCTGCTGGCCCCTGCCGAGCTTCCCATTGGTATCGTCACCGCTTTCATTGGCGCGCCGTTTTTCCTGTACCTGCTGATCCGAGGGCGCGCGTGATGCTGCAAACCGAAGGCCTCTACCTGCGCCGTGGTCAACAGGACGTTCTGCGGGGTATCGATCTGCAGCTACCGCCTGGGCAGATCGTCGGTGTATTGGGCCCGAATGGTGCGGGCAAAAGCAGTCTACTGGGAGCGCTCAGTGGCGAACTCGTGCCTGCGCAGGGGCGAGTGACACTGCAAGGGCGACCGCTTTCGGGCTGGGCCGGCCCCGAGCGCGCGCAGCGATTGGCGGTGTTGCCACAGGTGGCCAGCCTCGGTTTTGCGTTCCAGGTGCAGGACGTCGTGGGGATGGGGCGCATGCCGCATGCCACAGGGCGCCTGCGTGACGCACAGATTGTGGAGGCGGCATTGCAGGCAGCAGATGCAGCCCACCTTGCACAGCGCAGTTACCTGGCGCTGTCGGGTGGCGAGCGCCAGCGGGTGCACCTGGCACGGGTGATGGCGCAGTTGTGGCCGGGCGAAGAGGGCGTGACGTTGTTGCTCGACGAGCCCACCTCCATGCTCGACCCGCTGCACCAGCACACGACCCTGGAGGCGGTGCGTCGTTTCGCGGATCGTGGCGCTGCCGTTTTGCTCATTCTGCATGACCTTAACCTGGCAGCGCGGTTCTGTGACCAGATCCTGTTGCTGGAACAGGGGCGCAGTTACGCCTTGGCCAGCCCTGCCCGTGTGCTCACACCAAAGGCGCTCAAGGCCGTCTTCGGAATCGACGTCATCGTGCAGGCGCACCCTGAGCGTGGGCATCCGTTGGTCATCGCCCGCTGAAAGAGAAGCAGGCGTGTTCAAGACGTCGGTCAGGTACTCGACCTGAACAGCCAGGCAAAAAAAGACCCGGCAAAGTGCCGGGTCAATAACCGTGATTAGCCTGATGAGGAGATAATCTGAGAGTCCGAACCAAGGGCTCTGAGGCTATCCAACCAGTCTCGCGACCAGTTGTGATAATCATAACGATTCTCATTCATGGGTCAATAGCTTATTACACTTTATTTTTGCCTCGCGCCGAGTGGCGGCTTCCAGCAGCTCGAGCAGTGCCGTCTTGCGCGGGTGCGGCAGCGCTCTCCAGGCAACATCCAGCAGGGCGCCTTCGATGGCGAACAGCAGTACCTTGGTAGCGCGAAAACCGCGAGCCTTCACCGTCAAGTAGGCCTGGACTGCGCCAAGGCGGCGCAGATCCGACGGGGTTTGCACGCCGGCGGCCTTAAGCCACTGGACTGACGTCTTGCCAAGGTTTTTCAGGCATTGCAGATCCTCGGTCATCACGCCTCCTTGCGATGGTTGAGGAAAGAGCGCATGGCGCTGGAGCAAGTGTAGCGGGGCCCTACACGTGCGCGGCCTTTTGACAAGGCCGCAGGTCGGAGGCGCGTCGCTTGAAACGGCGTCTTGCCGCTTCAGGTATCAGAGCCCTGGCAGGCGCTGACGGATTTGCTCGATGACATGGTCCATGCTGCTGCTCGCCTGGGTGTCTACCGGCGTGCTCAAGGCGACTTCCTCGGCAGCCAACGGCTCACGGCTTGCCTGTTGGGCCTGAACGACCTCCAGGGTGGCATCCGACGGATCCTGGTTCTGCGCCTGGCGTTGCTGCAGCCAGCTGTTGATCACGGCATCCGGGGCATGGCAATCGAGGATCAGGAAGGGGACGCCTGTTTGGCTCGCGACGTCGGCGGCGGCTTGGCGCTGTGCATGCTTGAGGTAGGTGGCGTCGAGTACCACCGGCAAGCCTGCCCGCAGCACGGTACCTGCAATCTGGTGAAGGCGCTGGTAAGTGGCTGCACTGGCCTCTTGGTCGTAGATGCCTGCGCTCAACTGGCCTGTCGTGTCTTGCGCCTGTTCGCCGAACAGACGTTTGCGTTCCACATCCGAGCGCACGCGCACGGCGCCCAGCGCTTCGACCAGACGCATGGCGACATGGCTCTTGCCGACTGCCGAAACCCCATGGGTAATGGCCAGCAGGCGTGAAGGAATGGCGCTGTAGCTTTCTGCGAGATTGGCGTAGTTGCGGTAGGTACGCAGGGTCGTGGCCTTCTGTACGCCATCGGCGTCGGCAGGCATGCTGAACAGCGCGACCTTGGCACGCACCAGGGCGCGGTAGGCCTTGTAGAAGTTGAGCAACTCCAGCCCTTCATAGTCGCCGGTCAGTTCCAGGTACTGGCTGATGAAACGCCGGGCCAGGCACTTGAGCCCGCGGTCCTCCAGGTCCATGGCCAGGAAGCCGGTATCGGCATAGACGTCGGTCAGGCGGAAGGGCTCATTGAATTCGATGCAATCGAAGATCACCACCTGGCCATCGATCAGGGTCGCGTTGCCCAGGTGAATGTCGCCGTGGCATTCGCGAATGAAACCTTCGGCCTTGCGGCGTTCGAGCAGCCCATGCAAGCGGTCGAAACTGCTGCGCGCCCAAGCTTGCAGGGCGTCGAGCTGTTGCAGGTCGGCCTTGTCGCTCAGAAACGGACGGATCTGTTCGAAGTTCTGCTCCACCGGTGCCATCACGCTTTCTGGCGTACCCAGCGGGTGCTCCACCGGCACGCGAGGCGCCTGCATGTGGAACTCGGCGATCTGGCGGGCCATCTGGTCGACATGGGCAGCGGTCAGCTTACCGTTGGCCTGGAGAGTTGACAGCATCTGTCCCTGTGGGAATTGGCGCATTTTCAAAGCGAATTCGATGGCCTGGCCCTCTCCACCGATCTGCGGGGCGTCGGCGGTGCCGGTGATTGGCAGCACCTCCAGGTACAGACCGTCGGTCAGGCGCTGATTCAGGCGCAGTTCTTCGTTGCAGAAGTGCTGGCGCTGATCCAGGTGGGTGAAGTCGAGGAAGCCGAAGTTCATCGGCTTCTTGATCTTGTAGGCATACTCACCCGTGAGCAATACCCAGGAGATATGCGTCTCGATGAGGTGGAACCCATCCACGGGGTGGGGGTACAGGGCAGGGTTCTGCAACGCAGTGATGAGGGCTTGGCTCACGGGAAATCCTTCCGGGGGCAGGGAATTCGAATCGGCCATTATGGTCAATGGTGCCGTCCCTGCCTACCGCCGGGCCGCCTGCCCAGCCTCAGTAAAGTGCGTATAATCCGCCGCCATGACTCGATCTCGAAATTCCCGTACCCCCAAAAAACGCCCGACCTGCCGCTCCCGTGCCTGGCTGGGCTGGGCTTTGAAGCTCAGCCTGGTCGGCTTGGTGATCATCGCTGGCTTCGCGGTCTACCTCGATGCCGTCGTGCAGGAAAAGTTTTCCGGCAAGCGCTGGACTATCCCCGCCAAGGTGTATGCCAGGCCGCTGGAGCTGTTCACCGGCCAGAAACTGAGCAAGAACGACTTCCTCACCGAACTCGACGCGCTGGGTTATCGCCGTGAAAGTGCCGCCAATGGGCCAGGCGCGGCAGCGGTGAACGGCAACACGGTGGACCTCAATACACGTGGGTTCCAGTTCTATGAGGGCATGGAGCCTGCCCAGTTCGTCCGTGTACGGTTCTCCGGCGATTACGTGGCGGGACTGGCGGGCGCCGACGGCAAGGCCTTGGATGTGGTGCGGCTGGAGCCGCTGATGATCGGCGGCATCTACCCCAAGAACCTGGAGGATCGCATCCTGATCAAGATCGACCAGGTGCCCAAGTACCTGCTCGAAACCCTTGTGGCCACCGAAGACCGCGATTTCTACAGTCACTTGGGCGTGTCGCCCAAATCCATCGCCCGGGCCATGTGGGTCAATACCTCGTCCGGATCGATGCGCCAGGGTGGCAGTACCCTGACCCAGCAGTTGGTCAAGAATTTCTACCTCACCAGTGAGCGCAGCCTGAGCCGCAAGCTGACCGAGGCGATGATGGCGGTATTGCTGGAACTGCATTACGACAAGCGCGAAATCCTGGAGGCCTACCTTAACGAGGTGTTCGTCGGCCAGGACGGTCAGCGTGCCGTGCACGGTTTCGGCCTGGCCAGCCAGTTCTTCTTCAGCCAGCCGTTGTCCGAGCTCAAGCTGCATCAAATTGCGTTGCTGGTCGGCATGGTCAAGGGCCCGTCCTACTACAACCCGCGCCGTTACCCGGAACGTGCGTTGGCCAGGCGTAACCTGGTACTGGACCTGGTCGCCGAGCAGGGTGTGGCCAGCCAGGCCGAAGTGGATGCGGCGAAGAAGATGCCGCTGGGCGTCACCAAGCGCGGCAGTCTGGCCGACAGTTCGTTCCCGGCCTTCCTCGACCTGGTCAAGCGCCAGCTGCGTCAGGACTACCGCGACGAAGACTTGACCGAAGAAGGGCTGCGCATTTTCACCAGCTTCGACCCGATCCTGCAGATGAAAGCCGAAACCTCGATGAACGAGACGTTCAAGCGCCTGGCCGGGCGCAAGGGCGCCGACGAGGTGGAATCGGCGATGGTCGTGACCAACCCGGAGACCGGCGAGGTGCAGGCACTGATCGGCAGCCGCCAGTCGGGCTTTGCCGGCTTCAACCGAGCCATCGATGCCGTGCGCCCGATTGGTTCCCTGGTCAAGCCGGCGGTGTACCTGACGGCCCTCGAGCAGCCGAGCAAGTACACCCTGACCAGCTGGGTGCAGGACGAACCGTTCTCGGTCAAGGCTGCCAACGGACAGGTATGGCGCCCGCAGAACTACGACAGGCGTTCGCACGGCACCATCTACCTGTACCAGGGGCTGGCGCACTCGTACAACCTCTCCACCGCCAAGCTCGGCCTGGAAGTGGGTGTGCCGAACGTGATCAAGACCATCGGGCGCCTGGGTGTGGATGTGGACTGGCCGGCGTTCCCATCGATGTTGCTGGGTGCAGGCGGGATGTCGCCGATGCAGGTCGCGACCATGTACCAGACCCTGGCCAACGGCGGCTTCAACACGCCGATGCGCGGTATTCGCAGTGTACTGACAGCCGAAGGCGAACCGCTCAAGCGCTACCCGTTCCAGATCCAGCAGACGTTCGACCCGGCGGCCATCTACCTGGTCCAGAACGCCATGCAGCGGGTCATGCGTGAAGGCACCGGGCGCTCGGTATACAACACCTTGCCGCGCACCCTCACCCTGGCGGGCAAGACCGGTACCAGCAACGATTCACGTGACAGCTGGTTCTCAGGCTTCAGCCAGGACCTGCTGGCAGTGGTCTGGATGGGCCGCGACGACAACGGTAAAACGCCCTTCACCGGCGCTACCGGCGCGCTGCAGGTGTGGACCAGCTTCATGAAAAAAGCCGACCCACTGCCGCTCGACATGCCCCAGCCCGACAACGTTGTGCAGGCCTGGATCGATCCGTACAGCGGCCAGGGGTCTGACAGCAGCTGTCCGGGCGCCGTGCAGATGCCGTATATTCGCGGGAGTGAACCGCCTGCCGGCGCGACCTGTGGCGGCGAGCAGAATCCAGCTGAATCGGTCATGGACTGGGTCAAGGGCTGGATGAATTAAGCACAGGCTGCATTGAAGAGGTGTGACGTGAACAAGTGGCTGTTTCCTGCCGTGACGGCGCTGGTGGTGCTCCAGGGGTGCTCCAGCGTGCCTCGCGGCAATATACCGGTGGTCGACTCCAGTACCCGCGTGTCCAACAGCGAGCGCGTCACGGCCAAGCGCCAGGCCCCTGGCATCAACGCCGGCACGCCCCAGGCGCAGACCCTGCCGGAGGATTCCGGCGTCACGGTGATGATTCCCCAGGGGGCCGGGGCGTCCGGCATCCAGACGTTCCCTGCTGGCAATGGCGCGGCGCCTATCAGCACGACGCCGATCACCACCGAGCCGGTTAACGCCCAACCGATTACCACTGACCCTAACCCCATTGCCGACGAGCCTTTCGATATCGCGTCAATGAACAGCGCATCGGCCCCCAAGGCCAACAGCGCGCCTACCGGCATTCCGCGTAGCGGCGCTGGCGGCGGGTTGTCCGCTGACGAACAGCTCGATGGGCCGGTGCTGGCACTGCTGACCACCGCCCAGACGCAGCAGGGCAGCGGCGATTTCAACGGCGCGGCGTCGAGCCTGGAGCGGGCCCAGCGGATCGCACCGCGCGAGCCGCAGGTGCTCTACCGGTTGGCGCAGGTAAGGCTGTCCCAAGGCGACGCCCCACAGGCCGAGCAGTTGGCGCGCCGTGCGCTGACCTATGCCAATGGTCGTCCGAGCTTGCAGGCCGAGTTGTGGAATACGATCGCCCAGGCGCGTGAAAAGCAAGGCGACAGTGCCGGGGCAGCGCAGGCACGGCAAAAGGCACGGGTGAGCTCGTGACGGTGGAACCGCGGGTACTGGCCATTGCCGATCACCTGATGCTGATCGAGCGTGAGTTGCAGGTGCAAGGTTGGTGGGACGACGAGGCGCCTGACGACGATGCCCTGGAGAGCACGGTGCCCTTTGCGGTCGACACCTTGCGTTTCGAGCAGTGGCTGCAGTGGATTTTTCTGCCGCGCATGAAGATCATCATCGAGTTGGGGCATCCATTGCCCAACGCGTCGGGGATCCTCACCATGGCTGAAACCGTGTTCGTGAACCGGCCGGAGCAGAGCCGGGAGCTGCGCCGACTGTTGGCAGCATTCGACCAATTGATCGCCCCGACCGCCTGATTTCTTCCAATTTTCCTTCAAGGGCCGCAGATTGTGGCCCTTTTTTACGGAAATCTTAATTTTCCTGCTGCTTTAGTGATTTTTAGTGGTGCCAGGAATTCATCTTGGCTGAAAATTGGCAATAATTTTTCTTGACTTGTCGCCGCCAAATCACAAGAATCCAACTTCCGCTGTAGTGGGACTGCCAGAAGCAGACCCGCTAAGCAGATCATGAGGCGCACACCCGCGCCGACCTGTTACACCCCGCAACGCGTTACCTCGCGCTGGGTGGGAAACCCCCGCAACACTCTGGGGAGCTCCCAATACTTGCTCAGTCAGTGCTGACGTTCGCTCATGCTCTGCTTGGCAGTAAACCTATTAAGACCCGCCTGTTGGGGCGGTATTCTGGCGTTTTAGAGGTGAACAACGTGGAGCTTTTATCTGGCGCTGAGATGGTCGTCCGCTTCTTGCGTGACGAAGGCGTTAAGCACATCTACGGGTACCCTGGTGGTGCTCTCCTGCACGTCTACGACGCGCTGTTCAAGGAACCGGAAGTCGAGCACATCCTGGTTCGCCACGAACAGGCGGCGACTCACATGGCCGACGGCTACGCCCGCGCTACCGGCAAGGCCGGCGTGGTGCTGGTGACGTCCGGCCCGGGTGCGACCAATGCCATCACGGGCATTGCCACTGCCTACATGGACTCCATTCCGATGGTCATTCTGTCCGGCCAGGTGCCTAGCACCATGGTAGGTACCGATGCCTTCCAGGAAACCGACATGATCGGTATCTCCCGGCCTATCGTGAAGCACAGCTTCATGATCAAGAACCCGACCGAGATTCCGGAAATCCTGAAAAAAGCGTTCTACCTGGCGCAATCCGGCCGCCCAGGCCCGGTGGTGGTCGATATCCCCAAGGACATGACCAACCCGGCTGAAAAATTCGAGTACGTGTATCCCAAGAAGGTCAAGCTGCGCTCCTACAGCCCGGCCGTGCGCGGTCATTCCGGGCAGATTCGCAAGGCAGCAGAAATGCTGCTGGCTGCCAAGCGCCCAATCGTCTACGCCGGCGGCGGCGTGATCCTGGGTGGTGGATCCGAGTCCCTGACCGAGATCGCCAAGTCGCTGAACTTGCCCGTCACCAATACCCTCATGGGGTTGGGCTGCTTCCCGGGTACCGATCGCCAGTTCCTTGGCATGCTGGGCATGCATGGCAGCTTCACCGCCAACATGGCCATGCACAACGCCGATGTCATCTTCGCCGTAGGCGCGCGTTTCGACGACCGTGTGGTCAACGGCCCGGCCAAGTTCTGCCCGAACGCCAAGATCATCCACATCGACATCGACCCGGCGTCGATCTCCAAGATGATCAAGGCCGACGTACCGATCGTTGGCCCAGTGGACAGCGTGTTGTCCGAGATGATCGGCATTCTCAAGGAAATCGGCGAGCAGCCTGAGAAGGCGTCGCTGGATGCCTGGTGGAAGCAGATCGACGAATGGCGTGGCAATGGCGAGCTGTTCCCTTATGACAAGGGCGACGGCAATGTCATCAAGCCGCAGAAAGTCATCGAGACCCTGTGCGAAGTTACCAACGGCGATGCCTTTGTGACCTCGGACGTGGGCCAGCACCAGATGTTCGCTGCCCAGTACTACCGCTTCAACAAACCCAACCGCTGGATCAACTCCGGTGGCCTGGGCACCATGGGCTTCGGCTTCCCGGCAGCGATGGGCATCAAGCTCAATTTCCCGGACCAGGACGTGGCCTGTGTAACCGGTGAAGGCAGCATCCAGATGAACATCCAGGAGCTGTCGACCTGCATGCAGTACGGCCTGCCGGTCAAGATCGTCAACATGAACAACGGTGTGCTGGGCATGGTTCGCCAGTGGCAGGACATGGCCTACAACGGCCGTCACTCGCACTCTTATGTCGAGTCGCTGCCCGACTTCATCAAGCTGGCCGAGGCCTATGGCCATGTGGGTATCCGCATTACCAGCCTGAAGGACCTCAAGCCCAAGCTCGAGGAAGCCTTCGCGATGAAGGATCGCCTAGTGTTCATCGACATCGCGGTTGACCGTAGCGAGCATGTCTATCCGATGCAGATCAAGGACGGTTCGATGCGTGACATGTGGCTGAGCAAGACGGAGCGTACCTGATATGCGGCACATCATCTCCCTGCTGCTGGAAAACGAACCGGGTGCCTTGTCCCGTGTGGTCGGCCTGTTCTCCCAGCGCAACTACAACATTGAAAGCCTGACCGTGGCGCCGACTGAAGACCCGACCCTGTCGCGTCTGACGTTGACCACCGTTGGCCATGACGAAGTGATCGAACAGATCACCAAGAACCTGAACAAGCTGGTCGAAGTGGTCAAGCTTGTCGACCTGTCGGAAAGCGCTCATATCGAACGCGAGCTGATGTTGGTCAAGGTCAAGGCCACCGGTGCCCAGCGTGCCGAGATCAAGCGCACCACGGATATCTTCCGTGGCCAGATCGTCGATGTGACCGCCAGCGTGTACACCGTGCAACTGAGCGGCACCAGCGACAAGCTGGACAGCTTCATCCAGGCCATCGGCACCGCATCGATTCTCGAAACCGTGCGCAGCGGCGTTACCGGCATTGCCCGTGGCGACAAAGTGCTCAGCATCTGAATTCAACAATAAATTAGCGATGGCTCCTTTGGGGCCGGGATATAACCAGGGGTATTTCATGAAAGTTTTCTACGATAAAGACTGCGACCTTTCCATCATCCAAGGTAAGAAAGTCGCCATCATCGGCTACGGCTCCCAAGGCCACGCTCAGGCGTGCAACCTGAAAGACTCCGGTGTGGACGTCACTATCGGTCTGCGTAAAGGTTCGGCCACCGTTGCCAAGGCAGAAGCCCACGGCCTGAAAGTGACCGACGTAGCCTCGGCGGTCGCCGCTGCCGACCTGGTCATGATCCTGACCCCGGACGAATTCCAGGGCCAGCTGTACAAGCAGGAAATCGAACCGAACATCAAGAAGGGCGCTACCCTGGCGTTCTCCCATGGCTTCGCGATTCACTACAACCAGGTGGTTCCACGCGGCGACCTCGACGTGATCATGATCGCACCGAAAGCCCCGGGTCACACCGTGCGCTCCGAGTTCGTCAAAGGTGGCGGTATCCCTGACCTGATCGCCATCTATCAGGATGCTTCTGGCAATGCCAAGAACGTTGCCCTGTCCTACGCCTCGGGTGTGGGTGGTGGCCGTACCGGTATCATCGAAACCACCTTCAAGGACGAGACCGAAACCGACCTGTTCGGCGAGCAGGCCGTGCTGTGTGGCGGTACCGTCGAACTGGTCAAGGCTGGTTTCGAGACTCTGGTCGAAGCGGGCTATGCCCCTGAAATGGCCTACTTCGAGTGCTTGCACGAGCTGAAGCTGATCGTTGACCTCATGTACGAAGGCGGTATCGCCAACATGAACTACTCGATCTCCAACAACGCCGAATACGGCGAGTACGTGACCGGTCCGGAAGTCATCAACGAAGAATCCCGTAAAGCCATGCGCAATGCACTCAAGCGCATCCAGGACGGCGAGTACGCGAAGATGTTCATCTCCGAAGGTGCTACCAACTACCCATCGATGACCGCCAAGCGCCGTAACAACGCCGCGCACGGCATCGAAGTCATCGGCGAGAAACTGCGTTCGATGATGCCGTGGATCTCGGCCAACAAGATTGTCGACAAGACCAAGAACTAAGGTTCGTCGAACGATGAAAAACGCGGCTTAGGCCGCGTTTTTTCGTTCTGGCAGCCAGCTTCTGGTATAAAGCAGACCAGTGGCCCGCCGTCAGAACCTGTTTAGCGGGCCCGTGTCGAACTTTTTCCATCCTGTTGCAAGGTACCCTCCATGAGCGAACGTCCCGAAGAGCCGAACAAGCCCTCCGACGCCGAAAGCCTGCTACCTGTCGATGAGCACATTGAAGAGGGGCATGACGACGAAGGGCGCAAGGTGCGTCATCGCGGCATTTATCTGCTGCCCAACCTGTTCACCACCGCGAACCTGTTCGCCGGTTTCTATTCCATCATCAGTTCGATGAACGCGCAGAGTGCCCTGAGCGCTGGCGATCCACGCGAAGCGAGCAAGTATTTTGCCTTTGCTGCCATCGCCATCTTCGTGGCCATGGTGCTCGATGGCCTCGATGGCCGGGTGGCGCGCATGACCAATACCCAGAGCGCCTTCGGCGCCGAGTACGACTCGCTGTCGGACATGGTCGCCTTCGGCGTGGCCCCGGCCCTGCTGGCCTTTGGCTGGGCGCTGGGTGACATGGGCAAGGTCGGCTGGATGGTGGCCTTCATTTATGTGGCCGGTGCTGCGCTTCGCCTGGCGCGTTTCAATACACAGGTGGGAACCGCCGACAAACGCTATTTCATCGGCTTGGCCAGCCCGGCTGCGGCCGGTGTGGTAGCCGGTACCGTATGGGCGTTCAGCGACTATGGCATCCAGGGCTCGAAGCTCTCGTTCCTGGTGGCGCTGTTGGTGGCGGCTGCGGGCATGCTGATGGTCAGCAACATCAAGTACAACAGTTTCAAGGAGCTTGACCTCAAGGGGCGTGTACCTTTCGTGGCGATCCTTGCCGTGGTGCTGGTGTTCGCGGTGGTCTTCAGCGATCCACCGCGCATTCTGCTGCTGGCCTTCCTGGCCTATGCGGCTTCCGGCCCCATTCAGTTCCTGCTGCGCTCGCGTCGCCGAAAAGGGTGATAATCGCTTAATTGTGGAATAACCCTCCGGCTCCATAGTCTTACTGGTACATCCGTTATCCAGTGCTGTGGAGCCGCTCATGCTTATCAAGCTTTCCAGGTCTTCCGAATGCAAGGCGTCGGAGATCACCCCTGAAGGTCTCTATCTCTCGCGCCGCGCCCTGATGGGCGGTTCGCTCGCGGGTCTGGCACTGGGTACGTTGCCAGGCAATGTCCTGGCTGGCGAGCCGTCTCGCTATCCTGACGTACAGGCTGGCAAGGCGCCTGCCTGGTTTGCGGAAAAGCTGCCCGATACCCGCTGGCAGGCGGTGACAGTCCAGAACGAAGCCGTGACCCCCTTCAAGGATGCCACCCACTACAACAACTTCTATGAGTTCGGGCCCGACAAGGGCGACCCGGCTGCCAACGCAGACAGCCTCAAGACCGAACCCTGGAGCGTTGTCATCGATGGGGAAGTGGGTAAACCCGGTCGCTATGCACTGGAGGACTTCGTCAAACCCTACCAACTTGAAGAGCGTGTCTACCGGCTTCGCTGCGTGGAGGCGTGGTCGATGGTCATTCCGTGGCTGGGTTTTCCATTGGCGCACGTGCTCAAGCAGGTCGAGCCCACCTCCAAGGCCCGTTATGTCCGTTTCGAAACGCTCGAGGATCCCAAGAGCATGCCCGGCCAACGTTCTGGCTTTGCATTGATCGATTGGCCTTATGAAGAGGGGCTGCGCCTGGATGAGGCGATGCATCCGTTGGCCATCCTGGCAGTCGGTATGTATGGCCGGGAGCTGCCGAACCAGAACGGGGCGCCGCTCAGGTTGGTCGTGCCTTGGAAGTATGGTTTCAAAAGCATCAAGTCGATCGTGCGCATCAGCCTGGTGGCAGAACAACCGAAAACCACGTGGCAGGGGTTGGCCCCGGACGAGTATGGTTTCTATGCCAATGTGAACCCGACGGTCGATCACCCGCGCTGGAGCCAGGCTCGTGAACGCAGGTTACCTAGCGGGCTGTTCAGTCCCAACGTGCGGGAGACACAGATGTTCAACGGCTATGCCGATGAGGTGGCGTCGCTATATGACGGGCTCGATCTGCGGAAGAACTACTGATGCGATACCCCTGGTTTCGTCTGGGCATATTCATGGCAGGCTGCTTGTTTCCGGCCTGGTGGCTCTATGAGGCCTCGGTCAACCTGTTGGGCCCTGATCCGGGCAAGGTGTTGATGGATCGATTGGGGTTGGGCGCCTTGGTGTTTCTATTGATCAGCCTGTGCATGACGCCATTGCAGCGGGTTACGGGTTGGCCGGGCTGGATCGTGGTGCGACGTCAACTTGGGCTGTGGGTGTTTGCCTACATAGTGTTGCACGTGCTGGCGTATCTGTTCTTTATCCTGGGGTTGGACTGGGGACAGTTGACGGTAGAGCTGCGCAAGCGGCCGTACATCATCGTCGGTGCGCTTGGCTTGCTGGGTTTGCTGGTGTTGGCGGTCACCTCCAATCGCTACAGTCAGCGCCGCCTGGGCGCGCGATGGAAAAAGCTGCACAGGCTGGTCTACGCGGTACTGGGCTTGGGGCTGCTGCATTTCCTATGGATTGTGCGATCTGACCTGCGGGAGTGGGCTGTCTATGCCTTTATTGGGCTGCTATTGATAGTGCTGAGGATACCGGCTGTTGCCCGTTCGCTTCCCCGCGTACACCGCCGACAGGGAAGGTCGGCTTGAGTTGGTATTGGGGTAATAGGTGCTTGTCTCGCGATTTCTGAAAATAGTGGTTGACGCAGTTCCTAATCCGCTTATAATGCGCCCCACTTCCAGCGACATCGGAACGCGAAACTCCTTGAGATTCAATGAGTTAGCTAGTTCGGGTGGTGCTGAAAGGGCTACGATCGAATAGATCGGCGGCGGTTGAGAAGAAGGTTGACAGCGTGTTGAAACGCTGTAGAATTCGCCTCCCGCTACGAGAGATCGAAGCGAGTCAAGTGGTTGAAGTTGAACGAGTTTCTCGAAACAACCTTCAAAATAAACGCTTGACAGGCAATGAGGAAAGCGTAGAATGCGCGCCTCGGTTGAGACGAAACACTCTTAGCCAAACGCTCTTTAACAAATCGAATCAAGCAATTCGTGTGGGTGCTTGTGAGTACGGACTGAT